>CAYVKG010000026.1:0-39832 GCA_964451955.1 uncultured Tepidisphaeraceae bacterium
TTTCAGGAGGCAGGTTCATTCCACTGCCGTTGTTGGGGGAATAACTGCCGCCCCCCCCCCCCCCCCCCCCCCCCCCCCCCCCCCCCCCCCCCCCGCCCCCCCCGGGGCTCCCAGGGGCCCCGGGGCTGGGGGCGGAGGTATCGTGTGCGCCGCCGACGAAGACGGCGGCCGCGAATACGGAGTCGCGTGCGGGTGGGGGATGATTGGTTGGGGCTGTGGTGGTGGTGTGAGGGGGCGGGGTGGGGTGTGGGCGTCGATTTTGCCGATGTCATGGGGCAAGACGGAGCGTGGGGTCACTGAAGGGTGAAGGATTCAGTTATTCAGGCAAGCGGGTGGTAGGGGGGCGGTTTGCGCTGGAGAGGGGCGTGACGGCGTGGCGACGACCAGGCCGGAGGGGCGCTTGGTGTCTGGGTATGGAATGGCGTGTTTGCCGGGGAAAGCAGCGAGCATTGCAGAACGTGGGATGAAGCAGGCCCAGGTCGCGAGTTTGCGAGCGGAAAGGAGGCGAGGGACAGGATCAAGATGCGCGGATGAGAGACGTTGTTGTTGAGAGGTGTTGAACCGGATGAACAGAGGAATGATGTTTTCTGAAGAGGAGTGATAGCATGATCAGTATCAGGAAGATGGTTTTGTGTGGCGGATTGTTTGGTGTGTTGGGTTTTGGGCTGACGATCGTGGCGGCAGAGTGCTGTCCGAACCAGGGGACGACGCAAGTGGCGGCGGCGGTGCAGGCGCCGGTTGTGACGCCATGCGGCGAGGCGACGAGTTGCACGGTGTCGATCGGGTGGGTAAACAACCAACCGACGTTTTCGATCACATGCTCACCGAAAGGGTGGGGTTGCATGACGTCGTATGTGTTGAATGACGCATACAACACGTGCGGGGGGGGCACGGTGAACGGGGTGAAGTGCGTGAACTTGACGGATCCGCAGGGGAACCCTGTGTATGCGTTGACTCACACGTATGGCGGCGGGACGTGTGGGCAGAAGTCCCAGTCGTGCAATCCATGCACAGAGCAGAGCTCGGACTACCTGGATATCAAGAAGACGACGGCGAACTGCAACTGATGCGGGAATCGCACGTATTCCGGGCTGCCAGATGTGCCGACCACAGAGCAGGGCGCAATGGCGGCCCGCTTCTTGATATTGCGGATCATTTTAATATAAGATGGAAGCGTTGTACAGGCATGTGGGGGCGATCTCTCTGTGCTTCTCAGTGCGGGCGGATGGCGGCGGGGGTACGAGGGTGGAGTGCGGGACAGGAACGAGACGGGGTGATACATGATGAACCGGAGAATGAGGGGTGTGGCGGCGTGGTGGGTGATGTGTGTTTGGATGATTGGGGGATTGGGTGGCAGTGGGGAAGCGAGAGGTGAGGCGGACAGAGGGGGCGGAGATCCATACGGGGAGGTATGGAAGCAGATGCGGGAGGGTTTGGGTACGATGCGAGTGAGGATGTCGTATCGGGAGGTGTTGAGGCCTGAAGACGCGGGGGCGCAGGTTGTGGGGGTATTTGACTTCAAAGGGGAGCGATGGATGGGGACGATGGTGCGCAAGAATCGAGGTGAGAGGCCGGAGTTTCTGGAGAGCACGTATGGCCGAACGGGGCGAAGCTCGTGGCGTTCGCACCGGAGCGAAAGCGGTCGCAATGACTATACGATAACGGGTTTGACGGTTGGGATGCAGCGGGATTCGGAGCTTGCGACGCTGAATCTGAACTATGTGCGCAACGGCTTTTTGCCGTTTCATCTGGGTTTCATGGACGAGAACGAGACCTCGCGCAGCGATTGTCCGATTCGGCTGTTGTCGGAGAAGGCGAGCGAGGAGTTTGCGGGGTCGCGGGAGCTGATGTACGAGATGACTCGTCGGGATGGGCCGACACGGACGCTGGTGTACGTGATGGACATGAGTGATGGGGTGAAGATACACCGGATGGACATTCTGGACCGTGGGGTGTTGCTGGAGCGGACGGAGAACAGCGATTTTGTGAAGAGTGCCGGGATCTGGGTGGCGCGAAAGAGCACGGTGAGCACGTACGGGGGGAGGGCTGATGATGCGAGCGGGAAGCCGACGAATGTGCACATGACGGAGGTGTCGGAGGTGTTGCTGAACGAGGCGATTGCGGCGGAGACATTTCTGCCGAAGCCGGCGTACGGGGATTATGTGGAGGACTGGGTGGTCGGGTTGCGGTATTTTCATGGCGCGCCGGCGGAGCAGCAGCCGAGGGACCCGTATCTGGTGGCGGGTGGGACGGCAACGACGCGGCCGAGCACGCAAACTGCGGAGGGTTTGGCGGGCGTGCAAGCGGTGTCCGCAGGCGAGTCGATGGCGGGTGGGTTTCCGGTTGCGGGATCGGAAGCGGGGGGATTGTCGGCGGAGGGTTGGGGTTGGGGGGTTCTGGTAGCGAGTGGGGCTGTTCTCGGGCTGGCGGTGTTGCTTGGGGCGGTGTATCTGCATGTTGTGCAGCGTGGGCGGCGTGGTAGCGACGTGGCGGCGTGAGGGTTTGCGGGGTTGGGTCGCGGGAGTATTGGGGCGGTCAGATGAGGAGAGCTACAGCCGAGCGGGCTGTGGGGGGTGTGATGATGTTCAGGCGAAATGGGAATCGGATCGGAAAGGCGCTGGTCTTGGGGGTGGGGGCATTGATGGCGATCGGGATGGGGGTAGGCGTGGGTCGCGTGATGCTTGGGGAGAGGGAGTTTGCCGGGCTGGAAGTTGGCGGGGTCGGCGGTGCGGTGGCGGTTCGGTTGCCGCTGCCGGAGAGCGTGTATTGGGGGGAGAAGGTGGTATCGCGGGTGGGGTTAAGGAACAGCGGCAAGGAGGCGGTGAAGTTGACGGCGACAGCCAGTTGCACATGCAGCAAGGTTGTGGTTGAGCCGGGGGTGATAGAAGCGGGGGGGGTTGGGGAACTGGTGGTGGAGGTGGATTCGTCGAAATACGATCGGCGGGACGACGTGAAGGAGTTGAATGTGGCGATGAAAGCGGAGGCTGGGGGCAGGGAGTCATCGTCGCGGTCGTACCTGGTATCGGGCAAGATGCTGGTGCGGAAGTCGATGGACATCGCGTTGGAGGAGCCATTTGGACAGCAGGAGAAGCGGGCCGGGGGTGTGATTGAGCGGGCGCTGCGGGTGGAGAACCATGTTGGCGGTGTGCTGGTATTGCGGTTGAGGAACATGGAGAGCGGGGTGTTTGAGGCGATGTCGCCGCCGGAGGTGGAGATACCGGCACGTTCGACGGTTCGTTTGCCGATCCGGGTTGGGGAGCGGTGGGATGGATCGTCGAGCCAGACGGGGAGTTTCGGGTATGTGGCGCGAATGGGGGGCGTGGAGGTGTGGGGGCAGGTGGATGTAGCGGTGCACCCGTTGTTGAGGTACCGAGCGGAGCCGAACGCGGTGATTCTGATGCCTGGGGCGGATGGGGATACGAAGCGGGTGATTCGGATCATTGACCGGAGGTCGCGGCCGGTGCAGGTGATGAAGATAGAGTCGGAGGATGAGTCGGCGGTGGGGGTTCGGAAGTCAGGCGAAGGGGAGCTGGAGTTGACGATTCATACGGCGGGCTGGGGCGAGTCGTCGCGGAAGGACGTGAAGATCCAATGTGGAGATGGGGAGACGGCGGAGATGATTCGGGTTCCTGTGGTGCTGGTGGGCAGGGGGCCGAGTGGGAGTGGCGACAGGAAGGGCGTGGCGAGTGGGGGATAGGATGCTTGATTACGGGACTATTGGGCATGGGCTGAGGCAAGTGCAAGACAGGAGGGGACAACGAGTTATTGTGCGCAGTCGGCACGGCTTATCCATTTAACGGGGGCCGGGGTCGTATTTCTCTCAGGTTGTCTGAATTTTCTTTCTCGAAGGTTAGCGTTGGGTTAATCTAGGGATTGAGAAGAGGGCATCGGTCAACCGAGGGAACAGCAGAAAATGTGCACTTCACAGGTACGCAATCGGACTGGATTGGTTGAATTGGCCAAGGGGATGTTGAGGCGAGGGCATTTGCGGACGGTTCCGCGGCCATTGAGCAGGGCTGGTGGAGAGTGTGGAAGGGTGGAGTTGCTGGAGCCTCGGACGCTGTTGTCGAGCTTGCCGTACATCAGCGAGTTCATGGCGAATGATGACAACACGTACCCGGACGAGGATGGGGACTATCCGGGGTGGATTGAGATTGCGAATCCCGGTGTGGATCGTGTTGACCTGGGGGGTTACCACCTGACGGATGACAAGGGGGATTTGGACAAGTGGGAGTTTCCGGCGGCGACGATTGAAGGGGGGGGGTACTTGGTGGTGTTCCTGGCGAAGGACACGCCTGGGAGCGGGACGAAGCTGCATACGAATTTCAAGTTGGCTGACAGCGGGGAGTACTTGGCGTTGGTGGGTCCGGACGGGACGACGGTGTTGTCGGAGTTTGCCCCGAAGTATCCGACTCAGAAGAAGGACATTTCGTACGGGATAGCGACGGATGTGAGAAGTGCGGGGCTGTTGCCGTCGCAGGCGCCGCTGAAGGTATTGGTGCCGACGAGCGATGCATTGGGGAGGACGTGGTGGGATGTGGGGTTCAGCGATTTGTCATGGAGGAGCGGTACGGGAGGGGTGGGTTTTGACTTGTGGACGGCGCCGCCGGCGATTCCGGGTTTCACGGTGGAGATGGTTGATTTCAACGAGGGGATTGGGGACATCGTTACTGCGCAGCAGATCCTGAACGGCACGCTGCCGGCGGGATTCACGGTGGCGGGTCAGGCGACGAAGAATTACGCGGTGGTGAACCATGGACCGGGGGGCAGTTTTGCGCCGGATGAGCTTTTGCCGGATGGGCGGAGTGATACGGAGACGTACGCATTGCGATGCACGGCGAACGTGTTCATTCCGACGGGGACGTGGACGGTTGACGTGGGGAGCGATGACGGGTTCATGCTGACGATTCCAGGGGTGAGTTTCGTATCGAACACGCGTTACAACGAGAACTACAACAACGTAGGCGGGGGGACTATCGCGGACCGACTGGTGTACAGTGCTCCGCGAGGTCACGGCCACACGTCGGCGACGTTTACGGTGCCGACGGGGGGTTTGAACACGACGCTGACGCTGGACTTTTATGAGAATGGTGGGGGGGATGACGTGGAGTTGTCGGTGGCGGCGGGGCAGAAGCGATTTGAAACGGACCCTGCGAGTTTTGTGTTGTTGAGTAATGGAGTGTTGCCGAACTGGTCGGTGACGACGTTATCGAGCACGCCGCCGCCGGACTATCGGCCGCTGATTCAGACGAACGTGCAGACGGAGATGCTGAATCACAACGGATCGGCGTACATACGGATACCGTTGGCGGAGGTGCTGAATCCGGCGGACTATGACAAGCTGCGATTGCGTGTGAAATACGACGACGGTTTTGTGGCGTATTTGAATGGTCAGATGATCGCGTCGCGGAATGCGCCGACGTTGCCGGCGTGGAACTCGGTGGCGACGGGGGAGCACGCGGACGCGCAGGCGATTGTGTACGAGGAGATAGACGTCGCGTTGCCGGCGGGGCTGTTGCAGGCGGGGGTGGGTACGAACGTGTTGGCGATTCAGGCGATGAACGTGTCGGCGGGGGATGAGGATTTTCTGTTTTCATGCGATTTGCTGGGGCTGACGGTGTTGAACCAGGTGCCGCGGTATTTTTCGGAACCGACGCCCGGGAGACCGAACGTGCAGTCGTCGGTGCAGGAGATTGTGGCGGACACGCGGTTCAGTCATGACCGGGGTTTTTACGATCAGCCGTTTGGTCTGGCGATCGAATGCGACACAGCGGGGGCGGAGATACGGTACACGCTGGACGGGTCGGTTCCGACGGCGACGACGGGGATTGTCTATGATCGGGGGCAGGTCATTCAGATTACCGGGACGACGACGATTCGGGCGGCGGCGTTCAAGCCGGGGGCGATCGAGACGAATGTGGACACGGTGACGTATCTGTTCACGAGCGACGTGATTCGTCAGTCTGCGAACGGTCAGGCACCGGCGGGTTGGCCGGCGAGTTGGAGTCCGAACACGACGGACTACGGGATGGACCCGGACGTTGTGAACAGCGCGCAATATGCGGGGGAGATTGAGCAGGCGTTGAAGTCGATTCCGACGTTTTCGCTGGTGATGGATCTGGACGGCCTGTTTGGCGGGACGGGCATCTACTCGAATCCGGGGAATGAGGGTCGGTCGTGGGAGCGGCCTGGGTCGGTGGAGCTGATTTATCCGGACGGGACGAAGGGGTTCCAGAGCAACTGCGGGATTCGCATTCGCGGGGGATTCAGCCGGAGCACGGACAATCCGAAACACGCGTTTCGGTTGTTTTTCCGGGATGAATACGGGAACGGACGATTGAACTACCCATTGTTTGGGGAGGAGGGCGCGCAGTGGTTTGACAACATTGATTTGCGGACGTTCCAGAACTATTCGTGGAGTTTCCAGGGCGACAGCCGGGGGATTTTCATTCGGGATCAGCTTTGCCGGGACTTGCAGTTGGCGATGGGGCAGCCGACGGGAAGGGGCAATTTCTATCACTTGTACATCAATGGGCAGTATTGGGGGCTATACAACACGGAAGAGCGAACGGAAGCGTCGTATGGCGAGAGCTATTTTGGCGGGGACAAGGAGGATTACGACGTCATCAAGCACAACGGCGGGGGCATTTACGCGACCGACGGGAACATGCTGGCGTGGACGGATTTGTGGACCCAGATCAAGGGGGACATGACGTCGAACGCGAATTACATGAAGTTGCAGGGTTTGAATCCTGACGGCACGCGGAATTCGGCGTATTCGGTGCTGCTGGATGTGGACAATCTGATCGACTACATGTTCGTGATTTTCTGGGGAGGCAACTTTGATTCGCCGTTGTCGCGTTTCATGGGGATGACGGGGGTGAACAACTTCTATGCCGTGCGCAATCGGAATGGCGAGGAAGGGTTCCGCTTTTTTGTTCACGATGCGGAACACACGATGATTGAGGGTTTTGGGTACACGGCGTTGAATGCGGACCAGACGGGGCCGTTCTGGCAGAATCCGGATCCGGGTTTGGGGACGAGCAATCCGCAGTACATGTGGCAGTACTTGTCGGCCAACACGGAGTTTCGGATGCGTGTGGCCGATCGGATGAACAAGTTTTTCAACAACGGGGGCGCGTTGTCGGCGGAGAGCGTGACGGCGTTGTTTGAGAAGCGAATTGCGGAAATATACAGCGCGGTGGTGGGGGAATCGGCGCGATGGGGAGATGCGAAGCGTGGTGGTGGGGCGCCATTTACGCGGGACAACGAATGGCTGGCGGAGGTGAACCGGTTGCGGACGGGGTATTTGCCGTATCGGAGCAACGTGGTGTTTGGGCAGTTGCAGGCGGACGGTTTTTATCCGGGGACGGCGGCGCCGGTGTTCAGCCAGTTTGGGGGCAAGATAACATTGCCGTACACGCTGACGGTGACGAACAGCGCGTTGGGGCAAGTGTACTATACGGTTGACGGGAGCGATCCTCGCCGGATTGGAGGGGGCATTTCGTCGAGCGCGAGGGTATACACGGGGGCGGGGATCCAGTTGAGCGGGAACGCGGTGGTGAAGGCGCGGATCAAGGTAGGTGAGGAGTGGAGCGCGTTGACGGAGGCGAGTTTCTACAATGATTTATCGGCGCTTCGGTTCACGGAGATCATGTACGATCCGGCGCAGGGGACGGGGAGCTTTGACGCGCAGGAATACGAGTTTGTGGAGTTGCAGAACGTAGGATCGAGCGAGCTGGACTTGACGGGGGTGAGCATTGCCGAGGGGATCGATTTTGCATTTGTGCCTGGGACGAAGCTGGGCGCGCAGCAGCGGATTGTGTTGGCGAAGAACGGGGCGGCGTTTGCGGAGCGATATCCGGGGGTGACGGTGCTGGGGTATTACGGAAAGTCTCTGGACAACAACGGGGAGCGGATCAAGCTGATGGGGCCTGGCGGCGTGCTGTTGGACTTTGAGTATAAGGACTGGTATGCCGTGACGAAGGGCAAGGGGTATTCGCTGGTGGCGATCAATCCGGCGGCGGGGGCGGCGGAGTATGGTTTGAAGGCGAACTGGCGTGCGGGGAACCGGCTGTATGGCGGGCCGGGGGTGGCGGATCCTGGGATCAACCCGGATGCGGTGGTGATCAACGAGGTGATGACGAACACGGCGGGGGTGAATGGGGATTGGATTGAGTTGTACAACACGACGAACGAGCCGATTTCGATCGGCGGGTGGTATCTGAGCGACGATCCGACCGATCTGACGAAGTATCGCATACCAGATGGTACGGTGATTGACCGATACGGATTCGTGGTTTTCACGGAGAAAGGGGAGTTCGGGAATTTGGCGGCATCCGGAACGCGCGAGGCGTTTGCGCTGAGCTCGATGGGAGACGAAGTGATCTTGTCGAGCGGGGACGGGGAGGGTGGTTTGGGGGGGTACCGGGATTCGATTGATTTTGGCGCGGCAGCGGGGGAGATCACGTTTGGGCGATACGTGAAGAGCACGGGCGGGAAGGACATTACGGCGATGAGCGCGCCGACGTACGGCATGGCGAACGCCGCGCCCGCGGTCGGTCCGGTGGTGATCTCGGAGATCATGTATCATCCGATTACGGGAGACGAGTTCATCGAGCTGCAGAATCTGACGGGGTCCGAGCTGGCTTTGTACGACACGCTGCGGCCGGAGAACAGTTGGAAGCTGACGGACGCGGTGGAATACACATTTCCGTCTGGGGCGAAGTTGTCGGGGTTTGGATTTGGGCTGGTCGTGGGGATCGATCCGGAGGCATTTCGGTCGAAGTATGGGATACCGGGGTCGGTGCCGATATTCGGGCCGTACACCGATGCCGGGGATCCTACGGACCCGCTGAACAACGGCGGCGACAACGTGAAGCTGGTTCGTCCCGGGATTCCGCAGGGTACGGCGGTTCCATACGTGACGGTGGACATGGTGCATTACAGCGACAAGGCTCCGTGGCCGGCGGCCGCGGACGGGAAGGGCTCGTCGTTGTCGAGGCGCAACCCCGCGGATTACGGGAACGATGGGGGGAACTGGGTTGCGGGTCCGTTTGGCGGGACGCCTGGCGCGGCGTTTGTTGCGCCGCAGGCGCCGGGGATGCTGACGGCGGCGGCGTTGTCGGCGACGAGCATTCGCCTGAACTGGATTGACAATTCGACATCGGAGGACGGGTTCAGGATTGAGCGATCGGACGACGGGCAGACGTTCAAGCAGGTTGGATTGGTGGCGGCAAACGCGACGAGTTTTGACGACATGGGGCTGACGTCGGGCAGGTTCTATGTATATCGGATTGCGGCGTACAACGGGGCGAGCGCGTCGCCGTATTCGAACACGTTCAGCGCATCGACGCCGACGGTAACGGAGACGAAGGTCATTTCGCTTTCGGACGTGTGGCGTTACAACGAGTCTCGCACGGATTTAGGGACGGTTTGGATTGCGACGACGTACAACGACACGGTGGCGGGGTGGAGCGAGAATGCGGCGCCATTTTATAACGAGAACGCGGCGTTGCCGGTGCCCAAGACCACGCTACTGAACCTGGGGCCGAGCGGCAGTCGCACGCCGACGTACTATTTCCGGAAGCACTTCACGTTGGACGTGGACCCGGCGTTAATGTCGGGTGCGCGGATGCGGGTGGTCGTGGATGATGGCATGGTGGCGTATTTCAACGGGAACGCGGAGTATGCGGTGTACTGGGGCGTGCACAAGGATCCTGCGCCGACGTATGGCGCGTACGTTGAGTATCAGATTGTTGACAACGCCACATGGGCGGAGACGGATCCGGTTGATCCGGCGTGGCTGAGGCAGGGCGACAACGTCATTGCTGTGATGCTCAAGCAATGCAACGCGACGAGCAGCGACGTGGTGTTCACGATGGAGTTGTATGTCACGCAGACGAATTTGGGGTTGATGGGTGAGATAGTGGATGTGCAGCCGGACCCGAGTGGCGAGGCGATCAATGCCATCACAATCACGTTTCCGGAGGCGGTGACGGGGTTCAACGTTTCGGATCTGCGACTGACGCGGGGGACGTCGGGGAATCTGCTGACGGGGCTGCAGACGCTGAGCAGTGCTGATGGCAAGACGTGGACGTTGGGGAATCTGGGGGGGGTGACGAGCATTGCGGGCGATTATGCGCTGCAACTGTTGGCCAACGGATCGGGGATTGTTGGGTCCGGGACTGGGAGGGCGTTGGCGGCGGACGCGATAGAGACGTTCCGGGTGACGTCGACGAATCTGGCCGGCACGCCGAACGCCGATCAGTATTACATTCGTGTGAATGGGGAGAATCTGGAGATATTCGGGACGGTTCCGCCGGGGGCGTTGCCGGCGTACACGATGCCGGTGGACATGTTGACGGGTCTGACGTTGAGCGTTGGGGATGGCGACGACGTGTTGCATATTGCCGGGGTTCTGCCGCTGGCGCCGGTGATCAACCTTGGGGCTGGCCGAGACAGACTGATTCTGGACGGCGGGTCGCGAATGTTGGGCGGGGAACTTGGCGGGTCGTGGAGTGTGGAGGATTTGGAGGTGCGAGGGACGGCGGAGGTGAGTCTTGTCGCGTCGGAGGTACTGGAGAGTCTGTCAATCAGCGGGGAGGGTTCCGTGCAGATTGCGATGTCGGGCGGGCGGGCGGTGAGCGCGGGTCAATTGCTGATTGCCGACGATGGTTTGTTGGATATTCATGACAACGGTTTGATTGTCCGGGGGATGTCGGCGGCGGAGGTTGCGGGGATGGTTGGGGACGGGAGGGTGGTGAGTTCGTTAGCGGGGGATGGATCGTTCAAAGGGATTGCGGTGGTTTCGAACGACATCGGGGGAGGCGTGGCGATGCTGACGACGTTTTACGGGACGGCAGTGAGTGCGACGGATGTGCTGGTCAAGTGCACATGGACCGGCGATGGAAACCTGGATGGGCTGATCAACGCCGACGATTACTTCCTGATTGACAGCGGCTACGTGACGCAGTCCGGGGGCTACGCGAACGGCGACTTCAATTACGACGGTCTGGTGAATGCGGATGACTACTTTATGATAGACTCGGCGTTCATTGGTCAGGGCGCGCCATTGGCTGGGGAGTGGCCCACGGTTTTGTCCGGAGACGCGATTGTTATCAGCCGAAGCAGCAAGCAGACCAAGGAGGAGCGGATTCTCGCGGAGCTATTCTCGACTGAGCCGGTGATGTAGGCGTTTGGGCATGGGGGATGGGGCTTATCGGGCGTTGCGTATTTGGGCGGCGGGTGCGAGCTGCGTTGGGCGACGCGGGGGTGGCGGCTCTTGATGGGGGGGCTTGCTGAGTTTGAACGTGGGGACCCGGGCGGGGCGGCGCCAATAACCGCCGCGGGCGAAGATCACATTGGGGATAACTGGCTGAGGATAAGAAAAGAGCGAGTTGTGTCTTGCGCGAAGGTCATTGGGAGGCGTTGGGTGCGCGGACATGGCGATCCGCGTGGCCGGGTCTGCTGGCATGAAATGGGTCGGCTGGCGTGAGTCGCGGACTGGCAGAAGAGAGGTACCAGGAGGGTTTGCTGGAATGCTGGGCAACGGATCGGTCAAGGCGCTGGTTCGTGGACGGGCGCGGGATAGGGCGGGCAACGTACGGGCCTTTCTTCAGGCGGTGGTGGAATCGCGGGATCAGCAGACGCGATGCCGCGGCAGGGTCTGAGCGAGTTGAGGGGGAGCAGTGGGGGTTCTCGGCAACGAAGGAAAACCCGTCATATTTCTCCTGTTGGAGTAAGGTTGGCCCAGGAAGCGGCCGATGGAGTTGCTGGAGATGCACTGCTGTGAATGCAGGATACCGTCACTCGGGCGCGATTGCGCGAGGGCGGGAGCATCGACAAGGCCAGAAGATAGCGAGGAACGCATGAGCACTGCAACTGCCCAGACAAGCACGGGACGATCAACGGGGACTGCGGGCAAGTACCTGACCTTTGCGTTGGGCAAGGAAGAGTACGGCCTGGAGATCCTGAAGGTCCGGGAAATCATCGGGTACATGGACATTACGGCGGTGCCGCGGACGCCGTCCTACGTAAAGGGCGTGATCAACCTGCGTGGGCAGGTGATTGCCGTGGTTGATCTGCGCGCGAAGTTCGAGATGCCTGCTGCGCAGAAGACGGAGCAGACGTGCATCATTGTGGTTGAGATTCGTCACGGTGATCGGAAGCTGAGCACGGGGATCATTGTGGACCGTGTGAGCGAGGTTTTGGACATTGCGGCCGAGTGCATTGAAGACGCGCCGTCGTTCGGCACCGCAGTCGACACGGACTTCATCGTCGGGATGGGCAAGATCGGTGAGAGCGTGAAGATACTGCTCGACATCGATCGGGTTCTGGACAGCCAATCGCTGGCCGCGGTGGCGCGGCCGGAGAACTGAGCTTGCCGAGCTGTCAAGCTTGGGGGTCGCGTGTTTGAGCGCGCCGCGAGAGCGGAGCGTGTAGCGTGCGGATTTCCTCATGAGAAACAGGCGGGACCCACGGCGTTGCCGTGGGTTCGTTCGTTTGGGGGTGGTTGTGTGGCGACAGCGAAGCGTGGCATTTCCGTGGCTATCTGCGGAGGGAGAGCGGGCGTGCGGGGCGCCGTCGCGTTTGGTGGGCTGGGCAGACGGAAGGGGGTTTTCGCCACTCGATTAATAACTGTGGAGGCGTGTCTTGGTGGAGTTATGCAGGCCCGGCAAAACGCCGATGTCCAGTACGGCCGCCGGAATCCGGCGCGCGGAGATCGAGCGTTCGAGCGGAGATTCTGCGGGTTCTGGAAGCTCGAACGGAGCGGCGTTCATGTGCGTGCAGGCGGCCCGTCGCGTGTAGGAACTTGCCGCAGTTACCGCCGGAGGCGGTTGCCGTGGCGGATGCTCAGTAGCCAGAAAGAGCACGATCTATGATCAACCTAGCCGAAACAATCGAATTGCTGACAGCTGCCGCCGTGCAGGTCGATGCGAATGATCTGCCGGCGTTGGCGATGCTGCACACGAAGCTGCACGACTTTTCGCAGGAGTTGCAGTCATCCGAATCGTCTGTGGAGAGGGCCGCCGAATTGAGCAACCTTGCGGGGTCAGCGGAGCAACTGGTCGAGCGGATCATTCTGCGCGACCTGGCGGACACGGAAGCCGGGGTGGCGGAAGTCATCAGGATTGTGAATAGTCTGCAGCAGTTCATCGGTGGCGCGGGAGATGCGGACGGGGGCGCGGCTGCGGAGGCCAGGCCATTGCAGACGGCATCGCGAGAGGCGGCGACGTCGTCGTCG
Source organism: uncultured Tepidisphaeraceae bacterium (assembly GCA_964451955.1). Classification (GTDB taxonomy): domain Bacteria; phylum Planctomycetota; class Phycisphaerae; order Tepidisphaerales; family Tepidisphaeraceae; genus JAPLNB01. The sequence goes on from CAYVKG010000026.1 coordinate 13,247, forward strand.
CCGGCTCCGGTTGCGAGCGTGCAGGAGCCGCCGGCCGAGGGGGCGATCAGTGCCGAGGACGCGCCGATTGTGTTGGAGTTCATTACGGAGGCGCGTGGGCACATTGAATCGGCTGAAGCGCAGTTGCTGAAGCTGGAAGAGCAGCCGGATGACGCCGAGGCGATCAGTGCGACATTCCGGAGTTTTCACACGATCAAGGGGGTTGCGGGCTTTTTGAATTTGAAGCAGATCGGATCGCTGGCTCACGCTGCGGAGAACCTTCTGGATCTGGGTCGCCGGGGGGAACTGAAGCTGACTGGAGTTGCGACGGACCTGGTGCTGGAGGCGATCGATCAGACGAAGGTGATGATCGCGGATCTTGAGCAGGCGGTTCAGCAGCAACGGCCGATGGTGTTGCAGCCGGGTCTGCCGGACCTCCTGCAGCGGTTGCGCGCGTACGTGTCTGGGGATCACTCGGGAGGCGCCGGATCAGGGGGAACAACGGCTGTGGCGTCATCGGCGGCGGCTTCTGACGGCAAGGCGCCCGCCACATCGGCAGGGGCGACGGACACGAAGAGCACAACGGGGTCGGTGAGGACGACGGAGACCACCGTCAAAGTTGCGACCGATCGGCTGGACAGTCTCATCAACATGGTTGGGGAGCTTGTGATTGCGGAGCTCATGGTTCGGCAGGGTGTAGCCAGTTCGGTCACATCGGATCAGCGTCTGGGGCGGAACGTGTCGCAGCTCGGGAAGATCTGCCGATCGCTGCAGGAACTCTCGATGTCGATGCGCATGGTTCCGGTGCATGGCGTGTTTCAGAAGATGGCCCGGCTGGTGCGTGACCTGGGCCGCAAGGCGATGAAGCAGATCGAGTTTTCGACGACGGGGGCCGAGACGGAACTTGACCGAAACGTAGTGGAAGCGATTGGGGATCCGCTGGTGCACATGGTGCGAAACGCGGTGGATCATGGCATTGAGTCCCCGGAGGACCGGCAGAAGGCCGGCAAGGATCCCACAGGGCACGTGCAGCTCAAGGCATGGCATCAATCGGGGAACGTAGTCATTCAGATTCGCGATGACGGGCGTGGGCTGAACACCGAGAAGATCCTGAAGAAAGCCACGGACGCCGGACTGATCAAGCCCGGCCAGGAACTGACGCAGCAGGAGATATTCCAGCTGATCTTCCACCCGGGTTTGTCCACAGCCGACAAGGTCACGGACATTTCCGGTCGCGGCGTGGGCATGGACGTTGTGAAGCGGAACATTGAGGCGTTGCGAGGTCAGATCGAGATTGAATCCGTTCCCGGTCAAGGCTCGGCATTCACGATCCGGCTGCCTCTGACGCTGGCGGTCATCGACGCGTTGGTTCTGAAAGTGGGATCGCAGCGTTACCTGTTGCCGATTACGAGTGTCGAGCAGAGTCTTCGTCCGATGGGGAGCCAGATCTCAACGGTGCAGGACAAAGGCGAGATGTGCCTGGTTCGGGGATCGTTGTTGCCGTTGTTCCGGCTGCACCGACTGTTCGAGGTTGAGGGCGCGATCGAAGATCCGACGAAGGCGTTGGTGGTCATTGTGCAGAGCAATGAGCGCCGATGCTGCCTGCTGATTGATGAACTACTAGGCCAGCAGCAAGTCGTGATCAAGTCGCTTGGTGAGATGATTGGGAAGGTGAGCGGAGTGAGCGGCGGGGCCATTCTTGGGGATGGCAGCGTCAGCATGATTTTGGACGTTCCGGGGCTTCTGGATCTGGCGGTGAACGGGTCGGCCGTTGCCGCGTGATACGGAGGATGAGGTTGAGTCATGTTGCTGAAGACGGAAGACATCCTATCGGAGCGCGATTTTCGCCGAATCAGCGAAATCGTATATCGGCATTGCGGGATCAACCTGCACGATGGGAAACGGGAGCTGGTTCGCGCGCGGATCGCGAAGAGGTTGCGGCTGACGGGTTACGAGAGTGCCACGGACTATCTTGATGCCGTTCTGGCGCAGCCGGAGGGGGAGGAGTTCACGCAACTGATCGACTGTTTGAGCACGAACCTGACCAGCTTTTTCCGGGAGAACGGGCATTTTCAGTATTTGGTGGAGTCGTTTTTGCCGGAGTTGCTGGAGCGCAAGCGGAAAGCCGGGGTGAAGCGCATCCGAGGGTGGAGTGCGGGATGCAGCACGGGGCAGGAGCCGTATTCGCTGGCGATGGAGCTTCTTGGCGCGACGGACGAAGGGCGTTCGTGGGACATTCGGGTTCTCGCGACGGACATCTCCACGAAGGTGCTTCGCACGGCGGAGCAGGGGCAATACGACAAGTCGCGTGTTGAGACGGTGCCGCCCGATCGTCGCGTGAAGTACATGCGTCGGATCGAGGTGAATGGGAATGTGGTTTATCAGATGAGTCCGGAGGTCCGCAAAGTGATTCGGTTCGCGTATCTGAACCTGATGGAACCCTGGCCGTTTGACGGCCGATTTGACTTCATTTTCTGCAGAAACGTCATGATCTACTTCGACAAGCCCACGCAGGAGAAGCTCGTGAATCGTTTTTGGGATTCGTTGGAGGAGAAGGGGCTGTTATTTACGGGGCATTCGGAGTCATTGACCGGCGTCGCACACAAGTTCCGCTATGTTCAGCCGACCATCTATGCCAAGCAGTGATGGTCGAGCAAAGAGGTGTGCCCGTGAACATTGTTGTTGGCGTTTCAGATGCTCGCGTGACGGCCGATCCGGCGGATGTGCTGGTGACCTATTCGCTGGGTTCGTGCGTGGGGGTCGCGGTGTACGATCGGGTTGCAGTGGTTGGTGGGCTGCTGCATTTCCAGTTGCCCACGTCCACGCTCGATGCTCAGCGGGCGAAGGAGAATCCGTTGATGTTTGCCGACACGGGGCTGGCGTATTTGTTGGCGGAGGTGCAGAAGCTCGGCGCGGACAAGCGTCGGCTGAAGGTGAATCTGGTGGGAGCGGCGCAGATGCTCGGGGACAACAATCTCTTCAACATTGGCCGGCGGAATCATGCGGCCATCCGCAAGGTTCTCTGGCAGCAAGGTCTGCTGATTGAGAAGGAAGATGTCGGTGGCACATCTCCCAGAACGATGTACCTGAACGTTGCCGACGGGACGCTGCAGATAAAGGCCACTGGCAAGACGGTCAGCTTATAGGTGGATGAAGATATGGGATACACAATTCTCATCGTCGATGATTCGGCCACGACTCGGGCGATCATCAAGCGTTCCATTCAGCTTGCGCAGATACCGACGGCGAAGGTAAGTGAAGCCGGGGACGGTCAGCAAGCCCTTCAGATGTTGACAGAGGGGGGCTATGACCTTGTTCTTGCGGATCTGAACATGCCGGGGATGGGGGGGATGGAAATGACTCGCCACATTCAGGCGGATCCAGTGCTGAGCGGGGTTCCGGTGGTGGTGATCTCGGCGGAGCCGAACGCCGAGAAATTCGCTCACGAACAGGTGGGGGTTCGGGGATGCCTGCGGAAGCCGTTCACGCCGGAAGCCATTCGCGACATCATCAACCAGGTCCTGGGAGGCGCACATGTCTGAAATCAGCATTGAGCAAGTGATTGAGAAGCTCAGCGAGGCGCTGGAGCGGATGGCCTTTCTGTCGGTTTTGCCTGCGGAGGAACCGGCGGTGCCGGCCGAGCCGCTGTATGCGAGTCTGGATTTCAGCGGACCGTGGTGGGGCAGGCTGGAGCTGCTCACCGATCCGGGGGTGGGCGCGATCATGGCGAGCAACATGCTTGCCACCGAACCGAGCGATCCGCAGGCGATTGCCAACGCGCAGGATGCGTTGCGTGAGCTGCTGAACATCGTCTGTGGGGCGATGCTGCACGACAATGCGACGCTGGCCGGACAGACGTTTGCCGTCGGCATTCCGCGAGTGACTACGATCGATGCGGAGCAGTGGAACAAACGGCTTGCCGAGGGGGATTTCGTGCCCCTGAGCGCCGATGGTCTGACGCTGGCCGTTCGTATCAAGGAGCTGGTGTAGATGTTGGCAACCACCGAAAAGAACCCGTATACGTCGGCGCGGCCCATTCGAGTGCTGATCGTGGATGATTCGGCCGTGGTGCGGCAGCTGCTGACTCGCGAGCTTGGCCGCGACAATGGAATTTGCGTGGTCGGGACCGCGCCGGATCCATATATTGCCCGCGACAAGATCGTCGAGCTGAGGCCGGATGTGATCACGCTGGACGTCGAAATGCCTCGGATGGATGGTCTGACGTTTCTGCGGAAACTGATGGAGCATTATCCGTTGCCGGTGATCGTTTTGAGTTCGCTGACGGCGAAAGGGACGGAGACGGCGTTGGAGGCGCTGGCTGCGGGCGCCGTGGATGTGATCGGGAAGCCGGGGTCGGCGTACACGGTCGGCGATCTCGGGCCGTTGTTGGTTCAGAGCATCAAGACGGCGTCGCGTTCGCGAGCGCAGAAGACGGTGGCGCGATCGGCCGCCAGCGCGCACCTGCACACGACCGATCAGATACTGGCGATTGGCGCGTCGACGGGTGGCGTGCAGGCGCTGACGACGGTATTGACGGCGTTTCCGCCGAATGCTCCCGGGACGGTGGTCGTTCAACATATGCCCGCGAATTTCACGGCATCGTTTGCCCGCCGGCTGGACAGCATCTGCCAGGTCCGGGTTCACGAAGCGGTGGACGGGGACGCGGTGATTCCGGGCCACGTGCTCATTGCGCCCGGCGGAAGGCACATGGTTCTGACTCGCTCGGGCGCGCGTTATGCGGTGTCACTCAAGGATGGGCCGGAGGTATTTCACCAGAAGCCGAGCGTCGAGGTTCTGTTTGATTCGGTTGCCCGGAACGCCGGACCGAATTCGGTCGGCGCGATCCTGACGGGGATGGGCGCGGACGGAGCGCAAGGGCTTCTGAACATGCGGAAGGCCGGCGCTCACACGATCGCTCAGGACGAGGCGTCGTGCGTTGTTTTCGGCATGCCGCAGGAGGCGATCAAGCGCGACGCCGCCGAGAAGGTTGTCCCGCTCGACCAGGTGGCGGAGACTCTATTGTCATTTGCGCAGTCAATTGCTCAGAAGAGGCAATCGTGACTGGACTTTTGTTTTTTGGAGCTTCCATGGACACAGCGACTCAGTCAGCATCGGCATCAATCAACCCCAAGCTCATCGTTCCTTTTGTGGACTCGGTGCGAAGCGTCTTCGCCACGATGGTGGGCGTACAGACGACGGTGCTCCGTCCGCATCTCAAGGCGCAGCCGGCTCCGACCTATGATGTGTCGAGCATCATCGGGTTTTCCGGAGACGTGGTGGGTTCGGTGGTGGTGAGTTTTCAGAAGCAGGCGGCGGAGAGCCTGGCCAGCGCGTTTGCAGGCGCGCCGATCAAAGCGGACATGCCCGACTTTCCCGACGCGGTAGGCGAACTGGCGAACATGATCGCCGGCGGGGCCAAGAAGCATCTGGGCAACATGGCGAGCATCACGGTTCCGAGCGTTGTGATTGGCACGGGGCATGTGCTGGCGCGGTTGACCGATGTTCCGTGCATCGTGATTCCCTGCGAGACACCGGTTGGCAATTTCGCCGTGGAAGTGAGCATCAAACAACTCAAACCTGCCGCTGCCAATCAAGGAGGTGCCCAATGAGAATCCTGCTTGTTGATGATTCGTGCACGATGCGGAATATTCAGAAGAAGATTCTGAACGGTCTGGGCGATGTGCAGTTTTCGGAGGCGGGCGACGGGGTGGAGGCGCTCAAGGTATTCACCTCCGCGACGGAGGCGTTCAACCTGATCCTGATCGACTGGAACATGCCCAACATGGATGGGCATACGCTGGTTCAGCGCATTCGGGAGAAGGACAAGGCCACTCCGCTGATCATGTGCACGACGGAAGCCGAGAAGGCGCGTGTCATTGAGGCCATCAAGGCCGGTGTGAACAACTACGTGATCAAGCCGTTCACGCCGGAAGTGCTTATCGAACGCGTTACGACCACGTTGGCCAAGTTGAAGGCTGCGGCGTGACGCTGTTCCAGATGAAGGACGGCTCATCATGGTCGGTCAGCTTGAGCAGATTCGGGCGAATGCTCCTCCCGCGGTGCGTCAGGTGTCTGGGAAGATCCGGCTTGCGCGGCGGGAGGCGCCGCAGATTCCTGGTGTGCCGGAGGAATGCAATTCCCTGGGGGCGTTGCCGGGTGAGACGGTCGGCACGCTGTACGCGGTTGACGACACGATGCCCGAGGTTTCGGAGCTGGGTCCGAATGTCGAACTAGCCGCCGACGGTGTTTCGATTGTCGCGACGGTGGCCGGAATTCCCATGCTGAACCAGAATCGGCTCTGGATCGAACCGGCCACAGTTGTTCCCGCGGATGCGGTGACGAGCACCAGCTCGATCGATGCCCCGTCGCACATTATCGTTCGCGGAGGTCTGGTTGATCTGGCGAAGCTGCAGAGTGCCGCGAGCATTATCGTGGCCAACGCCGTCGACGCGCCGCAGATCAAGTGTGCCGGCGACTTGATTGTCGGAGGGGGCATTGCGGGCAAGGAGAAAGGCCGTTGTGTTGTAGGAGGGAATCTCTACGCGCGATTTGCCACGGGCGCGCATCTTGATGTTGTCGGGGACACGATCGTCGAGACGGAGATTGTCGGGTGTCAGGTGCGTTGCAGAGGGACGGTGATCCTGGAAGAAGGGACGATCCTGTCCGGGGAGGTCTGCGGTACGGCGGGCATCCGGTGCCAGAATCTCGGGGGGGCCTTGGGGGCCCGGACGATTGTCGAAGTGGCCGGCGACAGGGTGTTCGTTGAAGAAGCGGCGGCCCAGATTTCGGACATCGACAAGACGCAGGCTCAGATCGAGAAGACGCGGCAACTGGTTGAGCCGCTCATGGCGAACCAGAAGCAGCTGAACGCGGCGCAGAAGGAGAAAGCCACGGAACTGCTTTTCCAGGCAAGCGAACTGGAGGAGCGGAACAACGCTCGGTTGCAGGCTATCCGTTCGGCGTACTCCCACATTCAGGAACACAGCAAGGCGAAGATTGAGGTGACGGGGACGGTTTATCCGGGCGCGATCATTCGCTTTCCGCTGTTGGAGGCCACCATCTCCACGCCGCTGCGCGGTCCGCTCTGCATCATGTTGCAGGAGCAGGGTCACCAGCGGCGCATCGTGCTCCGGAGCGTGGGCGGGCATTCGGTGACGCCGCTTGAAAGTCGCCCGCTGATCAGCGATGCGGCCCAGGCGGTTCGGCGTCTGCTCAATCGCACCGCATCCGAGGTTGCGGCATGAAGGTTGCGTTCATCAACCCCTTCATTCTGGCTGTCCGTAGTGTCATCGACACCATGGTCCATGTTCCTGTTTCGATCGGGCGGCCTTATGTTCGCAGGCCGAAAGACCAGCCCAACAGATGCTACCGCGTATCGGCGGTGATCAAGCTGAGCGGCGCGGTCACGGGTCAAGTAGCTCTTTCGCTGTCGGAATCGGTTGCGCTTGCCCTCAGTTCGGGATTGGCCGGCTCTCAGCATAGTGAACTCAACAACGAATGCCTGGACGCGCTTGCGGAGATTGCCAGCATGATCGCCGGCAGCGCGAAGAAGGAGTTTCCGGGGGGGCTGGTATCGATGTCGGTCCCGTCGCTGGTTCCCACGGCGAAGGTTGTCTTTCCGAAGGCCTCTCCGATCGTGGTGATTCCTTTTGACACGGGGGTTGGGCGTTTTGCGATAGACATTGCACTATGGGCCGCCGAAGCGGCGCCTGCGCAGGCCCCGGGGTCGCCGGCCAAGCCGGTAGCGGCGTGACGCGGCGAGAGAGAATGCTGGCATACCCGTGTGCCGGTGTTGGGGCTCGCGTCTGGCGCTCGCAGTTTGAATATCTCCGTCGCATCCTTTGACATCCTTAGCCGGAGGGTGAGAATTGCCATTCCCACGGGAGGTGCAATGAGAAACGTCGGAATTCTCGTACTGGTCGTTTTCGCCTTATCCCAGCTGGCGCAGGCTGGGGCTTACCAAGATCGCTTCGTCTGGATCTTCGGGTGGGACCTGAGCAATGATGCGGACGTTTCCGCGATTGCCAAGGTTCTGGACACGGCGGCGGGACACGGGATCAACGGCGCGGTGGTTTCGTTTGATCTGGATGCGCTGTGCAAGAAGTCGCCTGATTACTTTCGGCGTCTGGAGGAAGTTCGGCGCGCGTGCGATAGTCGCCGGATCGAGCTGATTCCGTCGGTGTTCTCGGTGGGCTACGGCGGTGGGGCGTTGTCGCACAATCGGCACTTGGCGGAGGGTCTGCCGGTGGAGAATGCGCCGTTTCTGGTTTCGGGCAGGGAGGCGCGAATCGTGCCTGACGTGACCGCGCGCCTGGCCAATGGCGGTTTCGAGGAGGCCACGGGGAACAAGCTCGCCTCCTTCAACTTTCACGATCAGCCAGGGGTAGTCAGCTTCGTTGATGGTCAGGTCAAGCACAGCGGCCGGTCATCGCTGCGCATGGAGAATTTCACCGCCAACCCGCACGGGCACGGGCGGGTGATGCAACAGGTTCGGCTGGTTCCGAACCGCTGTTATCGCGTGAGTCTGTGGGTGAAGACGGAGAACCTCGAGCCGGCGCAGTCGTTTCAGATTTTGTCGCTGGCCAACGACCGGGAGATTGCGCCGCGGAATTTCAACCTGCCGGCGACGACGGACTGGCGGAAGCTCACGATGATCGTCAACAGCCTCGATCTCAAGGAACTGAACCTCTATGCCGGTGTCTGGGGCGCCAAGTCGGGCAAGTTCTGGCTGGACGACTGGTCGATTGAGGAAGTCGGTCCGCTGAACGTTTTGCGACGGCCGGGCACGCCTGTCATCGTTCGCAGCGAGGACGGGGCGGTGACCTATGCCGAGAACCAGGACTACGCGCCGCTGGTGGATCCGAACTACAGTCCATACCGGGTTGAACATGAGGCCCCGGCGCTGAGGATTCTGCCTGGCGGCTCCATTCGTGATGGCCAGAAGCTCCGCGTGAGCTGGTATCACTCGCAGTTGCTGTACGACAGTCAGATCACCATTTGCATGGCCGAACCGGAGCTCTATGAGATTTACGATCACGAAGCCAGACTCCTGGCCGAGCGTCTGCGGCCCAAGCGTGTGCTGCTGAGCATGGACGAGGTGCGGATGGGGGGGACATGCGTGGCCTGTCGGGGGAAGAACATGGCGGAGCTTTTGGGGCAGTGCATCACGAGACAGGTGCAGATTCTGCGCAAGCATATGCCGGGGGTGCAGATCTACATCTGGTCGGACATGTTGGATCCTCACCACAATGCCCGCGCCGACTATTACCTGGTGAGGGGGGATTTCACGGGCTCCTGGAACCACGTGCCCAAGGATCTGGTGATAGCGGTCTGGGGGCGGGAGCCACGGGAGAAGAACCTGGGGTTCTTTTCGGAGCAGGGATTCCAGACGCTGGCAGCGTGTTATTATGACGCGGACGATCTGAGCGATGTGCAAGGTTGGGTGAACTTGGCCAAGCGGACGCGGAATGTGCGCGGTTTCATGTATACGCCGTGGGAGAAGAAGTATGAGTTGCTGGGGGCGTTTGGAGACATGATCGGGGGTCATCGCTGAGGGTTTGCGGCAAGGGTGGCCCGGATTTGGGGGACGGTGGCGGTTCCGGTGGTGCCGAGCTGGTGGATGACGACGGACGCGGCTGCGTTGGCCAACTCGATTGCCTCGCGAAGCGAACTGCCCGACGCCAGCGCCGCCGTCAGATTGGCCGACACCGCGTCACCAGCGCCGACGATATCGATGGGTCCCCGCACCGGCAGGGCCGGTAGATGTTGCGCGGGGCCATTGGCCTGAGCGCCCACGAGTCCGCGTTCGGCCAAGGTCACAAAAACGCACTTTCCGGTGCGTTGGGCCAGTTCCGACGCCGCGAGTTTCACATCGATGATTTCTTCTGGTGGCGGCTTCGCCAGCAGCATTCCCAGTTCAGCGCGATTCATCTTCATCCCGACCGCGGGATACCCGGCCAATCCCCGGCGGCTGTCCGCCAGCACGAGCAGCCCTGGCCGATTTTGGGTCAGCGTTTCGACTTCCTTCAGCACCGCGTTTGTCACGGCGCCGGTCTGTGGGCAATCCACCTGGTCCATGATGATCATGGCATCGACCGTTCCAGCCAACTCGCGCACTGCCCGGCAGATTTCCGCTTCGAGCGTCGCGGGGGTTGGTGTCCAGTTTTTGCTGTCCAGGCGGTTTAACTCTCGCGGCCCGCTTCTTTCCATGACCAAGGGTTTGCAGTAGGTGAACGTGCGCCGGAGGGGCGTCTTCAGAAAGCGGTCGAGCCTGACGCCGTTCAATCGCCCCAGTTCCCTGACCAGTTCGTATCCTTCTCCATCTTCCCCGGCGAACCCGATGGGCCAGATCTCTCCCACTCCCAGAGCCACGAGATTATTGAGCACGGTGCCCGCCGCGCCAGCCTGTGCGCGGACGTTGACGACGTTGTACACGCCCAGCCCGGTTTCGATGGAGGTCTCGATCCGATGGGGGTCAATTTCCAGATATCTATCGAGGCAGAAGTCCCCGACTACCGCCAGACGCAGTTTCGCATACGATTCTGTGATCTGTGCAAGTCTCTCTGGGCTCATGATGCGCTCAGTCGGTGCAGGAGGTGATGGACGAAGGCCACGTTGTCGCACTGCACATACTGCATTGGTGCTCCCATCCGGCTGTAGCTCTTGCAGAACCGCAGGTAATAGGCGGGATTATCTTTAGGGGGCTCGCCCCGGGTCCAGTCCCATCCGCCGCCCTGCTGGAGATCGACCACGTAAATGGAATGCCCTGTGACGATGCGGCGTCCTGCGGCAAGGCGCAGGTTGTTGACGCAGCTGAGGCTTTTCTCGAAGACCTGGGGCCCCATGATTGCCGTTCCCACGGACATCACCACGCCGCCGTCCAGTGCGTTGACGGCTCCGCCAAACAACTCGAAGTCCCTTTGCGCGGCCCGGCCGACGGCGGCCCCGTTGTACATCGGATGACAGGTGATGATGTCATACCCGATTCCGGGATGGACCGTCATTCCGACGCCGTGCGTGAATGCTGCCGCCAGGATCGAAGCATGCTTCCAGCGGTGGACCATTTCGAATCGGCCTCCCTGCAGATTCTGTTCCCGCATGGCCAGCAGCAATTCGGCTCTTGCCGGGGTGAGCGCATGGCCGGGTTCTTGCCGCACCTGTTGCTCCAGCTCATCCGCGTGGGGCAAGGTCACGCCGTCCTCTTGAATGAATCTTCCGAGTCCCCGCCCATACCCTTCGGCAGCAATTCCGGCAGCCAGGAGGGCGATGGCGATGTTTCGGCCCGTCTGGTCCCATGTTCCGAACGTTCCGGTTGCCACATTTTCCTTGACGCTTTCGGTGGATCTTCCGAGCCAGGAGAATTCCCAATCATGAATGGTTCCGGCGCCGTTGGTTGCCAGATGGGTGACCCATCCGCCCTCGATGAGCTTGCGCACAATTCCCGCGGCGCCGTTCTTCACGAGATGCGCGCCGTAGATCATCATGACGGAGGCTCCGGCGCGCTTAGCCGCTCGTATTTTTGTCGCGGTCTGATCGACGACGCGGCTCAGTTCGTCGGCGATAGAGGTTGGGGCGCTGTGCGGGTCCACCCAGATGTCATCAAGTGTCGCGAGGCTCTTTCGCTGCTCGAGCGGCAAGACCCGTAGTCGTTTCAAGTCAATTGCCGGCCATTTCTCACTCATTTTGACCTCCCCAGGATCCGATCGACCAACTTGGCGGCGTCCCGGAAATCCGGGATCACCACGTCCGCTCCCACTCCGAGCAAGCGCTGCCGCTTCCACGCATCCATCATTCCGGAACCGTTGTTCGCCTCATCGCTGGCGACCGCGACGGCCAGCCCGCCGACTCCTTTGGTGTTTTCGATCTCCACGTATCCGTCGCCGAACGCGAGTAATCTCTGGCCGGCGATGTTATTTTCGCTGAGGATGCGTTCGATCACGATCTTTTTTGAGAAACTCTGGTAGTTGTCCAGCGCGCCGTAGATTCTGTTGCCGAAATAGCGAGTCACATCCAGCAGATCCGCCTCCGCCTTGACGAACGGCTCGTCGGTTCCGCTTGCCAGATACATGGACAACCCCAGTTTGGCCAGATGTTCGAGCAGATTCCTGGCGCCGTGCACGAGCATTTCGTCCGGCCTGATTTTCCCGCTTCGCAGGCCGTCGAGGCGATCGCGAATCCGCAGGTCCAGTCGTCGCAAGTACTCGTGTTTGTACCAGAGCGGTTCGCGTGGCCGGCCGCCCCGCTCCTTGACGCGCTCGGCGAGTTGGATCATCTGGTAGATTGTCTGTTTTCCGTTGAGCCGCATGATGTCCTCGAACACCATCCGCCGGAGGCCATCGTCGGTATCGCCTGCCTGTCGTGGGAGCATCTCCACCATCATGGGGACCATGACCTCGGGCCAGCCCTGCCGGATGAGCGAGAGCGTGCCATCGAAGTCAAACAGCACATGACTGATCTCCGGCCGCGCCTCCAAGGCATGCGCGAATTCCACGGTTCCCGAGTAGTTCGCGTTGGAAACCAGGGCTACAGCATCCTTCATTTGCCATGCCTCCATAGTCCAGCAACCATTTCCGTTCTGTACCAGCCTACCGATAACCGGTGTCTTCTCCAACTGTTCCCGAAAGAGCCAATCGTGGGGAAGAACGGGGGCTTTCGCGGGCCGGACTCGATTTTGAGCCAGAGGCTGCGTGCGACGGCGACGAGCGACTCGTCTGGAGCTTCATACGGATCGCGGCGTCTTTTCGCGTACAAGGCGGTCGTGGTACACTATGGGCATGAAACACCACATCACAAAGCGTCTCCACCCGGCTCTGACCAGGATGGTAGTTGGACTTGCCATGCTTGCCGGGGCCTTTACCGTGCAGGCGGCCGGCGAGCAGGGCGGCAAGGCCGTCCTTTTTAACGGGAAGGATCTAAGCGGCTGGAAGTTGCGAAATCCCGGCGCCGCCGTCACGTGGAAGGTGGTTACCGACGTTAAGCTGGACGCCAATAATCCCAAACTTCTCGTTGGGTCTGGGGAGGGGGGCGATGCGGGAGGTGTCCTGTTTCGCATACCCGTTGAACACGGCTCGGACATCATGACCGAGAAGGAGTTCGGCGACTGTGAACTGCACATCGAGTTCATGGTTCCCAAGGGCAGCAACTCCGGCGTGTATCTCATGGGCCGATATGAGATGCAGGTGCTGGACAGCTTTGGCAAGCCGGACAATCAGCTGGGCATGGGCGATTGCGGAGCGATATACTCGGCGAAGGTGCCGTCGGTGAACGCGACGAAGGCTCCGGGAGAATGGCAGAGCTTTGACGTGATTTTCCGAGCCCCTCGATTTGACGCGGCCGGCAAGAAGACCGAGAACGCTAGGTTCGTCAAGGTCGTCCTGAATGGCAAGACCATTCACGAGAATGTGGAGGTGAAAGGCGGCACAGGCGGAGAGATCGGCCCTGAGAAGGCCACCGGCCCGCTTTTGCTGCAGGGCGATCACGGAATCGTTGCGTATCGGAACATCTCCATTGTTGCCACCGGCGGAAAATAGCACAGGGCGATCCATCAGGGTCCGTCTGGATTGCGCTCAATGAGGCGCACTTCGTAGGGTTTCAGAGGCGGCTGGGCCGAATGTGGCAGGGTGATTTCCACCTGGGCATTGCTCTTGTTGATCAAGAGCATTCGGTTCAGGGAAGCCACCGCCTCGACCGTGGGAGAGGATGACTCTGTATTGTACAACAACGTGCCCGGGGGGAATTCCTCGCGGAAGATCTTGAACACGGCATAGTGGGGCAGGATCTGGGGCCCTGCGGGTTTTCGCGCGTCGGTGATGATCCCGTGGTCCACATCGCTCTGCATGGGCGACCAGAGCAGCGCAACAAATGCGCCCTGAAGCATCATGTGATGGTAGATGGAGGCATAGTGGGCGGCGGTGAATTCCGGGGACCCTTTGGCTCCATAGTACTCGGCGAACCACACGGGCAGGAGGGTTTTCCGTCGAAGCTCTCGGATGGTGTCGCCGAATGTCTCGGTGAGGCCCATGAGTTCGGCAGGGGTATAATCGCTTTTGTCGTGGGGATCGGGAATCGAGCGGTCGACGACGATAAAATCCGCTCCATGCATGTTTTGCATCCAATAGTCGATCAGTTCATGTTGCCGTTTGCGTATAGGCGATTCATAGTACCAACCGCCGGATCTTCGCGATCCTGTTCCCTCGATGACCAGATATGGCCCGCCGACTTTGATTTCCTTGGAGACCGATTTGAGCGCGTCGTAGGTGAGGTTGTAGAGGCGGGTGTAATCCTGGTAATTCCAGTTGTTTGTGTTGACGTTCCAGAAGCCCTTCATCTCGTTCCAGACTTGGTAGTGTCGGACCTTCGGGTAGCGTTTGGCGATGGTCTTGGCGAGGGCAGCGAAGTCCGCATAGTGCTCCGGAAGCGGTGGGATCTCGATCTTGGACCAGTCAGTCTGGTTAGGCTGGCCTCCCTTCATCCAATCCGGGGCGCCACAGAGCGTCAGGACCGGGATGCCGTTCATGGACTCAATCAGAGCGAGACGCGCATCCAGCGACCTGAAGTCATACACTCCTGGGGCGGGATTGGGATTGTCGGCACCCCACCCCATGATGTGCTGATTGTGGTAGACGGCAACTTGGGCCAGGAGTCTCTTGCCCTTCTCGGCCGCCTCGGGCGCTGCGGCGTCGACCGTATGCTGGGCGTGAGTAATGCCGAGTTGCAGGTGGGTGATGGCGGCGGGCCTGGCCTTATCGACGGTAATTTCAACGGGATCCGCCTGTGCTGCCGGGCTGAGCAACGCTAGCAGGCAGAGAGTCCTGAAGAGATGCGCCAAGCAGGTGGCCGACTTGCGACGGCCGTTGCCGGAGGGACCGGCCTTGGCGTAAGGCGTACCATGTTGGGGGTTGTGCATGACGATACAGATACCCGCCCGCATCCGGCGGAGCAATGCGGGGGTGCAATCGCAAGTGCGGGACTTTCGGCACGTTTGGGCGGCCCGTGTGGCGACTGGCGTTTGGCGACGAGGCACGGGGGGGACTGGGAATCCGAATTCCACACTTGCCCATTTGACATTGCATGGAGGGGGTTTATACTTTTTGCCCTTCGACGCTTCCGGTGCGCTGGTGTCAGGCCGGTGTGCCTTGGAAGGGCGGCAGACGGTGCGTGGCGCAGAAGTTGACGCCGATCGCAATTCCGGGTCGTAACAGGTGGGCCGACACAATCGGCGATTCCCGATACGATCTTGGTTGAAGGCTGTCGCTGGCATAGCTCAGTGGTAGAGCGCGTCCTTGGTAAGGACGAGGTCCTGGGTTCAATCCCCAGTGCCAGCTCTGGCGGCATTCGACATTTGGCACCGAACACTCGGTGCAAATGCGAAATGATGAATGATGGACTCGGGACAGATGATTCATCATTCATCATTCTGGTATTTGCATAGCATGGTGTTTGGTCCCTAATGTCGAGTGTCGAGGACATGGCGGGCGGGCATTTGGCTCGCTTGGCGATTTGGATTGGGGCAGATCGACAGCTGCCCGGAACGAACTTGTGATAGTTCGGAGGTTTCGGACATGGCCAAAGCAGTATTCGAACGTAAAAAGCCACACGTCAACGTCGGCACCATCGGCCACATTGACCACGGCAAGACCACGCTGACAGCGGCGATGAGCGCTCGCTCAGCTCTTAAGTTCCCGTCGGTGGTTGCCAAGGACTACAAGTCGATCGCCAAGGGTGGTACCGAACGCGATGCGACGAAGACCGTGACCATTGCCGCGGCTCACGTCGAATACGAGTCGGAGACCCGGCACTACGCCCACGTCGACTGCCCCGGGCACGCCGACTACATCAAGAACATGATCACCGGCGCCGCCCAGATGGATGGCGCCATCCTCGTGGTGAGCGCGGCGGATGGCCCGATGCCGCAGACGCGCGAACACATTCTTCTGGCCCGTCAGGTGGGCGTCCCGAAGATTGTCGTCTTCCTGAACAAGATCGACCTGGTGGACGATCCCGAGCTGCTGGATCTGGTCGAACTGGAAATCCGCGAATTGCTGAGCAAGTACAACTTCCCGGGCGACGATACCCCAATCATTCGTGGCAACGCTCTGGCCTCCATGCAGAACCCCGGGGACGACAAGGCCGGCGCGTGCATTGATGCGCTGGTGAAGGCTCTGGACGAATTTGTTCCGATTCCCCAGCGTCTTGTGGATAAGCCGTTCCTGATGCCGGTCGAAGACGTCTTCAGCATCAAGGGTCGTGGCACGGTCGGCACGGGGCGTATCGAACGCGGCCAGGTCAAGATCGGCGATCCGCTCGAGATCGTCGGCCTCGGCGAGACCCGCACGACCGTCGCCACCGGCATCGAGCAGTTCCAGAAGACTCTTGATCAGGGAATTGCGGGCGATAACGTGGGCGTCCTGCTTCGCGGCATCGACAAGGACCAGCTCGAGCGCGGGCAGGTTCTGGCGGCCCCAAAGAGCATCACGCCGCACACCAAGTTCCAGGGCGAGATCTACGTTTTGACGAAGGAAGAAGGCGGCCGGCATACCCCGTTCTTCTCCGGTTATCGGCCTCAGTTCTATTTCCGGACGACGGATGTGACCGGAAGCATGAAGCTTCTGGGTGGAGCGGAAATGGTGATGCCCGGTGACAATGTGACGATTGAAGTTGAGCTTCAGGCCCCGATTGCCATGGAAGAACAGCTGCGTTTTGCCGTTCGTGAGGGCGGCAGGACGGTCGGTTCGGGCGTGGTGACGAAGATTCTGGCCTGAGCGTTGGTACAGTGCAGTGCTAAGTGCTGAGTCCTCAGTACTCAGTGCTGGAGGTTGTCGTGGCGAAAGAGAATCGAGAAATGGTCTGGCTCCAGTGCACGTCGTGCAGCGACTTGAACTACCGAACGGAGATCAAGGTCGCCGGCGGGCCTCAGAAGATTGAGATCAAGAAGTATTGTCCGCGGGAGCGCAGCCACAAGATGCATAAAGTCAAGAGGAAGTAACCGGGTTGATAGTTGACGGCTGGCGATGCCGGCCGTCGACTATCCACTCAACTTACGCCAGTAGCTCAATTGGTAGAGCAGCCGTCTCCAAAGCGGCAGGTTGGGAGTTCGATTCTCTCCTGGCGTGTGGATAGGCGATGAAAGCGTTTGGAAGGTCGCAGGCCGGAGCTGGTTGTTAACGGCCAAGGTGACGGGAATTGGATGCGGCGACGCGTCAGGATGTATGTATGGCAGTGGTGACGAAAGGCGATGAAGGGAGCGAGCCGATGGCTGACGATGAGCGGCCGGAAGAACTGCCGGAAGAACCGGATCGGCAGCCAGAGCCGAGGCAGCCGGCGGTGGCGTCGGTCGGCAAGGGCGGGTTCTTTCACCTTTATAAGCCCGGGCAGGGATACTGGACTCGTCTGGGGACGGCAATCAGCGTGGGTTTGCTGATTCTGCTGATGGCCAATTTCGTATTTGTGGTTTTGAAGACACGGACTTCGCTGGACATGACGATGGTTGGGACGGAATTGAGGGAGAATCCGTTTCCGACGTGGAAGGTGTCGATTGTCGGCGCGTTGACGGTTGGTTCGTTGCTGCTGGCGTGGAAGTATTTGAATGGTCCGACGGCGGTGGACTTTCTGATAGCCACCGAGAGCGAGATGAAGAAGGTGAACTGGACGAGCCGAAAGGACCTGTTCGGTTCGACGAAGGTGGTCATTGTCTTCATGTTTTTGATTGCGGCGATTTTGTTCGTCATCGACATTGCGTTCGGGTATTTGTTTTACCTGATCAACGTGCTTAAGACCGGGCCATTTGCCTGATAGAGACCTGGAAGGACCATGCAATTTTTCGTTCTCCGAGTCGCGAGCAATAAAGAGGACCAGGTCCGCGAGAAGCTGGCGCGGAAGGTGAAGATTGAGGCGCTGGAGGCGCATGTCGGTCGGATTCTGGTGCCGACGGAGCGTGTGCGGACGCAGAAGGCAGGTGTTCGCCGCGAGAGCGAGCGGAAGCTGTATCCGGGATACGTGTTCATTGAGCTTGAGTTGGACAAGGACGGGCGTATTCCGGACAAAGTCTGGTTCATGATCAAGGAGACGGAGGGGGTGGGGGATTTCATCGGGAGCAACGGGAAGCCGACGCCGATGGCGCCGAAGGACGAGGCGAAGATGCTGGAGGAGGCGGAGCGTCCGGCGGAATCGGCGACGTTGAAGACGGAATACAAGAAGGCGGACAAGATCAAGGTGATTGACGGGGCGTTCGTCAATTTCGAGGGGGAGGTTGACGAGATTCTGCCGGACAAGGGGACGGTTCGCATCATCACGACGATTTTTGGCAGGCCCACGCCCTTGGAACTGGAGCACTGGCAGATTGAGAAGGTGTAGGTTCGGGTTGGGGGCTTGGGGCACATCGACGAGCTGGTGTCGGGAGCGGATGGCTCCGACGGCGCGCTCCATATCCAGCAGGATGCCAATGACAACGTGATGGCGTTGGTCGGCGAGGTCAGCCCTGTCTGGGCGGATAGCCGGGCGTTGGTACTGACCGGCGGGTGGGGCTGGCAGGACAGGTAGGGGGGGCTTAATGGCGGGGATTGAAGGTCGCAGATGCGGATATTCGAGTATTACGGTCGCTATGAAGGGTTTCGGGCGCGGGTGGGGGGGTTTGGGTTTCTGGAGCGTGGGGTGTTGTTTTTGGCGGCGGTTCCGGGATTGGTGTTAATGGCCTTGTCATTGGTGGCACTTGGTGTTAGTATTCTCGCCCTTTTGCTGCTGACGGTGCCGGTGTATCGGCTGCTGGTTGCTTTGAGAGGTGGCTGGGGTCGTGAGTCGGCGGAGATGTCAGAGCAGCGGTCGCCCGATGGCATGGCGTCGCCCGGGCGGCGGCAGGTGGAAGTGAAGATCATCAACGAGACACAGGCCGGTCCTGTGGGCGATCGGTTGCCGAACGGAGCTGGCGAAGAGCAGACGTAGATTGGTTAAACCATGGCTAAGAAAGAGATTACGGTACAATTCAAGCTTCAGGCTCCGGGTGGAACGGCGACGCCTGCACCCCCGATTGGTCCGGCATTGGGCCAGCACGGTGTGAATCCCGGGCAGTTCATTCAGCAATTCAACGCGGCGACGGCGGCGTTGAAGGGGAAGGTTGTTGGCGTGGTGGTGACGGTCTACAAGGACCGGACGTTCAGCTTTGAGGTGAAGAGCCCGCCGGCGAGCGTGCTGCTGAAGGAGGCCGTGAAAGCGGAGAAGGGCAGTGGCGAGCCGAACAAGAACAAGATCGGGAAGGTGACGATCGCGCAGTGCAAAGAGATCGCCAAGCAGAAGATCAAGGATCTGAACGCGTTTGACGAAGACGCGGCGGCGAAAGTGATCGCCGGGACGGCGCGGAGCATGGGGATAGATGTGGAAGGATAGCCGACGGGGCGGTCATGCTGATTCACGGGTTCGATGAGCTCATGGAGGCCAGACCGTTTCAGCCGTTTCGGATATTCGGTTCGGACGTTTGATCGGTGATGGTGAAGAGTCTGGAATTTGCATGGCATGCACCTGCCGGACGAACGGTTTGGGTATCGAGCGGAAGAGGAGATGAACGGGTTCACATGATCGATTTGCGGATGGTGACCCGGTTCGTGATTGGGGGGAGTTCGAACGGTGGCAAGCGTCGCCGGAGAAAGAAGTAGCAAGAGGGTCTGACCACGGACCGTAACAGTGGGAGCTTTTGGCGGGAGCTAAGTCAACCCGTCGCAGGAGCGAAAGAAGACATGCCTGTTATTGTTACTCGATCCAAGCGTTACAAGGAAGACATCAAGAAGGTCCCCGGGAAGGTCTTGTCGGTTGACCAGGCGGTGGACGTGGTCAAGTCGTTCAAGGCGACGAAATTCGACCAGACGGTGGAGCTGATTGTGTCGCTGGGGATTGATGCGAAGCAAGCGGATCAGATGATTCGCGGCTCGTTGTCGTTGCCGCACGGCGTGGGGAAGACAAAGCGTGTGGTGGCGTTCTGCCCGGACCATCTGGCGCCACAGGCGACGGCGGCGGGGGCGATTCGGGCGGGTGGTCAAGAGCTTGTGGCGGCGATTGAGAAGGAGAATTTCTCGGATTTTGATGTGGCGATAGCGACGCCAGACATGATGAGGTTTGTGGGGCGGCTGGGCAAGGTGCTGGGTCCGAAGGGGCTGATGCCGTCGCCGAAGGCGGGGACGGTGACGAATGACTTGGAGACGGCGATCAAGGAATACGCGGCAGGGAAGGTGGAGTTCCGGAATGACGCCGGGGGGAACATTCACGCGGTAGTGGGGAAGCAGAGTTTCAGCAAACAGGATCTTGTGGACAACATCAACGCGATGGTGGGGCAGTTGCGGAAGATGAAGCCGCAGGCGGCGAAGGGTCAGTATTTCAAGAAGGCGATTATCAAGGGGACGATGACGCCGGCGGTGGTGATTGATGTGCACTAGTCGTCGTTTGTCTTGGCGAAGGACAAAGTGACGAAGGACAAATGAGACTGGTATAGGTGAATCATGAGCAAATACGTAAAGAACCTGATCATGCGGGACCTGGCCGAGCGGTTGAAGGGTGTGGACTCGGTGGGCGTGATTAATCCTCGCGGGATTGATGCGATCAAGAACAATCAGATTCGTCGGAAGCTGAGGCAGGCGGGTTTGAAGATGACGGTGGTGAAGAACTCGCTGGCGAAGCGATCGCTGACGGAGGGGAAGCTGAAGGGTTTTGAGGCGTTGCTGGATGGGCCGAGCGCGTTGATTTACGGGAGCAAGACGAGCGCGTCGGGAATAGCGCGGGTAATGCTGGATCAGAAGAAGGTAGATGAGAAGATCGAGCTTCGCGGGATCTACTTTGACGGGGAGGTGTATCCGGGCGAAGCGGGGGTGACGAAGATTAGCAAGTTCCCGACGCGCGAAGAGGCATTGGGGACGATCGTTGCGGCCATTTTGTCGCCGGGCAAGAAGTTGGGCGGGATATTGAAAGGTCAGGCGGGGAAGATCGCGGCGATCCTGAAGACGGTGGAGGAGAAGGCGAAGGAGAAGGAAGGCGCGGGGGCGCCGGCGGCGTGAGGAATGATTTTTCGGGAGCCGGCCGTCGAGTGCGGATTGATGAGTGCGGCGGTTGGCGGATGAGCAGGAATATACGAGTCTGGCAGTCCGACTGTCCCCGGAAGGGGTTAAATCGCTTCGCTGTGAGGCGTGCTATCGGGCGGGACGAGGAATCGACACGGCAGGGACACGAGACGTCCCGTTGGAGAACTGGTCATGGCAGAAGTTGCTGCTGAAATCAAGGAATTGGGCGACAAGATCGTTGCGTTGTCGTTGAAGCAGGCGGTGGAGCTTGCGGGCTATCTGAAGGACACCTATGGGATCGAGCCGGCGGCGGGCGGGGCGGTGGTGATGGCGGCGGGCGGCGGTGGCGGCGGGGCGGCGGCGCCGGCGGAGGAAGCCAAGAGCACGTTTGACGTGGTTCTGAAGAACGCCGGGGACAAGAAGATCCAGGTGATCAAGGTCGTTCGCGCGGCGACGGGTCTTGGTCTGAAGGAGGCGAAGGACCTGGTGGAAGGTGCTCCGAAGGCGGTGAAGGAATCGTTGCCGAAGGAAGAAGCCGAGAAGCTGAAGAAGGAACTGGAAGAGCAGGGCGCGACGGTGGAGTTGAAGTAAGTCGTGACTTGCTTGTTTGGGAGAAGAAGCCCATTGGGGCCAGCCGTGGATTTGAAAAAGCAGCCTCGTCGGCGGAGCGGATCCGCTAAGCCGGCGAGGCTGCCGAGTTTAAGTTTGTCGCGGCGGACGGAGCGTTTTGGGCCAACCGTTTGAATGAGCGTTTGTGGGGGAGGGGGGCGGTTGGCGGCTGTGGGGAAGAGGGCGTATTGTGGGGGCGATTGGAGGTGGTTTTCCGGGGTGAGTACGTTAACGAGGGTTAGGGAGAGACTCTTGACAGGCCCGATAATGTGGGTTAAGTTGGATTTGTAAGCTTTGTTTGAGGCGAAGCAATAATCTCGGAAGACGGACCAGGCCACCCCGAAGCAACGGGCAAGGGGAGGCTCTGGGCGGTTTTTTTGCGCTTGACGGTACCCTCCAATCCAATATAATCCGGATTTTCGGTTTGTCGGATGGAGATAATACGTCCGGTATTTTGGCCGCTAAAGGGATGGAGCGGCTGTTTTTATCAGCGGTGGCGTTGAGGTTGGCGGGTTGATCGAGTTCGAGGCTGTTTTTTAAGGCGTTGTTTCGATGCGACTTAAGGCGGGAGGATGACAGCCCGAGGTCGTTGTTTGGGTTCTCCTCTTTCACGGAAAAGGACAAGCTGATGCGAGTGCATGAAGTCCGCGACTTTAGCAAGCGCGGGGACGCGCTGCCAATTCCCAATTTGATTGACATTCAGATTGAGTCATACCAGCGATTCTTGCAGAAGAAAGTGGAGCCGAACGAGCGCAAGAACGAGGGTTTGGAGGCGTTGTTGCGCGAGGTGTTTCCGATCGAGAGTTACGACGGGAACCTTCGGCTGGAGTACATCAGTTACGACTTGTCGGAGCCGCGGTACACCCCGGACGAATGCCGGGCGTTGCGGCTGACATACGGGATGCCGTTCCGGATTCAGGTGCGGCTGGTGCGGAAGGACAAGGACGAGGTGATGGAGGATTCCATCTACCTGGGGGAAGTTCCGATCATGATTGGAGGCGGGGAGTTCATTATCAACGGTGCCGAGCGGGTGATCGTAAGCCAGTTGCACCGTTCGCCTGGGGTGGACTTTCTGGTTGAGGTTCAGGAAGGTGACCGGCCGTTGCATGGCTGCCGGATTATTCCGGAGCGAGGGAGCTGGATCGAAGCGTCGGTAACGAAGAAGGACGTATTGGCGGTTCGGATTGACCAATCGAGCAAGATCCCCGCGACGACGTTCTTGCGGGCGTTGGATGAGAAGTACGGGACGACCGAGTCGATTATCCGCGAGTTTTACCCGACGGAGAACGTGAAGGTGGGGCAGCTTCACGCGAGTTATTACGCCGCGAAGGCGATTATTGACGCGGAGACCGGGGAGGAGGTCGTGAAGGCCGGTGCGCAGATCGGCGAGGCGATCAACAAGGTGCAGGCGTCGAGCCTGAAGAGCGTGGAGTGTGTGACGAAGGTGAGCGATCCGCTGATTCTGAACACGATAGCGGAAGACACATCGGACAGTCACAAGTCGGCGTTGTTGAAGATTTATGCCCGATTGCGTCCGGGCAACCCGCCGCAGGAGGACAAGGCGAAGACACTCTTCCAGGAGAAGTTTTTTGACGAGAACCGTTATCGGCTGGGTCGCGTGGGCCGGTTTCGGATCAACCGCAAGTTTGACCAGAACGTTCCGGAGACGGTGATGACGCTTCGGAGCGAGGACCTGGTGAATTCGCTGAAGTACATGTTCAAACTGCGAAGTGGCGAAGGGTACATCGATGACATCGACCACCTGGGCAACCGACGGCTGCGGACGATCGACGAACTGGCCAGCGAGGAACTTCGCAAGGGTTTCTTGAAGCTTCGACGGACGGTTCAGGAGCGGATGAGCCTGAAGGATCCGAATGAGCTGGGTCGGATCGCGGAGTTGGTGAACTCGAAGAGCATCAGCAGTGCGATCGACTTTTTCTTTGGTCGTGGCGAGTTGTCGCAGGTGGTGGACCAGACGAACCCGTTGTCGCAGCTGACGCATGAGCGGCGGTTGTCGGCGTTGGGTCCGGGCGGTTTGAACCGGAAGCGGGCGGGTTTTGAAGTTCGCGACGTGCACATTTCGCACTACGGCCGGATTTGTCCGATTGAGACGCCGGAAGGCACGAACATTGGTCTGATTGCGTCGCTGGCGATTTACGCGGACATTGACGAGTACGGTTTCCTGATCACGCCGTACCGGGTGGTGAAGGACGGGAAGGTGAATGGTCAGCACAAGTATTTGCGAGCTGACGAGGAGATGAAGGGGATTCTGGCCCCCCCGGACGCGATAGACAAGAACGGGAGCCTGTTCAAGGGGATGGTGTTGGCGCGGGTGCAGGGTGATCTGGCGACGGTTTCGAGCAAGGAGGTGGAGTACATTGACATCAGCCCGCGGCAGACGGTGTCAGTGTCGGCGGCGTTGATTCCGTTCCTGGAGCACGACGACGCGAACCGGGCGTTGATGGGATCGAACATGCAGCGGCAGGCGGTGCCCTTGCTTCGGACGGAGCCCCCGGTGGTTTCGACGGGCATGGAGAAGCCGGTGGCGCAGAACAGCGGAATGGTGGTGCGAGCGGATCGTTCCGGGGTTGTGACGTATGTGGACGCGACGCGGATCCTGGTGGACAACGCCGACGAGTACGTTTTGCGGAAGTTTGTTGGCCTGAACGAGCGGACGTGCCTGAACCAGAAGCCGATCGTCAAAAAGGGCCAGCGGGTGAAGAAGGGGCAGATTCTTGCGGACGGGGCGGCGACCTGCCAGGGCGAGTTGTCGCTGGGTCGGAACGTGCTGGTCGCGTTCATGACGTACGACGGCTACAACTTTGAGGATGCGATCGTCATCAGTCAGCGGCTGGTGAAGGAAGACGTGTTCACGTCGATTCACATTGAGGAATATGACGTTGAGATTCGCGAGACGAAGCTGGGTCGTGAGGAGTTCACGCGGGACATACCGAACGTGAGCGAGCGGGCGTTGGCGAATCTGGATGAGAACGGGGTTGTGCGGGTAGGGACGCGAGTTGGGCCGGGCGACATTCTGGTGGGCAAGGTGGCGCCGAAGAGCAAGAGCGAGTTGACGCCGGAAGAGAAGCTGCTGCACGCGATATTCGGTCGGGCGGGCGAGGACGTGAAGAACGATTCCCTGGAGATGCCGGCGGGAGAGGAGGGGGTGGTGCTGGCGACGCAGCGATTCAGCCGCCGGATGCACATGACCGACGAGCAGAAGAAGCAGTTGAAGAAGGAGATGGACAAGTACGAGAAGGAGATGAACCTTCGCGCGATCGCGATATTCAAGCAGATGATCGGGGAGATCAACGAGGTGTCGGGGGTGCCGATGGTGGACCCGAACACGAAGCAGAAGGTGGGTCAATCGGACAACACGGACGTGTTGATGGAGCAGGTGGAGACGTTCAGCCCGGACTGGGTGAAGGGTTCTCGGGAGGCGAAGGAGCAGGCGCTGAACACGACGTTGCGGTTCTTGCCGCGAGTGCAGGCGGTGCTGAAGGAGAAGGTGCGCCGGCTGGAGCACATGAAGCGAGGCGACGAGTTGCCGAGCGGCGTTCTGGAGATGGTGAAGGTTTATGTTGCCACGAAGCGGCAGTTGTCGGTGGGGGACAAGATGGCCGGCCGGCACGGGAACAAGGGCGTTATTGCCCGGATCGTTCCGGAAGAGGACATGCCGTTCCTGGAGGACGGGACGCCGGTGGACATTCTGCTGAATCCGCTGGGCGTGCCGAGCCGCATGAACGTTGGGCAGATTCTGGAGACGCACCTGGGTTGGGCGGCGGCGGTGCTGGGGTTCCAGGCGGTTTCGCCGGTGTTTGACGGCGGGACGGAAGAGGAGATTCACAAGGCGATTGAGGAGGCCAACCGGGTGACGCGTGAGCGTCGGAAGGAGCGTGAGAAGTCGCACAAGCCGGTGGATGTGAATGAGCTGGACGTGATCATGCCGTACGGCGGGAAGATCCAGCTTTATGATGGTCGGACGGGTCAGCCGTTCGAGCAGAAGACGACGGTGGGTTACATCTACATGATGAAGCTGCACCACCTGGTTGACGACAAGATTCACGCTCGTGCGACGGGGCCGTATTCGCTGATCACGCAGCAGCCTCTCGGCGGCAAGGCGAGGACGGGCGGCCAGAGGTTCGGGGAAATGGAAGTGTGGGGTCTGGAGGCGTACGGCGCCAGTTACATCCTTCAGGAACTGCTGACGGTGAAGAGCGACGACGTGGAAGGCCGCACGAAGATTTACGAGTCGATGGTGAAGGGCACGAACACGCTGGAGGCTGGTACGCCGGTGTCGTTTGACGTGCTGTGCAACGAAATCCGCGGGCTGGGATTGAATATCCAGCTTGAGAAGAAGAAAGGTCTGAGAAGCGAGGATGAGGACGGGGATCTGATGTAGCGTCGCGACACGGCGTCTCTGATGGACGGGAGTGTTGACATCAAATTGCTGTTGCCGGCGATTGTGAGCTTCGTCTTGCCGCTGGGATTGTCCGGGTGGTTCGTATGGCAGGGAGTCAAGAGAGAGCGGTTGGCGAAGCGACGCGGATTTGAAGTGAAACCGATTGCGGGCGAGTTGCCCGTGTTAGAAGAAAGAGACAGGAACCATGGCTGAAACCGTCTATGATCGGATTAACGATTACGGCTCGGTGCGGATTCAACTGGCCAGCCCGAACGACATTCGCTCGTGGTCGTTTGGCGAGGTGAAGAAGCCGGAGACGATCAACTACCGCACGTATCGGGCGGAGAAGGACGGCCTTTTCTGCGAGCGGATATTCGGCCCGGAGCGCGACTGGGAGTGCTCGTGCGGCAAGTACAAGGGGACGAAGTACAAGGGGATCATCTGCGATCGTTGCGGCGTGAAGGTGACGCACAGCCGGGTGCGGCGGAAGCGCATGGGCCACATCAATCTGGCGGCCCCGATCGTGCACATTTGGTTCTTCAAGGCCTTGCCCAGTCGGCT
>CAYVKG010000026.1:39842-50585 GCA_964451955.1 uncultured Tepidisphaeraceae bacterium
GATGCTGGACATGAAGACCAGCGACATCGAGAAGATCGTGTATTTCCAGGACTACGTGGTGACGGCTCCTGGGAAGACGCCGCTGAAGAAGAAACAGATCTTGACGGAGGACGAGTATCGGTCGGCGTATGAGAAGTACAAGGAGGAGTTTGAGGCGGAGATGGGGGCGGAGGCGATCAAAAAGCTGCTGATGGCGCTGGATCTGAATGCGGAAGCGCAGAAGATCCGGGCGGACATCGAGAAGACGAATTCAAAGCAGAAGATCAAGGATCTGACGAAGCGGCTGAAGATGATCGAGGCCGTCCGAAACTCGGAGAACAAGGCCGAGTGGATGGTGATGGACGTGATTCCGGTGATCCCGCCGGACTTGAGGCCGCTGGTGCTGCTGGAGAGCGGAAATTTCGCGACGAGCGATCTGAACGATTTGTATCGGCGCATCATCAACCGGAACAACCGGTTGAAGAAGCTGGTGGATTTGAACGCGCCGGAAGTGATCATCCGGAACGAGAAGCGCATGCTGCAGCAGGCGGTGGACGCGCTGTTTGATAACGGGCGGTGTCGCCGGCCGGTGCTGGGCAGCAGCAATCGTCCGCTGAAGTCGTTGACGGACATGATCAAGGGCAAGCAGGGCCGGTTCCGCGAGAATCTGTTGGGCAAGCGGGTGGACTATTCGGCGCGGTCGGTGATCGTGGTGGGGCCGGAGTTGAAGCTGCACCAGTGTGGTTTGCCGAAGAAGATCGCGTTGGAGTTGTATCAGCCGTTCATCATTCGGAAGCTGAAGGAACATGGGCTGGCGGACACGATCAAGTCGGCGAAGCGCATGCTGGAGCGGCGAGATCCGGAGGTGTGGGACATATTGGAGGAAGTGATTTACCAGCATCCGGTGATGCTGAACCGCGCGCCGACGTTGCACCGGATGGGCATTCAGGCGTTTGAGCCGGTGCTGGTGGAAGGCAACGCGATCAAGATTCACCCGCTGGTGTGCAAGGGCTTCAACGCGGACTTCGACGGGGACCAGATGGCGGTGCATTTGCCGTTGTCGCTGGAAGCGCAGGCGGAGGCGCATGTGCTGATGCTGGCGCCGAACAACATTTTCTCGCCTGCCAACGGAAGCCCGATCATTTCGCCGTCGCAGGACATTGTGCTGGGTTCGTACTACATCACGAGTGACCGAGAGGGGGATAAGGGCGAATTCAAGAGCTTCAACAGCGTTCCCGAGGCGATCATGGCGTATCAGCTCGGGAAGATCGCGATGCATTCGCGGGTGTTTGTGCGGCTAAGCGACAAGACGCACGTGGTGCCTGAGGACAAGAGCGGCCCGATTGCGATTGCCGAGGCGGCGTGGAAGTCGCGGGAGGATTGCCGGAGAGCGAAACACGCGGATTATGTTCCGAAGGCCAAGCCGGCGAATTTCACGAGCCAAGTTGTGTTGACGACGGTGGGTCGGTGCATTTTCAACGACATCCTGCCGAAGGCGATGCCTTTCTACAATTTTGCGGTGACGGCGAAGGGTGCCAGTCGCGTGATTGCGGACACGTATGCGCGGCTGGGTCGTCCGGCGACGATCGCGTTGCTGGATGATTTGAAGAGCCTGGGATTCCGGTATTCGACGCTGGCGGGTCTTTCCTTCGGGATTACGGACATTCGCGCTCCGGAGAGCAAGGCGAGAATTCTGGAGGAGGGTCAGAAGAAGGCGGACAAGATCGAGAAGAACTACCGGATGGGGGCGATTACGGAGCAGGAGCGATACGCGCAGTTGATCGATGTGTGGGGTCATGCGAGGAAGCAGGTGACCGAGGACCTGATGGCGGGTCTGTCGAGTGACTATCGGGACGCGGAAGGTCGTCCGATAGCGCCGAGGACAGGAGGGAATCTGCGGTATTTGAATCCGATCGCGATGATGGCGGTGTCGGGCGCCCGCGGCAACGTCGACCAGATTCGGCAATTGGGCGGGATGCGCGGTCTGATGGCCAAGCCCTCGGGCGAGATCATCGAGACGCCGATCAAGGCGAATTTCCGGGAAGGTCTGTCGGTGCTGGAGTATTTCAGTTCGACGCACGGGGCCCGGAAGGGTTTGGCGGACACGGCTCTGAAGACGGCGGACTCGGGTTACCTGACGCGCAAGCTGGCGGATGTCGCGCAGAACGTGATCATCAACCAGAGCGACTGCGGGACTCTGAACGGGATCACGAAATCGACGATCTACAAGGGCGAGACGATTGAAGTGGAGTTGAAGGACCTGATTGTGGGTCGGTCGGCGCGGGACACGGTTCGGAACCCGATCACGGACGAAGTGATCGTGACTGAGAATCAGATCATCACGAGCGAGATTGCGGACAAGTTGAAGGACTTGAAACTGGAGACGATCCGGGTGCGGAGCCCGCTGACATGCGAAGCGTCTCGCGGCGTATGCGCGGCATGCTATGGGGTGGACATGTCGACAAACCGGACGGTGGAAGAGGGTTTGGCGGTGGGCATCATCGCCGCCCAGTCGATCGGCGAGCCCGGCACGCAGTTGACGATGCGCACGTTCCATACAGGCGGCGTCGCAACGGGCGCGCTGGCCGAGAACGACATCAAGTCCATGTCGGCCGGTACGGTGGAGCACCGGGACATCAACGCGGTGGAAGTGACCGACGCCGAAGGCAACAAGCGGCTGGTGGCGCTGAAGCGCAACGGGGAAATCGCGGTGTTGGACCTAAAAGGCCGCGAGCTTGAGAAGTACAAGGTCCCGTATGGCGCCACGGTGATGGCGGCGAACGGGGAGAAGGTGAAGCCGCGGCAGCCGCTGGTGATGTGGGACCCGCACATCAGCCCGATTCTGGCGGAGAAGGGCGGCGTGGTTCAGTACGAGGATATTGAAGAAGGCGAGACGGTTCGTGTGGAGGAAGAACGCCGCGGCGCGGGTGGCAAACTGGTTGTCATCGAGCACAAGGGCGAACGGCACCCGCGTGTGACGATCGTGGGGGGCGACGGGAAAATTCTGGACTTCCACTACCTGCCGGCGAAGGCCCGTATTGAGGTGACGAATGGTCAGAAGGTGGTGGCGGGACAGATGCTGGCCCGGCAGCCGCGGGAGGCGGCGGGCACGATGGACATTACGGGCGGTTTGCCGCGTGTGACGGAGATTTTCGAGGCGCGCAAGCCGAAGGATCCCGCGGTGCTGGCGGAGATATCGGGGACGGTGGAACTGCGGTCGGATCGTCGTCGGGGGAAGATGACGATCATTGTGCGGTCCGAGGCGGGCATGGAGCGCGAGCATCATGTGCCACAGGACAAGGAATTGCAGGTGCACGCGGGCGACTACGTTGAAGCGGGCGATCCGCTGATCCGCGGTCCGCTGATTCCGCACGACATTCTGCGGATCAAGGGCGAGGAAGCGTTGCACCAGTACCTGTTGACGGAAGTGCAGAACGTGTACCGATCGCAGGGTGTGAAGATCAACGACAAGCACATTGAGATCATCCTGTCGCAGATGCTCCGGAAAGTGAAAGTTGAGGATCCGGGCGATTCGAAGTTCCTGCCGGGGGAGGTGGTGGACAAATTCAGGTTCCGGCAGGGCAACGATACGCTCAACCAGAGCTTGAAGGTTGAGAAGGCGGGTGGGACGAGCCTGAAGGAAGGTGACGTCATCCTGAAGAATGAAGTGAAAGAGGCGAACGAAGCGGCGGAGGCGGCCGGCAAGGAGCCTGCCAAGACGCGCAAGCCAAAGCCGGCGCGAGCCAAGACGCTACTGCTGGGCATCACGAAGGCGTCGTTGCAGAGCGAATCGTTCATTTCGGCCGCGAGCTTCCAGGAGACGACGAAGGTGTTGACGGAGGCGGCGTTGGCCGGCGCGATCGACACGCTGGTTGGTCTGAAGGAGAACGTGATTCTGGGTCATCTGATTCCGGCGGGGACGGCGTTTTCGCCGTACCTGAATCTGCGGATCAAGCACCTGGCCGCTCCGCTCGAGGAAGAGACGCCGGCGCCGGTGCTGCGTTCGCGGGAAGGGACGTCGGCGGTGGCGCCGGATCCGGCGGCAAGTCGCGAGACTGTGCCCCAGGCCGGGGCGTAGCGCCAATAAACGATTGAGGGATGTGCACAAGCCCCGGATCCGGATCCGGGGCTTTTTCGTACGCACTTTGACACTCTCGGGATGATGGGACAGAATAGCCGACGATCAATCGGTCCGGAGCGTTTCAGGCCCATTCAGGAGAGGCGTTTCATGGCAAGACATCGCTTAATGGGAATGGTGGTTGTCGCGGTGCTGGGCCTGTTGATTGGCTGCGACAGCAAGTCTTCAACGCCGGAGGGGAAGGCCGGCGGAAAGCCTCGAATTGCGCTGGTGATGAAGTCTCTGGCGAATGAGTTTTTCAAGACGATGGAGGACGGGGCGAAGGCGCATCAGGCGGCCCACGCGGCGCAGTATGAACTGATTGCGAACGGGATTCCCGATGAGCAGGATGTGGCGAGGCAGAGCGACCTGGTGGAGCAGATGATCGCCAAGCGAGTGGATGCGATTGTCATAGCGCCGACCGATTCGAAGGCGATGGTTCCCGTGTGCAAGAAAGCGTTGGATGCGGGGATTGTGGTGATCAACATCGACAACAAGTTTGACGAGGCGGCGCTGAAGGAGAAAGGGATTTCGATTCCGTTTGTGGGGCCTGACAACCGGATGGGGGCACGGATGGCGGGGGAGTATCTTGGCAAAAGGCTGAACAAAGGGGACCAGGTGGCGATTATCGAGGGGTTGCGTGGTGCATTCAACGCGGAACAGCGTCGGCTGGGTTTTGAGGACGCGATGAAGGCGTATGGGATGGTGATCGCGACATCGCAGTCGGCGAAATGGGAGACGGATGCCGCGGTGGCGATCGTGGGTCCCATTCTGCTGGCGCAGCCGCAGTTGAAGGCGATTCTGTGCGCGAATGACAGCATGGCGTTGGGCGCGGTGGCGGCGTTGCGGGGGGCGAACAAGTTGGGGCAGATTCAGGTGATCGGGTTTGACAACATCAAGGCGGTCCAGACGCTGGTGAAAGAGGGGAAGATCCTCTGCACGATCGATCAACACGCGGATCAGATTGCGGTGTACGGAATCGAGTATGCGATTCAGATCCTGCAGAAGAAAGCGACGCCGGCCGACAAGCAGACGCCGGTGGATCTGATTACGGCGGAGACGCTGAAGTAGGATGGATTCGCGGAGCAGATCGAGGGTGGGAGAGGGGTTCTGGTGTTGGCGGCCATGGCGGATTCCGTATTAGAGCTGCGCGAGATAGGCAAGTCCTATCCGGGCGTGAAGGCGCTTTCGGAGGTTTCGCTGGACGTGAAAAGAGGGGAGGTTCACGCGCTGGTGGGGGAGAACGGGGCGGGGAAATCGACGCTCGGTCGAATCGCATGCGGTCTGACACAGGCGGATGAGGGGCGGATGTTGCTGCGCGGTGAGGCGTATCGTCCCGCAAGCCGCCCGGACGCGCAAAAACATGGCGTGGGGATGGTGATGCAGGAGTTGAACCTGATTCCGACGCTTACGGTGGCGGAGAATATCTTCCTGGGTCGGATGCCTCGGCTACTGGGGTTTGTGGACTATCGCCGGATCAACTCCGAAACTCTGGGTATTTTGCGATCGCTCGGACTGGAACACATTGCGCCGGACCGGATGGTATCGTCGCTGGGCGTGGGGCAGCAGCAGATGGTGGAGATAGCGGGGGTGTTGTCGCGAAAGTGCGATGTGTTGGTATTGGACGAGCCAACGGCGGCGCTGACCGCCCGAGAGACCGAGCAGTTGTTCGGTCAGATCCGCAGGCTGAAGTCGGAGGGGGTGGCCATTGTGTATGTCTCGCACCGGATGGAGGAGATCAAGCGCATCGCCGACCGGATTACGGTCCTGCGAGACGGAAAATGGGTGGCGACCCGTCTGGCGGCGGAGACGGAAATCGACGAGGTCATTCGACTGATGGTGGGGCGAGAGCTTGGGGAGGCGTCAACCGGGCGGAGCCGAGCGGGCGGCGCGGTGGCATTGCGAGTCAATGGTCTGCGGCGAGCGACGGCAGTCCGCGGGGTCAGCTTTGAGGCTCGGCGGGGCGAGATACTCGGGTTTGCCGGTTTGATGGGGTCCGGTCGAACGGAGACGATGCGGCTGATCTTCGCGGCGGACAAACCGGACGGCGGGGAAGTGTATTTGCACGGGTCGGATCTGCCCGCGAGGATTCGATCGCCCCGGGAGGCGGTGCGGTCGGGGATTGCGCTGTTGACGGAGGATCGAAAGCAACAGGGGCTTCTGTTGCCGATGACCATTCGGGCGAACGTGACCTTGCCGAAAATGTCGGCGGTGGCGCGGCTGGGAGGGTGGATCAACCGCCGACAGGAGCGGATTCAGGCGGAGCGGTATGGGCGGTTATTGTCGTTGCGGGCGAGATCGGTGGAGCAGGCGGTTGGCGAATTGAGCGGGGGGAACCAGCAGAAGGTGGTGATTGCCCGCTGGCTGTATCGGGATTGCGAGATCCTGATCTTTGACGAGCCGACGCGAGGAATCGACATTGGGGCGAAGTTCGAAATCTACCGATTGTTGAACGAGTTGGCGGAACAGGGCAAGGCGATTGTGGTGGTGTCGTCGGATTTGCCGGAGCTGATGGCCATCAGCGATCGCATCGCGGTGATGTCCGCGGGGCGGATTGCGGCAACCTTCGAGCGCGGCCAGTGGACGCAGGATCGGATCATGGCGGCGGCATTGAGCGGGTACGGCGAATCGGGCGGGAGCGCAGGCAGGTGAGGCGATGGCAGTTCAGGAAGCAAGTTTGGCCGATGACAATCGTGAGGAGACGTTGCGGGCCAGTTACAGTGTCTTGTTGTTGGAGTATCTCGGGCTGGTTCTGGCATTGATGGGGCTGATCGCGGTTTTCAGCGTCTGGTCGCCAGGCTTCTTCGGGCGGGCGACGTTCACGACCATTGCCAACCAGATTCCGGCGACGGTGGTGGTGGCGGTCGGGATGACGTACGTGCTGATCATCGCGGGCATTGACCTGTCGGTGGGATCGGTACTGGCGTTGAGCGGCGGCGTGCTCGGCGTGATGATGATGAAGCACGGCGGGTCCTTGACGACGGGCGTGTTTGCCGCGTTGGCGACGGGACTGTTGTGCGGTCTTGTGAACGGAACGGTGAGCGTGGTGTGGCGGCTGCCATCGTTTATCGTGACGCTGGGAATGCTGGAAATTGCGAGGGGCATGGCGCACTCGGTGATGGAATCGCGGACGCAGTACATCGGATCGGCGGTGGGGGTGATCGCGTCGACGTCGGTAGGGGGATTGTCGCTGCCCTTTTTGATTGCGATGGCGATCGCGGTATTGGGTCAACTGGTGCTCTCGCGCACCGTATTTGGCCGGTACATGGTGGCCATCGGCACCAATGAGGAGGCGGTGCGTCTGTCGGGGGTGGACCCGCGGCCGGTGAAGATTGCGGTTTTTGGGATCGTGGGGGTTCTTTGCGCGATCGCGGCGATCATAGACACGTCGCGACTGGAGTCCGCGGCGCCCAATGCGGGGGCGGGGCTGGAGTTGCAGGTGATTGCGGCGGCGGTGATCGGTGGGACGAGCCTGATGGGGGGCCGGGGTTCGGTGATTCGCTCGCTCTTCGGGGTGATGATCATCGCGGTGCTTGGGGCCGGTCTGGCGACACTGGGCGCGCGTGACGAGACCAAGCGTGTGGTGACGGGGTGCGTGATTGTGGCGGCGGTGATACTGGATTACTATCGGCACCGGTTGTCGGGTCGGGGGGGATGAACGGCGGGCCGAGGAAAAGACAAAGGACACGGAGGGTCTATGATGACGGGTCTCCGTGTCCCTGTGGTTTGCGGCAGGTGAGAGGGGTTACTTGCCGGCCATCGCGTTGGCAAGGTCTGCCTTGGGGTTGCCGTTGGTGAGTCTGAGATCAAATTTCTGCTGGAGAATTTTGAAGACGTTGGGGGTGATGAAGGCGGGGGGCTTGGGGCCGATGCTGATGCGCTTGACGCCGAGCGAGAGGAGTGTGAGCAGGACGGCGACGGCCTTTTGTTCGAACCAGCTGATGACGAGCGTCAGAGGCAGGTCATTGACGCCGCAGTTGAAGGCTTTGGCGAGAGCGACCGCAACGGCGATGGCGCCGTAGGCGTCGTTGCACTGGCCCATATCAAGGAGCCGGGGGAGTCCGAGGAGCGTGCCGTAGTCGTAATTGCGGATGCGGAACTTGCCGCAGCCAAGGGTGAGGATGAAGGAATCGGCGGGTGTTGCCTGGGCATAGTCGGAGAAGTAATTGCGGCCGACTTCGGCGCCGTCGCAGCCGCCGATGACGAAGAACCGGCTGATCTTTCCTTCCTTGACGGCCTGGACGATGGTGGCGGCATTGTCGAGGATGACGGAACGGTGGAAGCCGACGGTGCTGGTTCGCTCGATTTTCTCGGGGAGTTTCGGGCAGGCCAGGGCCTTTTTGATGACGGGGGAGAAGTCGTTTCCTTTGAGGCGTGTTCCGCCGGGGACGGCGGTGTAACGTGTGGTGAAGACGCGATCGGCGTAGGTTGTTGGGGGGATGAGGATGCAGTTGGTGGTTGCGATGACGGGGCCTGCGAACTGGGGGAATTCGGATTTCTGGTTTTGCCACGCGCCGCCGAAGTGGCCGGCGAGGTTGGGGTGTTCGCGGAGCTTGGGGTACATATGGGCTGGGAGCATTTCGCCGTGGGTGTAGACCTTGATGTCGGTGCCCTTGACCTGGTCGAGGAGGTCGGCGAGGTCGACGAGATCGTGGCCGGTGATGAGGATGCCGTGGCCTGCGCGAGTGCCTTCGGCGACGGTGGTGGGGGAGGGTTTGCCGAAGCGTTGGACGTGTCCGGCGTCGAGCATTTCCATGACCCGGAGGTTCTTCTGTCCGAGTTCCATGGCGATGTCGAAGAGGCTGGCCAGGTCGAAGTTGACGTTGGTCATGGTGGAGAAAAGGGCGTCTTCGATGAATGCGGAGACTTCGGGATCGGATTGGCCGAGGCGCCGGGCGTGGCTGGCGTAGGCGGCCATGCCTTTGAGGCCGTAGAGAATGAGTTCCTGGACAGCCTGGACATCGGGGTCTTTCCCGCAAACACCCACGGAGCCATCACATCCGGTTCCCTTGGAGGCCTGCTCACATTGATTGCAGAACATTTTGGACAGTCCTTTCTGACCCGATGGTTGCGGGTCGCGTTGTTTGAGCGAATAATGAGGCAAAGAAGGAGCGGGAGCATTGATCTGGATCAAGCGGCCGGTTTTTTCCCGGCCGGCGGGGCGTCAGGAATGGGAGCCGCGTGTAATTTGCCTGTTGGCAAGGACATAGAGGGTTGAGATGTCTTTGGATGTGAGGACGGTTCTGTGCAGTTGCGGCTTTTTCCGGGCGGTCAAGGGCCGGAGCCTCGATCGACTGCTGGGGATGTCGCAGATTCGGCGATATGGGGCGGGGGAGATGATTTTTCGCCAAGCGGAACCTTGTCCGGGGGTGTTTATCGTGGGGACGGGGCTGGTGCGGGTGTACATGATTTCGCCGGCGGGTCGCGAGCACGTGTTGCATCTGGTGTCGCCGGGCGCGACGTTCGCGGAGGTGGCGGCGATAGGCGGGTTTGAATGTCCGGCGTTTGCGGAGGCGTTGGAGGAGACGGTTTGCGTGCTGTTGCCCGCGGAGCGGTTTTCGCGGGCGTTGCGGGAGGATCACGAATTGTGTCTGCAGTTGATGGCGAGCATGGCGGGTTGGGTGAAGCACCTGCTGGGGATTGTGGAGGATATCACGTTGCGGGACGCGATCGGGCGGGTTGCGCGATATCTTCTGACGGCGGCGACGGGCGTGAATGGAAAGGTTCAGTTGCCGAGTCTGAAAAAGCACTTGGCCAGTCACCTGAACCTGACGAGCGAGACGTTGTCGCGAACGCTGCGGCGGCTGATGGACATGGAGTTGATTGAGGCGAATGATGCTCAGGGTCTTTTTGTGAAGGATCGGGAGCATTTGGCCATGATTGCCGAGGGCGAATAAGGGAGCAGCCAATGCGGATCAGGACCATCATGGCGCTGATTGTGATTGGGTTTGGGGGCGCGGGGTGGTTGCGCGCGGGCGATGGGATCAGGATTGAGAAGAGTCCGGCCAAGACGAAGACGGTCTATTTTGATCCGAAGCATCGGCCGAGCGACATGCCGAAGCTGTCTCGGGACGAAGCGGCGGTAACGCGATCGATGTTCGGCGCGGGGACGAGCGTCGAGGTGGAGGTTTTGAGCGATCGCGACTTTGGGGGGGAAGTGATTTCGACGGTGAGGATTCTCGGGGTGGAAGCGAATATTGCGTTGGACACGGTGATTTGGCTGCCGGAGAAGCCGGAGGAGTACCTGGTGTTGCACGAGAAGGGGCATCAGCGGATATCGGAGATGTTTTATGGGGACGCCGAGAAGACGATGCGGAAGCTGGCGGCCAGGCACATTGGGCAGACGGTTCGCGGCAGAGGTCCGAACGCGGACGCGGCGCGCAGTGCCGCAATGCGCAAGGTGATCGATCAGGTGAACAGCGAGTACATGGAGGCGACGCAGGTTCCCAGTGCGCGGGTGAACGCGATCTTCGACAAGATAACGGCGCATGGACGGAACAAGAGGGTATCCGTGGAGGAGGGGATTCGGCAGGCATTGGAGCAGTATTACGCCGAGCAGAAGAAGGAGTGAGGATTGGCGGGAGGCGGTGACGTCGGCGAAGGATGGCTGGGGCCTGTGGATTGTGGGAGGGGGGCATGGGGGGGTG
>CAYVKG010000027.1:0-50563 GCA_964451955.1 uncultured Tepidisphaeraceae bacterium
GATATTGCCGGAGGATCAGGGAGCGAGCGTTGCGCAATTCTACAAGGCCAAGACGTACATCCGGCCCGGGCACGAATGACAACAGCAAGTGGTTGATGGGGACGTCAGCGCCAGGCTGACGACTGGCTCGCAGTCGGCTACTGCAACTCGTATAATGCCCGCTTGTGGGGTTCAGATCCCCCGGGGCACATGGATAGCCGAAGCAACTCAAATCTGGGCCTTGCGGGTGTTATTGCTCGCCGGCCGTTTCTGTCAGCGGCAACGTTTTTCATCCTTGGGATCTTCGCACACAATCAGGTTCCCGCGCGGCCACCGGTGTACTTGGGTCTAGGAGTGGCGTTACTGCTGTTGTTGACGCTGTCTCGATGGTGGGCGTGGATGGCGGACGCGATGCTGGCGGGGTGTCTCGTCTTGGCGGGCCTGAGTGCCGGCCAGATCGAGGCATTCTTCTATCCACGGGGCCACGTTTGGGGGTTCACAGCGACGGAGTCGCGGCTGGCTCATCTGGAGATGCGAGTCTCGCAGCCGCCACGGATTCTGACCCAGGCGCATCCTGCGCTGCGGGTGTTGCGGGCCCGGCAGGTCATGCAAGCGGAGGTCTTGCGGGTGTTGACACGCACGGGGTGGGAGCGGGCCACAGGCGTAATCACCGTCAGTCTGGCCGATCCCGTGGCAGAGCTGGCGGTCGGGCAGCGGGTGACGGCGCTGGGGCTGCTTTCACGGCCGGCACCTGCGGCAAATCCGGGGGAGTTTGACTGGGCAGGCTACTATCGGGAGCATCGGATCCTGGGATCGCTGCATATTCGGTCAGCGAGGGCCCTGCAGATCGCCGACGGCGAGGGTGAGGGTCCGAAGTGGTGGCTGAGGCGGGTGGTTCGCGAGGCGTTGGAGGCGGGTTTTGCGCCGTCACAGTCGTTGGATCACGCGTTGTTGCGTGCGCTGCTAGTGGGGGATTCGGATCCGCAGCTTCGGGATGTGCAGGATGAGTTTGTGCGTACTGGCACGAGCCATCATCTGGCGATTTCGGGAATGCATATCGCGATTCTGGGCGCGTTGGTGCTCGGGTTCTGCCGGCTGCTGTTGCTGCGTCCGCGTGCGGCTATTGTGGTGAGTCTCGCATTTGTTGTGTTGTACGGGGTGGTGGCATTGCCGTCGCCGCCAGTGGTGCGGTCGGTGCTGTTGTGCGTGGCGTACGCAATCGGGGTATTGTCGCGGCGTTCGGTCGATGGGGTACAATTGCTGGCGTTGTCGGTTTTTGCGATGCTCGTGTACCAGCCATTGGACATCTATAATGCGGGGTTTCAGCTGTCGTTTGGCACTGTGCTGGGGCTGATGCTGTTTGCGAGGCGAGCGACGGCGTATTTCACGACTGCCGGAGTTCACGAGCGGGTGGCCGGCGCGATTCGGCAACCGACCTTGATGGAAACGGCGAGGTTGTCGATTCGGCGGCGTGTGGTGGAAGCGGGTGTTGTGGGGATTGTGGCCTGGCTGGTTTCGGCGCCGTTGATTGCGTATCACTTCAGCCAGTTGAACCCATACGCGATTCCGGGGAGCCTGGTGCTGGGAATTCCGGTGTTTCTGGCGTTGGTTGGCGGCTTCTTGAAGGTCATCTTGACGCTGCTGGTGCCACCGTTCGCGCCATATCTGGCGGAGTTGGCGGCGATGCCGATTTGGGCGATGCGGGGTGTTGTGGGACTATTGGCGAAGCTCCCGCATTCGGGCATGCCATGGACTCAGCCGCCGATCTGGTCAATCGCTTTGTTTTACGCGCTGCTTGCGTTGCCGCTGTTGCCGCTGCCTGGATTGGGGCGGGCGGGTCGTATCCTGCGGTTCGGGCCGCTATTGGCTGTGATGCTCATGATGCTGGCTCCGTGGTTGGCGCGTTCGGCGGCAGATTCTGGGGGCGAATTGCGGGTGGCGCTGTTGTCGGTGGGAACGGGGCAGTGCGCGGTGGTGGAGCTGCCATCGGGGAAGGTGATTCTGATCGACGCCGGGTCATCGTCATACTCGGATGTATACCGGCGGGTGCTGTCGCCGTATCTGCGTTCGGTCGGCGTCTCGCGGGTGGATTCGATGTTCATCAGCCACGCGAACATCGACCACTTCAGCGCGGCGGGTGACGCCGTAGTCGCATGCGGCATATCCCGGGTCTATGTTTCGCCGCTGTTCGAGACACACGCCGGCACGACGTCTCCCGCCGCGGAACTGCTGCGGTCGTTGGCAGCATGGAAGACGTTGGTCCAGGTGATTTCCGCGGGGCAGAAGCTCATTCTGGATGAAGCGACGGAATTGGATGTGCTCTGGCCGCCGTCGGACCATATGTTGACGGCCAACGATTCATCGCTGGTGCTGCGACTGCGCTGTTACGGGCGGTCGATCCTGTTTCCTGGGGACATTGAGTCAGTGGCGGAGCAGGAATTGCTCATGAAGCCGAGTTTGCTGCGATCGGACGCGCTGGTGGCGCCGCATCACGGGTCATCGGAGCCGAGCACACTGCGGTTTCTGTCGGCGGTAGATCCGCGGATCATCCTCTCATCAAACGGGAAATCGCTGACGAGCAAGCAAGAGCGTTTGGACGCGTTGGCAGCTCCACTGCGGGTCTATCGGACGGATCGTTGCGGGGCGATTTCATTGCGCGTTCGGGCCGATGGAGCAATGCACATGAACACATTCCTTGGCGGGGCATCGACTACGATCCGGTAGTGACGGCGGCGGTTTGGAGACGAGCTTGTCGCCAGACGCGGAGAGCTTCAACGACCACAAGGCCAGCCAGTGCAAAGAGGATTGCCGCGACGACCATATTGATGATGAGGGAATTGCCCTGTTTGAGCAGCTGATCGGCGGTGAGTCTAGCGTATTGGCCGAGGAAGTTGCGGAAGTTGAGGGCAAGGGCGGTGCCGGTGCTGAGGAGCATGAAGATGGCTGGCGCGAGCGCGAACCAGACGGGTCGTCCAGTGCGCCAGAGCCAGACGCTGACACCGACGAGGGTCAGTGCGGCAAGCAATTGGTTGCTGGTTCCGAAGATGGTCCAGAAGGTGCGGAAGGCGCCTGGGGGTGAAGTCCAGAGGTAGATGCTTGGCGCGGCAAGAGTAATGATGGTGGCGACGGTACCGCCGACGATTCCCTTGAGTCCGACGAGTTCCTGAAAGACGTAGCGTCCGAGTCTTGTACACACGTCGAGGGTATCGAAGACAAAACTGGAGAAGGCAAGGAGTCCGAATCCAACGGCGAATTTCATGGGGATTCCGAGGATATGCATAAAATTACCGATACCCCTGGCGTAGATGGCATCCGGGGTTCCGCCGCCGCTCGCACCTTTGGCGAGAACCATGACGCAGGAGAGGGCAAAGATGGCAACCATGCCCTCGAGGAGCATAGCCCCATAGGCGACGGGCTTAACGTCGTTCTCGCTGCGGATCTGTTTGCAGGTAGTGCCTGAGCTGACGATGCTGTGGAACCCGGAGCAGGCACCGCAGGCAACGGTAATGAAGAGGAAGGGGAAGAGTTGGGCGCCGGTGGCTCCGTAGAAACCGGTGAAAGCGGGCCACTGGATCCTGAGCGACTCGCCGCCACCGAAAAGCCCGCCCCAGAGTGTTCCGAGAACGCCGAAAGCAAGGGTGGCATAGAGGAAGGTCGCTCCGATGAGTCCTCGCGGCTGGAGGAGGAGCCACATGGGGACGATGCTGGCGAAGAAGCAGTAAACCAGGAGGATCTGATCCCAGCCTTTGATGAGTTGCGAGGCGTTGGCGTTGGCGGTGTCCATGAATTTGAATCCGTGGTACGCGAGCCAGTTCGCCATTGCCGGTGCGTACCAGATGCAGAACGACATGAGCACAACGAGTCCGCCGAGTCCGGCCCACCATGGCAGTTTGGTGAACCTGAGCAGGAGTCCCAGGAGGACGCTTGCCAGGAGGTAGGAGGTGGCGCCGATGACGACGGCACCGCCATTGACATGGAAGGTCTCCTGTTTGCCGTCGATCAGCATTGTGAACGACTCAAACTTGGAGAAACTGCCGGCGGTGACATCGGCGAACGCGATGATGACGTAGAGGAGAGTGACCCAGACGAAGATAAGGAACAGGAGATAGGCGCGGCGGGACATATGCTGGCGGACGACCTGGGTGATGCTGGTAGCGCCATGGCGCATGCTGGCAAGAAGGCTGCCGGCGTCGTGGACGCCGCCGACGAAGATTGCGCCGACCATGATCCAGAGCAGGGCTGGCAACCAGCCGAACATCTGGCCGGCAAGGATCGGGCCGACGATGGGGCCGGCGGCGGAGATAGCGGTGAAATGCCCGCCGAGAACGACCGGAGCGGGAGCGGGCACGAAGTCGATGCCGTCGTCCATCTCGACGGCGGGGGTCTTTCTGATCGCATCGACACCAAGCCATTTCGCGACCAGCCGACCGTAGAGAACGTACCCGACAATGAACACGATGGCACAGATGACGATGATGGGCAGAATAGTCATGGCACAACCCTTGGAGAGAGTGCCGCCATTATACGCGCCGGGCTCGCCACCCATAGTCTTTGGCGTCGGATCCAACAACAAGAGGAGCGTGCAAGCCGGGGGACTGCTCGCACGCTCGAGTGGACTCACAGTGAATTATTGCTGACAGCAAGGCTATTCCTTGACTTCGTACTCGGCATCGATGACATCGTCGTCCTTCTTTGTGCCTTTGGAAGAGCCGGCAGCCGCGGCGGCATCGGGTCCCGGGGCCGAGCCGGCACCGGCAGCGGCCTGTGGACCAACTTTCTTGTAGATCTCCTCGCCGAGTTTGTAGGCGGTTTGTTCCAGGTTCTCGACGGCTTTCTTGATTCGTTCGCCGTCCTCGCTCTTGAGGGCGTCCTTGACGCCGTTGACGGCGCTTTCGATGTTGCCGCGAACTTCCGCTGAGACTTTGTCGCCGTATTCCTTGAGTTGTTTTTCGATCTGATAGACCATGTTGTCGCCCTTGTTCTTCAGATCGATGACCTCTCGGCGTTTCTTGTCTTCGGCGGCGTTGAGTTCGGCATCCTTCTTCATCTTCTCGATCTCATCCTTGCTCAGGCCACCGGAGCCCGTGATGGTGATTTTGTTCTCCTTGCCGGTGCCGAGGTCCTTGGCCGAAACGGTAAGGATGCCGTTAACGTCGACTTTGAAGGTCACTTCGATTTGCGGAACTCCGCGCGGCGCAAGGGGGATGTCGGTGAGTTCGAATCGGCCAAGGAGGCGATTGAACTTCGCCAGATCGCGTTCGCCCTGCAGGACGTTGATGGTGACGGCAGGCTGATTGTCGGAGGCGGTGGAGAAGGTTTCCTTTTTCTCGGTAGGAATGGTGGTGTTTCGAGGGATAAGAGTGGTCATCACGCCGCCGTAGGTTTCGACGCCGAGTGAAAGCGGTGTGGCATCAAGGACGAGGATGTCTTTCATCTGTCCGGTAGCGATGCTGGCTTGGACGGCGGCGCCGATGCCGACGACTTCGTCGGGGTTGACGGAACGGTTGGGTTCTTTGCCTTTGAAGAGCTCTTTGACGAGGCGTTGGACCATGGGGACACGGGTGGAGCCGCCGACAAGGACGACTTCGTCGACCTGTTCCGGGGAAAGCTTGGCGTCGGCGAGGCAGGACTGGACGGGACCGCGGCAACGTTCGACGAGGGAGGCAATGAGTTGTTCGAACTTGGCGCGGGTAATGTTCATCTGGAGGTGTTTGGGCCCGGAAGCATCGGCGGTGATGAACGGGAGGTTGACGGTCGTTTCCATAGCCGTCGAGAGTTCGATCTTGGCCTTCTCGGCAGCTTCTTTGAGGCGCT
The DNA here is from genome assembly GCA_964451955.1 of uncultured Tepidisphaeraceae bacterium. GTDB lineage: Bacteria > Planctomycetota > Phycisphaerae > Tepidisphaerales > Tepidisphaeraceae > JAPLNB01. The sequence goes on from CAYVKG010000027.1 coordinate 5,794, forward strand.
GGAGCGCCATGGCGTCTTTTCGCAGGTCGATGCCCTCCTGGCGTTTGAATTCGTCGGCCAGGTAGTGGATGAGTTCTTCGTCGAAGTCATCGCCGCCGAGGTGAGTATCGCCGTTTATGGCGAGCACCTCGAAGACGCCATCGCCGACATCGAGGCAAGAGATATCGAAGGTTCCGCCGCCAAGGTCGAAGACGGCAATCTTCGCATTCTTCTTCTTGTCCATCCCGAATGCGAGAGCAGCCGCGGTGGGTTCCGGCAGCACGCGTATGACGTTAAGACCGGCGATTTCGCCCGCGTCTTTGGTGGCTTTGCGTTGGGCATCGTTGAAGTAAGCGGGGACCGTGATTACGGCATCTTTGACCGTTTCACCGAGGTAGGCTTCGGCGGTCTTCTTGAGATCGCCGAGCACCATTGCGGAGATCTGCTCGGGGGTATATTCCTTGCCGCGCACCTTGACCTTGACGTACTCCTCGGGATTGCCGAGAACTTCGTAGGGCACCATCTTCTCTTCCTGGGACACCTCGCTATGCCGACGACCCATGAATCGCTTGATGGAGAAGACCGTGTTCTTGGGGTTGGTCACCTGCTGATGTTTCGCGGGCTGACCAACGAGGATTTCCCCTTTGTCGGTGAATCCGACGACCGAGGGAGTCAGCCGACTTCCCTGAGCGTTGACCAGCACCTTGGCCTGGTCACCTTCCATGATTGCGACGACACTATTCGTTGTTCCAAGGTCGATTCCGATGGGTTTCACCATAACTATGGCTCCTGAATAATCACCCGCAGCCTCGCGCAGGCAGAGGGCGGGGGACGAATCAATGCAACCGATGTGCCAATCGCCGGAAAATGCCAACAAGGCGCAACTACATATTACGCAGTCATTTGCCGCTTAACCATGAGCGCGTCATATTACGGTCTCTACAGAGCGGGATGCCAAATCGACAGTTGGGGACCACCGCCTGCCAGTCTGGCAAGAGGCTTAGCGAGATTCTGGGGGCCAGACGCGCGCTTAAGTACATCGTGGGTGGAGCACACGGGCACGAAAACAGCGCAGCACCGACTATTTCGACGAAGGTGCTTTTTCTTAAGTTTTTCGATGCTCCGCGTCGATACGCAGGTTAGTGGACGTAAGCAAATCAGGACGGATGCTAGACAGATAATACGGTTCTCACTCTCCCCTCCAACAGCGGTCTGGGACGCCCTCCCCCTGACCGCTGTCCTTTTTTCAGCCCAGGGTGCCATGGGCGGGGTGCGGCAAGTGCCACCGCCCGTTTGTCACACGTACGAGCGAACCTTGGCCTGCGGGAAACCCTCGCAATTGCTTGAGGGGAACCGAATCAAACGAACGGAGGCAGGAACATCATGTTGAGGTTGTGCTTCGTGAAGGCGCTCAATTTGGGAGGGTCGCAGCCCGCGACGTGTTGGAGACTTTGCCTCTGAGCTCAGCGAGCTTCCTCTGATATTCGGGGGAGATCTGGCGGCCTTGCACGGCCAGCTCGGCCTGTCGCACCAGGCGCTCCATGTCTGCTCTCTGGCCGGCCTGGTCGTAGACAAGAGCCAGGTTGATTAGCCAAGCGGGGTTTCTGGGCTCGAGTTGGACAGCCTTCGTAAGGCTGGCAATGGCGCCCTTATAGTCTTTGGACTTGGCCTGGACATGTCCGAGGGTATCATAGAAGGCGGGTGCCCCGGGCATGGCGCGCACAGCATTGGAAGCGAGCGACACCGCTTCGGCGAGGTTACCGTTGCGGGTAGCGATCAGCATGGCGAGGTTATTTTGTGCGGCAGCGAAGTCGGGTCTCTTTTCGATGGCCTGGCGGTAGAGTTTGTCGGCCTGATCAAGGTTGCCGCCCGCTTCCTCGACGATGGCGAGGCTGAAGAGCAGTTCTGGGGACTTGTCCGGCCGGGCGTTGAGTTCGTTGAGGATGGATCTGGCTCTATCCGCGAACTTGGGGTCGTTCGTGCGTTGGGCAAAGGTCTGCCACAGCTGTGCGACGACGATCCGTTCGTCGATGGCGGTCTGTGGGATGATCTGGCTCACGCGATCGAGCCAAGCCGTTGCTACAGCGGTGTTGCCGCCCATGGATACGATCAGCTCGAACCAGACTTTTCGCCAAGCTGCCGACCGACTGACGGACGGCCAGAGCAGGTCGGCGACCTCGTTATGCTGACCTCGTGCCAGAAGGATCCTGGCCTGCATGATGACGACATCCCTGAAGCCATCGGGATTGGCGATGGCGGCCTGCAGATAAGGAGCAATTGACTCGGCAGCGGCATTGGTGTTGCCTAGTCGGAGCTGCATCTGGGCAACAAACAGGTCGGCGGGCAGGGGATTACTGAGTGAGAGCTCCCGCCACTGTTTGCCGAGGGCGATGGCCTGGGTGTAGTCGCCCGAGGTGGCCATCACTTCGGCGGCAAGTTGGGCGATTTCGGGGGACGCGGGTACCGCTTTGGCACTGCGTTGGGCAAGCGTAACCGCATCAGGAATACGGTCGGCTGCGAGACAACGCATGATCAGGAGTGTCTGAAGTGGTGCCAGGCCAGGAAAACGATCCGCGATGGGCCGGAGCTTGGAGATGATCGCATCAGGGGGCTGGTTGGTCAGCGTGGCATTGGCGCCGATGCGAATGGCTTCCAGGGCGGCGTTGGCGTCGCCGCGCTCCTGGAGGATCCAGAGAATGAGCGGAACAAAAGGTCGGTCGGCGGCGACAGTCTTGAGTTCCTTGATGTTGACCTGGAATGCCTCAAAGACCTTGTCGGAGGGGATCGCGGCAGCCGCCTGACTGGCGGCGGTAAACGCCTCATCGACGCGGCCATTGATGAGGTGGTTGGCCACAAGGGCTCGCCAAGCGGCCGAGTTGCCTGGGCCTGCCTTGACGGCCGCCCGGTACTGTTCGGTGGCCTGTTCCTTGGTGCCGTGGAGGGCGTAGTATTCTGCGTAAGCGAGTTCCTTTTCGCCGGGGGCGATGGACAATCCGCTCAGACCAGCCAAGGTGCGTTCCGCTTCGGACTTTCGGCCGGTGGCCGCGAAGAAATTCGCGGCCGACACGATGATCGCCGAATTCGGAGACTTGAGGGCTTGGCGATACAATTGTTCGGCTTTGGCGGTGTCGTTGCGTCGCCGGTGGAGTTCGGCAAGCATCAGGATATCGGTGGGATTGGTCGAAGGAGCAGCCTGGTTCTCGATCACCTTGGCAGCCAGAAGGGAATCGCCTTGCGCCATGAGCATTGCCGCGAGCTGGCGGCGGCGTACCGGATCGATCTGCAAGCGAGAGGGCTCGGGCTGACCATCTGGGCCCTTGATCTGGTTGAGGATTCTGTCGATTTGCTCACGGGCATGAACAACATCCGATTTGACCTGGTAGAGTCTGGCCAATTCGAGCATGAGGATGACATTCTGGGGCTTGAGCTTCTGGGCAGCCAGCAATTGGTCGATGGCGGCGTCGGAATTGCCGAGTCTGCTGTGGACAGCGGCGAGGAGTTGGCGGGACTCCAAGTGAGTCGGCACCGCGGAGACGACTTCCCCGAGGAGCTTGGCGGCTTCATCGAGGTCGGCCTTGCTCGGGCTTTCACCACCCAGGAGTAGTGTGGCGCGGGCTACTCGCCATCCGGCGGCCTGCTGGCCGGTGATGTCGCGGATGCGGTCGATTGTACGCAGCAGGAATGCCTTGTCTGACTGAACCGAAGAGGCCGCAATCGCCGTTCGCTGGACGTCGAGATTCGCCTTCATTTCGGGATCGTCCGCGAGGGCGACCCATGTGGCGGCAGATCGGGGATCGTTGTTGCGTTCAAAGTAGTGGGCGACGGCAAGTCGCCAGGGCGCCCTTTGGGAGGGGGAGGCGTTCTTGGAAGCACTGTCGAGCAGGGCGGCGCCTTCGGCCACTTTTCCGGCGGCCGCCAGTTTCATGGCGCGGATGAACGCCAGATCGGGGGTGACGCCGAACTGCTTTTCGACCTGGGCATAGCATTCCTCTTCGAGGCCGAGACCGGCCTCGGCGCTGGCGGATGCGAGTTTCAGGAGAAGGTTCTCAGACGGGGGGTTCTTGGCCGCCAGGGCGTCTCGCAACGCTTTTTCGGCCTCTGCCCGCTTGCCCGACTTGGCCAGGGCGACGATATGGACGGGCAGCGTTCGCTCCTCGCCTGGAACTGCCTGCTGGACCACCGCCAGGAGTCTCTGAAGGTCGCTGTTGGCCAGAGCCTCGTCCTTGCCAAGGGCAGCCGCCCAGATGCTGGCAAGATTCGAGGCCGTGACAGCGTTGAAGGTCAGTTCCGCAGCAGCCCGCGCGGCATCCAGCGCCAACTGGGTCTGGCCGTCCTCAAGGCACAGCCGCGAGAGGTGGACGAACGGCAGGGGCCAGAGAGGCGCGTGGGCCAAGACCTGGCGATACGAGTCGATGGCAAGATCGCGTTCGCCCAGCGAAGCGTACGCATCGGCAAGGTAGTACCGTAGATAGGGGTTAGCTTTCTGGATGTCCAGGGCATCGCGGGTTGCCTTGACCACTTCGAGCGGCTCGCCTTTGGCAAGAACGGCCTGCTTGAGAATGGTGCTCCAGGCATGTGCGATGCGGTCGTTGGAGATCGCGGCGAGTTGATCGGCGATTTGCGTCGCGTCGGCCTTGCGGTCCATGGCGGCAAGGGAGATCGCTTTGATGGCGTGCATTTCAAGGTCGACACCGGCGTTGCGCAACTTGACGTCGGCGAGCCGCTTTTCGACATCGGCAAACCGGCCGAGTTCGAAGAATCGTCGCACGAGTTGTCGCCGCATCGGCGCATCGGCCTCACTCTGGAGGAAGTGGTCGAGCGCGTCGGCAGCCTCGGAGGGGAGTCGCAGTCGGTCAAGTTGCCAGACCATATATTGGGCAAAGAACCGATCCGGAACCGGGTGAAGGGCAGCCTGGCGGATGAAGAAGGCGGCGACCGACCGCGCGTTCACGGGTTGTTCGCCGGTGCCGTCGGGGAACTTGACTTTCTCCTGCGCGTTGGGCGGATATTGCCTGGCGACGAGTTGGGTGATTTTCGCCTTGTCGTCCGCGGACAGTTCGCCGAGCGACACGCAGGCGACCATCATGAGCAATTCGGCTCGCGCATCGCGGGGGTGCGCTTCGAGAATGGCGATAGCATGGGGCAGGATTTCGGCTTTTCGGTCCAGGTAGCCATAGAGTTCGAGGGTGGCGGCCTGTGCTTCAACCTCCATCGGAGAGAGTTTGATGGCCTGCTGGCTGAGAGTAATCGCGCGTTTGAAGTCACGGAGGGCGATCAGGGCCTTGGCATTGGCAACGAGGACGGGAACGTCGTCGGGTTTCTTTTCGAGAAGGGGCTTGGAGAAGTCGATGACCTCGGTGCTGAAGCCGATTCGGGAATAGAGAAGCACGAGTTCGCGGCGAACATCGTCACGGGCGGGCTGGAGGTCGAGGAATCGCTTGAGCAACTGGGCACTGATGGCCAGATGACGACCATCAGGGCTATCGGAACTACTCTGGGCTTGGGCGAGGGTGTAGACTGCCTCGGCATCGTCGGGATAGCGCCCGATGTAGATGGCGAGGCTGTTGATGGCGGTCTCGTAGTCTTTCTTCTGGAAAGCTTCCATCCCCGTTTCTCGCTGGCCCATAAAATAGCGCGTACGGCGCTGCTTGAGGAGCAGGACGGCAGTGGCGAGAACGGCGGCGGCGAGCACGACGCCGACGACCAAAAAAACGAGTCGGCGTTTGGTCTTGGCTCGTACGATCATAATCGCAACACTCCCTTGATGACCATGGCGATGGTCTGCAGGATGATCTTCAGGTCAAGCCCCCAGCTTGCCTTTTCCACGTATTCGATGTCGTACCTGATCCACTCCTGGAAATCCAGCCCGCGACGGCGCGTGCGGCTGACCTGCCAGAGGCCGGTTATGCCGGGGCGAACACTGAGGCGAGCTTCGCGCCAGGGGGGGCAGTACTGGTTCTCTTTGAAGGGGCTAGGTCTGGGCCCAACAATGGACATGTCTCCGACCAGGACGTTCCAGAATTGCGGAAGTTCGTCGATTTCCACCTTGCGGATGAATCGCCCGACGCGCGTGAGTCTCGGATCGTTCTCGATAAAGAACTGAGGACCGTCGGCCTGGTTCTCGTCGGCCAGCCGAGCCTTGATGAGGTCGGCGTCCTTTCGCATGGATCGGAACTTAATGCAGCCAAACTCCCTGCCTCCAACAGTCTCCCGCCGGTGTGAGAAGAAGAACGGTCTGCCATCCTCGAGCCAGATGGCCAGCATGACGAACGGGTAGATGGGCAGCGTGAGGAGGAGGGCGATGCTGGCAAAAACGACGTCGAATGCGCGTTTGCACGCCCGGCTGATGGTGTTGCGCTGGACCGGCTGCACGGGCCGGGCAAAGCTGAAGGTGGGCTCGATCTCGTGCCACTGGAGGGTATCGACAGGCGGTCTTGCAGCGGGATCATCCCAGAGGATCTGGGGGCCAATGATGCAGGCCCCGGCGTCGATGCGGCGACCGGCACCCACCCAGACCGGGCCGACGAGCTTCGTATCGGAGCCGACCGCGGCGGTCTGGTCGCGCCAAGCCGCATCGCGGACTTTCTGGGCGCGGTAGACAGTGGAGTCCGGCCACTTCCAGAGCCGCGTGATCTCACGAACGCACTCCATGACCTCGATGTCGGCCCGGCGGTCGTAGACGCCTGCTTTGGCGCGAATGGCGCTGCGACGATCGCGGGGCACTTCCTGTCGCAGCAATTGCCACCCTTCTCGCGCATTGGCAGACTTCTGCCAGATCTGTGCCAGGCGTCTTTCAGATGTGAGTGCGACCCGTGTCTCGCGGGAATCGGAGGCATCATAAATCCGCTCGAAGCGGAGGAATTGCCCGTGCGCATCGAGCCGGACTCGTTCACGGTAGCCGCGATCGCGGTCGTCGTGTAGCCTGACATAGACCACGTCGGGCTTGATCCAACTCAGGAATTCGACGATACGAGTGAGTTTGAAGACGGAGAGGATCTGCGGCTCGGTAAGGAGGAACAACTCCGCACCGTCGACGATTTCGGACGGCTCGCCGAGGCGCACGACCTGGACGCCGCGAGCGGCCCAGAACCGATCGTGCAACTGAGCTGGAGACAGCCCCCAAATGGTCGGGGCCGGGTCGCTCGTTGTCGCAACTGGATCGTCTTGGGTGATCATGGCTGAGGTCGGCTCCCGTTCTTACCGGCCGATCCCCGGCCGGCGACAGCAAATGCGATCGGCCCGAGCTTCTGGGGTTCACCGCTTTCCACAACATCGGAGACGCGGGCGGCGTTGTTGCCGTGGCCGCGGTCGTAGGAGCTGAGTCGATTGGTCGTTGTCGAGAGGTCCATATCGCGGCTTTCGGCGCGATTGAAGACCATTCCGGCGACAACCGCGCCGATGTCGTGCAGATGCTGGAGGGAACGCTCGGCCAGAGGGCGATGTTCGCCGCGTGAGACTACAAGCACGACACCGTCGGCCGCAGCGGCGACGACGGATGCTTCGAGGCTTCCGGGAACAGGGCCGGTATCAACAAGGACAGTATCGTACCGATCGCGGGCCAGATCAATGAGTCTGCGGACGGCTGCCGGGGAGAGTCGGCCGGCGTCGGCAGGCATTGCAGCCCCCAGCGGGAGAATGGACAGGCCACGAATGCCGGTATCGGCGACGCAGTCCTCGATGTTCTCGCCGTTGAGCGCGTCGAGCATTCCAATCGGCGTTTCCTCCTGCAGCGACAGGGCCTTGGCAACGTCGGCTTCGGTGAGGAAGCCGAGGTCAACAAGGATTTCGCCAAGGCGGCGATGGGAGGTGGCGGCAACCTTCATGGCCATGTCCAACTGCTGTTGCGTGATGTAGCCTTCCCGCTTGAGGATCTGGCCGATCTTTCGCCGGATGATGGTGTCCACCCTGGCGGTGAGTCCGCCGCCGACGATGTCGCAGTCAATGAGAAGGGTTCGGGAGTTCGTAGCTGAGAATGAGACCCCCAGCGCGAGGGCGAGGCTTGTCTTGCCGGTGCCGGCCGCGGGGCTGGTGATTGCGAAGACTCTGGATCCCGGAACCGGCGAACCGATCTGCAGGAGCGTTCGGATCTGGTGGACACAATGGGCGGCGATGGCAGCCTGTTCGGGGTCTGAGAGGTCATCGGGCAGGCTGGGAAGTACTCCGAGGAGGGCGAGTTTTCCGACGCTCGATCGAGCGTCGTCGGCGTTTCGCAGTCGTCGGTCGGCCAGAGCGATAAGGAGCATGACGCCGAAGCCAAAGGCGCCTCCCGCCATTCCGCCGGCGGCGGTTCGGATGACGCGGTTGTCCCTATAGGGCATGGCCCGATCGCCATAGTTCTCGATTCGGATACGGCCTCCCTGGATGGGAGACTCGGTGCGCAGCTCATCGAGGCGTCTGTTGGTCGCCTGGAGCTGCTGTTGCGCGAGCTCAAGTTCCTTGCGGAGTTTCTCAATGTCGAGCATCTGGTTGCCCATCGCTCTGGCTTCATCTTGTGCCGCCTTGACGAGTTCGCGATACTTAGCCTGACGTTGTTTGAGCTGTTCGATGGAGAGGCCGGAGGCAGCGCCTGGGACAGCGACCATGTGATTCTGGAGGGCAGCCCGATAGTCGTCGCCATACTGATTGACGGCCTTCTCTTTGGCGGCCAGAAGCGACTGCAGTTCTTTGACCTTCCAGTGTTCGGAGCCGAGAATTCGGTTTCTGAACTCCAGTTCGGCTTTCACATCGTCCAGTTGCCGAAGCAGTTGCCTCATTCCCTGGTCCTGCATCGCGATTTCACGATTGGAGATCAAGGGAGTATCGGTGCTTCCTGCCGGGTTGGTGGTCGGGGGAGACTTAGTGCCTTCGAGGCCCGCCAGTTCGAAATCGAGTTCGGTGAGTGCGGTCTCCCATCGGTTGAGGTTCTGCAGCTTGGCGTCGAGGAGAGCGCGCAGGTCGTCGGTGCCGTAAGCCCTTGCGGCCTCTCGGATGGCTTGCTGTTTTACGAGCAGATCGCTGGTGAGCGCTCGTCGCCGATCTTCGAGGGTTGTTCGCTTGCTCTCCTCCTCCTTGATGGGTCCTTCTTCGATGTAGATCTTGTTGTAGGCGGTAAGGACGGCCTTGACGGCAGCGGATGCCACCTGTCGATCGGGATCGGTAAAGGAGACGGTAATAATCTCGCCCTTGGGGGCAACGATTTCGAGGTTCTTGAGGAAATCCTCGATGCCCGCGTCATCGACGGGGCGGTTGGTCTTTTTCCACTCATCGCTGTTGAGAGCCAGGTCGATGACGCGCTGGCTGCGAAGCAGCGGCACCTGCGCCTGCACGAACAAGTCGAAGCCGTACAAGGGCGAATTCTCGTCGGTCTTGCTCAGGACGACAGGCAGGACAGGCCTGATTCGCACCATGCCGGTGCTGCGATAGGTCTGCTTCGCCAGGATGTAGCCGCCGAATCCACCTAGAGCCATTCCAAGCAGGGTGAGGGTGACGACCCATTTGTAGCGATTGCGGAACAGACGGTGCAGCTTGCGGAGTAACTGCGACTGCTGTTCACTGGGTCGATCATAAACGGACAAGGGGTCCGCAACGTCAGGCAAGTGATCGGATGTTCGTAATTGGATTTCCTGGCTCATTGTGTCCCTCCGGAGCTCAATGTCTCCAGCAATTGCGCATGGGCATTGAGCACCATGCTTACAACCTCGCGCCGATCTTCCATGCGCAAGTCCCCGTCAACCACAACCTGAATCTGGGCCGCCCCATAAAACTGACGCAGATAGTCTGCCGCCACCTTGCCGATCTCGTCCATGCTGCGCGCCATCCTGCCATCGGGGAGGATGATCAGGTTGCTCACGACGCATGATACGGTCTGGCCCTCTTCAACACGGGTGTATTCGTATTCCATTCCCTGGATGGTCTTGGCGCCCACCTGCCATTCAACCGGCATGGAAAGCCGCGCTGTCCAGCCATGCGCGGGATAGCAGACCGGCGGGTAATGCCCGAGCATATCGCGGGCATCACGGCACTGGACAAGAAGAAAATCAGCGCGGCGTCCGGTGCTCTGCTGCCTGAATCGGCGATGCACCATGGCATTGGGCCGGAGCAGGGCCTGCGCCGCCGGCGGAATGTCGATCTTGGCACCGGCCCACTCGCCGATGAATTCGGGCATCTGCTCGACGGAGTTCCGGACGCGCTGGTGGAACGGGTCGGCATCCTTGGGCCTGGGTCGCGAGAGGCTCTCGGCGGCAAGCCCCGCCAGCAGGAGCATACTGACGAACATGGGCATGTATCGGTTTCGGATCAGCATCGTTTCGCCTTCAAGAACACATTGGGTCAATCATGGTGTCAGTCAGCCGCAAGGGTGTATTGGGACACGGGAATAAGGGCCCATCGAAGGAGTCGGATAATTCCCATCAGCAGCAAAAACGCAATCGCCAACATTACCCAGCCGGAGATCGCATGGAACGCATCGGCAATGTCCTTTGACTGGTAGCCATATAAATATAACGTTGGCAACATCCGGATTACATTACAGAGAATCGCAGACAGCGGACAGGCCGCCAAGATGAGCAGTCGCACGTAATTGCGGAGCGGCTCGCCGAATGCAAAAGCGAAGGAGACCAGGACAAGTGCGAAGACCATACGCATTCCGTTGCAGGCTTCAGCAATGAAGACATCCTGACCGTTGATGCTTAGGAGATTGCCGGATCGCTCGACGGGAGCACCGACGAGGTCGAAGAGCGATTGGGTGACGGCGGCGGTGGCCGTCTGCATGGGGATGGCCACCTGTTGCCGGACACGTCCGGGAATGGGAACGAGGAAAATGAGAACGACAAACGCGGGCAGGAAGCGCGTCAGCGCATCGCGGCCGACGACGGATAGCAGACACCCGACGGCGACGACCACGGCGCCGCCATGCCACATGGACTGCACTGAATGACGGAAACCGAACCAGGAAATCCACCAGCCCGCGAGAACCAGCACAGGTCCGATCCACATGCCCCTGCGTTGACAGAGCCTGAATCGCCCTCGCCGGACCCAGACCAGCCATGCGACGACGAGGGGAACGAGGAAGATGTGGCTGGCCTCTTCATCTATGCGGGCGATGTGAAAAATGTCGGCCCAAGCCGTGAAGGTCGCCCAAACGCCCAGGCCCACGAGAACAAACGCCAGCACCGCATGCAACGGGGTCCAGCCGTGCCTGGCTGCCAGACGACGTGTGCGACGCGCAGGCGTGGAGGCGGCGTGCGCATGCGCCTCGCCGGTTGCCGATGTTTGAGGCAGGTTGGCGGACAGAGATTTTGCGGAATCACTGGCTATTGGCATTTGTCTAGTCTCTTTGTCGGGTCGCGCCGGCGGGCGTGAGCAGCATGTCGACAGCAACGTGGCCACGTCCAAGAATACCGCCTGGACAGACGACGGAATGGGCAAGGACAGCTTCCGCGTCAACTCGCCCGCCGCGCAATACCACGGAGTCATGCAACCTGGCGCTGGGATGGACCTCGGCGTCCGTTTCGACGATCGAGAACGCGGACTCACAGGCTTCCGCATAAGGCCCGACAACGGGCGCCTTGCCCGCTCGCTGCTGATGATATCGGCGTAGCGCCTGGATGTAATCCGCCAGCGTCAGGATCGGCAACGCCGTTGGGATTCTTCGGTCGATGACGGCTATTCTGTGTTGGGCCGCTATCATCGGCAGCGCCTGTTCTTTCATGTCAACAAACCCTGTGTCGGGCAATTCCCGCAGCGCTCCGCACCGGACCAGCAGAACCCCGCTGGGGGTGCCGTCCGCATGCGAAACGATCGTCACATCGGCCTGCGTCGCAGCCATCTCAAATGCCAGGTCGCTCAGCGACTCCATAAGCACCTGGGCGGCATTGGCGACAAGCAAAAGTTCATCGTCTTCGAATCGGTCAGCAACGTCCCGAAGCACGCCACCGGTCCCGCGGTAATCGAGCGGGTCGCGTTCGACATCGACCGGAGCCACTCCAGACCCCGGTTCGTGGGAACCGGCAGATGGCTCGGCAGCAGCACGATCAATCATGATGCGCACCGGCAGTTCGGGACAACTGATGGCGGCACCAAGAACGTGCGTTTCGCGTCTCCATGACGACAGAATCGACTGTCCGGCTTCCAGAGGTAGCTCGAAAACGGGCCGGCCGACCTGCGAACTCAGCTTTCCCTGACGAACAGATCCCGCCAGCAGAATGACCGCGCGCAGCTTCGCAGACAGGGCCGCTTGAGCGGACGGGCGACCGATCATGCCTGGAGCAACACCCATAACCCTTCCATCATCCATTCCCGCCCTTACTTCTCCGCGCGTCACAAGTATCATAGTACGCTTTCATGGCACTGGCACGAAAAATGCATATCCGCTGCGGCGCAATCACGATGTTCTGCGCTATCGGCACACCCAAGGGGGCTCGTTAGCGGCACTTACCCGCATCTGTCTCAGTGTGAGCTGACCGTGCCGGATCGTCGATGGACAGCACTCGATCAACCGGCTCGCCCAATCGCCTCAAAAAGACTTGCGAAGTACAGATTCGCAGGCTCTTATCGGCCGCCAGAGCGAGCAAGGCGCTGGCGAGAACGCCATTGGCGCCACAGCAGGCGCAGGAATGCGGGATCTTCGATAAGGTATCGCCGGTACATTCGGCGGGGCTCGGCCATAAGACGCCAGAACCACTCCAGCCCTGTTCTGCGCATCAGACGAGGCGCTCGGCGTACGATGCCCGAAATGAACTCGAACGTACCCCCGATGCCAACGGAGACGGGTGTCCGGTATTCCTGGTGGCATTTGTGAATCCACAACTCCTGCTTGGGCGATCCGAGCCCGACGAACAGCACATCGGCATCGCTTTGCCGGATCATCTGGATGACGTTGCGGTTCTCAGTCTCATCGCGTTCGAAGCCCATGGGGGGACAGCAGACGCCGACCACCTGAAGTCCTGGGCAGCGGTCAGTTAACACCTCGGCGGACCGCTGGGCGGCTCCCGGCCGGCCACCGAGGAAGAAGAGCCGGTACCCTTTTTGAGCCGCCACCGGAGCGAACTGGGGAAACAGATCGGATCCAGAAACCTTTTCTTTCAACGGCGTCGAGAGGAGCTTCGCTCCCCAGACGACCGACATCCCGTCGGCCAGAACGAGTGATGCCTCGTAGTACGCCTGCCGGAACGCAGCATCGTCCTGAAACCGGACAACGTGGTCGGCGTTCGGCGTCACGACATAGGACGGTTCTCGCCGCTGGATCATTTCCTCGATTTTGGCGATAGCCTCGTCCATCGTGACATTGTCGATGAGCATCCCGGCGATTTCGACACGGGCGGCAAGGGATGTCCGATTGGCCGCATTGGGCGCGCCCATGCCTTGGCCGGCGTTTTCGCTTCGAGGATCGGACTTGTCCTTCTCGGTCATGGAATCGGCCCCCCGTTGGCGTGTTGACGAGGCGCCGCGTCTTCGCGGCTGGTCCGGACCCAGGTTCCCTGCCGTTTGCGCCAGAACGCAACGTACAGCGGGACTTTTCTCAGAACGTAGAGAGGAATCGCGACCAGTGTCTTGGCAGGCAGGATGTCGCGGACAAAAGCCGCCCAGGCGGCAAGCAATGCGGTGGCAAGCAGGATCCACCCGCCCGCCACCGTCAGCAGCGCGATTCGCCCCCCTCCGACAAACCACGCCGTCAGAATCCCCGCACTCAGGGCGGACCAGAACAACACGAGGAAGGAAAGCGGGGGTACGCACAGATCGAGTGCCATCGCCACCAGCGCGATGCGGCCTCGCCTGAGGGCCTGGTTCAGCAGTCTCGGGACCTGCGTTCGAATGGTCAGCAGGTGCCCATGTTCCCAACGGGTGCGCTGCGTGACAGCCGCTGATCGATGCTGGGGAAGCCGCCCGCAGACGCGGGCCTGTGTGCAGAGCAGCGGTGGATAACCGTCGATCGTTAAGTCAATCCCCAACTGCATATCCTCAACAATGTTGCCGCTGGCCAGCGGGACCGCGCGAATGACTTGCCACGGGAAGGCGACGCCGGTGCTAAGGAAGCACGGTAGCCCGAGGCGGCTCAGTCCGAATGGGCGGACCAGGTTCTTTACGCGGAAGGCGAAGGCCGAGATCCTATCCTGGTGGGTTGGCGATATCGGCGGATCGAGTAAGTTGACCGCCTGCGCAGGACGTTGGCTGGCAAAAGCGGTTCTGGCCAAGGCATCGATTGCGCCCGGCTGGACGTCGCAATCGGCATCAATCAGCGCCACCACATCGGGCGGATTGGACTCCAGGTACCGCACCCCGAAATCCATGGCAAATCCCTTTCCCCGGCGATGGGAATCAGTCCGTTCGACGACGGTCGCACCGGCTTGGGCAGCAATCTGGGCGGTACGATCTGAACAGTTGTCGGCCACAACGATCAGGCGATCGTGTTCGGTCAGTTGCGGCAGGACGGTCTTCAGTGTTGCCGCAATGACCGGCTCCTCATCATGCGCGGGAATCAGGACCGCGATGCGAGGGCGCGTTCCCGCGGGTACGGCAGTTTTGCCGGGCCATGAGAAGGCGGCGACGAAGCACTCGACGGCGAGCACCACGATCGGCACCAGCAGCACAGCCGCAGCGACAGTCAATAGCAGGTCCAATACATACACGGCACGCTCCTGTCCCTTTCATCGGCCCGAATCCGGGGTATGCTCAAGCGACACAAGCGTCGCCAGTTCCCTGGCTTCGACCTTTGCATCATGCCGCTGTCGGACTCGTTCCGAACCGGCCCGCCCCATGCGCAGCAGGAGGTCTGGTGGCGCATCCAGGGCTTCGCGGATCGCAACCGCCAGATGCTCGACGGAGCCCGCGGGAACCAACCAACCGGTAACCCGGTTTTCAACGAGCTCTGGTATCCCGGCAATATAGGTGCTTATCACCGGCCGACCCAGGGCCAGCGACTCCATGATGACGACGGGCAGGCCCTCGGCAAAGCTGGGCAGGACCATCGCCCGGGCAGCGAGGATCTGCTGCCGGACTTCCTGGCCGCTTTTCCAGCCGAGCAGTTTCACCTGATTCTCTAATCGCAGCCGCTGAACGAGGGATTCGATTTGTGGGCGCATCGGCCCGTCACCGACCAGTACCAATTCGACCGACTTTCCCTGGGCAACGACCTTTCCGATGGCCTCGATCAGCAGAAGTTGGCCTTTCTGTTCAGCGAGGCGTCCGACGCAGACCAGGCGATTCGTCGAGCTGATCGGATCAAGGGTCCCATCAAGGAAGTCGGCGTCCACCCCACAGCGGACGACGTGTATCTTCTTCCAGTGTTCATGGGAGCACCAGCGGAAGAGCTGGCTGCGTGTGTATTCGCTGATGGCGGCAACGAATTTCGCCTCGGCGATCTTCAGGCCGAGTTTCAGTCGCTCGGGCCGATCAAATTCATCAGGCCCGTGCACGGTAAAGCTGAATTCGGGTCCGCCCAATGCATGGCAGATGGCCGCCACTGCGGCAGAGTTGGTTCCGAAGTGCGCGTGCACGTGTTCCACACGATCTTCGGCAAACCACCGCACAAGCACGCAGGCCTCGGCAAGGTAGATCGCGTGCAGCAGCAAGCCGCGATCGGAGCGCCGCCCGAGTCGTATCGCCAGTCTGATCGCTCGCAGAAGGCGGATTGGGCAGCTAAAAACGGCCGCCAGAATGCCGATCAGGAGCGGGATTGGACCACCGGCCAGCACGACGCGCGTCTTGTGCTGTTCGGCAATATCGGCCGGGTCAACCAGCTTTGCCGGGGGACGGCGAATCGAGTAGCGGACCACACGGACGCCGCGGGACTCCAAAGCCACGATTTCGCGCCGGATAAAGCTGTGGCTGGTGTGAGGATACTGGTTGATTAGGTAGGCGAGAGTCATTTTCGGGGCGACATGGTTATGGCGGCACAAGTCCACATCGGGACCGGCAACGCGATCAGCAACTCGATTGCCGACGTGAACCGGCAATATCCGCAGTATCCTTGTCTCCTTTATACTCAATCAATGTCGGCGCCGCACCCTTCCAGCTAAGCCGGTGATACCGCAGGATTCCGAGCAACTGAGGCCACTTGGCAAGAACGGTGAAGAACGCATACAGGCGACCGTCACAGGCATTCCACCCCCTGCGGCGGACAAACCGGAAGATCCGTACAGCCAGTAGCGCGTACCCGCCAAGCAAAGCAAGGCTCAGTCCGTGTGTCCAAGGCGCCAGCGCGATTGCCAGGACGGGAACCACCAGCCCCCAGAACCAGATACCGCGGCATTGGCGCACGCAGTACCGATCATTGGATTGGCCGTGCATCCTCGCCCCCTGGGCATAGGCCTGCCCCGAGCGCACCGCCCGTTTCCACCACTGCCCAAATCGCAGCATTGCCGCATCATGCCAGGCCATGTCATCGGGCAGCCGGAGGATCTTCCACCCTTTGCGCCGCAGGCGGAGACAGAGTTCCGGCTCCTCGCCAGCCACGACAACCGGATTGAACCCCCCTACCTCGTGAAATGAGGTGGTTCTGTACATGGCGATTCCGCCACACTCGCTGACTTCCCCGACCTGGGTATTCCATTCCAGATCGCACAGGCGATTGTACACGGAGGCTTCGGGAAACCGTTCTCGCAAGCGCCCACACACGACCGCGACATCCGCTCTGGCCTGGAACTCGGCAATGCCCCGCTCGATCCAGTTCGGCATCATCTCGCAGTCGCCATCCACAAATTGCACAAACTCCGCCTCCGGGCAGATCCGCATCAGTCGCTCGAATCCCGCGTTTCTCGCCCGGGCAGCGCTGAACGGCTGCGACATGTCGAGTTCGACAACTTCGGCCCCGGCATCTCGCGCGGCCTGGACGCTGCCGTCGGTTGACGCCGAGTCAACGTAGACCACCCGGTAATCCCCCCCCACCACCGATGTCAGGCAGCGGCGCAGCCGCTCGCCCTCGTTGCGGCCGATAATGACGACGCCAATCCTCGTCATGAAGCAGTCTCCCCGACCCCGACCGCCGCTGGTATTCCGATCGCCTCTGGCAGGTCGTGGACGAAGAACTGTCTGGCTGCTCGCTTCACCTGCGGAATCCTTTCCTGGAGCATCGCGCGCAGGTCTCTTCGCCGGTCATACAACAATCGGACTCTCGCCATGCACTCGGCATTCGAGAGTTCTCTTAGATCGAGGACAGCCTCCTGCATTCCGGCATGGCTGAGAACACCGAGCGCCTTCTTGCTGTACGCGAAGGTGACGGTGGGCACTGCCTGCGAAATGGCGCCGATGCAGGCATGCATTCTGGCGCCGAGGAA
The DNA here is from genome assembly GCA_964451955.1 of uncultured Tepidisphaeraceae bacterium. Taxonomy (GTDB): domain Bacteria; phylum Planctomycetota; class Phycisphaerae; order Tepidisphaerales; family Tepidisphaeraceae; genus JAPLNB01. The sequence continues at coordinate 23,025 of CAYVKG010000027.1, forward strand.
GAAATCACATTTGCCGACTAGGTACTTCGTTTCGCCGGCGCCGTACGGCCAGCCTAGGCAGACAACCCGCTCGCCATATCGGTCGGCAAGTCGTTTCATCAGCACGTGACACGCAACGCTATCGGAGATTTCGTTCATGAAGCCAGCGCCCGTGACATCGTCGCTGGGCGGATTCTCGCTCAAGACGTGCGGGACCAGTACCAGTTGTGCCCCGCACTCGTTCACTGCCCAGTCCGCAATTCCATTGATCAAGTCCGCGTATGACTCGCGTGAGCCAAAATCGAACTTGGTCAGATACAGAAGCCCGCTCACATTCAAGCCGATTACCGGACGCTGTCCGACGCGATTCAGGAAGGGCTCTCGCTCCGGCTCGACGGGCAGCGGGTCGAGCAGGAATGCCATGTCCGGACAGGACGCAACCCGATCATGGCTCGGACCGCCAACGACTCGCCTCAACTCCTCGATTCCCCCGACATCGCGGCTGGCAACCAATGAACTGTACTCGACAATTTCGCGCGTCAGCGCAATCGATCGCTCATCCTTGAACGGCCCATACGTCTGCGGGAGCAGGACAAGCGGCTTGCCCAGTTCTTTCACAAACAGCTTGAGCGCCGCTTGGAACTCGAATCCCCAGGGCCCGTAAATATCCGCAAAAGAGTCGCCGCCGCAGACATCGAGCACGACATCGGACCGCAGCAACTGATCGAGCGTCCGATTGGATCTTTCGAGTACCCTGGCAATAGAGCCCGGCATCAGACGAGCCAGGCGACGGATGGCTCGCAGTCGTTTGGTGCCGGCGGAAGCCCGGAGGCTCTGAGAAGGGTGAAACAGCAGTGACTCCACTTGGACATCGCCGTCCGGGTGCGGCACGGCCAGTGTCTTTTCTCTTCCCCAGCCCTGTACAATGAGCGTGGCCTGAGGAAACGCCAGTCGCAGGCCCATGACGGCAGAGGTGCCCAGTGCCGAGACGCCCAGATTCGACGTCTTGATCCATCCGCCCAAGACGCACAGCGTCAGTCCCCGCTCACGATCCCGCACTGTCGCGTCTTCGGCCAACTCCGCTGGCATCGCCGCCTCCGCGTTGAATCCCCATCGTCCCGATTTGTGGCTGTTACGTCCAATGGTCTGGGCCGGAATCATGTCTCCTCCCCGGCCGTCCGGACGTCGCCGCCTCTGCGCCGGGTCCCTCCGGCCATGACCCAGCGGGCCTCGACGCCACTGACCCTCGCAACCTGTTTGGCCCTGATTGCCAATTCGGCTGTGCGTTCCCGTCGCCCCGGCAGCCCGGTGGCGGCTGCCAGGCCGCCCGCGGCCACGGTGTAGATGGGTGTCGGATGTCCATTTAGCAGGCTGTCACACATCCACAAAAGCACGACAAGCGCCAGCGCCGCGGCCATCGCGACATCGGGGTGCCGCCAGTAGCGCACCGGATACCGCCGCATGAACAACATCACCGGCAGAAGGAAGACCAGCAGGAAGGATGCCAGGCCCACGACTCCCTTGGTCCCGAGCATGATGATCCACAGCGGGTCCACGCCTCGCGTCATGTTCTTTCCTTCCTCATCCACCGGGAAGAAATCCCAGCCCGTCCACCCAAACCACGGTCGCTCCAGCGCCTTGGCCGAGAAAAGGTCCTCCTGAATCAGCCTGGCCTCAAGCGACTGCACCCGATCAGGCGCGGCGAACCCCTCAACGGATGAGACGATTGCCTCTCGCGGAATAACCCCATACACGCGCACAACGATGTACGAGGGAATCATCGCTAACAAGAGCAGGATCGCCCAGATTCGGCGCATGATCAGAATGATGACCAAGCCGACCACCATCAGCCCGATCGCGAATACCGCCTTGCACAAGATCGTCGTCACCGCCAACATGACCAGCACCCAGAGCGACGGAATGCCCGCGACGGTGCGCATGGCCCCGCTGCGCCAGCCCGCCGCGCATACGATTGTTGCCGCCGCCATCCAGAACCCCACCATCAAACCATGCGCCATGAAGACCATCGGCCTATAGCTGCCGCCTCGAATGTGCTGGAGGAAGCTGTGCTGATGGAAGCCGTAAATCGCGTTGTGCATCTGCGGGCTCAGGCGAATCTCCGCCAAGCAGCAGGGAATGTAGACGAGGCCGCCGATAGCAACACCGATTGCCAGTTCCTTCAGGGATTCCAGGTCGTTAAAACAGATGCGGCCGATCAAGTAGGGCAACCCCCAGGTTGTGATTAGCATCGAAGCGGCCGACAATCCGTCATACCATCCTCGGCCATTACTCAGCGAGGCAGCGACCGCAGACGCGAACAGAACCAAGATGGACGCGTCCCACCACCTCGGCCGAAAGCTAAGAAAGCGATGGGTGTCAAAACACAGGATGCCAATCAGAATCGGCAGCGTTACCGCGAGACTCTTGTCATAGGCAGGTATACCGGAGATCTTGAACAAGCCAGCCGGCACAACCGGCAGGAAGAGCCAACCCGCGACTAGCGCCACAACGACAGCCCGCCGTGGTGGGAAGATCGCAAACAGTACCATGGTGATTGGGAACCACCCAAAAGTCGCCAATGGTACAAGGGGACTCATATCTTGCCTCACTCAATAAGCCGCATCCCGCTACTGCGATTTGTCTCCGGCATTAAGCAGTGGATGCCGTTCCGGGCCGGCATCCAGCGGCAACCTCATCGCTTCAACTGTGTTCCTCATTTCGTTCATCGGCTGTTCCCCGGTCCGACTCCTGATGACCGGCGTCTGCGGCTGGTCCGAGAACTGGGCTTTTCGCAGTCGCGATGGGTCTGCGCCGGCAGCATCTCACTTCGGGCCCTCGTTGTGCGGTCCCGGAAGGCACCAGGCATCAAGCTCAGTCCGGGTTGTCCGGGCACCCGCGCGTCCATACCGCCGGATCGCACCCCCGATTGGGGGATTGGCAGTTGCATCCCACCGTGGGGAAACGCAACTGATCTTCACAATTCCTCGTCCTGGCGGCGGGCAAATTCGCCAGGAGGCTCCCAGAGTTTCGTCGCCCCAACGCCAAACCCGGCATCGACATCGACCACGCGCCTGCGAAACCAACGACCACCACCAGCCTGTTCCGCGGGGGCTCCGAGCTTAATCAACTGCTCCAGGCTCTGGGCCGTCGCGGGTCCGAGAAAGGCAGACTCGTACTTCGCCAACTCGGAAATGGGCTGCAACCACCATTCCGACTTGCGAATCGCCTCTTCGACGTCCTCCGAGAACCGCTTCTTGATGAACTTGGCGGGGTTTCCGGCCACGATCGAAAACGGTTCGACGTCCCTGGTCACAACCGAACCGGCGCCAACGATTGCACCATCGCCGATCTTTCGACAGTTCGGCGTGATGACAGTCTGATGCCCAATCCACACATCATGGCCAATCATCAGCGGGTTGTCCTCGACCGCCTCAATACTGTCCTGTTTCAGCATCCCGACAAGCTTGTTGAAGAAGAGCGGATGTTGAGAGAGTCGATCTGTCGGGTGGTTCCGGCGGTAGATTCGCATGTAGCTGGAAACGGAACTGTAGTTGCCCACACGGCTCCCCGCCGGCAGGTAACCTGGCGTAAGGCACCCGCCATAGGTATATCGGCCAACCTCAACCCGGTGGTATTTCAGAAGGATATCGCGCAGCGTGAGGGAGAAGAACTCGCCTCCCTCCAGTTCCTTCGCCAATCGCAGCACATACCGGCGCAACCGGCCGATTCGATATGCCTTCATCAGCGCGCCGCTGAATCTGCATCGCGAGGCAGCATCCCTGCTGGCAGCAAACGCCACGTCAAAAACCGGCTCACTCATAATTGGCCTCCTCTCTTGATACCATGCCTGCGTCTTGCGTGCTGATTGGCGCTGCAGCCAACACACGCCGGCGCCGGAACTCAGCCCACTCCGTCCTCCATGCACTGGCTGGGCGCATTGCGTCGCGCAACTGCGGAGACGTTGCCACCATTGCCACAAGCAGACCGCACCACAACCCCACCAGCGACACCGCCACCGCCAAGAAACCCATGTTCGGGATCAACACCGTCAGACCGGCCGCCGAGGCCATCCCGATAGCGTACAGGACTCCAGGCCGCAAAACGTACCGGGTCGAGACTCCGTGTCGCCATCGCACGCAAAGCGCCGAGGCCGCCAATGCCAAGGTCTCGCCACCCAAGGCGGATATCGCGATCCACTTTGCATCTGCTCCGAACACAGCAATGCCGATCGCCACCGGCATAGCCAGCATCCGAAAGACGTTGGCGATCAGCGAGACTCTCGAATCCCCTCGGGCCAAAGCGGCCACCGTAGGCCCGATGCGCATCAGGCGGACTGTCTGCATCGCTCCCAGCCAGGAGAGGTAGAGTGCCGCACCGGCATACTTGCTCCCGTACAAGATTGTGATCATGAGCGGACCGGCGACAATCATGCCCATGCCCATCGCGGTGCTCAGGGCCCCCAGCGCCTGCTGGGCAAGCGAGTAAAGCCGCCGAAATCTCTCCTCATCGTCCCGGGCATTCGCCAGCATTGGCAGGGATAATGATGCGCAGACCTTGGTGAACACCGTCGTCGGGATCATGGCAATCGTGAAAGCCACCGAGTAGACACCCAGTACGTCCATGGTATAGCCGGTGCCGATAATCAGCTGGTCGCCCTGAAATATGCCGAAGATCAGAAGACCATTGATCAGCAGAGGCCAACCGAAATGCGCCAGGCGCCGGGCCATCTCTCTATCCCAAACGCATCGGTATCGGCGCTCGCTAAAATAGTGAGTCAACGCCATATTCAGTCCTGCGTCGATCACCATCATCCAAAGCAGGGCCCAATAGCTCCTGAGCCAGTATGCGAGCGGCCATATCAGAAGCGTTGCCGTCACTGCAGAGCAGACCTGCGCCCACACGACCGGTCCGAATCGCATTTGGCGCTGCAATCGGACGGGGTCTTGGTGGATAAATCCACGCAAGAGGGGCACCAATGCCAGACACCGGAATGCAGCAACAGCATCCGGCCTCTTGAACATCCACGCGATGACATCGGCCCCCGCGAAGATCAATGCCGCCATGATCAGTCCGCGGACAACCGCCAGCAGCTGGCTTGTTCCCTGGAGGCGATGTGATTCGTTTTCGTTGCATTGCACCAGCAGTTTGTCCGCCCCCAACTCACTGATCATCTCCAGCAAGGCCACGGTCATGGCAAACGTCGCAGCCACACCGAAGTCGGCCGGCATCAGCAATCGAGCGGCGACAATGCTACGGATAAAGCGTAGCGCCGTGCCGACCATTTCACCCACAGCCAGCAGACCCCCGCCCTTGAGCATCTGCCTCTTAATGCCCTTGCGCTGCGGCCGGTCGGTCTGGGCCTCTGGTGTCGTGTGATCTTTAGGCCCGTCAGGGGAATTGGCCACACCTGGTTTCATCGGCGGCACCCCAGTTCCAGCGCAGTCCGGATCTGCTTGACGGCCATCGTACCGCTTGTGGTGTTCATCTGGAACGCCCAAGGTGCTGCACGCACAATTTGATCCCTGCATGTTGGCCCATCTCTTCCGATGTCGCGGCTCTGCCCCCGCCTTCGGCGATGATAGGCACGTGGCACGACCGGAATGTTATGTCCGATCAAAAGGCTTCTCCAGACGTCGGCACGCTCTGGGCAAACTCATCCGTCTTCTCAAACACGCCAACGAAAGAGCCTGCAACCACCGCACGCCACGCGCAAATCCGCCGGTATGAAGATTATCGAGCGAAAATCAGCCGACGTTTAGCAAATGCCTCGACGCAGCATCCGCTCCGGCCATGCAGACACCGGCCCTCCCCAGCCGGGCATCTCCATCCACCCTGTGGTCCCGCCGCAACCTGTTCGCGCACCAACGCTGGCAAATCCGTCCCCGGCACCATGCAATAGTCACTGGCTGGCCGCCAAATACATACCCGCCCGGCTTCGCTTGCCGAACGGCCAGAAACTCCCGCGGTCCGCAAAGGTCTCCCCGTCAATCGCCAGCATCAGCGTGGAGTAACTGCTTGTCGGCACAACAAGTATGTCGTCTTTCGCATCCCCATCCACGTCCACCGCTGCCACCGACAGACCCCCGCGATACGTCTCCTCGTACAACGGGTCACTCCTTATCCCGGCGTTCTGTGACGACCGGAACACACGCACCCGGGGCAGAAGACCGGCAATAGGCAAAGGGCTGACAATTAGATCATCCTTGCCGTCTCCATCCAGGTCGCCTGCCGCCAGATTCACCCCGCCGTTATATGCCGCGTAATCATAGGGATACACCGTTCGAATCTTCTTAAAGCTCACTCCGTCGAACACCTTCACGACCGTCGTGGCGCCAGGCCCCGGCGCTGTCACTATATCCGCAAAACCATCGCCATTCATATCCCCGGCCGCCACGATCACTCCTGCCTTGAAGCGGCTTCCATACGCGTTGAAACGCTTCAGCAGTTTCCCTTTTCGGTCAAATACTCGTACCTCGCCGAGTATCCCCGGGCCGGGCCCGGCAATAATCTCCGCCTTGCCATCCCCATTTACATCCCCCGCGGCCACCAACACGCCCCCGGTGTAGTTCTTGGCATAGGCGTCGAACCGGCGCAACAACGCGCCGGTCAACCCGTCATAAACGAAAACGGTCGGCGCAACACCCACCGCAGGCGTCACAATAACATCGGGGACAAGATCCCCATTCACGTCGCCCGTCGCCACCCGAAGGCCACCTTTGAACTTACGGCCGTATGGCTGAACCGTGAATCTCACTGCATGCGACGCCAACGAGAACGCGCGAACCGTACCTCCTTCGCTGCTGCCGAATGCAATCACACCCACATCAGGATCCCGAATCGTCAGGGATGTCGACGTAATCGCCGACAACGATGGGCCACCCGTAACGTTGCTCAAGGTCACGCGAATCGTCTCCGCCTTCTCCAGCAACGCATCATGAGTAATGGCGATCTCGATGAATCCGGTGGTCTGACCGGACGCAAACGTGAGCGTGCCAGACACCGGAGCATAATCGTCCCCCGGCGTCGCCGTTCCGCCCCCGGTCGCGTAGTCAACCGTCGCCACGCCCCAACTGCCACCGGTGCGGCTCACCGCTACTTTGAGGATGCCGACCGACTCATCAACAACGCTCTTGCCGCTCGAAAACCCGATGATGCCGGCGGGCCCGGGAACCAGCGACGCGTCGACGCGGATATTGTCCATCACAAAAGCAATCCCGGCCGCATAATGCGCGAACTGGTCTTGCTCGAGGTGTATCCCGACCGAGCGGACATCGTCAAACTCACGATATTCCCAGTTCGCACCGAGAGCGTCAAAGTCCAGGTAACCCCAGTCCTGCGGGCTTGCCACGGCCGTCGGGTCAAACTGCGCCCACCGAGTCTCCGTCGGCACAACGCTATTCACTTTGCCAAATTCCATGTCCACGCCGTTTGGCCCATTCCGGTCGATGGTCGCCTCCGACGCGTAGAACGCGTCCCCATTCTGGACCACCCAACGCGCCGTGAGGTTCCGCCAATGTCGCGTTACGTCAACCGACAATAGGCTGCTCGAGTCCAGCAATACATGGGATGCAGCATTGCCCGCGTTTAAGAAGTCCTCCTTCTTCCACAAGAGTATCGCACGGAACGCCGACAGGTCGTCGGGGCCTTTCGTGGGCAAGGGCAGTGTCTCAGAGCCGTACGGGAATACCGCGATATCGCTGTACTTGTCGTCGGGCACAACATCATACTCACCGCGAACCACGTCATGCGGATATCGCGAATCGGGCGCCAAATGCGGATTCGCGCCCTCAGCTCCTTCGACCGTTACCTGATCCACTCCCAAACGGTAGGTCTTGCCTGTTTTCCAGTCCGTCCAGGTCGGTTTGTAGTTCGCATTCCACACAACCATTCCCCCATAGAATTTCGCGCTTGGGCGATCCGTCAGGTAACCCCAGTTGGCCATGCCGCTGTCCGGTCCCGGGGGATTCAGTTGATCCTCCATGCTGAACGACCAATAGAGCACTTCATCGTCCGTAATGTCACCATCCCCGTCCAGATCAATGTCCTCGATTCGACGACCGTCGTGACCCTGGAGGTGTCTGTTCCCGTATTCTTGCTTGCCCGCTTCGCTGCGAACATAGTCGCCCCACCAGTGAACTACCGTTGTGGGATCGGAAACCCCGACTTCGCTGAGCAGAATCCGCGACTCCAGCGGCTGCAGCACGCAACTTGCGCTGCCAATGGCGCGCCGACGAGGCCGCCTCGGTAAATTGCCAAGCGAATCGCCGCTGATTCCATGAATTTGTGACATCGCTAACAGTGCTCCGATATTCCGCCTCCAGCGACACCGCCTCTTCCGCAATTCCGATGATGAATCTCCGCTGTATTCTACGGGTCAATTCGCGCGGAGGCCAGTTATAGACTCAGTATCCTGAGTCCGATATCCCCAGGAAACCCCAACTAACTCACATCATTGCCTGTCCGGCGGCGCTCAAAGCAGACAGCCTCGGGCTCACCAAGTCGTTCACACACGACCGCGAGACTCCAGCATATTCCGCACAAGCGATTTCTTCGGGTCAGTAGACCTGCCTTGAAGAATATCGGCCTTTGTTTCGACTCAGTGTCTTGTGGTCCCGCGTCGATTTGTATAGAAGGCTAATTTGGGAGATCGGGGCAGACTGGACAGTTTGGAGGCGACTGAAAATGCTCGGGCTTCTGAATCGCATATGCCGTTCGTTACCGCGCCGAACCGCCGACGTGCCCCATAACTCGACCATCGAACGCCTTGAAGACAGACGCTTGCTTAGCGATATTCCAGAAATTGGCGTCAATCTCGACTGGTCCCAGTATTTCACCCCCGCCTGGACCTTTACCGACGTCTTTCAGTCCTCCAGTTTGTGGTATTCCCATGCATACGACACGGTGACCGGCGTCCGGAACTGGTCGGGAGGCGGAGAGGTTCATACCGATTCTCATGGATGGCCCACCAGCCTTAACGAATGGACTAATTCAGATGGTCACCTGATGCGACAACAGCTTGGCACGCTGATGTTCCGGGACATCGACGACAAGTACCCCGCAGGCATTTACCGCGCCGAATGGGAAGGCACCGGAACAGTGAAGTTCGGCTTTGCCGCCACTACCATCGAGGAAGGCATCACCCCCGATGGCAGGAACTATGCACTACTTAGTGTAGTCCCGCAAAATAATGGTATATGGCTCCGCATTGAAACCCTCGATCCCGCAGACCCGATTCGCGACATCCACCTCTGGATGCCTGACTATAACGGCCAGTCATTCGCCGGAAAGGTCTGGACTCCGGGCGCAGACTTCTCGCCCTTCCATCCCCTCTTCCTCGAACGGCTCCAACCCTTCAAGGCAATCAGATTCATGGACTGGACCTCAACCAATTTCAACAACCTGAGAGTCTGGTCCGATCGCAGAACCCCACAGGATGCACGGCAAGCCTTCGACGACGGCAAGGGCGTTGCCTATGAGTACCTGATCGAACTGGCCAACGAGCTTGACGCCGATGTCTGGATCAATATGCCGCACATGGCCGACGATGATTATGTCCGCAACTACGCAACCCTCGTGCGCGATCATCTGGAGCCCGGACGCAAGATCTACATCGAGTGGAGCAACGAGGTTTGGAACACCATCTTCCCCGTGCAATCCTGGGTCACCGACCAGCTGGCTCTTCCCGAAAACGCCGGCATGAGCCGCTTCGCCTTCGTGGCCCGGGAGATAAAGCGTGACTTCGACATCTGGTCCGACGTCTTCTCCGGCCAGGAGCATCGCATGGTCCGCGTACTCGCGGGACAAGCGGCAGATAAAGGAATCGTCGCCAACACGGCCAAGTACCTCGACGGCACCTTTGATGCCATCTCCGCCGCTGGGTACATATACCCAGACCCCAAAGTCGCTGCGACATTTGACGCCTCGACGACTCCAGAGCAGGTTATTCGGGAAATCATGGCGTACATCCCTGTGCGTCTTGCATGGTGGAGCAACCACAAAGCACTTGCGGATCAGTACTCGGCTCAACTCGGTCGCCACATCGCTTTCGTAGCCTATGAAGGAGGGCAACACCTCAAGGCTGCCGCCTCCGCCCCGTACGCAAACGCCTATGCCGCTGCCCAATCGCATCCACTCATGTATCAGGCCTACCAACAGATTCTCGCGGGATTCAAAGACCTCGGCGGCGAACTCTTCATGCACTACGCCAACGTCAGTCTGCAGAAGCCCACCAGTTCATGGGGCGCGTTGGCCTATCAGGACCAGCCCATTTCCGAAGCACCCAAGTACCAGGCACTCTTGGACGCCATCTCCGGCGCCATCTACTACGACCCTCCCGTCGCCAACGCGTCAGGCCCGTACACTGTTCTGGAAGGCGCATCGCTCGAACTCGCCGCCTTCAGCTCGACCGGCCACAACCTCCTCTATGCCTGGGACCTTGATGGCGACGGCATCTTCGGCGAAACAGGCACTGCTGCTCAGAACGGCGACGAAACCGGCGCCACCCCCCTTTTCCGCACCAACGGACTCAATGGCCCGGACCACAGAACTGTCTACCTGCGTGTGACCGACGCGTTCGGGCGAATCGCCACCACTTCCAGTCCGATCACCATCAATGACGTGCCTCCCACGCTCTCGATCACCGGAGCCAACACGCGCGTGGCCGGTCTCCCCTACACACTCAACCTTTCCGCCTCAGACCCCGGCCCCGACCCCGTCCTGTCATGGATCATCGACTGGGGTGATGGGTCCGCCCCCCAAACCATCTCCGGAAACCCCTCCCTCGCCACCTACACCTACACCGCTCCGGGCTCATTCACCCCGGCCGCACAGGCCGTCAACCGCGACGGCACGTTCCGAACCACCAAGTCCACGCCCGTGGTCGTCTCCGCCAACCCCGGCGGCCCCTATGCCGTCGCCGAGGGCGGTTCCGTCACCCTCAGCCCCATCGTTGCCCAAACCGCCGGCTACTCCTATGCCTGGGACCTCGATGGCGACGGCGTCTTCGGTGAAACAGGCGCCAGCGCCCTCCACGGCAACGAGATCGGACACAACCCCCTCTTTCTCGCCAACGGCCTCGATGGCCCCAGTACCCACCCCATCCTCCTGCGCATCACCGACACGCTCGGCCAGTCCTACGATGCAATCGCCTCCGTCAATATCGCCGACACCGCACCCACGCTCTCGATCACCGGAGCCAACATCCGCGTGGCCGGTCTCCCCTACACACTCAACCTTTCCGCCTCAGACCCCGGCCCCGACCCCGTCCTGTCATGGATCATCGACTGGGGTGATGGGTCCGCCCCCCAAACCATCTCCGGAAACCCCTCCCTCGCCACCTACACCTACACCGCTCCGGGCTCATTCACCCCGGCCGCACAGGCCGTCAACCGCGACGGCACGTTCCGAACCACCAAGTCCACGCCCGTGGTCGTCTCCGCCAACCCCGGCGGCCCCTATGCCGTCGCCGAGGGCGGTTCCGTCACCCTCAGCCCCATCGTTGCCCAAACCGCCGGCTACTCCTATGCCTGGGACCTCGATGGCGACGGCGTCTTCGGTGAAACAGGCGCCAGCGCCCTCCACGGCAACGAGATCGGACACAACCCCCTCTTTCTCGCCAACGGCCTCGATGGCCCCAGTACCCACCCCATCCTCCTGCGCATCACCGACACGCTCGGCCAGTCCTACGATGCAATCGCCTCCGTCAATATCGCCGACGCCCCCACCGCCGCTGCAATCAGCGGGCAACCCTACATCCCCGCTGGCGTTGACTACGCGCTGAATCTCTCCGCCACCGACCCCGGCCCCGACCCCGTCCTGTCATGGATCATCGACTGGGGTGATGGGTCCACCCCCCAGACCCTCTCCGGAAACCCCAAGTCCGTCGCATACCGCTACACAACCCCCGGCGCCTTCAACGTCAGCGCCAGGGCGGTTAACAAAGATGGCTCATTCGACGCAGGCAGATCCGTATCGATTGTGGTCGCAGCCAATCCCGGCGGACCTTATTACGTGCTCGAGGGAAGCTCCGTCCAACTCCACGCGATCGCCTCACTGGTCTCGTCCCCCACTTATCAGTGGGATCTTGATGGCGACGGCATCTTCGGTGAAACAGGGCCGGACGCTCTTCACGGCGATGAGACCGGCCATAGCCCGGTGTTTCATGCCAGGGGCATGAACGGTCCTCACAAGCACACAATCAACCTACGGGTGATTGACTCCATCGGCCGCGTCAGCGCCGCCTACTCGACGGTCACTGTCATCGACGCACCCCCGACGCTGAGCATCACCGGCACAAACTCCGCCATGGTTGCTGAACCCTACACGCTGTTCCTCTCGGCGTCCGACCCAGGTCCGGATGCGGTTGACTCCTGGCTGATCAACTGGGGCGACGGATCAGACCCCGAGATCGTCGCCGGGTCCGCAACATCTGTTACGCACACGTTCTTCTCCCCGGGCAGTCACAATATCAGCGCCAGCGCGGTAACTGCCGAAGGTGTGTTCGAAACAGCCCTGGCTGACCCGATCCTGGTTGCAAACGACGTGCCTTCCGCCGTCCTTTCTGAAGTGGAACCCATCACCCTCGGCAAGCTCTACACCGATATTGTCATTGCCTACGCCGATGCCACCGGTTTCGCCGACAACGCATTCGACAGCACAGACATCGTCGTCACAGGCCCCCGGCGATTCCGCGAATACGCCTCCTTCTTCTCCAAGACGACGATCGGTAACTCTGTGTTGGTGACGTACAGGCTCGCAGCTCCCGGCGGTTTCTGGGGCCCGGAGGACGACGGGAATTACGGTATCTGGGTCGTGGCCGGCGCCGTTTCCGATGCCCTCGGCACCATGGTTCCCGAAGCACGACTCGTTTCCATTCCAGTCGATCTGCAGACCGCAGGCAGCACCATCAAGACCGCCGCAACGCTCTCCGGCACGCCTGGGGATGTGCTGGCAGCCCAACAGACCCTGGCGGCTACGCAGACGGATGCCTACTACAAGGTTCGAGTCACCAGCGATATGGTGATCGAGCTTGAACTGTCAGGACTCGCGAGCGATTCCACGATCTCGCTGGTAGACCGCTATGGCAGGCCCGTCGGCCCAACCAGCAGCGCGATGCGCAAGCCCAAAGCATCCCAGCTCTTCAAGTCGCTCCGCCAATCCTCGCTAACCAAGCCGACTGTGACGCGCACCTCCAAGCACCCTGTCGCTCCAGGCCTCTACTACATCCGCATCCACACGCCGGGCGGCGCCAAAGTTCAATATGGCCTGAAGGTGAAGCTCGCCCGCGCCAAGTGAACGCAAACACAATGGCCGGCGGCCAAGCGAGCCAACAGGCCATGCCTCCCCAGCGACCCCCGGTCCTTTACCTGTCGAGCGCCGGGTTCTTCACGGGCCGAAGCCGAAACCCCGTCAGGAACACACTGTGCCGAAGGGAGTCCCACAACATGTGCTGCGGATCGTCGTCCGGTCTCCGCTGAATTACCCGCCGAACCCGCCAGAGCGCGAATCCGATGAGGAATGCCGCATCAACCAGCGCCGTATAGAACGCCCCGTAATTCTTCAGAAAGAAGTGCCGCCTGGCCTCGAACCAATACGAGGGTCGGCGCTTGACTCGTCCCGGGGCAATGCCCGTCGAGGATCCCTCCAGGTGAACCACTCGGCTCTCGGGCACGTACCACGTCGGCCATCCAGCCCGAATCGCATTCAAGCAGTAGTCGATGTCGTCGTAGTAGGTGTACAAGTCCTCATCCAAAGGCCCGATCGCCTCCACGACCTGCCGACGAATGATCATCGAAGCGCCCGCCAGCCAGTCGACCGGACAAGCTCTCGTCGGCTTGGGGTCAATTGTCATTGACCACTGCAATCGCAACAGCAGCTTTGTCAGGAGGCCAATCCGCAAACCGCTGTCCAGTTCTGTCGCTATGCCACGAAACCGGAACGGCGGGCCCTGCACCTTGCCGTCCGGCCACTCCAGTTGGCTCCCCGCCACCCCCACGGTCGGATTCTCGTCCATGAACCGCACAAGCGTCTCCATGGCTCCCGGCAACACGATCGTGTCCGCATTCAGCAGGATGAAGTAATCCGGCGGCTGCGCCCAGGTCATCGCCTCGCGGATGATGACATTGTTGCCACCGGTGAATCCTCGATTTGGGCTGATCGCCTTTAGCTGGACCCAGTCCGACCATCCGTTTTCCCGGATTGCCTGGCCAAGCCGTTGTTCGGCGTCCGGACCGGTCCCGTTTTCGACAACCGCCACCTTCATCCCTGGAACCCGGGGTACTTCCGGTTCCAGCGAGCGCAGACAGTCAATCGTCAGATCCGTAACACGGTAGTTCAGTATGATGATCAGCGCTTTCATAGATGCCATTCGGCCAAACCACTGTATTTGAATCGGCATTTCGCGAGTCGGCAAGCAGATCAGAAATCCGGCGAAAGACCCGTTCGGCGCACTGTGCCGCCCTACCGTCCGCAACTGCCATGCCACAACTCGCGGACCGGGTGTGCAGTCTTGTCATCCCCGAACAGCACCGATAGTATTCCGGGGATCGTGTTCTGTGGCGAGTAACCCTGTCGAACATACGTTGGCGAGGCCCGCAACGTGAACGAACCTGAGCAGATCCCTGAGAACGCTATTGTACTGAGGCGGCCGCATTTTCGGCTGGCGGGCAGCGATCTGTTCTTTCTGATCTCCAGACGACCCCACGCCTCTCTGAACGCAACAGAAGCTGCGATTTTCGCGGCAATTGGAGAGGAAACGCCAATCGCCAACTTGCGAAGCCGGTTCGCGGAACAGGCCGACGCCGCTGTGCGCAGATTCGTCCGAATTGGAGCGTGTGATCTCGCAACGTCACAGTTCCCTCCAAACCGGCGTCGCGTCCTGGTCATCGAGCCGCACAGCGACGATGCAGCCCTGAGCGTTGGCGCCACCATGTGGATGCTGCGAGACTCCTGCGAGTTCACCATCGCCACCATCGCCAGCCGCAGCAACTTCACCAGCTACTATTACTCCGTCGACCGGGATTTCCTCGACATCGGCACGATCTCCTCGCTCCGCGATGCCGAGGGGAGAATCGTCGCCAGACGGGTTGGCGGCCGGTATCTTGCCTTGGGGCAGCCCGAAGCAACCGTCCGAGGACGCGACCACCACTGGTCCCTGGACTGGTTTCGGCAGCATCAGGGATCAATCCTGGTCTCCAGCGACCGCTCAGGCAACGAAGACGATCTGCGAGACTGGACGGCAACTGTCGCCACGCTCCTTCGCGATGTGCCATCCGAAGAGGTCTGGATGCCAATTGCCGTGGGCCACCACGCCGACCACCAGCTTACGAGGGATGCGTGCCTCTCTGCCCTCATCAAACAGCCCTCACTCGTCGCCAACCGCATCATTAAGTTCTATCAGGATGTCCCCTACGCGGTCCGTGATCCCGAGTATACGCCCGCCCTCCTGAACGCCCTTGCGGACGCCGGCGCCAACCTGACGCCCGAGCCCGTATCCGTCGAATCAGCATTCGCGGAAAAACTGAAACTGATCTCCGTCTACGGCTCGCAATTCAAGTTGAGTGCCTTGCTCCCCGACATCGAGGCGTGCGCACGTCTCGCCGCCGGCTCCAGCGGCAAGGCCGAGATGTTCTGGCGGCTAAACAAGATCCCGTCCACACTCGATCGCCTGTCCCTTTATCACGGCCGAAAAGCGGTTGAGCGGACCATCAGACGGCTGGCCAGTTGGTATCCCCGACACCGGGATGCCCACCAAATGCGAGTTCTCCTGCTTGTTCCTTCCGGGCGATGGGTCAAGGACGCCGAGATTCTGCTTCAATACTTCCCATCCGCCATTTTCGATGTCTACGTGGCACCCGCTGGAATCGCCGAAGTCGTCGCCTTTGAATCGCCGAGAATCCGCGTGCATCGCGTCGGCGCCGGAATCAAAGCCTGGACCCTGTTGAGCGCCAAACTCATGCTCTGTCGTCCCGCTCCGACCCTGTTCACCGCAGGAAGCAAACGGCTGAACGCAGCACGTGGTCTGGCTGCCCTGTGGCCTTTGAGCGATCCCCTTGTCATTGCTTCAATGGACCACTTCACCCTTGCCCTCCAACAATTGAGTCGTTCAGCCTGACCCCACCCTTCTTTTCTCGGTCATACCTCATAAACGGGCAGGTCTAGCTCTTGAGTCTCACTCACTTCCTTGCTTCTTCTTTCCCGCCTGGATCTCGAACATCGGATTCGTGAGCGTGACCCCCTCCTCCACCTCTACCTCCGCCGGCGCCGGGTCCGGCCGGTACAACCGGCCACCAAACGCCTTCATGTACTCTGTCCAGTTCCCCTCCGCTCCCGCCCCAACCTCTCCTCGAGTTGCCGCCAGCGACATCTGCATCTTCGCATCGAGGTTCTCAATGTAGTGAACGGCAATGGCCTCCGGCGTGCCGGGAGGCTTGATCGCTCCAAACTCCGGCACCCCATGATGGCTGATAACGATGTGCTGCAGCGCATCCACGAGTGCCTGTGGAATCTCCTCCCCCAACGCCGCTTCCGCCACCTTCGCTTTCTCCTCCACCCAGATCGCCGACTTCACAATATGGCCCACCAACTGCCCGCCATCCGTGTAGCCAAACGAACACTCATAGGTCAGTTCCCACGTCTTGGCAATGTCGTGTACGAATATGCCCGCCAGGACCAGATCGCGATTGAGCCCCGGATAGAACCGACAGATTGCGTCCGCCACTTCCATCGAATTCACCGTGTGCTCCAGCAGCCCACCGATAAACGCATGGTGGAAGCTCATCGCCGCCGGCGCCTTGCAGAAATTCTCCATCAGTCGTGCGTCTTCCAGATACGCATGAACCAGCGAGCTCAGGTGTCGGTTCTGAATGCTCCCCAACAGCTCCACCACCCGCGCGCTCATCGCTTTGATGTCCTTGTCCGTGTGCGGAATCAGGTCCGCCACATCAAAAGACCCCTCCCGGGGCATCCCCGCTTGCTCGATGATGAATTGCAGGTTGTTCTGATAGTTCTCGATCCGCCCTTTCACTCTCACAAAGCCCGCTTCAGGGAAGGCGGCAAAAATGTCTCGCGTCGCATTCCACATCCTCGCCGTAACCTGGGCGGTGCGGTCAGACAAAAAAGCTTTAATGTAATACTTCCCCGTCGAAGTTGCCGCCAACTGCTTGCCGGTCACCACGTAAACATCTTCCACCACATCACCGGCCGCCGCATCCCTCAAATAGAGTCGTCCCATACCCCGCACTTGTACGCTCCGCCCCAACCGGAGGCAAGACCAGTCAATGGCAAATCAGGCCGCCAGATGCAACCATCTCCGCAATCCTTGCCCCGTCCTCCGCATCAGTCATCGGTTGAATCGCTCCTCTGCGACTCGCCAATTCACGACGTTCCACCACGCTGCCGCGTAGTCCGCCCGGCGGTTTTGATACAACAGGTAGTATGCATGCTCCCATACATCCAACCCAATCACCGGAAACGCCCCTTCGGAGATCGGCGTATCTTGGTTGGCGGTCGAAATGACCTCGAGTCTGCCCGCCCGCTTAACCAGCCAGGCCCAACCCGAGCCAAATCGCCCAAGACCGGCCGCCACGAATGCCTCCTTGAACTTATCAAATCCGCCGAAAGTCGACGTGATCGCCTTGGCCAGATTCCCGATCGGTTCACTTCCGGGTTTTCCTGCCGGATTCATGATCTCCCAAAACAGTCGGTGGTTGTAGTCTCCGCCAGCGTTGTTTCGAACCGCCGCCTTGATGGCGTCCGGCACAATCTTCAGGCCATTCGCCAGCAACTCCTCCAGGCTTTTGCCCTCCAGTTCCGGAGCCTTCGTGATCGCGGCATTCAGATTGTTCACGTACGCCGCATGATGCTTGCCGTGGTGGATCTCCATCGTTCGCTTATCAATATACGGCTCAAGGGCATCAACAGAATAAGGCAACGTGACCAGCGCGCAAGACATTATGATCTCCGATTTTAAAGTTTTAGTACTATTCTTATACTATATCAGTATGGTAGGCAACTGATCACAAGAGGTCAAACGACCGGCCGCAGGAAGCCCCCGTGCCCACGTTCCGCTACTTCTTGCCTTCCCCAATCTGCTCCACCTCGTCCACCACCACATCCCCCAACGACTTGTGCCGCTTACTTCGCCACCAGAAATACGCCACCACAAATACGACCAGCAGCAGCACGCCCAGAAAGAACCAGTGCTTGTACGGCTCGACAACGTCTTTCATGAACTGCTTCGGGTCGCCAACCTTCTTTCCGCCCCAATACCCCAACGCCACAAACAACCCCCCGCTCACGATGGCAGCCACACCGTCGGCAATCACGAATTTCAAGAAGTTGTATCGTATCGTCCCCGCCGCCACCACCATCGCTCCGCGGATCCCCGCGAACATCCGCCCAAACCCTACCACCCAGATCCCATACCTCTCGAAAAGATGCTCGGCCTTCTCGATTCTGGCCCTCGTGACATGCTTGCCGATCAACGGCACCTTCGTGATGTTCAGGCCATACTTCTTCCCAAGGTGATAGAGCACGCAGTCCCCGCCGATAATGCCGCACCACGCCAGCACACACGCTAGCCCCAAGTCCATCTTCCCCTGTGCCACGAAGAAGCCCGCCAGAGTCAGCGGAATGTCCTCCGGCACGGGAACACCCAACCCACACGAAAACAAAAGCCCAAACAGAAGAAAGTACCCCCCCACCTCCATCCATCCCTGCACCTGGTCCACGTCAAACAATGCGAGCATTTCCATAGGGCTCGCCATTATGGACTCCCCCACTCCGCCCCGCAAACCCACTTGCCTGACCTACGCCTAGATGTAGTACATCGACTGCTGCCCGCAAGTCACCCGCCCCACATGTTCCATCAACTCTTCCAGCGTCATCTTGTCCAACACGTCGTCCATCGCTTCGGTAAGTCTCTGATTGATTAGCCTGACGGCAATCTTCCCCGGCGTCGTTTCCGCTGGCCCCTCCTGTTGCTCTTTCAGGCTCAGCCGGCCCTCCAGCCGCCTGATGATCTCGCCGACACCGATCTCGCGAGGAGACCTCGACAGCCGATAACCCCCTCCGCTGCCCACCTTGCTCTCCAGAAACCCCCCCCGCCGCAATGCCAATAAGATCGACTCCAGAAACTTGTTGGGCAGGTCGCCCTGTTCCGCCAAGTCCTTTGATTGCACATAGCTCCGGGGCCAGAGCTGCGCTAACTGCACCACCGCTCTTAATCCATACTCCGTTCGCTTCGACAATCGCACCGGCAACTCCCAATAATTCCTATCAAAATAGTACGCATCTCCTTCCCTATGTCAATTTCCCACCCTCAGTGTATAGAATCCACCAACTATGACACGCCTTGTATCCCTCGCCCTCGTGTTGGCTCTCCCGTCTCTCGTACTTCGCGCTCAGCCTCTGGTGGATCTGGCTGGCAGCCCTTCAGCCAAACAGCGAGCCACGGTCCAGACTGCTCTGGACACCACCGCCGTGGTTCCTGGGCAAAAGTCCATCCTCGCCGTCGTTTTTGACATCGCGCCCTCCTACCACGCTCAATCGCACACCCCACTCGATCCCAATCTCATACCCACCGAAGTATCCCTCGCCCCACATCCCGCAATCACCGCTCAACCACCTGTCTATCCCCCCGGCCAGATCGTCACCTACCCCGCCCTCGGCAAGCTCTCCGTCTATTCCAACCGGGTAATCTTCTTCATCCCCTTGACCATCTCCGCCACCGCTGCCCCAGGCCCCCTCAAGTTCACAGGCGAACTCAACTACCAGATCTGCGACGAAAGCAGCTGCTTCCCGCCCGAGACGACACCGTTCACCGTCGAAACCGAGATTCTTACGCCCGCTTCCACCCTCCAGCCCAATCGCCCGGAACTGTTCAGGTCCTACGATCCTTCAGCCACCTCTCAGCCGCGAGCCCCCGGTCAGTTCTGGATCATCCTCACCAAGTTCGCCGCTGCCTTCCTCGCTGGAATCCTCTTCAACGTCATGCCCTGCGTCCTCCCCGTCCTCCCCCTCAAGGCCCTCTCTTTCTACGAGGTCTCCCAGCACCGCCGCGACAAATGCCTCTTCCTTGGCCTGGTCTTCTCCCTCGGCGTCATCGCCTTCTTCGCCGGCATCGCCATCCTCATTCTCTTCCTCAAATCCCTGACTTGGGGCGAGCAGTTCTCCAACCCCTACTTCCTCTGGGGAATCGTCCTCATTCTCGTTCTCATGGCCGCCGGCATGTTCGGGCTGTTCAACTTCAACCTCCCCAGTGGCATCTACTCCTTCACGCCCCGCCATGACACCTACACCGGCAACTTCCTCTTCGGCGCTTTCACTGCCCTGCTCTCCACACCCTGCACCGCCCCCCTCTTCCCACCCCTCATGGCATGGGCCGCTGCCCAGACCCTCGCCATCGGCATCCCCGCCGTCATGATGGTCGGCGTCGGCATGGCCTTTCCCTACCTGCTCCTCTCCGCCTTCCCTCAACTCGCCCAGAACTTCCCACGTACCGGTCCATGGTCCGAACTGGTTAAACAAATGATGGGGTTCCTCCTTCTCGTCGCGGCCGTCTACTTCGCAGCAGGCCAGCTCATCGCCGGAGCCTCTTTCTGGTACGCCGTTCTCGCCGTCACCGCCATCGCCTGCCTCTTCCTCCTCGCCAGAACCATCCAGATCTCCAATAATGCACTCCCTGTCGCCATTTCCTCCACCCTCGCCGTCGCCGCCTTCGCCATCGTTCTCTGGCAAGCTTCCGCGGTCGGCCACGGCTCTTGGACCCCCTACTCCCAGGACGCCTTCAATGAAGCCCGTACGCAGGGCAAGATCGTCCTCGTCAAGTTCACCGCCAACTGGTGCGCCAATTGCCAAGTCGTCGAATCCACAGTCTTCGGCGACCCCAAAACATGGAACGCTCTTCAACAGGCCGGCGCGGTCACTCTCAAAGCCGACATGACCCACAAAAACCCCGACGCCCAGAAACTCTTGATCCAGCTCAATCCCACCGGCGGCATCCCCCTCACCGCCATCTTCGCCCCCAAACTCGAGTCCCCTATCACCCTCGATAGCGTCTACACCACCGATACTCTTCTTCAAGCTCTATCTCAGGCCAAAGCCACCAGCACAGCCAAGCCATAGCCCCGCCACTGGAAGGCAGACCATCAGACGAACAGTGCTTGTTCTATAACGCTTTCACAAGTCGCTCGATCTCCTCAAACCGCTCGTCTGCCAGTAATTTCCCATATCCGTCAAACACCCCTTTCCCCACGTTCCGCCAACCCGCCCATACCACCTTCTCCGTCTCCGCCAGTTCCTTCTGCCGCCCCACCAGTGCGCCCTCCGCGCGGGCAAATCGCTTGACCGTCGCCGCGTCCCACCTCCACATCCGCCCCGCAAGCTTCGCCAGTCTTCCGATGATCGTCTCCGCAACCCGCTTCCCATCCTCAATCGTCGCCTCACGCGGGTCTCGACCAAATACACCTTTGTGCGGCGGATTGCCCAGCCTCGACAAGTCGACACTCCCCGGCTCCAGATACATCATCAACGCCGTCTCGCCCCACGCCGCATGATCGCCACGATATCCCTCATCCAGCGCCAGCATGTATTCCGGCGTCCCCAGCACCGGCATGCCCAGATCCTTCGTCACCCGGACCGCTACATCGCGAACCACAATCTGCTGTGCCGCGCCATAGTGCCCCGTCAACACAATCACCGCCTTGAAACCGTTGCGCACCGCCTCCCGACACAACTTCTCGACCCAGCCCTTCAGGAGCACGCTCCGAATGTCATCCTCCGGCTCCATGACAAACGTCCACCGCTCGTTCAGCCCCCCCACTCCTCCAAACAGCGCCGGAGCCACAACCCCCCCGCCTTGCTGAGCCGCCCTCACACACAAATCGTGCGCCTTGACGGCGTCAACGCCAACCGTGTTGTGAAACCCATGCCACTCGATGGTCCCCAGGGGCAGGAAGAGCGTTCCACACGCCTTTGCCGCCACCTCAATCTCGGCCGGACGCATCCTCTCCAGTCTCACCTCCCGCCCAGCCTGCTCAACGCTCCGCCCTGATTCCGCCCCCAGCCCCAAGACACCCGCCGCCATGCCCCCCAAAAACTCCCTTCTCGCCGGATCGCTTCTCATAGGCTCCTTGGTTCTGACGGCAACAGTCTACCCCGCGCTGCGCCAAAACAGAACGCCCTCACCCGGTCCTGCCCGGATGAGGGCCATCGGTGTTCAGACATTCTCGCTGCGACCGCAGTCCATTCCGCTGCGCCGCAACGTTGCTCTCATGCCGCCGCTGGTTTCTTGGACGCCTCTTCCTTCTCGCCCTCCGCCTCCGCGCCCGTCTTCACCACGACGGCCCCGCCCGAACCTCCGACAAGCGACAGCAGTTCGGTCACGATCCCCTTCAGTTCCGCCGCCTGCGCCGACAATTCCTCGGACGCCGCCGCCGATTCCTCGGCATTGGCCGCGTTCCCCTGGGTGACCTGGTCCATCTGCCGAATGGCCGTGTTCACCTGCTGAATCCCCTCGGCCTGTTCTTTCGTCGCGGCACTGATCTCGTCCACCAGCGCGTTCACCTTGGTGCTCGACGCCGTGATCGCACCGAGCATCTTTCCAACCTCCGCGCTGATCGCGACGCCGTTCTTGGCGTTCTTCACCGACTCCTCGATGAGCGTCGCCGTGTTCCGCGCAGCCTCCGCGGATCTCATCGCCAGGCTGCGAACTTCTTCGGCAACCACGGCAAATCCCTTACCCGCTTCGCCCGCCCGGGCCGCTTCCACCGCCGCGTTCAGCGCCAGCAGATTCGTCTGAAATGCGATCTCGTCAATCACCTTGATGATCTTGGCGGTCTCGCTCGCGGATCTCTCGATGTCGCTGATCGCCTGCCCCATCTTGCCCATCGCCGCATTACCCTCGTCGGCGGCCCGCTTGGCCTCCGCCGCCAGCGCCGACGCCTGCGAAGCCGTCTCGGCGTTCTTCTTGGTCATGCTGCTCATCTCTTCCAGACTCGACCCGGTCTCCTCCAGCGACGCGGCCTGTTCGCTCGACCCCTGCGCCAACGACTGACTCGCCGCCGACACTTCCGACGACGCCGCCGCCACCTGCGTTGATCCCGCATCCAGCGTTCCCGCCAATCGCCTCAGTGACCGATTGATCGACCGAATCATCCACACCATGCAAACCAGGCCAAGGCCCACTCCGATCACGCAGCCCACCAGAATCGACCGACGAATCGCCGCCGCCCGGCGTTCCGACGCGGCAATCTCGTCCTCCATCTCTTTCATCTGCGATTCGTTGTACTTCCGCAGTTCCGCGACGGTCTTCTCCATCATGGGCATCGCGTCGTTCAGCGCGCGATATTGTGCCTCGGCCGCGTTTCCCTGCAGAAATGTCTCCAGCACCTTGCCCGTAATCGCCGTCCACTTCTCGTAGTTCTCCCGGACCGCCTTGGCTTCCTCGCCCCGACCCGCGATCGAGGTCCCAAGGTCCTTCTCGAGCTTCTTGTGCCCCGCTATCAGCTTCTCGACTTCGTCCAGGTCCTTCTCCCGCAGCAGCCGTTGCAGGGAGTTGCTGCCACCAAACAACTGCTCCAACAGGCTCTGGTTCTTCGCCATCGAGCCCATCGAGCTCTCACACTGCTCACTCAGATCCCGAGTCACCCTGCCTAGCGCCCAATACCCCGCGGCTGACGCCGCCGACAGCAGCACGATGAATCCCAACGATAATAGAACTAGCTTCCTGGCAATGGTCATCTTGCGCATAACCGCTCTCCGTCTGAATTCCCCACGCTGCGTGTCGCTGCAACTGGCATCCGACGCCCGGCGATTCTCCGACTAATCCTTCAGCTTCGTCACGTTCAATCCAACCACCAGCGAACCGATCACTTTGTCCCCGTCCTTCACCGGAACGGCAATCTGCAATTGCTGCATACCCGTGGATTCATCCACTTCGATCGGCCCCTGCCAAGTCTTGCCAGCCATCGGATCGTCGTGCTTGGCCTTGCCCTTGTGCGACCAGCCCGACGTCTTCGACAAAAGCGCGACCTTTGTTCCGTCCGCTGCGGATACGAACGCTTCTGAAATGACATCGTTCTTCTTGCTCTTCAGGTACTGCCCCGCGGCATTCTTCGACAGACCCCGCACAAACGGGTCGGTCAGCGGCAACGACTTCCATTTCTCCTGCGTCATCGCCTTGACCTCGTCTGATGGAGCGGCGTTTTGCGCCTTCACCGCGTCCACGATCGCCGCGTCGCTCGCCCACGCTGCGACCTCTTTCATCGTGGCATCGACCTTCGCCTGAACCTTCGCGTCCAGCGTCTCCGCGGCCCTCGCCACGCCACACGCCAGCAACACGACCGATAAAACCGCAATCATCTGTTGACGCACAACCGTCTCCTTTCAAAACGACTCCTGAACCTGACGCCAGCTCACTCTCAATGAGGATTAACGCAATATTGCTCTGGCGCCGCCCGCACACCACGCCGGGCTCACCCACAAAATCGGTGCACTACGATGTTCACATGACAAAAAAACTCGCAGATTTGCATCCTGTAAACCGGGTGCGCCCATGCCCAGTCGCCCACACCCCGACTCCAGCCCCTTTTATCAGCCGCATCACCCCGCGATCGTCGCCCCCCCTGCGCGGCGTCATCACCAACCCCCACCCTGTCGCATGTTCGACATCAGATCGCTTCCCCCAAATCACCAACATCGGCGGATCGAAATCCGCGATCCATCACGCCGGTTCCAACCCAAACCTGAACTTCGCCACCTGCCGATAAGACCCCCCCGCCTTCAAAACCGTCGTCGGGAAGTTCGTGTGGTGCACCGCATCCGGAAAATGCTGCGTCTCCAGACAGAACGCCCCATGCTTCACATACTCGCCCCCATTCCCCTTCAGCGACCCGTCCAGGAAATTCCCCGTATACAACTGCACACCCGGCTGCGTCGTCGAAATCTCCAGCACCCGTCCACTCCCCCGCTCCACCGCCCTCGCCGCCTTCATCAGCGTCCCGTCGTAGTTGTTCAATACGTAATTGTGGTCATAACCCCCCTTCACCTGCGCGATTCTGGCCCCAATCGTCATCGCCTTCGTGAAATCCATCGGCGTCCCCTTCACGCTCGCAATCTCCCCGGTCGGAATCAGCTCATCATCCACCGGCGTGTAATGATCCGCCGCAATCGTCAATTCATGCCCGAGAATGTCCCCATTCCCTGCCCCCGCCAGATTGAAATACGAGTGATTCGTCAGATTCACCAGCGTCGTCTTGGTCGTCTTCGCCGAATACTCAATCCAAAGCTCGTTCTGATCGTCCAGCAAATACGACACGCTCACCGCCATCTCGCCTGGAAACCCTTCCTCCATATCCGCACTCACATACGAGAACTTCACCCCAGCCCCTGGCCCTTGCACCCCCTCCACCTTCCACACCCGCTTGTCAAATCCCACCAGCCCCCCATGCAGCGTGTTGTTCCCGTCGTTCTTCGCCAGCCTATACCCCTTCCCCTCCAACTCAAACTCCCCTCGCGCAATCCGGTTCGCCACTCGCCCCACCGTGCACCCGAAATACGGCTCTTTCGGATCAAAATACCCCTCCACCCGGTCAAACCCCAACACCACATTCCCCATCCGCCCCTCGCGGTCCGGTACCCACATCTCCGTCAACCTCGCCCCGTATGTCGTCACCTTCGCCGTCACACCCTTGGCATTCGTCAACGCAAAAAGCTCCACCGCCGTCCCGTCCGCCGTCTTCCCAAAACTCGTCTTCTCAGTTTTCATGGTCCGCTCATTGTAATCCAACTCCCCTCCATTCCGACACCCTTTCGGCTATCATGCCACCCATCCTTTCTGGAGGCCACATGCCAATCACCGCTCGCTTCCACTTCCCATCGTCTCTCCGTCGCTTCGTCAGATCGTCGCTCATCCTCCTGCTCTTCTCTTCTGCCTCCGCCGCCGACCTCACCCTCCCCCTCCGCGCCCGCACTGCTGCTGTTCGCCCCGAGGTCATTGTCACCCCTGCCCAATGGTCCCCGACAGAAACCGCCGTCATCGTGTGCGACGTCTGGGACCAGCACTGGTGCAAGTCCGCCAACTCCCGCCTCGCCCTGCTCCTGCCCCGCATGAACCAGACCCTGAATTCCCTCCGCAACCAAGGTGTCCTCGTCATCCACGCCCCCTCCGACACCATGAAGTATTACGAAAATACTCCGCAGCGAGCCCTCGCCAAATCCGCCCCTAAATCCCAACCCCCAGCCCCAAAAACTCTCCCCAAAGAACCTCGCCTCCCCATCGACGACTCCGACGGCGGCTGCGACTGCCAACCCCAATGCCAAACCCGTATCGCCTGGAAATCCCAACACCCTGCCATCACCATCGCCTCCAACGACGCCATCTCCGACCGCGGCGAGGAAGTCTACAATCTCCTGGTCTCCCACAAAATCAAACACGTTCTCATCCTTGGCGTTCACACCAACATGTGCATCCTTGGCCGGTCCTTCGCCATCCGCCAACTCCTCCGCTGGAACTTCGATGTCGCCCTCGTCCGCGACCTCACCGACACCATGTACAACTCCCGCCGCCCTCCCGTCGTCCCCCACCACAAAGGCACCGACCTTGTCATCCAGCACATCGAGAAGCACCTCTGCCCCACCATCCACTCCGCTGATATCCTCCATGACCCCAAGCCTCCCCACATCGTTCTCGCCATTGGCGAAGACGAGTACGACGCCAGATCCACTCTCCCCGCCTTCGCCAACACCGAACTCGAAAAGCTCGGCTACAAATGCACGATCCTCCACGCCAATCCAACCAAGACCCACTTCCCCAACGTCTCCACTATTGACTCAGCCGACCTGTTGATCCTCTATTTGCGACGCACCACCTTCCCCGAAGAACAACTCAACCACTTCAAACAGTACTTCGCCTCCGGCAAGCCGGCCATCGCCCTCCGCACAAGCTGCCACGGCTTCCAAAACTGGCTCGAATTCGACCGCCAAGTCCTTTCCTGCCAGTACAACGGCCACTACGGCAAAGAAATCTCCCCCATCCATATCCACCCCACCCCCACCTCGAAAAATGACCCCCTCCTCCGCAACGTCTCCCCCCTCGACTTCCAATCTCAATCCTGGCTCTACAAACTCTCCCCTCTCGCCAAAGACGCCATCCCCCTTCTCATCTCCCAAGTCAAGGACAACCCCCCAGAACCCGTTGCCCACCTGACGACCCACCTTGCCGCCCCCGTCTTCTTCACATCCCTGGGCCACCCCGACGATTTCCAATCCCCCCAGTTTCGCCGCCTCCTCTTAAACGCCATCCAGTACACGCTCGACCGCCCGATTGCACCATGACCTCATCGAGTCGGCCTCGCCGTGCGGCAAGGCGGTTGCGGACTCGGAAAAGCCTGTCAGCCACGACTCGCTAAGTGCATTCTCCCTCCATATGGCCGCCCGTCAGCCACCGGACCCACAAACCCCGGCCAGACCAGCGCGCAAAAAGAACCCCGGACGCACGCCCGGGGCTCTGACAATTCGATCTCTAATCGGCCGCAATTAGTGCCGGCGACGGAGCAGCAGGC
>CAYVKG010000028.1:0-49355 GCA_964451955.1 uncultured Tepidisphaeraceae bacterium
CTGATTGCTCTATAGTAGTTGGTCTTGCGTCGCGCCAGCCGGGCGCGACCTTGGGAGCGCGTAGCTCAGTTGGTAGAGCAACGGACTTTTAATCCGTAGGTCTTGGGTTCGAGCCCCAACGCGCTCATTGCCCTCCACGCAACTTAAAACCAAGACGGATTAAAGATTTGTGATCGACGGCATCGGCTGCTGCCACGCTGTGACAACATCGCCCAAACCGCCCGCAATCGCCCCACATCGACTCATTGGTGTTGTGGGATTCATTGTGGGATTTGAAGACGGCCAATTCCTTCTTTTCCGGCAGCTAGCGTGCGCCCACCACGCTGCCCCGTCCCCCCCCACCATCGCTACAAACAAAAATCACTGGCGCCCTCGCCTCGTCATGGGCACAAATCGCACCTCTGTGATGGTTTGCAGACGTCTTTGACCATCCGGCGACTTGGACACGACGACCAATCGCTGAACGCGATCGACACCCCCAACCGGGATGACAATCCGACCACCAGGCTTAAGCTGCTCCCACAGCGGTTCAGGAAGTTCCTCCGGGGCGCACGTAACAATGATCGCGTCAAACGGCGCATGTTCCGGCCAACCCAGATATCCGTCTCCGCACCGCACTCGAACGCCGCTGTAGCCTTGATCCTTCAGGTTCTGCTCCGCCATCTTCGCCAACTCTTCGACGATCTCGATCGTGTAGACATTTGACGTGAGATGAGCCAGAACCGCCGCCTGATACCCCGACCCGCTGCCGATCTCCAGCACTTTGCCACCGGGTGGCAACTCAAGATGCTGCGTCATCAGAGCGACGATATAAGGTTGCGAGATGGTCTGCCCATGGCCGATGGGCAAAGGCGAGTCCGCATAAGCATGTTCTCGCAATGCCCGCGGAACAAAGGCATGACGCGGAACGGCCCGCATCGCCTGAAGCACCCGATCATTCGTGATCGCGTCGCGGCCGTCGCGCGGATGCTCCATCTGATCCTCAACCATCCGCCGGCGCTCATCCAATCGTTCCTGCCCGGATCGCGGATTCGGCGGCAGAGCCGAATCCACCCCCTGCGTGCTCGCCGACGGGGCGACCGCCGCGCGCGCATCCTCGGGTGCCGTGTCCCGCGCATCGCAACCCACATCCAGCCATACCGCAACAACACCCGCCATCACAACCCCCCAGATTCCCGGTCGCATTAACCAGCGACGGTTTCTGAAGGACATGGCCATGCTGCACCACTCCGCATGAGCAACGGTGCGCATTATACCACCAGACGAGTCACGCGATGGCGTCCAAACGCCTCCGAAGACCGACCTCACGGCTGACGACCGCAATCCTCGCTGCCGTCCGATTCGCTATACCACCGGCTCCGTCCCAAACAACTCGGCCAGCACCGATTCCGAAGAATCCGCATCATCGCTTGCCCGCGCCTTGAGAATGGTCGACGCCGCCTCAACCTCCTCTATCGTCCCGTCTGCCAGGATTCCGGACTGACCAATATAGGCCGAGTCGATCAGGAAGTAGTCGTCGGCATCAATAATGCCATCGTAGTTGAAATCGCCGTTGTAGTACCCTTTGGCCTGGGTGATGTACCCCGAGTCAATCAGGAAGTAATCGTCGGCATCTATTTTTCCGTCAATGTTCGCATCCCCGTTCCATGTGTACTTGACAAGCACATCGGTAAGGGCGGTCGCCTTGCCCGCGAAGGGGTTGCGGACAGTGCTCCCGCCGCCCGTATTGTTGAGGATGGCCGCCAGTCCCGTGTAGGGCGTGATCTTCGCAAACCAACTCGTCACGCCCGTGCCGTCCCATGCGCCACCGTTGCGAGCCGACTTGACCAGCCCCGAAATCGCGGAGAGGTCCCCATTCTTCACGATCAGATCATTGTCATACAACTCAAGCGTTCCAAACTTCGGGATCGACAGCGCGCCGACTTGAAGAACCGTCCCACCGCCCTGCAGTTGACCGGCCTTCGACGAGTCCTTGATGCTCAGCGAGGCCAGTGTCTGTGATCCCGGCAGGTGAAGCTGAGAAGTGCCGTGGGTGGTTACACTCAGATACACGCCCCCGATCCCATATCGCGTGTCGAGGGTCGCCGAACCCGCCTCCAAGTCAAAGTAGTTCTTCCCCACGCCGGCTTCCAGTCCCAACTTCTGCAAGCCTGCCGCAACCATGCCCGGCGACATCACCGTAACCGTGTCGATGCTGCTGGCGACATCGTTACTCGCGACATCAATTATCAGCGTCGAAACGTTCGCGAAACTGAGCGACTCGAACGCCACGCCGCCGCTCGTCCCGCTGATGCGGTTGGTCTTGGCCATCGGAGAATCGATCACAATGTCGGCGCTCAAATTCGGCGCGGTGAACTTGAAACTGGCAAACCCCGACACAGACACCGGCTCCAGATTCGAGAACCTGATCGACGAACCCTCAGCGATGACTTCACCGTCGCCCGGCGTCGTTCCGCTTGGCTTATACGAGCCAACACCGGCGCCACTCCCGATCACCGCCAGCGAATCGGCCCCAGCCCCGCCATTGTAGACAATCCCGTCTGACGGAACCGGGTTCCCGTTTGAGAAATCGACTGTCAGGCTGTCATTCCCGTCTAGCGTGTTGAAGGTGAGTGTCGGCCAGGCGGCCCGCGGAATGGCATACGTCGGCGCGCCGGCCAGCGGCGCATTGACGTAGATCTGCGTAATCGACGGATCAACGGCGCTGCTCCGCACGTACACGGTATCGTCCAACCGCGTTCCCGTGATCACCGAGGGATACACATCAAAGCTGACGTTCAACGTGAACGAGCCCGTGCCGCCTTCAAAAGCGTGGCTGGTCACAGCCACAACGTAGTCCTTTAGTGCCTGCACACCGTTGTACTGCACCGTCGCATTGCCCCCCGCCGCAGCCGCGCTGTCTGAATCCAGGAACGAACCCGCATCGTCGAACAATATCAGGGCGCTTCTCAAGCCGGCCATCGAATTCACGAGGTTGACCGTTAGCCGTCCGCTGGCGGCCGACGGCGCCGTGAAACGGTAATAGTCAATGTCAGCAGCGTTATCGATAAGCCCATCCCACGAACCCTGCCCAGCCGCATCAATGACCCTCGTCGTCACCCCAGGGGAAACCATATCCGAGGCAATGCGAATCGTCCCCGCCACGCCGTTCTTAAACGTGCCCATCACATAGTATCGCTTCCAGAACGAGACGTCCGCCGTAAAACTAACCGTGGCGGCATTCGTCAGATTGGCGTTGTACGCAATTCGTGCGTTGGTGTCAGCGTCATACAGCCCGATCACAGGAATCCCACCACCGCTTACGCTAGTCGCTGTGAACGTGGCGGCGGTTGTGGACAGGTCGCTCGCAATCAGGAACCCGTCCCAGTCGCCCGCGCCACTCACCGAGAAGTTGCGAGAATAGTCGCCGAGCTGATTCGGGACCATCCATGTGTCGTATCCGCCCGGGTATACATCGGGAACCACCTGGTCAAAATCAACGAAGATGCTGAAATTGCCGGTGCTGGCATGGCTGCGTGACATCACGCTGACGTAATATGTCTCCCCGGGAACCAGACCTGTTACATTCAGCGAATCCTCCGCCCCCGCCGCAGCCGTGTAAGCCTGACCCAACATCTTCCCGGTCGAGTCAAACAGCGCAAAGGCCGCGTCAAATGTCCCCGTCGTCGGAACCACGCGCACATTCAGTTTTCCATTCGTATCAGCCGGCGCCGTGACGGCATAGAAGTCGGTGTCGTTCGTGCCGATGTTGCCGCTGGTGGAACTGCCATTCCCGGCGCCGTCCAAGGCAATCGCCGCTACCCCAGCCGCCGACGGAGCGTCGATGGTGATCACAATGTCCCCGGTGTCGGTGCTATTGTCATCCGCGACAGCCACCACGTACTTCGTCAACGCCGTGAGAGTCACCGTCAACTGCGCCGTTGCCGTTCCGCCCGAATTCGCCACGCCGAGGCGCGCCCCGGTGGTGCCGTCGTAGACCGCCACGACCGGCAAGACCGCCGAACCCGCCGGCGCCGTCGCCGTTATCACATAACTGCCGGACCAGGCCGTATCGCCGGCAAACACCTCGCTGTCCACGTCGCCCTCGGGGCTGATAAACGTAACGAAGCTGAACGCATCGTTGCAGTTCCCGTCGCGATGGAAATACGCAAACCCCTCCGCCGCCGCGGCGGTCAGAGTCGCCGGCAACGCCATCGAAAAGTCCGCCGTCAGGTCAAACCGCCCGGTTCCTGAGAAATCGTTGTCGGAAATCGAGATGTAGAACGTGTCGCCGGGCTTGACCCCCGTGAACGTCGCCGACGTCGGCCCCAGGTTGTTCGCGAGAACCCGATCCGGAGCATCGCTAACATTGTTCAACCAGATCTGCATCCTCGGAATCGCCGTGGCATCGTCGTGCGGCGTTACCTCAATCGTCAAATTGCCGCTGGCGTCCACCGGAGCAACCACCTTGTAGAAATCCGTGTCGGTGTCGGTGTTAATCAATTGACTGACCAACTCCGCATGCCCCGCGCCGTCGACGCTCATCGTCGACTGGATCGATACTCCGGTACCGTCAATCGCCACGTCGATATTGCCCGTCGTATCTTCCTCCTTGTCCCAAACCTCAACCAAATACGTGTTCCAACTCCCCGTATTGGGCAAGGTGATCGTCGCCTCGTTGGACGCACCCGTTCCGGCATCCATGAAGAGCATCGCGCCGGTCTTGTAGTCATAGACCGCCAGCGCGGGAGTAACACTGCCAAGAGTCACGCTCTTGATCGAGAACGACCCGCCGGTCTGCTCCTCGTTGAAGACAAACGTATCATGATCTCCCGCCCATTGGATGCTCGACGGCGTATGCAGATAGTCGCTGTCATACTTCAGGCTCCGGTAGGCCTCCACCGTCATCCCATTGCTCAACGCCCACAACGCGATGTCATCAACATACCATCCCTCGCCCGTGTTGTTCAAAGCGTCGCCCGTGTTGAAGAGCCATCGCAGACGAACAACGCTGCCCGCGAACGGCGTCAGATCCGCGGTTGCCTGACGCCATTTCCCGCCGGAGTCAGCTAGCAGCCCGCTGCCCTTCGCGAGCACCGTGACAAAGCCCCCATTCACAACATCGTTGACCTGAAGCCGAATCTCATCCGTGCTTGCGCCGCTGTCCACATCAGAGAAATAATTGAAACTCACTGCAATCGGGCTGTTCGGCAGCGCAATATTCTTGCTCAGGAAGACACCCGCCGAGTCGCCGATGTCATAGTTCCCCAATCGATCCTGCCCATAGTACATGCTGTTGCCCCCCCATGCCCCAAGTCCGACGCTCGCCGATTGGTAATGTGCCACAAGCCGTCTTCCGGCGCCCACACCGTGTCGTTTTCGATATTCATCGCACCATCGCCATTGTCGAATGTCGCGTTGAACACCTTCACGCCGTATTGCGCCGCCGCCCGGTCAATCCCAAGCCCTCTGTTCGAGTTGTTGACCTCGTCACCTTCATTCACCGTGTCCAGCGCGTCAATGATCATCCCGATCGTGTATTGGCCGTTCCCGCCAAATGGATCCGTCTTCGGAACCGTCAGACTGATTGTGCTCTGGTACGTCGATCCCTTGGCCAGTGACGACACGACCCGCGTCCCGATCAGCGTATCCGACGTAGTGATCGCACTGTTCTGCGACAGGTAGAACTGCACCGTGAACGAACCCGCATTCGTCTGCCCCTGGTTCATGATGCTGAAACTCGCCGTCGTCGAGCCGAAATTCAGGATCGGCATGTCCAGCGTCAACGCTTTGCCCACCAGATCCGCCTTCGTGCTGACGGCCAAGCTGTCGTAACTGACGAACTCGCCGAGATTGCTGTTGTTGTTCTCCGAACCTTCCGCAATGACGCCGTTCGCATCGACAATCATCCCGATGTACAGCGTGCCCGACGTTGGGAACCCAGTCGGCGGCGAATTCGGAAGACTCAACAGCGGGCTGCCGCTCGATCTGCTGTACGCGTCGATCGCAGGCACCGCCACCGATCCCAGCAGATAGTCCGATGCCGCCGTGATGGTCGAATTGGTCGAAAGGTAGAATTTCACCGTCGACGCGCCGGCATTCTGCCCACCGTAATTCACCACGGTGTAGTCGTAGTTAAACGAATCACCCCACGTCAGCGGCTCTTGCACCACGTTGGCAAATGACGGCGCCAAGTCCGGCCTGCTGGCTGACGGCCTGAAAAACGTCACCGAATGAACTCCGAAGTCGTCACCCGCCGACACATCCCGCCAATCAAACCACTGGATTCCCGACATCCCCGACCACGTCGTGTACGCAGCATATTGATTGCTCGGACTGGTTCGGTAGCCAATGCAGGCCATCGAGTGATCAGGCTCACCGCTTCCATCACTATCCACATTGATGATGAACGGCCGATCCGCGTTGATCTCGGCCTGAATCGAGGCAAATGACAACGAACCCCATCCCACGTTCACCGCATCCGCATAGTTGTACCCCTTGTACGCCGCGTAGTCTTCCATCCCATTATCCAGATTATCCAGGTACGTCCATCCCCAGTTCAAATCGCCCCGAGACGTGCCCATGAAGTCCGCAATGCAGTTGTCGGTGTGTTTGGGGCCGGCGGGATCAGGCTTCGGCTTCCAGTCCGTGATGTACTCCGGCGAGGCAATGCTGTCATTCACCTCCGTCGTCTGCGTCGAAGCATCGCCCGGGAAAAAATTCGGATAAGCCAATTTGTCCCAATACCCCATGACCATGCCCCCGGACGTCGGGGAGCAGCCTCCGTACCAAAAATACTCCGGCACGCCATACAGCACCTTGGAAATGCCGGCACTCAGCAGGCCCTCCGAAACCGCATCTCCACCCCGAGCCTCATAGCCCGGCGGGGGTTCCGGAGTGCTGTTAGTAATAACCCCCAATGACAATTCACTGTTTGCCGCGCTCAGAAGCACTCTCCCTTCCAACGCCTCCAAGACCGCACTCACCACACTGTCAAACTTCGCCTGAATCTGCTTCGAGCGTTTCATAACTTCTTCTCCCACAACAAGAAAGAAACCGGATCTCGCGATCCGCTTCTCGGTGCGCCCTTGCCGTATCACCGGCGATATTCACTAAACCATCGAAACGCGAAAAATCGCTCGCACCAACACTGGCCTGCGCGGGCAAGTCCCAACCAAACCTCTGGTTGCGGCATCACTTGCTCACGATCATTCTCTCGCTGCGCAGTAGAACCCACGATGTGCAGAGCATGACCGACCAAGCCATCCAAACCTGGTCAATCCTATCTCAAATTGGCTCGATATCCAACCAAAAACATGCAAATTGCCCGCATTCGCGCTCGGCGACGAGCAACCGAGTCAGGCTCAGACTCCCTTCCGTCTTCGCCCCCCCCGCTATGGCGCATCTCATTGCACACAACTATTGAACGACGCTCATCCGAGCCGGTGAGCCGCACTCTTGTCTGACTCCGGGGCCCGGCCGGCTGCCTCCAGATCGGTGATCAAGCTCGTCACGAACCGCCCTTCCTGCTCGATTGAGAGCAACGCCTGCTTCAACTCCAGCATCGCAAAGATCACCCCAACCACCAGTACCCCCAACCCTATGACAAACAGGACCACAGCCGCATACGCAAGACGAGGCCATAGTGTCGATAGACCTACCCCCAGCGAACAAACCGCCAAACATCCGATCGTCAGCAGCAGGGATCCAATCGCATGGCGCAACAGGTGGGCTCGCCTGACAACAAGATTGGTCTGAACCTGCATCATCCCGAGCAGTTCCTGATGCCGAATGATCTCCATCTGATCCGGATTGGGTGAGTAACGCTGCCTCAGAAGCGACTCCTCCTCGCGAAGCCGCTCGCGATGAAAATTCCGCAGCCGCGTCACCATGGCGTCCAGACGGTTGTAGAATGCCAGACACAGCAGCCCGCACGCCGAAATGACAATAATCGGAGCAACCGCCGCAGAGATGATTCCTGACCAGTTGTTCATGGCGACCACCCAGCATATGCCCTGGAGACCGTTTTGTCGCCGGGGTATGATCACTGAAATGATACGATGTCTGCTTCTGCTCGCCGGGGCGCTGACCCTGTGCGCGGCCAGACCCTCATTGGCGGCCAGCGTCACAACTGGACCCACCAAGAACCTGACACTGTCGCAGTCGGTGCAACAGCAGACCACCACACTGCTCGATCGGCTCCAGAATAACGGCGACTTCACCGCCGCCAGACAAGCGATCAGCGATCTCTTCGACCAGGTTATCTCAGTCGGCCCGACCCGAGAGGCTGCGGCGTTTCGAGAGACCGCATTTGTCTTGCGCCTCCTTTCCCAACTGGAGGCGACGCCATCGGCAGGCCGAACCGAACTCCTCAAGTACCTCCGAGCAAATCCGGCATTGGCCAGAACGCTGGCGTTCCTGGTCCACCCAGAGGAGAAACCCTCCGAGGTCTACGCAATCCTCGATCGGCTGCGGCGAGGACAGAGCCGCTCGCTGGAAGTTTATGCCACGCTCGCCGCCGCCATCTGCGTCGTCCACGATCGCCCGCTCGATCGGCACGTCAACGAAAACAGGGCCAAAGCCGCCGATCCGCTCCGCATCTTCGACTTCTTCTGCCGCAACGAAGAACGCATGCTCTTCAAAATCAGGCCCGTCCCTGCCGAATTGTTGGTCTATGTTGTGGATACCACCGCATCCATCGAGGAAATGGAATGGGCACTCGATCGCTACGCTGGCGATCCTCAAGTCGGTGGCCGCTTCTTCGACGTCAAGTACGACCACAATCACGTTCGGAACGGCACCCCAAAGCAACTCACGCTCCAAGGCTTCAATCTCCCCAATATCCTGCAGTGCGGCGGGGTCTGCGCGGACCAAGCCTACTTCGCATCCCATGTCGGAAAAGCAGTAGGCGTGCCAACGGCGGTGGCCTCCGCTTCGTCCGGCGACATGGGACACGCTTGGGTCGGCTTCTTCCAGGCAACCGCTAGGCAAGGGTGGTGGAACTTCGATGTCGGCCGGTATCCCGCGTACAGGGGCATCCGCGGAAACGTGCTCGATCCCCAGTCCCGACAGACCATCCCGGACAGCTATGTGGCCCTCCTGGCCGAAATGATCGGCAGCAGTCCCGAGGCCCGTCATGCCGCCGCCGCTTTGACCGACGCCGCTGTCAGGCTCGGCCAGCTCGAAAAGAACCCCAAGACCATCGTGCCCCTGCCAACCGACAACCTCGTCACCGGAACAGTCCTGCCAAAGCCTCGCAAAACTGGCGTGGCGGCGGAATTGGAACTCCTCGAGGCAGCCGTCCGACTATGCCCGGGTGATCGGCGGGCTTGGTTTGTCGTGCGCGATCTGGCCCGAGATGGAAAACTATCCCTCGATCAGAAACGACAATGGGCCGGAGCGATCGAACAACTCTGCGGAACGAAATACCCCGATTTCGCCGTCGCCATCCTCACTCCCATGATCCAGACAGTCCATGACGTCGCGGAGCAGGAGAGACTCTGGAATCAGGCTTTCGACCGGTTCAGGAACCGGGCTGACCTGGCGGCGGCAATCCGAATGGCACAGGCCGCAATGTGGGAGGCCAACGGGCAGACCGAACGGGCCGGCTTGTGTTACATGGACGTCATCGAACGCTACGCAAACGCAGGCCCCTTTGTCATCGATGCTCTCCAAGGTGCCGAAAAAACCCTCATTAGGGCGGGCCGACCTGAACGGGTCGTCGAACTCTACGATCGGACTTGGCAACGCATCGAACGGCCAAAAGACACTTTCTCCGGGACATTCATCACTCAGAGCAACTGGTTCCGCGTCGGGCTCATGCTTGCCGCCAAGCTCGAAAACGCCGGCGAGCTCGAACCCGCCGCCGCCCTGCGAAACGAACTGCAACAGCGAGCCAGCACAATCGCCTCACCGCACTAGCCTGCAAGACGTCTTTCTGTATTTCCCGATGAATTCCCGGCAATAAAGTCCCCAACGCAGCGTATTAGGAAAGCGGACTCCGTCCGTATGCGTGATCTGTTTTTCTCAAATCGGAACCGAAGGAGAACCATATGTTCAAGACTGCAGCCTTTGCCATCGTGGCGATGATGACCGCTCTGGCCTTCGCCGGCCCCAAGGACGACGTCGTTGGAGCAGCCAAAAAGGTCGGCGATGCAGCCAACTACAGCTGGAAGACCACGACCGAAATGGGGGCCAATAGCCAATTCCAGCCCCGTCCCATCGACGGAAAACTGGAAAAGGGCGGTTTTGTCATCGTGACAACCACCTTTGGCCAGGACCAGACCACCATGACCTATGTCATTAAGGGTGACAAGGGTGCCATCAAGACCGGCGACGCATGGCTCTCCGCCGACGAAGCAGCTCAGGAGCAGCAGGGCCCTGGACGGTTCTTCGCTCGAACCCTCCGAAGCTTCAAGGCCCCCGCCGTTCAGGCTGAAGAACTCGCCGGCAAAGTCAAGGAACTTAAACTGGCCGACGGCGTCTACTCCGGCGACCTTACCGAAGAAGGCGCCAAGTCGCTGATGGCCTTCGGCGGCCGCGGCGGCAACACCCCCCCCGAAATCGCAGGCGCCAAGGGCACCGCCAAGTTCTGGGTGAAAGACGGCACACTGACCAAGTTCTCGTATAATGTCCAAGGGAAAATGACGTTCAACAACAACGAACGCGAAATCGACCGCACGGTCACCGTCGAGATCAAGGACGTTGGTTCAACCAAAGTGGAAGTGCCCGAAGACGCGAAAAAGAAGATCGGGTAATCACTGATCCGGTTGATGACCGATCGCAAGGGCGAGGCATGCCTCGCCCTTCTTGTTTCTCAGCCTCGTGGCGAACACGATCGTGAACGGCCATTGCTCAACTCCATCCGCATCCCACACTGACACACGAACGGCCGAAGCTGGTGTGGCCGCAGACCGGTCGATTGCTTGATCTCGATCGCGCAGCCGCAACGAGGACATGTATGCACATCGCCGGCCCGGCTCTCGACCGCCGCAGGGACATCGACCGTCGTTTCATCCGCGTCGGTCACCTCGGCCTGGCGATCCATCGCCAGATTCGCCAGTTTGTCGGCCAGCGCGTTCTTCTCACGCAGGTTATGCTCGAACGTGACTTGCTCGAACTGGGCAGCCAACGACTGCGCCTCGCGATTCAGCGGCTGAAGATCCGGGTGCTTGGTCCGGTATTCGCCTCGCATCTGCTTGATGACCAGCTCGCTATCGCCGCGGATGCGGATTCGGCGAGCACCCAACTCGCGAGCCTTCTCCAACCCGGTTATCAACGCGCTGTACTCGGCAACGTTGTTCGTCGCCCGCCCGATAAACCGGCCCAACGTCACCAGCGGCGTGCGGTCGGCGGCGCGAAGCACCACGCCGATGCCAGCCGGGCCCGGATTGCCCCGGCTCCCGCCGTCAAATTCCAGCGTGATCACTTCGTCTTTCATGCTGGCGGCACATGTCAGGAATGAGGTTCGTGCTCGCGATCCCCCGCCGGCGATGGAACATCATCCTCTTCAGGCATCACTGAACGGCTGATGTCCGCCGCCAAGGTCTGCCGCCCGATCGCGGCCGAAACAGCCTTCTCTCGCGGCTCACGACGCTCCTTGGGCCTGTTTATGGCGGCTTCCGGCGGCAGGTCATCGGGAATGTACAACAGCCGCAGGCAATTCGGACAAAACACCATGTCGTCGCGAGCATGCAGTCGATTGTAGATGTCTGCCACTAGCGACATGTTGCACGCGGTACAAACATATTCCTCGCGACGCGAGTAGGGCTTGCCTATGGCCGCCATCGCCTCGCCGTCAAACCGCTCCGCCAACCGGTCAAAGGTATCCATGGCACGCGCCGGAACACCCTTGGCCGTCTCCTCCCGCGCAACCTCTCGCTGGCCGACTTCCGACTGAAGTTCCGCGAGCTTGGCCCCAAGTTGCTGTTCCGTGCTGGCAAGTTTGGCTCGTTCCGCCTCAATCTGCGCGGTCAGGTCCTTGATCCGCGGCTGCAGCGACTCGACGATCTCCATGACCTTGAGCATCTCATCTTCGACTTTCGCCTTGTCGATCTTCTCAGTGTTGATCTCGGTCAGGAAAGCCTGGTACTCTTTGTGATTCGTCGCGTTCTGCTGCTGGGCACGAAACTTCTCGATCCGCGCCTCGCGAGCCTTGATGTCCAGGTCAAGCTGGCCGGCTCGGGCCTGCTGCTCTCGAAGCTGCGACTGTAGTAAGGTGAGATTCTCATTCAGATCGGCGATCCGGCGCTCCTGAACACGCACGCTGCGGGAGGCGGCATCAAGCCTGCCCTGGGCAGCGCGCAGTTCCTGATCGGCGCGGAATAACTTGACCAGAGCTACATTGGTCGGGCCCATCAGATAACCCTCGCGAGTATTCAACTGTCAAAGTGCACAGCCAACCCCTCAAGGGGCAAGCCGGACGGAAAGCGACTTATTATGCGGATTGCCCCGCCCATGGGAAGGGGGCCCGTGCGCATTTCCGCCTCGATCTGATTGTCCGCCGCCGATCCGTTCAGAAAACTACCTTGGGATGACTGAAACGGACCCCTTTGCCATCGTGGTAAGTGGCGTATTCCGTTACAATTGCGCCTTCGGGCCCGGCCTTCATGAAATGCCACTCCTCCGGCTTCGTCAGGCCGGCAACCTCGCCCGGCTTCAGCATGCCGACGCAATGGGTCTTGGCGTACTCCTTGTGCATCGGCGGAATAGCCTCCTTGATGTCGCCCGACGCAGCACCCTCGCCGAACAGGTAGATCATGCCATAGCGCGGCTGCCAGCCCTCCATCTTGCACGCCACGTCGGTGGCAACGTGTCGGTGCTCCGGAATCGCCTGGCCAGGCAGCAGGAAGATCTCGTGCCCGAAATAGTTGTGATCCTTCTTGTTCACCCACAGAATCCCGCCCATGCCCGCTTCGAGAAAGTTGCCCAGCCCAAAATCCAGTGCCCAGAAATCGTCAGTCTTCAAACGGTCAACGATCGGGTAACGATAGAAGTTCATGAGCTGGTAATAGGCTTCCTTCGCGGCAGTCGCGTCAAACTTGCCGTCCTTGTAGAAGTCCTCGTTGCGGAATCTCGGCAGCTCGCGCGGCGCGCGGGCGGCCTGGGCGGCGGCGGGTAGAACGGCGGCGGTGGCGGTCGTGATCAGCATGTCTCGTCGCGTAATCTCCATGATCCTGCTCCTTGAAATGGCACCTGCGGGCGTGCCCTACCTCTTGTCGGCCTTCAAGCTATTGTACATCTCAAACGCTCTTTCGGGCTTTTCGTTGCCGTGAACAACGGCATGAACGGCCTGCGTCATGGCCGCCGGATCGTCCGCAAGAAAGATGTTCCGCCCCATGTCCACCCCAGCCGCGCCCTGCATAACCGCTTTGTACGCCATCTTCAGCGCATCAAGCTCTGGGAGCTTCTTCCCGCCCGCAATGACGATTGGCACCGGGCAACCGGCAACAACCTCGTCGAATCCGGGCTCGCAGTAGTAGGTCTTCACGAAATGGCATCCCAGTTCGGCAATCACCCGGCAAGCCAGCCCCAGGTAACGCGAATCGCGAACCAGTTCATGCCCAACCGCCGTTACGCCCAGCGTTGGAATGCCGTATCGGTTGCCTTCGTTGATCAGAGCCGCCAGGTTGGCCAACGTCTCCTTCTCGCAGGGCCCCCCAATATACACCTGCGTCGTGATCGCTGCGGCATTGATGCGAATGGCGTCCTCCACGGCTACGCCTATCAGTTCGTTGGATAGTTCCTTGAGAATGGTCGCCCCCGTCGAGCAGCGCAGAACCACCGGCTTGTTCGTCGCCGGGCACACGCAACTCTTTACCGCCCCGCGAGTGCACATCAGGCAATCCACAAACGGAATCAGCGGCGGAATTGCCAGGTCCATACGCTCCAAACCCGACGTCGGACCCATGATGTAGCCATGGTCGAACGCCAGCATGACCGTCCGCCCAGTCTTGGGATTGAAGATCCGGGACAGGCGATTCTTCATGCCCCAGTCGAGGTGCGCCGAGCCCCGGAGGAAAAACCCGGGCGTCTGCATCGGAACGTCAACGTGAAAATCCTTCTTCTCCGATTCTTTTCTGTCTGCTTCAGCCATGTGAAAGAAAACCTTCGTAAAAACCCCGGAAAAGAAGCGACACAGACGTGGCGCCGGCGTCCGGCGACCCGATCGACTT
Organism: uncultured Tepidisphaeraceae bacterium; assembly: GCA_964451955.1. Lineage (GTDB taxonomy): Bacteria > Planctomycetota > Phycisphaerae > Tepidisphaerales > Tepidisphaeraceae > JAPLNB01. Next base: position 14,154 of record CAYVKG010000028.1, read on the forward strand.
CTCCCCGACGTTCTTCGCACGTCCGAACTTCGCCTTCATGTCCTTCGTGGATTCGGCGCCCCTCTGGGCCGCCTCGCATGCCAATCTCAAGCCGCTCGCCACGTCAGGAGACTGCCGCATCGACTGAACAGCCGGCACCAATGCGTCCATCATCGTCTTGTCGCCAACCTGCGCCTTGGTGCGATTCTCCACACCCGCCAGACCCGCGACAAAAACCGCCGCTAGTGACCCCGCATCCAGCGATTCCTTGCCAGCCGCGGCTTCCGCCATCGACATGAAGAGCGTCCCGAGCAGCGGACCGGTTGCCCCGCCATCAACTCCCATGATTGCCCACCCAATGTCATTCAAAACTCGGGAAATCTCATGCGATGCGTCCGCGTCAATCGTCTTGGCCATCAACTCCATGGCCCGAAGCATGGTGGTCCCGTGATCCCCGTCGCCGCCAACCGAATCCAGCCGCGAGAGCGCCTGGTGGTTATCCCGAATCTGCTGGACTGCCCCACGAAGCATGCGGACAAACACGTTGTAGTCGATCAAGTCGGCCATTGTGATACTGTCGTTACCTCGTCAGCGCCGGCGTGTTGCATGGGGCATCCCACAAGCTGATTAGTTCGGCGTCCATCCGCGCCAGAAACATCTGAAATCCGCCCATCTCCTGCACCGTCAGAAACTCCCCAACGAGCGAACGAGCAAGCGCGATCTTCCTCTCACCCAAAAGTTGATTCACCCGCCGAAGAACCAGATACATCTCCATCAGCGTCGTCGAGCCCACGCCATTCAGCATCGCCAGCACCTGCTCCCCAGGCCGGATCTTCAGATCGTCCAGCAGCATCGGAAGCATGATCTCGGCCGTCCGGTCGGCGGTGGCAAGCTTCTGCGAGCCCGTGCCGGCTTCACCATGCTGGCCCATCCCGACCACCATTTCGCCATCACCCAGCGTGGAAATGGCGTCACCGGTGCACGGATGAGTGGCGCCGGATACCGCCACCGCGAGAGTCGCCATGTTCCGTTCCATCCGCGACGCGATCGCCCAGCACTCCTCCAGCGACTTGCCCAGCTCCGCCGCGGCTCCTGCCACCTTGATCACCGGCAGGCACCCAACCAGACCGCGACGTTCATCGGGATTCTCACGCGGACCGGTCGAAATGTCCTCGTGCGTGAGAATCTGCCTGACGTTGAGGCCTTCCTTCTTCGCCATCTCCATCACGATGTTCGCCGTCATCACGTCCCCCGCATGGTTGAGCACCACAAAGAGCACGCCCGCCGGACGATTCGCCATGCGCAACGCTTCGATCACACGCGGTGGACCAGGCGCGGCGAAAATCTCCCCCGGAACCGAAATGTCCAGCATGCCCGGCCCGACAAAACCCGACAACGCCGGCTCGTGACCCGAACCGCCAAGCGTCACCAGCGCCACCTTGTCCTTCGCTTTCGGCTCAACGCGCACAACCAGCTTGTTCCCGGCTAGCTTCACCTTGTCGGCGTTGGCCAACACAAAACCCTCAAGCAGTTCCGCAACCAGATTCGCAGGATCGTTAATGAACTTCTTCATCGGCATGTTGCGCTCCTTGCTCCGACCGTGGGTCATGCCCGCTCTATCTGGTTTCCATCAGCTCCAACAGGGCATCCCCGTCCAGAATGAACGCCACCCGAAGCGTCGGCGTCGCGTCAAAGGGCGAAACAACAACCTTCTGCCCCTTCAAAGCCTCATCAAGATTCGGAACCATGAACGCCGCGTGCGGCTTGGTCTGACAGAGTTCAGGCATCGGGCTGCCCGGCTCAAATCGGACGAACTCGACATGGTAAGGGTGCGACGAGGGGTCCGTGACGAAGACCTTCCCGCCTTCAATGTACGTCTCGCCGGGACGTTTCGTCTTCGTCGGAACGCCAAAGTGATGAAACTGACCTGATGCCATGGCACTCATCCTCTCTGTAAAGCCCCGTAACACACGGCCGACTATATCGCAGGACACACTGCGTGCAAGCCGCGCAGCGCCAATGTCAGGACGACGCGACCCGGCCGCTCACGCCCGAGGATGCACCGGCGCATTGGAAAGCGCGGAATTCGGAAGAGTAAGCCACTGCAGATCACCTTCCAGAGGACGGGCTGCCGCAAGGCCCTTGCGCCGGAACCGCGCGCGGGAAAGAAATGGAAACAGCGTCAGCAAAATGATGCGGATGTCAAAGCCTAGCGTCCAGTTGCAAATGTAGAACATGTCATACTGCAGCCGCTTCCGAATCGACGTCCGGCCCCGAAGGCCATTCACCTGAGCCCACCCCGTCAGGCCCGCCTTGGCGTGGTGCCGCAACATGTACCGCGGTACGTGCGTCCGAAACCGCTCCACAAGCTCCGGCCGCTCCGGTCGTGGCCCGACCAAAGACATCTGCCCTCGAACCACATTCAATAACTGCGGCAGCTCATCCAGGCCCGTCTTGCGCAAAAACCGACCAATCCGCGTGCTGCGCGGATCGTCATCCGACGCCCACACCGGCCCCGTATTCGTCTCGGCATCCGCCACCATCGTGCGAAACTTCAGAATGCGGAAATGCCGCCCCCCAACGCTCGTCCGGACCTGCGAGTGAAAAACCGGGCCCTTGCTCGTGAACTTCACCAAAACCCCGATCAACAGCATCGGCAACGCAAGAACGACCGTGGCCGGTATCGAGATGATCAAGTCCATGCCACGCTTCAGAACCCGGTTCCAGCCGCCCAGCGGAGTGTGCGTAAGCGTTACGATCGGCAGACCGTCAAGTTGGTCCACCTCATGCCGGAGAAAATGAAACGAGAGCATGTCCGGAACAACCCGGATGTCATACTCGGTGTTGGCCAGCTGATTCAGCAACTCCTCAACGACTCGGTGATCCTGCGCCGGAAGCGCCAGCAAGACAATGTCCACCGGCCTCGCAACAAGAATGTCGTTGATGTTGCCCGCCAGCGGAACAACATCACGCCGCAGAAGCGACGTTCGAGAACCGCTTGTCGAAACAAAATACGCAGGCTCAATGCCCGTCCATGTGTTCCGCCGAATACAGTGGTAAAGCGTCTGACCCAGTCGACCCGTGCCGACAATCGCTGCGTAACGCAGGTTCAATCCACGCTTTCTGAAATACCGCAATATCTGCCGGCCAACCAGCCGGCTCAAGCCCGCCGTCAGCAACCACGAAGCCAGAACCGATGCCATCAGAACACGCGACGATGACGGGTGCTTCAGGAGGCCAACAACCACGTACGTGATGCACCATACCGTGCACACCGCGCGAAGAATGATCGGCAGTTCGGCCACGAAACGCTTCGTACGCTTCGGCTGATAAAGACCCGATCGCGCAAACACCGGAATGCACAGAACCGCCCCCAGCGCGCCCGCCGGAATCAGATCACGCAGCGCAATCGGCGAATTGATGACGTGAAAGTGAACGGCAAGAAGATTCTCGCAGTACGCGGCAACAAACGCCATCCCCGCGGCCGTCACATCACTGGCCGCCAGCAGCAATAGCATCAACTGATTGTGCCGCTTGACCACGGCTCACCAAGCCCTTTTTGCGCAAGCAACGGACCCAACGCTTCCTTCAACTCCCGAATAAAACGCTCCGGGCCAAACTGACCGGCCCAGACAGCCAGCCGGTGCCGATCAATTCGATGGTGCAGTTGCTCAAACCGCTCAACAGCCCTGACCAGTCCGTCAACTGACTCAGGAGTATACAGCAGACCTGTGGCAGAATCAGCACCCGCGCAGTCAATGTTCACCACCGTCTCCAGCGCGCCACCCGCCGCTAAAGCGATCACCGGAGCACCGCAGGCGTTGGCCTCAAGAGGAACAAGCCCAAAGTCCTCCTCCCCCGGCATCAGCACTGCGCGACAACGACGGTAATGATCGCGGACCGTCTCGTTGCTCTGCCACCCCAACAACTGCACATTCCCCGGCAATGACCATGCCAGACGTCGGTATTCAGGCCCCGACCCAATGATGCGCAGCGGCAAACGCAGCCGCCCAAATGCCGCAATCGCCTGGTCAACTCGCTTGTACGGCGACAACGCCGTAACCATCAGATAGAAGTCCTCACGCTCCACCCCCCCGTCAGCCGTGTAAAACTCCGTGTCTATCGGCGAATACACCACCCGCGACGAGCGACCGTAGCATGATCGGATACGCTCCGCCACGGCACGACTGTTCGCCAGGAATGACGTCACATGCCGCGAACTCCGCACGTCCCACGCCCGCAGGTATGCCCTCAGCCCTCGCAACGCAAGCCCGCTTAGCCCCATCTGCGAAGCATAGGCTTCCGCTGCATTCCAGATGTAACGCATCGGAGTAAAACAATAACAAACATGGATGCAATCCGGGGAGTGAAGCACACCCTTCGCCACGCAATGCGAGCACGAAATGACCAGGTCATACTCGGACGCCGGCAACCGCTCTATCGCCATCGGCATGACCGGCAATAGATGCCGGTAGTACCTCCCCACAAACGGCAGATCGTTCAACACACTCGTGATGATCCGCATCCCCTCAATGTGACGATCGCAGACGCCCGGTATGTGAATCAGCGTCAGCAGGTCGGCTTTCGGAAAGAGCCGGCAGATCAGGCTGAGAACCTTCTCGCCGCCTCGCATGCCCGTCAGCCAATCGTGAACAATCGCTATGCGCATCGTCAAGTGTGCGTTGGGGTCACGGAACCGGACTCGCTCGAACAATGCGGTAGATGTGAACGCTGTCGCTGGACCTCGGATCGCTGGGCGCAAACCGGCGAATCTCACGGAACCGCGACGTACCGAGCATCTCCCGCAGCGCGGGCGCGGCAACCGCCAACTCGTCATCACTGTAAACCAGAAAGGTCGGAACAGGGTCGCCGCCATCAATCCGAGCGAGCAACATCTCGGGCGTCAACTCATCCGTATAATAGTACTCCCCTCTGGCCTGCGAATAATGAAATATCCACGGGCTCCGCGCCAGGAAGAAATCACCGGGACCCGACATCTGTGCCAGACAAATGGCCGCATCGCGATAATGCGATTGGTTCTGCTTCAAAGGCTTCAGCGCGTGGAGCAGCATCGGGCAAAGCAACAACGGCAGCAGAACGTACGCAGCCCGAATGCGATACGACTGCGAAAACCGCTTCAGCGCGTCGCAAACCACGTAGCCTCCCAGAACCAGCCCCGCTCCCGCCAGCGGAGACAGCAGCAAACCCAGCAACAGCACGTGGCGGTAGTTCAGATACTTGTTGTGATGATGAAGGCCAAGCCCCAGCGGGATGAACGCCGCGGCCGCAATCACCATCATCGCCGCGCCGGCAGGTCTCGGCGCTGGGTCAAACGCCTTGTTCTGTCCACGCGAAATGAGTCGAAAACCAATCCACAAAACGAGCCAGCCCAGTGCAAGAAAGAAAAGCACCGGATGCATCGCTTCCGTCAACTGATTCACAAGCTCTCGCATGCCAGACTCGTAACTGTTCCCGGTCATCGCCAGCGGAAAAACGCCGGAGAGCGGAACCAATTGGTCGATTCGCTTCTTCTTCGTCAGCGTCCCGATCGCCAACGCATACGGCGCGGCGCACGCGGCGGCAGAACCGACCGCAACGACGACAGAACCAACCGTCACTTTCCACGGCGTTGAGCGATTCCACAACTGGCTCGCCAACCAGAGCACCACCGCCATCCCCACGACAACCAGCGATTCCGGTCGCACGAGATAACCGAGCCCCCCACAAATGCCAACGCCCAACGCCAACAAAATCGCCGAAGCACACCTCTCCTTCAGTCGCATCAATGCCACCAAAGCCATGAGCACCGCCCACGTCTGGAACGCCATCGCAAGAGCGTCGCTCATGACGTCCGCACCAAGAATCGCCCACTTGCGGGCGGCACAAAGCAACAAGGCCGACAACAACGCGATCCGCAAATCAAACGTGATCGCTGCAAACCCCCAGATGGCAACCGTCGCAACAAGCGCCGCAAGCAGCGACACGAGCCGGCCCGCCAGTTCCCAGGACGCTAGAGAATCCGACAGGCCAAACATGCCTAGAAATCGGTGCATCGCCGAAATGGCCGCGGGATACCCCACGTGGTACGAGTAGTTCTTGACGACGCCCGACGGGTCTACAGCCCATTCGCGAGCCATCTTGATGTACGTCACGCCGTCCCGCGAAATCATCTCGGCGTGCCCGATCAGCCAGCCCCGGACCACGGTGGCGGCAACCAGAATCACCACCACCGACAACCACCCGAACGACGAGCGGTGAATCACCCCCGACAAATCCGATGCATCACTCACGGGATTGAGCTCAGGTCGATCGGCCATGCGGTCAACGAACTCCGGGAAAAAGGCTTATCGAACAATCATAGCGTATGCGCCAACAGTCCTTTGAGCCAGAGCCTCAAGCGTGTAGGTCTCAGAGACATGGCGAGCCAGCGCGTCAGATTCGCATCGGTCGCGGGCTAGAACCACCGCCTCACGCAGCGAATCAAGGTCTCCCGGATCAAAGTAGATCGCGCCCCCCTGCAAATACTCACGCACCGGGGGACAATCCGGCACAACAACGCAACAGCCCATCACCGCTGCCTCCAGGTTGACCAGCCCGGGGGTCTCGAAGTGGCTCGGGCAGATGTGCGCACGCGCCCCCCGCATACGCTGAAGTATCTCGGAGTGCGGCAACGCACCCCAAAAAACATGCCGCCCCCCTGATTCCCGCACACACCGATCATAGTAGCGACGGTGCAGCCGCCGGGCCGCGCCAATGAACGTGATCGACACGTCCAACCCTCTCGTCGCGCGTATCAGGCCCAGCTGATTCTTACGCGGATCGAAATGCCCCACGCACAACAACTCCGTGCGTCGCGGCGCCGGGCCTTGACCCATCGCCTCCCGGCACTCAGCCAAATCAACGACATTCGGCACAACAACAAAACGCTGCGAACAACGGCATTCCTGCGCAATCAGATCGGCTTCCGCTTGTGAGTTGGGCAGCACGACCGACGCCGATTCGAGCAGGCGCCCACGACACCTGGAAAAACCGCTCTTCAATGCCAGCCGGATCGCGCCTCGTTCCAGCTGCGTTCGAGCCAGAAAATACCGAACCATGTTCTTGGCGTCTTCACGCCAGAAGTGACCGCGAGAACCATAAAGCGACGACCGAGGACGGGGACGACCCGTGGCCGGCCAGTAAATCGGCGACAACGCAATCGGCTTCCGCGCCTTCAACGCGGCAAGCAGGTAAATGTACGTCTCATGCGGTCGTTCCAGGTGAAATAGATGCACAACGTCAAATCCACCCAACTCAATCGATGGATCGGATGTCACCGTCACACAATGCCCCCACTGCCGCAACGACTTCGCCGTGGCCAACACCTGCACCGTGTCCCCACCCGGCAAATCGGTCAGATCGGGGCGAACGAAAAATACGACGTTGAATGGCATGGAACTGACAACATCCGATGAATTACGAACCGACGGCCGGCGCCGGAACCCGGTCCTTGACCACCGCCAGCAAATCGGCTGCTCGCTGCTCCCAGGTGTGTCGGCGCGCAAACGCCTTTCGGACGGCCTGCGAATCGGTATCCTCCAGCGATCGACGGACACAATCGGCAAAACGGGCCGGAGTCTCGCCAACGAGCATCGGCGCCGGATCCGACGTCACGCCAAAACGCAACGACGAAACCACCGGCTTCCCTAGTGCAAGATACTCGTACAGCTTGATCGGATCCGCCGAGTGAGAAACCACGTCGTTCTTGAACGGAATTAAGCATACATCAAAGGCGCCAATCCACCTTGGAACATCGCAGTACCGCTGAGCCGGAAATAACCGGATGTTCCGAACACGACGCAAACACGACACATCAACCCCAGCCCGCGTCGGACCAGCCAGCGCAAACGTCATCTCAGGAAGCTCCTCCGCCACAGCCACAAGCAGCGACAGATCAATCCACTCAAATAGCGCACCAATGAACCCCGCGATCGAGCCGCCTTTCCCGCCTGTGATGCCAGACCGCGGCAACGCCGGCGGCGGTGAATCCAGCCACGTGCTCTCCACACCATTGGGAATCAGCGCAACACGCGAATGATCGACCCGCTGCCGAATCGATCGCTCAAGGGTCTCGCTGACTGTCGTAACAAGATCGCACTGCGACAAAAGCTCCCCATCCCATGTCCCCATCACCGACGCCGTCGAATGCACACTCAGGTGGTCAATGTAATCGTAACACAGCAGACGATGCGGCAGACCCCGCAGAATCGGTGCCCACCACGGCGTGGAAACAACAACTACGGCGTCGCCCATGTCAGGAATCTGCGATAGCAACCGCCGCTGAACACGCCTCACCCAGTACCGGCCGACCCCAGTGGAATGCAACCGCAAAAACGCGGGAAATGGAAAAACCCGCACAACGCCCGGATTGCCGACTACCGATTCCGCCCGCCTCAACGACGCCAGCCGGTACGCCGACGCCTTCAGGCTCGGCATCTCGACGAAATACACCCGGTGCCCCACAGCAGCCAGGGCGTCGGCCATGCGGCGAGTGCGACCACTGAGACAGTGATCGTAGCGGACGGCCGACAAAAAAACGAACGGGATGGACCTCATCGCAGCCCCACCTTATACCGCTCCATCCCCTCCCTGCGAAGGGCATCGCACCCATTTGACCCCCAAACAGCTACCCTCCACATGCCAAGCGACTTGGCCCCTTGAGGCCCCCGCGCCGGCAAACCACCCCTCACGCCTCGTTGTACGCCGACGCACCCCGCGAACTCGAAGGGGCAACCGCTTCAATAGCAGACTTCATCAATGAGACCGAGACCGGCGATCGGCTGGGTTCCAAAGGCCCCAACGACATCTGGGCCGCCGCCGCTGAAAGATACTCCATCACGACTCGAACAATCCGGCCGGCAGCCTTGCCGTCGCCGTACAGCGATCCCCCCTTCGACATCGCGGCATACGCCACGGGGCTCTCCAGCAGCTCCGCCACCTCGGAAACGATCGTCTGCGACTCCGTCCCGACCAGTTTCGCCACCCCCGCCCAGATCGCTTCCGGACGCTCCGAATTCTCACGCATCACAAGCACAGGCTTGCCTAGAGCCGGCGCTTCTTCCTGCAACCCCCCCGAGTCCGTAAGCACAAGATAGCTCCGGCTCACAGCCGTCACGAATGCACCATACTCAAACGGTTCACATAGATGAATACGCGGATTGCCCCCCAGGAGACCCTCGACCACCGGCCGTACGCACGGATTCGGATGCATCGGCCAAAGAAACTGAATCTGTGGATACCGCTCCGCCAACGTGGCGACCGCATGGCAGATCCGGCGGAGCGGCTTCCCAAAACTCTCGCGACGATGCGCCGTCACCAGAATCATCGGCTTCGAAGGATCCAGGGGAACGTCCAGCGGCACGTTGCGGTCGATCGCCAATAACAAGGCGTCAATCACCGGGTTTCCCACCACGTGAATCGTGTCCGGATGAATCCCCTCGCGAACCAGGTTGCCCCGCGCCGACGCAGTCGGCGCAAAGTGCAGCGCGCACAGACGACTCGCCAAAAGACGATTCGCTTCCTCCGGAAATGGCGAACGCAGATTCTGTGTCCGCAGCCCGGCCTCAACATGTGCAACAGGAATGTTCCGGTAGTAACACGCCAAAGCGGCCACAAACACCGTCGTCGTATCCCCTTGCACCAATACAATGTCCGGCGACTCCGCCGCCAACGCCGCGTCCAGCTGCATCAACAATCGCGACGTCAGTTCCGGCAACGACTGATTCTCCTGCATGATGTCCAGGTCAACATCAGGAACAATCTCAAAAAAATCCAGCATCTGATCGACCAGGCCACGATGCTGGGCCGTCAGCAAAACCCGGCAACGGCAGTTGGCCTCACGCTGAAAGGCCCTCACCACCGGCGCCAACTTGATCAGTTCCGGGCGCGTTCCAATGCAACACAGAACGGTCTTTGGCCGTCCAGAACCGGTCAGAGTTGCTTCCCTTGCGTTCGCCACGAAGTCGCTCACCTGAAAAGCAAGACCTCCACGTCACCCCAAACACAGGCAGAGCCCCATTACAAGGCAACCGCCACCTAATCCAACACCTCGCGGGTCAACCTGGAGGTCCATCTGACGACAAATCTCCATGCAGGATTCCCGGCCAGCGCATTATCGGTCCCGAAAGCCAAGCCCTGCTTCGAAACCATCCGTCATCACGACCGTGTCACCCGGCAAGAGTAGTGGGCTAACCCCGCAGCGTCAAGGCAAACCACGAGTCGGCCTGCTGGATTCGGCCAACCGCGCCCGCCGCCTCCCTCGATGCAGTGCCGCCGTCAAATACAGCCGCGATCGCAAAAAAAAGTTCAGCCGCCGCCCAACCCCGATGCTGGGCAATGGGCACAGGCTCTTCATAAAAAGAACCGCGGCTTCACGAAGCCATCCCCGCCGCGACGATTCGGAGTCCAGCCGCGATAACGAGAGACCCGCCTCTCTCGCGACACGCCATAGGCCGCACAACCTGATCCGATCCGCCGAAATATGATGCAGCACTGCGGCATCGGGCACCGTGCAAACAGCATAACCCGCAACCATCGCCTTGAGCGAAAACTGCAAATCTTCTCCCCCAGCCAGATCCGCGCCCCGCCGACCCAACGCCGTGTCAAATCCGCCCAATTCCTCCCATGCGGACTTCCTTATCGCCAGATTCGCCCCGTACGGCAACGAGCTAAATCCCTCCACTCGCCGAACACCACCAGATGGTACGTCGAACCGGCTGAACCAGCCTTCCAGCGATGCGTCATACCACCAAGGCAAATCTCCTGGAACGGATACCCGAATCGCCCCACCCACCACCGCAATCCCATCATCAACCGAAAACGGCTGCAGCAGATTCGCAAGCCATTGCGGACCCGCCGTCGCATCATCGTCTATGTACGCGATCAGACCAGCCCGCGCCTCCCGGGCACCCAGGTTCCTCGCATGCGAAAGCCCCGCTTCTCCCTCATGCAGCCAACGGACATCAACCGCTCCCCTCCGTGAATACTCGGGCGGTTCCCGCCGCACAGGTGCGTTGTCTACAACCAGAACCTCAAATGATCCGCCCGGGATCACTTGTGACAACAGAGAATCCAGACAAACCAACGCATACTCCCAGCGACGATTGGTGCAGACAACCACGGTGGCGGCAAGCGGCAATGAAGTCATGTTCGCTTCCCCGGCAAATGTACGGGCCGGCTCAAGTCGGTGCTCCAACCCGACAACGCCTGCCAACCGACTCAATCCACCGCTCTCCCCATTACAATGACGCTGCCGCCAACGTCAAGGGACAGGCTTGACAGCCCAGCACATGCACCACGATAATCCCGCCGCTGGGACCGGCTTGAGTCTTGTCAGTACCAGCCCACTCCTCTGAGAGGCACTTGGCGCAGTGGTTGCGCCGAATTGGCTGATTCCGTCGCCGTTGCTGAATCAGTCGGCAGCGACTTGCGGGTACCCATATGGTTGCCGTATGACATCCTGTGCTTTCTCCGGGGTAGTCCCAAACGGTGATCGTCAGCAACGCTTGTCTTGGCATGGCCGCCGAAAATCCCTCCATCTTCCGCTCCTCCCTGGCTTTGATGCTGGACATGCCTGCCCGGCTTTGGTCAAGACGTGAGTTGATCGCAAGAATGGCGCTGCGAGAGGTCGGCCAGCGATACCGGGGAACCTTCCTCGGAACCCTCTGGTCTTTTCTTATGCCCCTCTTGATGCTGACCGTTTACACCATCGTGTTCTCCGTGATCCTGCCGTCACGATGGCCCAATTCCGCCGAGGACAAGAGCCTCGGGTCTTTCGCCCTGACACTGCTTGCCGGCCTCATCCCGTTCACCGTTTTCTCCGAAGTCGTTGCACGTTCGCCAATGCTCGTCCTCAGCGTTCCCAATTACGTCAAACGAGTCGTCTTTCCCCTCGAAATCCTCCCGGTTGTGGCGTTGGCCTCATCGCTCATCCACTCCCTCGTCGCCGTATCCGTGTTCCTCGTCGGCTCGCTGGTCTTCCGTGGAGGCATCTCACCTTTGATCTGGATGCTTCCCCTGATGTACCTGCCGCTTGTGCTGCTATGCCTTGGCGTCGCCTGGTTCCTGGCTTCGCTGGGAGTCTATATCCGCGACGTAGGCCAGGTCGTCGGATTCATCCTCCAGGCGCTCGTCTTCATGAGCCCCGTCTTCTACCCCGTGACCAGCGTGCCAAAATGGCTTCGCCCCGTCATGCACGCCAACCCCCTCACCTCGATCCTCGAAGGATTTCGCCATGCCCTCCTCGCCACCGAAGCGCCGGACTGGGGCATCTGGCTTTCCTGTTGCGGCGCAGCAGCGCTCCTGGCGGTTCTTGGCTATATTTTCTTCATGAAGACCAAGTCCGGATTCGCGGACGTACTCTAATGACACAACCGACAACCCAGGACCCAACGCCTACTAATACGCCCCTCCCGGGAACCATGACAACACCTCAGCCCACCAACGACGTCGCCATCAGCGTCACGAACCTCGGTAAGGCCTACCGCCTGTACAAACGCCCCCAGGACCGGCTCAAGCACCACCTGTTCTGGCGATTCGGCAAAGAGTACGGCCAGGCATTCTGGGCCTTGCGCGGGGTCAATTTCGAGGTCAACCGAGGCGAGGCCGTCGGTGTCATCGGACGCAACGGAAGCGGGAAAAGCACACTCCTGCAAATGTTGGCCGGAACCCTCCGACCCTCCGAAGGACATATCACCATCAATGGCCGAGTCTCCGCTCTGCTCGAACTCGGCAGCGGGTTCAATCCCGAATACACCGGCCGCCAAAACGTCTTCCACAACGGCGCTATCCTCGGAATCTCCAACGCCGAAATGCAACGCCGCTTCGACCAGATCGCCTCCTTCGCCGACATCGGCCAGTTCATGGACCAGCCGGTCAAAACCTATTCGAGCGGCATGTTCGCACGCCTGGCGTTCTCCGTCGCTGTCGCCGTCGACCCCGACATCCTCATCGTTGACGAAATCCTCGCCGTCGGCGACTACGCCTTCCAGCAAAAATGCGCCACCCGCATGCGACAGATGCGCGACCGCGGCCTCACCCTCTTCTATGTCAGCCATGGCCCCGATGCCATCAAAAGCATCTGCTCCCGAGCATTGTTCCTCATCGAAGGAAAACCCGCCTATTGGGGATCAGCCGAACAGGCGGTAGACCTCTACTTCAACTACCTCCGACAACACACCAACAAAGAGGCCATGCAACTCCAATCCGACATCGCAAAACCCGTCGAAATTAAAAATGCATTGCCCGGACAAATGCGCTATGGCACCGGACATGTCCAGATCGAACGCACCGAACTCACCGATGCGACCGGTCAGCCCTGCCGCGCATTCCGCTTCGGCGACGACATCACCCTCAACGTCTACATCAGGGCATTCATCCACACCGCGCACCTGAGCGTTTCATACCTCGTCCGCGATCTGACCGGAATCGACCTCACCGGCACTACCACCTTCGACGAGCACATCGAACTGCCCGCCATGCCAAAGGACTCCCAGGCAAAGGTCAGCATCCGCTTCCGCAACGTCCTCCGGCCCGGCAACTACGGCTTCTCCGTGGCCATCAACCGCGTCAGCCTCCGCGATTACTCGGATAATGTGCTCTTCGATCAGATCGACGGTTGCGCCTGTTTCGTATCAGTGCCCGACCCCGCTAGACCTGTCCATTACAAGTTCCATACCCCGGTCGAGGTGCAATTCAACATGCTGTGAAACGCCCCCCGCCACGCCCCTCTCACGGCCTGCGCCATAGCCGTGATACCCGGGCAACCAGCTTCTCAAACGCCAACTTGATCAGAAAACGCCCCCCCGCATGCGCCGCCGCCCACCGCGTCAACGCCATGCACGGCTCCCCAGGCGCCGGCGACGGCAGACTGCACAACGTCCGATGCGCACTCGAAACCGTCTGCCCCGCCGAAAACGCCGCAAAACGCTTCGCCCAGTTCTCCCGATGCGTAACAAGCCCCACAAAAGTAGGATAAACCAGATCCTGCCCATTCTTCTTCCGAAACAACGCCACATTCCGCCCGTCATAACGCATGCTCGAAATCGTGTCGTGTGGAAGATGAATCACGTGCGCCGCAAAATCACCCAGGTACAGCGCCCCCTGCTTCGCCGCCCGACAATTGAAATCGGCGTCGTCGTACCCGTAGGCGCCGTCGTATTCGGTGTCGAATAGCCCTACCTCACGAAGAAATGAAACGTGCGCGCCAAAGTTCGAGCCCGGCACCAGACCCCAGAACGGCAACGGCGACCCCGGCGACGACGACATGCACGAATACGGCTCATGACCCCACATGAAATTCACCGGCCCCGTCCCGTCCGCATTCGCCGCTTCCAGCCGCGGACCCGTACTGATCACTCGCTCACCACGGTCCAACATCCGCATGTGCGCGGCAATGTGCCCCGGCGCAGGAACGTGGTCCGCATCAAGAATAATGACCCGCTCAGTCCGACTCGCTCGCACACCTATGTTCCGCATGCTGTTGATCCGGAACAGCGTCCTCCCCTCACCTTGCGGCAACGCCCGACCAGGCAACCCCAGAGAACCGCAAAGATCCTTGAAAACCTCCACCGTGTCGTCCGACGAAAAATCGTCAACCAGCAGAATCTCCGACGGCAAAACACTGTTGCCCGCAAACGCCGGCAAAACAACACCCAATTGCTTCGACCGATTTCGGCTAACCAGAATCACCGTGACTGGTGCAACCTCAGGCATCTAGCGGCTCTCCTCGGGCTTGCTCATTCGCAGCATGTGAACCCCTCCCCACTTCTCCAACTGCCCCTCGTGCTCAATCACGTTGCAGTTAGTCACTATTAAGCCGCAATCCCTGATCTCCCCGTCGTGAGCCTTCACAAAATCCACAATCGCTCGACTCACGGCTTCGTTCGTCGCGTCATGCACCAGCACAACCGCATCCCGGGCCGCAATCGGGAAAACCCCTTCCAGGTCGTTCACCGTCGCCTGATACGAGTGGTCGCCATCCACCAAAATCATGTCGAATGGCCCGCCGGCAATCTCGCACGCCTTCGGCAGCATCTGCGGAGATGGACCTTGCACAAGCGTGAAACGGCTCCCAATCGCACTGGCCGTCTGCTCCGTTATCAGCCGCAGTGGATCAACACCATACGCCGCGCCCTCCCTCAAATCATCCAACGCCGCCGATACCAACATCGCTGAACCACCATGACAGGTCCCGATCTCCAGATATCGCTTCGGCCCAAACGCAAACGCCAGACCGTACAGAAACACCCGCTCCTGCGGACTCATCAGCGCAGGTGCAAGATACACCTTCCTGAATGACTCCGGCCGCGTCTCCAACATCTTCCGAAAATCCTCTGAAATCCCCGTGATCGGAATGTTGTACTCAAGCCGATCCGCCCCCGATGACGCCGCCGCAGCCGTTGATGCCGTCGCAACGGGCGCCGACGCGGCAACCGCGCACGCCGCCGCCGGCGGAACGACCGGCGCAGGCATCGCCGCAACCTCCGGCGCCATTGGCTTCCCGCGAAGCCCACGCCAGAGCCTCAGCGCCTTCCGCGGCAGATAAAAAAGCCCCACGCGATTGCAGAATCGAATGATGCGCCACGCTAGTGACGCCTCAATCTGCATGATGTTCCCTTCCAGCCAATCAACCTTGTGCGACAACGCAAGTGCTCTCTGCTCCGACGCCGCCAAACGCTGCGCCATCACCCCCACCTCGTGCATGACTCCGGCGGCGCGATCCAGACTTTCCTTCCTCGAGGCCTCGATCGCGTCCGCAGGATACCCATGCGACAACTGCAGCCCAAGTGCGCCGGCAACGTCCCGCGGGTCCTCCTTCGACAAAACAACGCTCAGATAATCCCGGGCATACGCGTCCAGAAACAGCCGCCCAGCTCGCGCCACCGGCAAACGAAAGTCCTCCACCTCCCACAGCGACAGGTGCGCTTCATACGGGTTGCCATATCGCTCGCCTTGCTCAAACCCCTTGCCAATCGGAATGTTGATCAGAACGTACTTGGACTTCGCCAATGCAACGTCCAGCAACTCCCTCGCTTCGCCCTTCTCAAAGTGCTCAAGCACGTCGCCGAATATCATCAGATCGTACGGCCCCGGCAACTGACGCAGAAGATCCCTCGCGTCACCAAGGTGCACCTTGTTGTAGAACCCCCTATGCCACGACTGAATGCTGTCCTTGAACGCCTCAATCCCCTCTACCTCAATCTGCCAGGTCGAAGGGTGAATACGCTCCTGCCAAAGCTCGCAAAACTCGCGAGTCAGCGCGCCCCATCGCCCAAAACCGACGCCCACATCCAATACCCTCCTTGGATTGATCCGCATGATCGCTTCGATGCAGAACGGGATGGTCTGCCAGTTGCTCGTGCCCATGAAACGACTACTTCCTTTCAAGAATGCGCATCAGGTTCGCGTGGAACGCCGCCTCCGTCCTTAACGCGGCATCGCACTGCCGCAATGCCGCGTCCAACTCCCCGCGAGTCCGCGCTACCAGGCCCGCCTGCGCGGCAATCTGTGTGTCCCGCTGCGCCAACGCGTCCTTCAGTACTTGGTTATAGGCCCGAATATCAGACACGATCTGGTCCAATGCCGCCCGCTCCACGCGAGTCCGCTCCAGCTGACGCTGCAAATCCGCAACCAGCAACCGCGATTCACTCAGATCCTTGCACTTCTGCTCCAACTGACGCTGCAGATCCGCCGCAACACCATGCGCCTCCTCCAGCTTACCTCGCTCATCCTCAACCTGACGCCGCAACTCCACCGCCGCCGAGCGAGCCTGATTCAGCTCGGCCACATTCCGCTCCACCTGCCGCTTCAGGTCCCCAACCTGAACGCGACACTGCTCCAGCTCCGACAAACGCTTCTCGACTTCGGCCTTGGCCGCCGCTGCACTCGCTTCCGCCTGCGCGAGCATCTTCTGACCGTCACGCATGCCCTGTAGCGCACTGGCCTCCACCTCAAACAGCCGATCCGAAATCGCATCCGCATGCGGAAGCGGTCGCCCTCCATCCAACACCGCCCGGTACACACACTGCAGCGAGCCGTACCGCGGCAACTTCATCACCGGAACACCAAGCTCACTGTAAATCCGCTCAATCGGATGCGCCCAACAACCATCGTGCGCATCGCACGTCAGATGCGGCTTGTCCGTCGGGAGATTCTCAATGTGCAACACGTGCCACCTGGCAACACGCACCAGATCCTTGATCACCATCGCCACGTCGTCCGGGTGAATGTGGATCAGCACACTGGCCGTGAACACGATGTCAAAGCTCTTGTCCTCGTACGGCAACGGACGAAGAGCGTCTATCAGACGCACATGCCCGCTGAAATAACCTCCGTCAATCAGATTCCGGCCATTCTCCAGCATCGTCGGGCTCGGATCGCATCCGTAAACCTCCAGACCAGGAATCTTCCTCAGATAATTCAAATGGCGGCAAAAACCACACCCGAACTCCAATACCCTCGCAGGTGCCGCAAGACTAAAATACCCGCTCAAAAACGCTTCGTGGATCGTGTAATACGGAATCGAACGACGCCGACGTTGATACTCATCAAACCAGTCATGACCATGCTCGGCCCACCATTTCTGGTTCGGCCTCAAAATAGCATCCATAGGCCAGCACCCTATTAGAAACCGACCACTCCAGTCGCAATCCGCGGCCAGAATTGGCAGAGATTACCGACACGGTCGCTGGGCGTAAAGGCGATTCCTATCGACTTGCCCCCACCCTCACCACACCGTATCATGCCCCGGCGTTTTGCGGCTACACGATCGACCTGCCAGATACCATGGCCCATCCCATTGCCACCATCGGGTTTGTCACCAGCGAACTGTTCCCCGTCACACGCGGCGGAGCCGGAATGCTCCTCTATCTCTCCGCCCGTAACCTGCTCGGCCGCGGACACGCCGTCCATTTCCTCCTCGACGCGCCAAACCAGATGGCCGATGCCTTCCGCCGCGAACACCAGCCAAATCTCCCCAACCCCAATAACCTGACGCTCACCACCATCGCCGAACTGCTCGGCTCGCCCGCCCCCTCCGCCATCGGACCCGCAACTTGGTATCAGCAGAAAAGCCAACAGTGGTATCTCGCCACACGCGCCTGGCTCGCTCGCTACCGCATCGACGTCATCGAATACCCCGATTTCTACGGCTTCGGACACACCGCCATCGCCGCCCATCGCTGGGCAGGACTCGGCCCATCATCCCAGTTCGTGATCCGACTGCACACAACCATGGAACAACTCCAGGAACAGGAAATCGGCTGCTATGTCGACCGCGCCGCACTCTTCATGCAGGAACAGGAACGAGCCGCCCTCCACAACGCCGACGCCATCATGGCACCATCACGGTCCCGAGCCGACGCCACCGCCACCGCCTATGGCCTGGCCCCCGAAAAGATGATCATCAGCCCCCCCGTTGTTGACAGCGAGACCATCACCCCCGGAGGTTCCTGCCCCCGAGACACCATCCTCTTCGTCGGCCGGCTCTTCCACGTCAAAGGCGCCGACATCTTCGTCGACGGCGCCGTCCATCTCCTCGAAACAACCTCCCTTGATCCTCGCATCCGCTTCGTCCTCATCGGCTATGACTCGAATATGGCGCCGGGCCTCAAACCCTTCGAACTCTACCTCCGATCACGCATCCCGCCTCGCCTCGCCGACCGGTTCCAATTCACCGGACAAATCAAACTCTCCGAAGTCGGCGACTGGCTCCGCCGCTCGCTCTGCTACGTCTGCCCCTCACGCACCGAGAGCTTCGCATATACCGTCCACGAAGCCGCCGCCGCAGGCGTCCCACTTGTCCTCACAAACATCGACGGCTTCGCCGATTACTTCCAACATGGCGAGAACTGCCTCAAGTTCGACGGCAGCGCAGGCGACCTCGCGTCTAAGCTGTCCCTGTTGCTCAGCAATCAATCCCTGCAATCACGGCTAGCGCGTCGCCAGGTCCTCGTGACCGAACCACTCGGTAACAGCTACGAACAGACCGCCGCCCGCGCTCATGCCCCCAACACACACACCCCCCACGACACCCCGCCCGCCTTCATCCCAGTCGCCATCATCCTCAAAACCAACGCGACTCCCAGGCCACCACGCTTTGCCCCCGCTGAGCAGGCCATCCGCGCCGCTTGGCCACACGCCACCATCCTCCACCTTGACCCGACTACCGACTCGGCACGACAAACAATCCCCTTGCTCGGACGCCTGTGGTCCGTCGCCGGCCAGCCGACCACCAACCATGCCGCCCTCCTCTGCCTCGATTCCGATCAGTTCGACCCCGATTACCTGCGAGCCGCTTTGCACGCTATGGCCACCCACCCGGAACTCGGGTCGGTCAGCCCTTTCGCCGTTCCCGATCACGCCAACCCCGCCTACCTCTGCGAACCGCTCGACGTCCAACTCGCCGTTTGGCCATTGCTCCATGACGCCGCCCTCACACGGTCCCTCCTGCGAACAACCCCGGGCATCTGGCTCGGCGATCTCTTCGACCGCCGGGTCGAGGCCTACGGCGAAATCGACTACCTCTGGCAATTGCAGGACCGGAAACTGGCCGCATATCAATGGCCCCACGCTTGCGCCGCCCTTGCCGACACCGATATCCTCCTCAACGATAACGCCATCCTTCAAAGCATCCTCTTGCGCGGACGAAACCCCCTCCGCATGGCCAGCCAAAGCCGTTTCCTCCCCCAGATGTTGGCCAAAAAAACCACCGAAACACTCGTCGTCACCCCACAGCCGCCTGTCGCATCACCACCGCCAACAATCATCAACAAACTCCTCCGCCGACTTAAGAAATACCTGCCTTGACCTCATCTCCTCATAATTACAGTGCCGTCCTCCAGCCGTATCCAACTCTCAACATCCGATGACCCCTCACTGAGCCGAATGACCCGCGCGCCCCGTGCAAAACCCGCTCGCCCATACGTGCCATAACCCGTCGCGCGGCCGTAGCACAACCGGATGCCCCCAAGAACCCCTTCATAGTCGTTGATGTGATCGTGGCCAACGAACACCGCTCTGGCGGACGACCGGCAAAGGGCCCCAAAAAAACCGCTGTTCACCTTCGGACAACAGACCGCTTCGTGCTTCTCTCCCCGGCATCCTCCTCGGTCCCACACATCATTAAACTCGGGAAACGGAATGTGGAAAAACACCAGGCTCGGCACGAGCAGCGACGCCGACATCTCCCGATACCACTCAATCTGCTCCGCCGTGATCCACGCATAACCCCCGACTTCCGCCGGAGCGTAGCTGCCGGAGTCGATCAAGTAGAGCGCCGCCGCTGGATCGCCATCCCCGACCCCGCTCACCGGAATAACGTAATCGCCGGCGCACGAAACCCGCGACGGCGCCATCGACATCGAATACCTTCGCTCAACCGCCAGAAGCTCTTGCCGCGTCAGCGGACCTTCGTCGTCGTGATTCCCAAATACCGACGCAAAACGAATCCCCCGCGATTCCATCGGCTCAACAATCAATCCAAACGACCCCGCCGGGTCAACGCATCTCTTGCCTTCCAGCAAGTCACCGGTCAGCACAACCAGATCCGGACGTTCCACATCCAGAACCATGTTCATCAGATCCAGCGTGCGAACATCGTCAGCATCGCCATTGCTGTAGTGAAGATCCGTGAACTGAACAATCGTGAACGAGCCGTCGGATCGAAACCTCACGCACACTGCCATGATCCTCCATTTGACGGCATCCAACTCCCCGTTTCAAACCGCTTTAATATCCAATCGGCCGACAACCCATCACCATCGCCTCCACCATACCCTTGACATGCCACTCACGCCCCGACAGAAAACCTCCCCCGCAGCCGCAAACGCCCGTCATACAAAACCCGCCTGTCGGAAATGCCCGGCGCCCGGCCAACCACATCGCCCCGCATACAACCGCATCCGCCATTGCATCGGCCCCCGGCAAACAAAACCACCTTCACCGCCCGTCGTTCGTCTCTGCCGGCGGATCAGGTTCTTGACGAGCATCCGAATTGGCTGAACCCGCGTCCTCGGCGTCAATCTCCGCCATCGCCACCAGCCGGTCACCGTCATCCACTCGAATCAGGCGAACGCCGGCGGCGCCGCGACCGGTCTCACGGATCTCCGAAACCGGCGTCCGTATCAGAATGCCCTTCTCCGTAATCAGCATCACCTCGTCCGTGTCGCCAACCAGCGTCATGCCCACCACATCCCCATTACGCTCATTCGTGTCAATGTTGATCACCCCTCGCGTGCCCCGCCCTTTCACCGGGTAATCTTCCAGGGGCGTCCGCTTCCCGAACCCGTTCACGCACGCCGTCAGCACCTTCCCCGCCGAATTGTCCCCATTCGGAACAACAATCATCGAGACAACTTCATCTCCCTCTCGCTTGAAGCGCGCCCCGGTTACTCCGCCCGCAGGTCGGCCCATCGCCCGAACGTCCGATTCCTCAAATCGGATCGCCAGCCCGCTCTTCGTCCCAAGCATCACGTGGTCCTTGCCACTCGTCAGTTCAACCCCAATCAGCGAGTCCCCGTCCTCCAACCCTATGGCAATGATCCCGCTCTGCCGAATGTTGGCGTACGCCGACAACGCCGTCTTCTTCACCACCCCCTTCGCCGTCGCAAACATCAAAAACCGCTCTTCCTGGTTGAAATCCTTGATCGCCAGCACGTTCGCGATCTTCTCGCCTTCCTGAAACTGCAGAAGATTCGCGATCGATCGACCCGCACTCGTGCGAGACATCTCCGGAATATCAAACACCCGTTGCGCATACACCCGTCCCTGACTCGTAAAAAACAACAGGTGATCGTGCGTGTTCGCCACAAACAGGTGCTCCACGAAGTCCCCCTCACGCGACTCCGTGCCTTTGACCCCTCGCCCACCCCGACCTTGCGAACGATACGTGTCCACCGGAAGCCGCTTCACATACCCGCCATGTGAAACCGTCACCACAACGTCTTCCGGCGCGATCAGACTCTCCATGTTCAGGTCCGACACGCTCCCGCTGATCTCCGTCCGCCGATCGTCCCCATACTTGTCCCTCAACTCGTATACGTCCTCCCGAATTATGTCCAGCAGTTCCGATTCCGAGCCCAGAATCGTCTGATACCCCTCGATTTCCTCCGCCACCGCCTTCAGGTCCCCCACCAGCTTCTCCAACTCCAGCCCAACAAGCTGAATCAACTGCAGCCGACCAATCGCCTCCGCCTGCGGCTGCGTCAGCCTCACCGGCCTCTGCTGGCCAGGATCGTTCGGAAACACCCCCCCCTCGTACGAAAGGTACTTCCCGGGTACAAGCGTTGCGAAACGCTCCGTGGCGGATTTGACAACAATGTGAAAGGCCCTCGCTCGCAGCTTCCCGATGGCCTCTTCTCGCGTCTTGCTCGACCGAATCAGCCGAACCACTTCATCAATGTCGCACACCGCGTAAACCAACCCCTCCAGTATGTGCTCTCGCTGCTGCGCTTTCTTCAAAAGGTGCCGCGTGCGCCGCGTAATCACCTCTTTCCGGTGATCCACAAAATGCTCGATCAACTCCTTTAGCCCCATCGTACGCGGCTGCCGGTTCACCAACGCAATGTTGATCATCGAAACCGTAATCTGACACGGCGTGTACTCGTAAAGCTGATTGATGATGATGTTCGGATCCGCGTCCCGCTTCAGATCCACCACAATCCGACACTTGTGCTCACGACCACTGTGATCGTTGACGTCCGCGATGTCCTTGATCACATCGTTCTTCACGCAGTCCGCTATCGCTTCCACGATCGTCTTGCGAATGATCCCGTACGGAACCTCCTCAATCACCACAAGGTCCCGCCCATTCTTCTGCGGCTCAACCTTGATCTTCGCCCGCAGCGTCAGCCGCCCTCGACCGGTCTTGTACCCTTCGATAATCCCGTCCCGGCCACAAATAATGCCCCCCGTCGGAAAGTCCGGACCCGGAACAACCTGCAGCAGGTCTGACAACGAACATTCCGGCTCGTCAATCACCTTGATGATCGCATCACAAATCTCTCGCAGATTGTGCGGCAGCAGATTGCACGCCATCCCCACCGCAATCCCCGTCGAACCGTTCACCAGCAGGTTCGGAAACTTCGCCGGCAGCACCGTCGGTTCCTGCAGACGCTCATCGTAGTTCGGCTGAAAATCGACCGTCTCCAGGTTCAGGTCCGCCATCATCTCCGTCGTTACCGCCGTCATCCGCGCTTCGGTGTATCGCATCGCCGCCGGCGGATCCCCGTCATTCGACCCGAAGTTGCCCTGACCATCCACCAGCGGATACCGCATCGACCAGTCCTGCGCCATCCGAACCAGCGTCGGATAGATCACCGCCTCGCCGTGGGGATGGTAGTTGCCCGACGTGTCGCCCGAAATCTTGGCGCACTTGATGTGCTTCGTACGCGGGCCAAGATTCAGATCATTCATCGCAACCAGAATTCGCCGCTGCGACGGCTTCAAACCGTCGCGAACGTCAGGCAACGCCCGGTCCATGATCGTGGACATGGCGTACGTCAGATAGCTGTCCTGCATCTCCCGCTCAATCCGGAGATCTTCTATCCGGTCAATGGGAGGGGTCGTTTCAGACATAGTTCCTGTCTCTATCTTGCTAAATCAGCGCAAACCCGCCAGAGCCTTTCAGATACCGGCCCGCACGCCTGATCCCACAGCCTGCTGCGCGATCCAAGCCGGTACAACGAGAACCTCAATTATACTCGGAATCCCCGGGGAAATCTAACAGCACAAACATCCCGCACAACGGCAGTTACGACCTCAATCGGGCCGCCACACCCCCCCAGTCGCCCCCCCCGGTGGGTCAACGCGCAACACTTCAACCTGCCCGTCTGGACAACCACACGACCTCCATTACACTGCCCCCCCTGTGCCATTCGACTTCTCACAATTTGACGCCGTCCTCCTCGACCTCGACGGAACCATCTACCATGAAGAACGCGCCCTCCTCGGCGCAGCCGAACTCGTCTTGCGACTCCAACAAGAAGCTCGCCCCTACGCTTGCCTCTCCAATAGCACCGCCAGCCCCTCTCAAATCAGCCAACGACTCAAACGCATGGGCATGAATGTCTCCCCCGAACACGTCTTCCCGGCAACTGAAGCCGCTGCAACCTACGTCATCGAAAAATACCGCCGCCCACGCGTCTTCAACCTCGCAACCACCGGAATACAGGAACTCCTCGACGAAAAAGTCGATTGGGTGGATCTGCCAACTGCCCCGTGCGACGCCGTCATCGTCGGCTGCCCCTCAAATGTGTATGCCACCGAAGATCGCCAACGCACCGCGCTCATCCTGCTCCGACAAGGCGCTGAATTGGTCGGCATCTGCGCCGATCGCGTCTTCCCCAGCCCACGCGGACTCGAATTCGGCTGCGGAGCCTTCTGCCAATTGCTCGCATACGCCGCCAACGCTACCCCCGTCTTCTGCGGAAAGCCCGAGCGGAAATTCTTCCTCGAATTGTGCCATAAACTCCGCGTCCAACCCTCCCGGTGCGTCCTCATCGGCGATAACCTCGAATCCGATGTCGCCGGAGGCAAACGCGTCGGAATGAAGACCATCCTCACCTTGACCGGTGTCGCCACCCAACACGAACTGCAGGCCCTCTCCCCAGCCCAGAAGCCGGATTGGGTCGTCCCCGACTTGACCCAACTCTAAGAACGCCTCCTCACGTCTCGCTCGACCTCCGCCATTCTTCGGTGATCCGCTCAACCTGCGCCGCCAACGGCTGCTCCCCGTCCAGCCACTGCACGTTCGCAAAACGCCTGAACCACTTCATCTGCCGCCTCGCCAGTTGACGCGTCCCGATCTTGATTCGTTCCACCGCCTCCTCCAGCGAACAACGCCCTTCAATATGCTCAATCAGCTCCCGATAACCCGTCGCTTCCGCCGCCGTCGGCGATAACCGGCCGTACGTCCTCACAAGGTGCCGAACCTCCTCCACCCACCCCGCCGCGATCATCGCCTTCGTTCGCGCATTGATCCGCCGATTCAGCGCCTCACGATCCCATTGCAGCCCAAACCACACGGCTTCATGCCTCGCTCGCGGCGACGCCCATTCCCTCTGCCACCATGAAATCGGTCGCCCCGTCAACAACTGAACCTCCAACGCCCGCACAACTCGCTTCGTGTCGTTCACGTGAATCCGCGCGCCGGCCGCCGGATCCACACGCTCCAGCCAGGCGTGCAACGCCTCGTTCGACATCGCACCCAAACGCGATCGAAGCTCACGATCCGCTGACGGCCCTTCAAATAAACCCTCAAATAGCGACTTGTAATACAACGGCGTCCCTCCTGTCGCGATCAGGCAACAAGCCGACCCCCTGATCACCGCGTCCGCCAACGCCACAAAACGCGCCACGGTAAATGACTCATTCGGATACACTACATCAATCAAGTGATGGCGTACCGCCGCCTGCTCCCCTTGCGTCGGTTTCGCCGTCCCGATGTCCATCTCACGGTATACCTGCATCGAGTCGATCGACAAAATCTCCCCGCCGTGCCGGCT
Source organism: uncultured Tepidisphaeraceae bacterium (assembly GCA_964451955.1). Taxonomy (GTDB): domain Bacteria; phylum Planctomycetota; class Phycisphaerae; order Tepidisphaerales; family Tepidisphaeraceae; genus JAPLNB01. Next base: position 39,674 of record CAYVKG010000028.1, read on the forward strand.
GGCAAGCTCCAACGCCACCTCCGACTTGCCAGATGCCGTCGGCCCGATAATCACCAGCATTTTCCGCTTCGCTGCCATCAAATACCCCGACTGCAAAAATGGCAGCCGGAAAAGTCAAATCCCCTCTCCGTAACTCAATGCAAAACAACAGATTATTGTCTCGCCGGTTTTGGCACGACTTTTGTACCAGCATACGGCGAGGTCAAACGAAATGAAAGGAGTGAAGATTATGACATTGCCAACACGCGTTGTTCGTTCCATGGGCATTGACCCCTTCGAAGCCATGCACCGCGAATTCGATTCCGTCCTCCGAGGGCTTTTCGGGTCCCAAACCAACGGCTCCCAGAGACTCGCCCCCTATGCCGTCGATGTCCGCGAGGACGCCGACCATATCTACGTCGAGGCCGACCTCCCAGGCTACAAGAAAGACGATGTCGAGATCACCCTCGAAAACCAGACCCTCACCATCTCCGCCGAGAAGCACGAACAGAAAACCCAGGAACAGAAAGGCGAGTACCTCCTCAACGAGCGCCGATATGACCGCTTCATGAGAAGCTTCACACTACCCCCAACCGTCGATGAGAAAAAAGTCGATGCCACCCTCAACGACGGCGTATTGAGCATCACACTCAATAAACGCGAAGAGACCAAGCCCCGAAAGATCCAGGTCACCTGACCCGCGCCCCGACATCCCCTCTACATGCGGAGGCGGCTTCCAGCCGCCTCCCTTCTTTCTACCCGACGTTCCTCCTCACAATCGCCGCATTACGCTTCAGCATCCCCAGCTTCACACGCTTCATCGCCGAACCGCCAAGCCTCGTCCGATACGTCTCCTCCGTCCATCCCTCCACCTCGCCAACATCCAGACATCCCGCCACAAATCGAGGCTCAAACCCCGCCTCCCTCCCCTCCGAAACTCCCCGGTTGTGCGGACACACCTCCTGGCAAATGTCACACCCGTATAGCCAGCTGCCCATCCCCTTCTGCAAATCACCCGAAATCTCCCCCCGATGCTCAATCGTCAGATACGAAACACACCGCCGGGCATCCAGTTGGTACGGAGACGTGATCGCGCCCGTCGGGCAAGCGTCAATACAACGGGTGCACGTCCCGCAATGATCCGTCGCCGACTCATCCGCCGGCAACGGCAGCGTCGTGATCACCTCGCCCAACACCAACCACGAGCCCACCCCGGCGCGGATGATGCACGAGTTCTTCCCAAACCAGCCAATCCCAGCCCGCGCCGCCAACTCCTTCTCCATCACCGGCGCCGTATCCACCGCCACCCGAGTCTGCGCCCCGGGCCATCGCAATCGAATGTGGTCGGCCAACGCATGCAGACGCGGCTTGAAAATGTCATGGTAATCGTCCCCCATCGCATACCGCGCAATCCGACCCGCCACAACTCCCCCATCGCATGCATCACCCCGAAATGCCCGGTAATAGTTCATCGCAACGCACACCACCGATTGCGCACCGGGCAAGTACTCCCCAACGTCCGTGCGATCCGAAAAACGCGACCCGAGATACCCCATGCCCCCCCCACGCCCCGCATCCAGCCATGCGCGAAAATAGTCCCGATATCGCGACCGACCCGCACCACAAATCCCCACCAAATCAAATCCGAGTTCCTTCGCCCTTAACTTGATCTCCGTCGCTGTCTGCTTCAGGTCCATCATTCCGACTACACCCGTATCAAACGCCATTTCCCCTGCAGAAACCGGCCATACATCAAAACGCCCCGACAAAATAACTCAATGCTCAATACCACCCACACCGCCGAGAGCGACCCCCCCAGTACTCGAGCCACAAAAACCACTCCCAGAAAACGAATGAAGAAAATCCCAAGAAGATTGAGAATCATCACCGCCAGCGTGTCGCCGGCGCCCCGAAGAGCGCCCGAAAAAACGATCGCCGCCCCAAAGCCCGCCTGGATGAAACCCGTTATGAACAAACACCTCGCCGTCAGCTCAATCACCGCCGGGTCCGGCGACATCCCTCGCGCCATCACTCGCCCCCAGAATATGAACAATACCCCGCATAACGTCATGAACCCGCCACCAACGGCAAAACTCAAATGCGCGCATCGCGAAGCACGATGCGGATTCTTCGCCCCAAGACTCTGCCCAACAAGAGTGGCCGCCGCCGTCGCCACCGCAAAGCCCGCCATATACGAAAGCGCCTCGATCCGAATCGCATTGTTGTGCGCCGTCGGTATGATGTTCGTCGCGTCCATCCGGTTGATCTCGTGCAAAACCCCGAACTGCGCGATCCACACCAGAAAACTCTCCACCCCGGATGGAACCCCAATCCGCAACATCCGCTTCAACGTCAGCCAGTGCGGCCGCATCCGATGTAAATGAAGACGCACCCCGCCACGACCCGCCAACAACACCACAAACAGCAGAATGCCACCGGATATGTACGCAATCACCGTCCCCAGCGCAATCCCACTGAATCCCATCTCCGGAAAACCAAACGCTCCTCGAGTCAGACCATACGTGAAAAATATGTTCACCAGGTCCACAAAGATCATCGACAACGCCGGCGTCAACGTGTCCCCCGCGCCCCGCAAACACGAGTTCGCGACGAACATCAGCGTCGAAAACGGCACCGACCACACCAGCATGTGAAGATACTCCGACGCCAATCGCGGCGCACCGCCCTCCAGACCCGTCATCGCGATCAGCCAACCATTCAATGCGTACATCCCCCAGCCTACACCCAACCCCAACAGCACCGCCGCACTGATCGCTTGCCCACACACCGAGTTCGCCAACGAGCGGTGCCTCGCACCCTTCGCCCGAGAAATCAACGCCGTCGCCCCCGTTCCGATCGACGAGATGATCAGCCCAATAAACCACAGAAAATACGATATCGTCCCCACCGCCGACGCCGCCTCCGCTGCGCTCCGAGGCAGGTGGTTCGCCATGTACGTGTCCGTCAGCCCCACCACGATGTGAAACGTGTGCTCCGCCAGCACCGGCATCGTCAGCAACAGAATCTGCCTCAGCAGCACGCCGTTTGACTCCACCGGCAACTCGCCTTCGACTCCGGTTCGCAATCCGCTTTGTGAACACGCTGCGTCCATGTGCCTGATACTGCTCTGGATGCCCCTTCGGTTCCGACTTCACCAGGTCTCAACGCCCAGCCACACCGAAGCCCCACCGCCAAACAGCCCAAAAAAAAGAGGCCTCCGCGCCGACGGTCTGGAGGCCGTGGTCTGCCAAAATCGCTGCCTCTGCTACTTCTTACTCTGATCCAGAATCAGCGTTTTCACCTGATCCGCAGGAAGATTCAACGCGCCGTGTGCCTCCCCAGCCGCCGACCGAACGTCCAACCCCACCGTCACTCCCACAAAATTCGTCAACGCCGCCACTCGCGATCCATCCAGCAGGTTGCCAAAAAACTTGGCGTTCGTCGACAAATTCTTGAACAACGCGATCTTCAGCTCGTCCGGCGTCTTCTCGTCCATCGCCTTCGCCAGCAGCCCGATCTGCGCCTGGTTGCTGTTCAGCAACGCCAACACGCCGCCCGACGCCCGGATTACCTCCGGCCGGGAATCCTCCAAACCCGACAACAACGCGCTCTGGGCAACGTTCAGGTCCAGTACCTGACCTCGCGAAATCGCCAGCTTCGCCAGCAACTCCGCCGAACGAAGGGCATACGTCGTCGCCAGGGCCTCGTCCATCGGCAAACCACCCGCTCGCTTGCGAGCTGCCTCCACCGCCGCCGCTAGACCTTCGTCCTTCGCCGCCGTCACGCTCACCATCGGATTCGTCTGCGACAGCACCGCATACGGCGAGGCAACCTCCGACGTCACTCGAATCAGCAAACCCGCACCCGCCAGCCGAACGTTGTCACGAACCGCCGAAAATAACCGGTCAATCCCAGGGTTGTCCTCATCAACAATCACAATGTCCACCCCGCTGATCACCCCCGCCGCCGCAATCGCGGCATCCGCAGTCGCCCCACCCGCCGTCTTGTAACCCGCCGCAAGCACCCCCTTCAACTCGTTCAACCTGTCCTGCGACTTCGCCGCAATCAGTACACCAGGCTTCCCCGTCTGCGCCAAAGCCTCGGCCAAGATCGGCACAACCCGATCCTGCCCCGTGAACGGCGCCTGCGGTAACGCCTGCGCAACCGCAAAAGCCGCCTCAAATCGCACCCGACGATCCGGATATCGCAACGCCGTCAAAATCGGCTTGTCCTCCCCTTCCGCCAGAAAACTGCTCGACCCCACGATCTCCTGCAGACTCTTGATCGCCTTCAACGCAATCGCCGCATTGTGATCCCGCAACGAACGCGCAAGCACCGGATTCAGGTGCGCCACACCCGCGTTGACCGCGTAAAAATGCGGCGTCGGATGCTTCTCGTCCCACATCGGATCTGCCGCGCCCTCCGGAAGCTCCACTTCCCGCTTGTACGCCGCTGCCAACCACAGGCTCACTACCTCCCCATGCGTCGCATCGGCTCTAAGCGCATACTCACAACAACGCAACGCCATGTCTTCGTTGAAAACCGCCGCAGGCACGTTCTGCTTGCTCAACCCTCGATCCGTCCACGTCCACATGAAACCCACATCGCTCCCCGGTTCCACCACGATCGACGCTTTCCCATAATAAAACCGCTCGGCCAGATCAAAGTACAACTGCGCAACGCTCAACTCCCCGGGATTCGCCACGTTCAGCCGCAACAGCGATTCACGTACCGCCGATTTCACCGCCTCCGGCGTCTCCTTGCTCTGGTAAAGACGCACAAGATACGGTACCGCATTGTCATACCCGATGTCACCCAACGCCGACACCACCCACAACAGCGTCGTCCAGTCCTTCATCTCCGTCGCCGCCAGCAACGGATTCAACGACTTCTGACCAAGATCACGCAACGCCGACCGGATCGCTATGTACTGCGATTTTTTCGCCGGATCACGCAGATAGTTCAGCATGATCGGCACCGCCAGCTCCCCGCTCTGCCGCAGCTGCTCCATCGCCAACATGTACGCCCGGGCATTCACCGAAAGCCTCTGAATGTTCGCCTCAATGAACGCCACGTCCGCCCGACGCGTCTGCTTCGCCTTGTTGAACAAACTCAGCAGCTTCGCCGATGAATCACGAAGCTCCCCGACTCGCTGCCACGCCAAAAGACGCTCGTACAACTCCACCCGACGCTCCGACGCCACAAGCCGATTTCGCCCCGCAATCACCGCCTCAAACGCGTCCAATACCGCGTTCGCATCTGCCGACCCCGCCAGAATCTTCTCCGCCTGCGATTTCGCCAGATCGTACCGCCCAATCGACGCGTAGTGCCAGAAATCCTCCGCCAGACGCGATAGCTCCGACGCCACCGCCGGCTGACTACCCGCCGGCGCCGCCGCCCCCTCTCCAGCTGCCTGCCCCCTTGCCGGATCCACCAGCATCAGGGACAACATCATCGCAATACCGAGAGCCACGGACGGGAGAAATCGAGCCATTCGCATCATGACGCTGGTCTCCAAAGGTGAGGGCACTCGACGACGCCGCCAGCCTTGACAGGCCGCGGCAAGTGCGGGTTGCTACTCCGGCTACGCCAGCCCAATACATCTTCCGACGCCAACGCCGACAGAAGCAACGACGCGTGAAGCAGAGCCCGCTCTAACGAGAATAAAAGTAGAGGCCAACGGAGTCAAGCAAACCGCCTGACCATTCCCCACTTCATTGCTTTCACTCCTCACCCCTATTAAACTGCCCCACCTTATGAAATCTGAACGGCGGCACGAACTGCAAACCAACTCCCTCGCACTCTGGCTCAGATGGCGACTGCCACAACTCGCCCAACAGTATGGCACCCGTGTCCTCGTCGGCCTCGTTTTCCTCCTCCTCGTCGTCGTCCTCGTACGCTACCGCATCAACGCCCCAAAGGTCGCCGCCGCCGAGGCCGCCGCCAAGCTCGCCGTCGCCAAGGAACTCGTCGGCGCCCTCAAAATGGGCGAGCCCCCGGGTAACGTCGCCGCCGTCACAGAGCATGTCATGAATGCCCTCGACCGCTCCGATGATCCCTGGATTCACGCTCAGGGTAACCTCATCATGGGCGATTATTACTGGGCCTTGGCCTGCTACCCCGATCGACCTGAGGCAACCACAAGACCCGAGTTGTTCCGCCCTGCCCTCAAACTTGACCAACTCCTCATCAAGGCCGATGAGGCCTACCGCAATGCGATCTCCGACAAAAAGGACCTCGCTCATGTGACCGCCGCCGCTCACCTGGGATTGGCTGCCGTCGCCGAACAACGCGCATTTGACCTCGACCGCCAAACCAAGGGCGGTTCCACACCACCCAACAACCACTGGAACACCGCAAAAGAGCACTATCAGGCTGTCGTCAATGACCCGGGCGCCCCTCCAGTGCTCAAGAACGAGGCTCAGTGGCACCTTGATCGCCTCCCCCAAATCCAACTGCCCGTTTGGCTCGTCGCCAGTACTCAACCCGCCGCAACACAGACCGCCGAATCCCAACAACCCCCCACCGCTTCCTCCCAGCCTCTCAATCCCAGCTCCGCCACATCTGCGACTACACGCCCGGCTGTAAAATAAAGGCAATGCCCAACCTCGACTCCGATCATCCCGACCAACTCACCCCTCCAAGCCCCACCCAATCACCTCCCGACATCGTCGAAGACGACGAAACCGACGCCGATGTTCAGCATTTCCGCTTCCGGGTCGGTAAGAACCTCACACGCCGCGTCGATCAGTACCTCACCGACAGGGTGGGCCATCTGTCACGCGCAGCCGTTCAACGACTCATCGATAACGGTCTGGTCAAAGCCAACGGCAAACCCATCAAGGCCAGCTACCACCCCAAGGCCGGCGATATCGTCGAAATGGTCGCGCCTCCCCCTCCAACCAATGAAATCGTCCCCGAACCGATCCCCCTCGACATCCTCTACGAGGATGACCATTTCCTCGCGATCAACAAACAGGCAGACCTCATGGTCCACCCCGCTAGAGGAAAATGGACCGGCACTCTGGTCAATGGCCTCGTCCATTACGGACAAAAATGGAGTACCGTCAACGGAACTTGGCGACCCGGAATCCTCCATCGCCTTGACCGAAATACCACAGGCATCATGCTCGTCGCCAAAAGCGATGAGGCCCATTGGCGCATCGCCAGACAATTCGAAAACCGCACCATCCAGAAAACCTATCTCGCCATCACCCACGGCGCACCCTCCCTCCTCGCCGATATCATCGACGTCCCCATCGGAAGAGATCGCTACGTGCGAGAAAAACAGGCCGTCCGCAAGCTGGAAAACGGCGGACGACATGCCCTCACTAAGTACGAGGTCCTCGATATCTTCAACCTGCCGCCCTCCGCAACCGGCAGCCCCGAAAAATACGCCCTCATCCAACTGTCCCCAAAAACCGGCCGAACTCACCAACTCAGGGTGCACCTCGCCGCCAGGGGATTCCCTATCGTCGGCGACACCCTCTACGGCGGACGCGCCTTCCACACCCCCTCCTTCCGTATGGAACGACAGGCCCTCCATGCCTACCAGATCACTTTCGTCCACCCCGGAACACTCCAACAAATCACCCTCCAGGCGCCACTGCCACCTGACTTTGTGACCCTCCTCAACTTTTTGAAGGCCGCACGCATTTAACCTTTTCCCCCCTTTGGCGTATAATACTTGGCTTGTGTCCCGTTCCGTATCTGCGATTGCAAAGGAGAGCCGCCGATGTTGGAGACATTGCTGATGAATGCCCACGTATCATCTGGCTTGGCTTGGGGAATGCCGGGGGGCGCGGAATGGATCCTCATCGCCCTCTTCGGGTTGCTCATCTTCGGAAAGCGGCTCCCAGAGGTCGGACGAAGCCTCGGCAAGGGAATCGTCGAGTTCAAAAAGGGCCTCAAAGGCGTTGAGGACGAAGTCGAGGAAGCCTCCAACCGGTCTCAGCACCAGATCGCCCAGCCCGCCCCGCAAACAACACTGCCCCCAGCCGGCAAATTTGACCCCTACACCGGCAAACCCGTCGAAGACCCTGCCGCCTCTCAAACTCCCAACCCCGAAAAAACCTCGCCCTAACAACGAATCCGTCAGCATTGCAACTCGGCTTCTTCGGCCATACGTCCGTCTAGCCCCGCCATCCTAAACGGTCGGTCCGTGCCTTGAAACTCCCTTCCATTCCCCCTCCCCCCCACACACACCAGAATACCTACAACTGCGTTATATCCAACATTTTACGCGAATTGCCGGCACGCGACCCCCGCCGCCTCCCCCACAAAGGTCCCTCGGTGCAGTCCAGATTGGACGCTTCCCAAATACCGCTTTTTCTCACACCCTTGACAACCAGACGATATACTTAACCCTGCGGCGACAGCATCGAGATTCACACCTTTTGGGAGGCATCTTATGTTCCGCACCCTCACAGCTTCTCTCGTGTTGGCAAGCTCACTCGCAATCACCGGCACTGCCCTCGCACAAAGCCTCAACACCCAGATCAGAACATCGCTCGGCCAAACCATTCCAAATGTTACTTTCACGAATGTCACACTCCGGGAAGCCATCGACTTCCTCAGCGATGTCGCTAACGTCAATGTCCAGGTGCAATGGAAAGCACTCGAACAGGCCGGCGTCATGCCCGATACCACTATCAACTTGCGACTCCGCAACGTCCCCCTCCGCAAAGTGCTTACAATGATCCTCGATCAGGTGGCCGGCGGCCCCACACTCACCTACTTCATCGACGATGGCGTCATCGAAATCACCACCCGGCAGATCGCCGACCAGAATATGGTCACCCGCGTCTATCCCGTCCTCGACCTGCTCGCCGAGCCCCCGGATTTCATCGTTCCCGATATCTCAATGGGCGATGGCGCCCGCAACCAGACAACTCGCTCCTCCAACCGCACCACCCCCACCAATAACTCCGGCCGATACCAGAGCCCCACCTCCGCCACGGGCAATACCGGCAACGGCAACACCCTCTTCCCCGGTGCCGCCAACACACAGGTCCGCGATCTGAACACCAGAGCACAACAACTGATAAGCCTCATCAAAGACATCGTCCAGCCCGATGCCTGGCGCGACACCGGCACCGGAACGGCCTCCATCCAGTTCTTCAACGGCAGCCTCGTCGTCACCGCTTCCCGATCCATCCATGAAAAAATCGGCGGACCTATCGATTGAGCCTTCGCCCTCGACGCCAGCCAATCCTACAGCACAACAAGGATCCCCTCCCGACCGCGATTGCCTCCGGCCCGCACCAACCCGGCCGTGCCGTCCCATCGTAATCGCCGCCCCTGTAGGGCATTAACGCCGGCCTGTCAAAACGCTAACCCGCTCCCATCGCAGCCCCCACCCCCACAACAAGCCGCCCCACACACAAGGCAACACCCAAGAAAAAAAGAGCGGAAATTCTGTTTTTATTTTGTTCGCATTTCCACAATGCCCCGGTTACCATGTCTCGTTTGACCGAGCGGCCTTCTTGAGATTCACACCGTATGGGAGACTTCCGGATGTACCAAAAACCTGCCTTGGGCCTTCTTTTTGCACTATCGCTGGCGATGGCAAGCACCTCGTGGGGAGCGTCGCCAAACGCCCAGGCAAAGATCGCCTTGAACAAGTCCATCCCAGCTATCAATTTCGCAAATGTCACCCTCCGTGACGCCGTCGATTTCCTCCGCGATGTCAGTGGCGTCAACG
>CAYVKG010000029.1:0-46819 GCA_964451955.1 uncultured Tepidisphaeraceae bacterium
AAGGCGCAAGATACTGTAATATCGCCGCCGCCGGAACAAAAGCGATTGCCCTGCGTGGTGTTGGGCGTCCTATGATGAAGGTCGCGGATGGTGTATGGTGTATGGGCAGCAGCACGAAGAGCCGCCAGGAGGGCTTCTGAGGCCGATGTATTTTCTATTTGAATATTTGAAGCATCCGGTGTGGCAGCGTCAGCACCGTTGGCGTCACGCGATATGGAGCACGATGAATCGGGTGGGGTTGACGGGGCTGCACGCCCTGCCGTTGAGCCGCCGATGGGTTGAGATTCATCGGCGGAAGATGCCCTTGAGGAATCTGGATCCCGCGTTGAGCGGGCTGAAGCTGGTGCAGATTTCGGACCTTCACTACAGCCCGGTGGTGTGGTCGCGGTATTTGCACCAGTACATACGGTGGATCAATGACCTGGAGCCTGACCTGGTGGTGATCACGGGGGATTTGATCACGGGTGGGTACCGTTACGCGCACCGGATTGCGCACATTCTATCGCATTTGAAGCCGACGCAAGCGGTGGTTTGCACGTTTGGGAACCACGACTATTCGTTTTATGGTCGTCACGTTTGTTCGGAGGGGGCTCGGCGTGGCGACTATCTAGAGAAGTGCCTGCAGGATCATGGGCTGGTGGTGTTGCGGAACGAGGCGTATTTGGTGCGAGGATCGGGGTCGGCCAGATCGTTGGCGTTAGTGGGTCTGGACGATGAATGGTCGGGTCATATTGATCCCGAGCGGGCGTTTGCGGGCGTGGGACCGCACGAGGCGGTAGTTTGTCTGAACCACAACCCGAGCAACTGCATTCCGCTGATGAAATATCCGTGGCAGTGGATGTTGTCGGGCCACACACATGGGCGGCAACTGGCGACATCGCGGATCGGGCGAGTGTTGTATCCGCATCGTTACCGGCATTTCGCGCAGGGGTATTATTTGGTAAACGGGAGACACCTGTACGTGAACCGTGGGCTTTCGTACGGCCAACGGGTTCTGGACTGGTGTCGGCCGGAGATCACGCTGTTCAAGCTGGAGTCGGCGGGTGTCCGATCGGGGGTGGAAGGGGTGGGGTCGGCTATTTGAGGAACACGAGGACGGATCGGTGCGTCTTCATGGGCGGGCCGAGGAACCGCATCATCTGGCCGTAGGGGGTTTGGGGGTCAACGAACAAATAGAGGCTCATGGAGAAGCGGTCGCTTTTTTGGGCGAGGATTTGGGCAGCTTCTTCCCCGGTTTTGACTTTAAAGGTGAGGTCGCCCAAGCCTTGATTGTCGTCGATTTCGTCGGCGGGCAGGATGAGGACGCTTTCGCGGCCGGTTTCGAGATGGAGTTCCCAGGGCCTGCCGAGGCGGTTTTTTCTATCTCGCCATTGGTCTCTGGGGAAGAACGCTCTGCAGAAGAGTTCGTTGGGTGGGGGCGCTTCGATTCGGATGCCCTGCTCGGCTTCGACGGCCATGAGGAGTGCGTAGAGTTCTCTGACCTGCTGGACGGTCAGGTTGGGGTCGACGGTGACGGTGACGAAGGGATCGTGTCCGGCCTCGATGAGTTTATTGCAGGCGGCCAGGACATGGACGAAGGTAGGTCCTTCGTTGAGCTGAGTTCCCGCGGCATCTTTGAGGACGTACTTTTGGCCGAGTTCGGCTTTTAGGGAGAGGTCGGCGACGCGGAGCTTTCCGTTGGTGTACTCGGGTTGGAGGAGGACCTGGAGGCGTTGGCCGGGCGTGAAGCGATAGGCGGGGTTGAGTTTTTGTGAGCCATAGACATCGCCTTGGACGGCCTGTCTGGGGACATCGAGGATGGAGGCTCGGCAGTTGAAATTGGAGGCGATGGACCTGGGGTCGACGACGTCGGCGGCGTAGAGGGGTTTTTTGTGTGTGTCGTCAGGTTGGATCCAGAAGGATCCGGTAAAGACGAGGCCTGTTTTTGGCAAGGTTTTGGCGGTTCGGGTATTGATGAGGAGTTCTTCGGCCCTGGCCTTGGTGATTCCGGGGTGACCTGGCTGCTGCCATTCGAAGGTGACGAAGACGCGTTCGCCTTTGGGCCAGAACTGGTTGGCGGCGAAGTCAACGGGCCGCCCCGGTTTCATTCCGACGAATTCGAGTGCTCGACGGACGTCGCTGGGTTTGACGTAGGCGACGGCGAGGGCCTCGTAATCCTTGCCGCTATCGGGTGGGATCAGGAAGAATTCGACGGGGTCGCTGTGCGCCAGGGAAGTAGCCGACGCCCAGATTTGGACCTGGTGGTTTTTGCGATGGGCGAGGAGGCCCGGGAGGACGAGGACATCGGGATTGTCCTTGTAGCGGAGCAGGTTTTCCTGATAAGCCTTTTTGGCTTCGGCGGCAAGGTCATGGAGGCTTGTTGGGGTTGGGGTGGACGGAGGGAAGGGGTCGGCTTGTCCTTGGGTGGAGTTCACGAGGAGCAGTAGAGATACCAAGCGTACGACTCTGCGGGCGAGTGTCCATTTGCACATAATGGCGTTGCCTCTCAGTGGCCGTAAGTGGGTGTGGGGCCAGGCCGTCTGTGCCAGGCCCGCGTTGGCTTATATTGACCGGTGGGCTTTGTGTTGTCTGGGAGCGAAGAGGGGAGGCATTTTCGGGTGGTGTTTTATGGGTTTGGCGGGGTTGTTATTGGGGTGTCGTTTGCGAGGCCGTGAGTTGCTGGAATTTACTTGACCTTCCGGGCATTTGCGGTGTATGTTTCGGCAGTAGATCGCGCTCATTTCTGCGGTCTTTAGAGGTTTGGTGCACATCGGTAAGTATTTGGAGCGACGAGAGCGCCGGGGCAGTGAGGAACAGGCGAAAGCCGGTGAGATGCGGTAGAATTGCGCCCATGCGTGTGTTGGCTCCGGCGAAGATAAACTTGTATTTGCGTGTGGGAAGAGCGCGTGCGGACGGTTTTCATCCAGTGGTGACGTGGATGACGACTGTCGGGCTCTTTGACATATTGACGATTGATCGCGCTGGTGGTCGTGGCGTTGCGTTTACCTGCGACATGCCTGGTGTGCCATGCGATGCCGGCAACCTTGTGATGAAGGCTGTCGCCGCTCTAAGGGGCTCATCGGCAGAGTTGGAATCGTCAATCGCCGAGGCCGAACGCGGGCTGGTGATTCACCTGGAGAAGGGCATACCGTTCGGAGCGGGTCTAGGCGGGGGCAGTTCTGACGCTGCTCGTGCGCTGGAGGCTCTGAACAGGCTATGGCGTCTGCGTTTAACGGCCGAAGAACTCGCGGCCCTGTCGGTTGATTTGGGCAGCGACGTAGCGTTTTTTCTGGATTCGCCAAGCGCGATTTGTCGAGGGCGAGGCGAACTGGTCGAATCGATCTCTCCGCCCCAGTGTCGCTTCGCCCTACTCCTGCTGCCGCGGGTGGAGCTGCCGACGCCGCTGGTTTACCGTCGGTTTGATGAGCTTCGTCTGGGATGCGACATGGCAAGCCAGTTGGAGCCTCCCTGGCAGGAATGGACGCTGTTGTCCGCGCAGGCGTTGCTGGAGCGGTTGGTGAACGACTTGGAGCCAGCCGCGATGGCAATCGCGCCGGAACTGGGCGATTTGCGAGCGGGCGCGGAACGGGTGATTGGGCGTTCTGTTCGCATGAGCGGCAGCGGGAGCAGTTTGTTCAGCCTTTTTGACAGTAGAGCGGAGGCTGTTGAGGCCAGTCTGATTGTGACGGAAAGGCTTGGTGTAGAGGCAGTTGCCGTTGAGATTGCGCCCGCTGTTTCCGACGATCTCAGCACATGAGGCAGGCGTCGGCAAGACGGTGGTGGGTTAGTCGTACATGTCGGCAAGTTGTGAGTACGGATAGCGGGGCTTAAGGCAGTGTTCAGGAAGGTTTGGCGGTACGTTTTTCCTGTCGAATCGCTCGTTCAAAAATCACGTCTACGGGCGTTGCGGCAGGTGGTGTTTAGCATCTCGGGTGTCTGTCAACTTGATGGGGTATGCCATGCAGCTCACAGAAGTGCGCGTCAAGCTATGTGATGGGCAAGCGGGTCGGCTCAAGGCGTTTTGCTCGCTGACGTTTGACCATGCGTTTGTGATTCGTGATGTGAAGCTGATTGAGGGCAATGACGGGCTGTTTCTGGCGATGCCGGCAAGGAAACTGTGCGACCATTGTGCGCGATGCGGCGAGAAGAATCATCTTCGCGCGCGGTACTGTTCGAACTGCGGGTTGCGGCTGGACGAGTCGCGGTTTTTGCGGTATCAGAATGGTAACGGTAGCAGTAGACTGAAGTTGCATGCGGACATTGCGCATCCGATTAACGCCGACTGCCGTCACGAGATCGAATCGAATGTTGTGTCGGCGTATCATCAGGAGGTTGAGAAGAGCAAGCAACCCGGGTACGTGGCACCGAATCTTGACGGGGAAGACATGGACTTCTATGATTTGGGTGGCGGCCAATTAGGTGAAGGCATGGGATCGAAAATGCGACTTCGCCCGACTGGCACAGCCCACTAGGAAGTGAACTGGTGCGGTTTGGTGAGGGTTATCTGCTTAACTTTCATCGAATTGCATTCGATAATGTGGTTGATATGCGCCTATCTGCTCGACTTACGGTCGTCGTACGATAGGCCGGCACCGCATCGGGCAAACGTCTTGACCATCGGTTTGATGGTGGTTGATTTCCACGGCGTTTCCCATGGCGACCGGCCCACCCCCGCGTTTCGGTTGCCGATGACTGTTTGAATCTCGTCTTAGAAATCCATTGCACAGACCAAGGGATGCCGATAGATTCGGACGTCCCGTTTTAAATGAGGTAATAGGCATGACTTTGCTTCAGCCCGGATCATCAACTGCCCATCGAGGCGGCAAGGCACGTTATAAGGGGAAGCCCGGCGGTCAGATTTTTCACGAGATGCTTGTCCAGCAGCACAAAGTGGAGGTTATGTTTGGGTATCCGGGCGGGGCGATTCTTCCGGTGTTTGACCAGCTGTACAAATCCCCTGCCCGGTTCATTTTGAACCGTCACGAGCAGGGTTCGGGGCATTGTGCGGATGGTTATGCGAGAGCGACGGGGAAGCCCGGGGTGTGCGTGGTGACTTCGGGTCCCGGGGCAACGAACACGGTTACGCCGCTGGCGACGGCGCAGATGGATTCGATCCCGATGGTTGTTTTTTCGGGGCAGGTGGCGACGGCGGTGATCGGGAACGACGCTTTTCAGGAGGCGGACGTGACGGGGATAACGCGTCCGTGCACGAAGTGGAATTACCTGGTGAAAGATGTTCGAGAATTGCCTCGGATCATTAACGAAGCGTTCATGGTTGCGACATCAGGGCGGCCGGGACCGGTTTTGATCGATTTGCCGAAGGATGTGACGAACGCGGTTTGTCCGGAGGAGGTGGATGACACGCCTCGCAGCCACATTATGAAGCGGAAATCGGCATATTCATCGGCGGGGCACAGTCGGCAGGTTCAGGAGGCGGCGGAGCTGATCAATCGCAGCGAGCGGCCGGTGCTGTACGTGGGTGGTGGCGTGATTATTGCCGGGGCACACGAGGCGTTGCGGAAGATCGCGGAGAAAGGGAATATCCCCTGCACGACGACGCTGCTGGGTCTTGGCGCGTTTGACGAGAGCAGCCCGCTGGCGTTGTACATGCTGGGGATGCACGGGTCGGCGTTCGCGAATTACGCGGTTCAGGAGTGCGACTGCCTGATTGCGGTGGGCGCGCGATTTGACGACCGGGTGACGGGCAATCTGGCGGTTTTCGCGCCGAAGGCAAAGATCATACACGTTGACATTGATCCCTCGTCGATTTCGAAGAACGTGGATGTGGACATTCCGGTTGTGGGCGATGCGAGGTTGTCGCTGGAGGCGATGTTGCCGTTTATTGAGCATCGGGATCGGCAGAGTTGGCTTGGGCAGATCAACCAGTGGAAGAAGAAGCATCCGTTCAGCTATGCGGACGATTCACGGGAGGCCAAGCCTCAGTATGTGATTGAGGAGATTTACCGGCAGACCGGGGGGGACGCGATCATTTCGACGGGAGTTGGGCAGCACCAGATGTGGGCGGCGCAGTTTTTCCGGTGGCGGTATCCGCGTCAGATGATCACATCGGGGGGGCTGGGGACGATGGGCTACGGTTTGCCGGCGGCGATGGGGGCCGCGGTGGGATGCCCCGGGAAGTTGGTGATTGACATTGACGGCGACGCGTCGTTTTGCATGACGAGTTTCGAGTTGCCGACGATTGCGGAGTTCAACATTCCGGTGAAGATCGTCATTCTGAACAACAATTTCATGGGGATGGTGAAGCAGTGGCAGGATCTGTTTTACGGCAAGCGTTACTCGCACACGACGATGAGGAATCCGGATTTTGCGAAGTTGGCGGAGGCAAGCGGGATTCGCGGGATCACGTGCAGCCGGAAAGAGGATGTGAAGAAGACGGTAGCGGAGATGATCAAGCATGAAGGCCCGGTGCTTGTTGATTTTCATGTTGAGCCGAACGAGCACGTTTACCCGATGGTTCCGGTGGGGAAAGGGTTACACGAGATGGAGATGCGGGCGGTGTAGGAGAGCGAATCGGAGTTTATTTTGGCATACGGGACGGCCTGAAGGCCGTCCTTTTTTGTTGATGGGCGTTGTCGGGGGATGGGGGTATGGGGGGATGATGCGGGATCAATCGGCGTGAAGGCGATCGAGCAAGGCGATCATTTCGAGGGCGGCGTCGGCGGCCTGTTGGCCGGCATGTCCGTGGGACCCGCCGCAGCGGTCCCAGGCCTGCTGCTCGTTGTTGGTGGTTAGGACGCCGAAGATGACCGGGAGCATTTCGCTTCTGGAGACATCGGCGACGCCGCGGGCGCATTCGCCGGCGACGAAGTCAAAGTGAGGGGTTTCGCCGCGGATGACCGCGCCCAGGCAGATGATGGCGGCGAATCGCCTGGTTCTGGCCATGGCCTTGGCGGCGAGGGGGATTTCGAAGGCCCCCGGCACGCGTTCGACGACGACGCGTTTTTCGGAGAGGCCCAATTGCTTGAGTCGTCGGAGGCACCCATCGAGGAGGGTGTCGACGACCTTGGCGTTGAAGCGGGCGGCGACAATTCCGATGCGTACGTCGTTACGGACCTTTTTGGTCAGGAGCTTGGGTACTTGTCTGCTCATGGGGACCAAGTTAGCGGCAAGGCGGGATGATCTCCAGTCCGTTCGTTCTTTGAGGTGAGAGCCAAGCGTCGATACAATTCGTCGCCCATGGCGAGATACTATCCGGATCTTGGCGGTTTCATGGCGGTCGCAAGGGATGCCGAGCTGATTCCCGTTTATCGGCAGATGCTGGCCGATCATTTGACGCCGGTGACGGCGTTCGAGATGCTTGGGCAGGCCGAGCACGCGATGTTGTTGGAGAGCGTGGTGGGGAACGAGAAGATAGGTCGTTACAGTTTCATCGCCTCGGGGCCGAGCATCGTGTATCAGGTTAAGGATGGCTGGGCGTCGATCCAGCGGAGGAATCCGGCGGTGGCCAAGGGGGAGAAGGCCATGGAGGAGTTGAGCACGAAGGATCCATTGGCGGATCTCGGGCGGATTCTGGGAAGCCGGCGTTACCATCGCGATCCGAGCTTGCCGGCGTTGACGGGGGGGCTGGTGGGGTACGCGGGTTATGACACGATCCGGTATTACGAGGGCGAGAAGTTGAGGAGCGCTCCGGCGGACGACCGGGGATTGCCGGACATGCTGATGGGTCTGTACGAGGAGATGGTGATTTTCGATCACGTTGACAAGACGATCAAGGTGGTGGCGAATGTGGACGTGAGAGGGAAGGACGCGCAGGCTGCATATGTGGAAGCGTGCGCGCGGATAGATGCGATTGTGGCGGCGTTGCAGGAGCCATTGCACGGGAGACTTGGGGAGATTGACACGCGATCGAGTTTGACGTTGCCGTACACGAGCAACCTGTCGAGGGAGAGTTTTGAGGCGGCGGTGCGCAAGGGGCTGGAGTACATCAAGGCCGGGGACATTTTTCAATTTGTGCCGAGTCAGCGGCTGCGGGTGCGGAGCAAGGCGACGCCATTTGACGCGTATCGAGCGTTGCGAGTGATCAACCCGTCGCCGTTCATGTTTTTCCTGAAGAGCCCGAGTTGCACGCTGATTGGAGCCAGTCCGGAGATCCTATGCCGGGTGATGGACGGCAAGGTGACGAGCCGGCCGCTGGCGGGGACGCGGAAGCGGGGATCAACGGAGGAGGAGGACAAGCGGTTGGAGGCGGAGTTGCTGGCGGACCCGAAGGAGCGGGCGGAGCACATCATGCTGGTGGACTTGCACCGGAACGACGTTGGGCGGGTGGCGAAGATCGGATCGGTGAGGGTGAGCGACGAGATGACGGTGGAGCGGTACAGTCACGTGATGCATATCACGACGAATGTCACGGGTCAGTTGGAGGAGGGGATGACGGCGTTGGACGCGCTGCGGGTGAGTTTACCGGTCGGGACGGTGAGCGGGGCACCGAAGATTCGGGCAATGCAGATCATAGACGAGGTGGAGCCGACGCGGCGCGGTCCTTATGGCGGGGCGGTGGGGTATCTGGATCTGGCGGGGAACATGGACATGTGCATTGCGCTTCGGACGATCGTGTGGCAGAACGGGGTGTATGACGTTCAGGCCGGCGCCGGGATCGTCGCGGATTCGATACCGGCCAATGAGTACGAGGAAACGATGAACAAAGCCAAGGCGTTGCTGAAGGCGGTGGAGGTGGCGGAGGCGGGTTTCTGAGGGCGGGGCCTTGGGGGCATTGGATGGGGGATGTGGGGCGAGGGTAGGCCGGGCAGGTGGGATTTTTGGGGGTCGGAGGTGTTGTTGTCGGGGCACGAGGGCGGAACGTGGGGGGCGGCGTCTTTCTGGATGCTGTCGTTGGCCGTCCCCCCGGCGGCCAGCGACAGTGGGAGTTGCGATCACTCATGATCGTGTGCTATATTTGGGTCAGAGAGGTTTTCTGCAAGTAGCCCAAACGGGTGAGGAGGCAGAAGCCGGGTCGGGCAGGTGAGCAGAAGCAGGCTGGGACGGTCCACATCGAACTCCGGCTTTTGGGGCAAGAAGGACTCTTGTGATGGTGCATTCGTCGTCGATGGGCCCGGATTTGCCGGAGGTTAAACTGGGGGATCTTTCGGCGATGGTACGTCTGACGCGGTCGATCCATGGTCCGCGACCGGAATCGGCGGGTCAGAAGCGTCGGATGATCGCGGAGTTCTGCAAGATGCTCGGCGCGCAGATCGGCAGCGTGTTGCCGTCGGCATGCAATGATCCGAAGCTATCTCCGCGGGAGCGGCAGACGCTGCAATATCTGTTGGCGGGGGACAGCGAGAAGCAGGTGGCGGCGAAGCTGGACATAAGTCGCCACACCGTCCACATCTATGTGAAGACCCTGTACAAGCACTTTGGTGTGAACAGCCGGGGGGAGTTGCTGGCGAAATGCCTGAGGGGTGTGGCACCGGTATAAGGGGCGTCCGAAGGGAGTCGGTGGGGTTTTGGGGGATGGAGAGCGACCGTGCGCAAGGGGGGAGAAAAACTAGAACATTCGTTAGAAACCGGGGGCAATGAGCGTCTATAGGGGTGGAGTTTGCCGGAGCATCAACTTGGCTGACGAGGTAGCAGAACTTGTAAGGCAGGCGCAGAAGGGGAACGCGCGTGCATTTGAGGAGTTGATCCGGCGATTTGAGCGGTTTTCGCTGAGTCTGGCGTTTGGCGGGACGGGAGATGCGCAGTTGGCGGGGGAAGTGGTGCAGGAAGCATTTGTGCGGGCGTGGCGGCAGCTGGGATCGTTGAGCGAGCCGGAGCGATTTGGCTGCTGGCTTGGCGGGATCGTGCGGAACGTTGCAGCGGACCAGCTTCGGGCGAGGCGGCGAGAGGTGAGGGTTCTGGAGTGGAGCGTTCGCAGTCCGGGGGTGATCGATCCAGCGGCGGAAGCCGGGAAGAAGGAGATGCGGCAGCGTGTGGCGGATGCGCTCGGGGAGTTGGACGAGCTGGCGCGGTCGGTGGTGGTGTTGAGGTATTACGAATCGCTTTCGAGCAAGCAGATCGGGCAGGCATTAGGACTTTCGGCGGCAGCGGTGGACATGAGGCTGATGCGGGCGAGGGAGGCGTTGCGGCAGAAGTTGGGACCGGCGAGTTGTGATGAGGGTGAGGTTTCCGGGAGACCCAAAGGGGCGTGTGCAGAGCGGTAGGTTGTCATGAGAGAACTGAACGAGCAAGACGTTGAGCATATGCTTCGCGAGCATCTCCGGGGGGCGTTGGAGGGCCAGGTGGGGGGAGCGTTGGCTAGATTCAGGCGGGAGGTTGAGGCCGAGCGGGCGAAGCAGGGTCGCCGGTGGACGATGTGGGTGGGATGCGGATTGGGGGCGGCGGCGGCAATTATTGCGGCGGTGCTCGTGATTCACGGGTTGGGGCGCGTTTCGGGCAAGCCGGCCGGACACCAGCAGGAGTTGGTGGCGTCGGGAGACCCTGAGGGGGTGGACATGGAACAGGCGATGGGCTGGCGCACGATTGACGATGGGGTGGTGTTGGTTGGTGACGACCAGCCAATGAGGCAACTGCGGCGTCAGGTGCTGGAGTACGTGCAGTGGTATGACCGTGACTATCAGGCGACGATCGAGGTGACGGCACCAAGGGAAGAGATCATTCTGGTGAAACTGAGCAAGTACTAACGAAGAGGTGACCCGATGAAGATAAGCGAGATCAGAGCGGCGGTGATGGTTGGGTGTCTGGCCTTTGGGATGTTGGCGGTGCCGAGTGCGAGGGGGGAAGACGACGTTTTGGGTTGGGAACCCGAAGTGGTGCTGAAAGCGATGGCGGCGGAAGGCGCGGACCCGTTTGAGTTCTTTTTCAAGGAGACGAAGCTGGAGAGAGGGGCGTTTCTTGGGGTAACCACATCGGAGGTGATGCCGGCGATGCGGGCCCAGTTGAAGCTGCCGAAAGGCGTGGGGCTGTTGGTGGAGCAGGTGGAAGCGGGAAGCCCGGCGGAAGCAGCGGGGTTGAAGCGGTTTGACATATTGCACAAGGTGGATGATCAACTGGTGATTAACGGGGAGCAGTTGGCGGTGCTGGTGCGCATGCACAAGGCGGGGGAGGAGCTCAAGATCGCTATTCTGCGAGAGGGGAAGGAGATGACCCTGTCGGCGAAGCTCACGGAGAAGGACCTGGAGCCGATTGCGAAGAGGGCGCAGTCGGCGCTGGAGATGGCCAAGGCGTTAACGGCGAATCAGAAGCTGCGGGACTGGAACGGGAACCTGGACGGCATGATTTCGGCGAAGATGAACATTCGAGGGGAGCGGTCGGCGTCGATGAAGGATTCGGAGCACACGTTGACACTGAAGTGCGACGCGGACGACCAGAAGCGACTCGAGGTGAAAGACAAGTCGGGCGAGACGGTTTTTGACGGGCCGGTGAACACCGAAGAGGAGCGGGAGAAGTTGCCGGACGGCGTGTTGGAGAAGCTCAAGAGGCTGGAGCGAGCGGTTCCCCCGAAGGTGGTCATCAAGATGCCGGCGTTTGAGGGACCGGCAGCCAACATGGGCAACGCGTTTCGGTCGAGCAAGGAGCGAT
This sequence comes from uncultured Tepidisphaeraceae bacterium, assembly GCA_964451955.1. GTDB lineage: Bacteria > Planctomycetota > Phycisphaerae > Tepidisphaerales > Tepidisphaeraceae > JAPLNB01. The sequence continues at coordinate 11,518 of CAYVKG010000029.1, forward strand.
CGACCACGTGGTCGGATGCGGAGGGTTCGGTGACTGTGGAGGTGAAGGAGAGAGACAACCGGCGGCAGGCCAAGCTGACGGTTAAGGATGCGAACGGAGGGTTGACATACTCCGGGCCGATTGACACGGAGGAGCAGCGGAAGGCGTTGCCGGAGGACATTCGGAAGAAACTTGAAGGCAAGCCATGGAAGCAAATGCTTGAGGGTTTGAAGGACTCTGAGGATCGTGATTAGTCGGGCTCTGTCCGGCCGCGTGGAGCGTTGTCAGAAATCCAGTGTCGGGCAGAGCGGAACTGCAGAGGCCCGTCTCGGGAAACGAGGCGGGCCTTGGTTTGTTGGTGGGGGTGAGGGTCGCCGGTTCTTCTTCACAAGGGTCTATGGGTCTTTTCGCGGCGGACGGGGCGAATATCGTGGAATGACACGGCAGATGTAGAATGCGAGGGTGGGGTCCATTCGCGTGATAGGGGAAAAGGCGGCATGCAGGTCGCCTTGTCGCTGACGCGGCGCAGGCGTATCTTGGGTAGTGGTTGATGACTGACCTGCAAGCAGAGGTAATTCAGATGGCCCAAGAGAAGACCTTGACGCGTCGCTCGCTGATGGAGGCCGCGATTGCCGCCGGAGCCGCCGGGAGTCTCAGCGCGTTGTCGTCCGCCGGCGAGGCTAATGCCGAGTACCGTGCGTTCCGGCCGCAGGTGGTGGCGATCTACTGCCCTCTTTGGCACCCATATGACCACATGGATTCCTGGCACGGCTATGGCTGGTGCGAGTGGGAACTGCTGAAAACCGCTCCGGCTCGCTTTCCCGGTCACTACCAGCCTCTGCGCCCGAGTTGGGGTTATTTCAATGAGTCGGACCCCAAGTGGGCGGCTCGCGAGATCGACCTGGCCGCCGACAGCCACATTGATGTTTTCCTGTTCGACTGGTACTGGTATTCCGGCGTACGGCTGATGGAGGAGACGCTTGAGAAGGGGTTCCTTCAGGCACCCAACCGCAAGCGGCTCAAGTTCGCTTTGATGTGGGCCAATCATACATGGAGCGACTACTTCCCCGCCCCGTATGACAAGCCCTGGACTGTGTGGCTGCCGATTCGCCATTCTCCGGGCGATCTGGCGCGCGTCATCGAGTACGGCATCGAACGCTATTTCCGGCAGGACAACTATTGGACGGTTGACGGACGGCTGTTCTTCAGCATTTTCGCTCCGAAGGACTTTATCGACCAACTGGGTGGCCCGGTCAGGACGAAGTCGGTGCTATCGGGGATTGATGCCCAATTGGCGCGTGCCAAGTTGCCACCCATGCACTGGAACGCGATGACATGGGAGGCCAAGCTCGTGGACCTGTGCCAGGAGGCCGGGTTTCACTCAACGAGCACCTATAACATAACGAGCACCGGAAAGACCTCACCGAACCTGACTCAGGAATACGAGGATCTGATCGCCTCGCACACGAGCCACTGGAAGGCGATGGCGGAGACATCGCTGCCGCATTGCCCTGTTGTGACGATGGGTTGGGACGTTACCCCCCGATGCGAGCACAGGGTGCCGTGGCCGTTTGCCAAGCCGAATTATCCATATGGCCCGGTGATCGTGGGCAATACCCCGGAACGATTTGGTCATTTGTGCAAGATGTCCGCCGAGGCGGTGCGAGCTGCCGTGAAGCGTCCCTTCGCGGTGTTTGTAAACGCCTGGAACGAATGGACCGAAGGCTCGTATCTGTTGCCCGAGGAAAGACACGGCACGGCATATCTCAAGGCGCTGGCCGGGGCATTTCCAGTCCGTGGATGAGTCGGAGGACATTCTGTGTTTCGGGGGGGGTTGGCCGCGAAAGACAGATTCCTTATAGCGGAGGTCAAAGGACGGTATTTGTGTCACGACACTCGCGGCCGGTTCGCATTTTTCGTCGTTTTCTTCAACGCCGAAGTGGCAGCCGCTACCGCTGCCACGCAGGTCAACAACTCCTGCACCTTGAGATTCACAGCTAGATGGAGGTTCTCCGATTTGGCCGCCGCCAGTGCCGTCGGTTGGCGTCGCGGCACAGGGCCCGGCGCATTCATCGAAATCCTCTCTTTGGCCGACAATCGAAGTTGACTCATTCGGCTGGTATACCCCGCCCCCAGGGGTGACACTTCGATTTCGCCCATGGAGCAACAATTACACTTCGGTAAAACAGATAAGGGAAACCGCTCTTGTTCCAAGCGAGTTAGGCGGTTAGCATCAAGCGTTTTGTGGAGTGGAGTCGGCGGAGCGTCGGGCATGATGGGCCAGGTAGAAGCATGAAGCTTGTTGTAACGATACCAGCGCTGAATGAGGAGAAGACGATTGCCCAGGTGGCTGGCGGGGTTCCCACAGAGATTCCCGGCATCGATGAGACCGAGGTGATAGTCGTTAACGACGGCAGCACGGACGAGACAGCCGCCGTAGCCGCAGCCGCGGGCGCCAGCGTGATTAATTTGCCTGGTGGAGGGGGTTTAGGGACGGTTTTTCGAGCGGGATTTGAGCAGGCGATGGTGCGCGGGGCGGACATCATCGTGAATATCGACGGGGACGGCCAGTTCAATCCGGCGGACATTGCGTTGCTGGTCAAGCCGATCCTGGAGAATCGGGCGGACTTTGTGACGTGCACACGTTTTGCGGACTCCGCGTTGAGGCCGCAGATGCCGATTGTGAAGTACTACGGGAACCAGATCGTCACGTGGATGATCAACTGGATTTGCGGTGGGACTCATTTCACGGACGTTTCGTGCGGGTTCCGGGCATTTAATCGGGAGGCGGCGTACCGGTTGACGCTTTTTGGGCGATTCACGTATACCCAGGAGACGTTCATCGACTTATTCAGCAAGGGGGTTCGGATTGTGGAGGTGCCCCTGAAGGTGCGCGGGGTGAGGGAGCACGGCAAGAGCCGGATCGCGAGCAGCATTTTTCGGTATGCGTCGAATTCATTTCCGATCATTTTGCGGGCGATGCGTGACATTCAGCCGCTGAAGTTTTTTGGTGGAATCGCGTTGCTGCTGGGGATTCTGGGCGCGCTATGCGGCGGTTTTGTGTCGGGATGGTATCTATGGCACCGGAAGACGACTCCGTTCACGTCGCTGATTCCGATCACGGGGGCGATGGTGACGCTGTCGTTTCTGCTGGGGGTATTGGCGCTGCTGGCGGACATGATGGGCCGGCATCGGCGGATCAGCGAGGAATTGCTGTTCCTGGCGAGGCGCCGGCTGTACGCGGAGCGTCGGCGGCCGCGGTTGATGGTGGTGTCGGGGCAGAGTGAGGAGGGATCCGGATCGCTGTCGATTCACGGCCGGGAGGTCGGCGGAGAGGAACCCGCACCGGTGGTTCGTCCGATGAGCCTGAGGCGTTGATCGCCGGGGAAATGGGGGATGTGGGGCTTTCGGCAGGTGAAGGGGCGGGTAAACTGTCCTGGTAATGAAGGTTCTGTTGCTTTCCTGGAATTTCCGACCTGTGCGGGGCGGCATTGAGTATGTCGTTGAGAATCTGTTTGATCGGCTGCGTGGCCGGGGTCACACGGTAGAGTTGGTGACCGCATGGGCCGAGGGGTCGGGCGAGGAGGCGAATGTCCATCGCGCCGCGGCAAGGGGGCTGAAGGCGTACGTCAAGCACTCGTTGATGCGGGGTTGGCGACTGTGCCGGGGCTCGGTTCCGGACGTGATTGTATGCGGCAGCCTGGTGGCGGCGCCGGCGGGGTACGCGCTGTCTCGGGCGTTTGGGCGGCCGTTCGCGGTGCTGGTGCACGGCAGCGACGTTCTGCGGAAGGGGTGGATCTATCAGCGTGCAATACGGTTTTTGCTGAGGCGGGCGACCCGGGTAGCGGCCAACAGCACGCCGACGCGGTTGCTTCTGGAGCAGATGGGAATTGATGAGGAGAAGGTGGATGTGATTCACCCGGGTGTGCGGATTGAGGATTTCGAAGATGGGGGGAATCGGGCGGGATATGGAGGTCGGCGTGTTCTGCTGTCGGTGGGAAGGCTGATCCGGCGCAAGGGGCTTCTGGAACTGGTCGAGCACGTGATGCCGCGACTGGTGAGGGAGCATCCGGACGTGTTGTTGTTGATCGTGGGGGAGGACGCGACGAAGTCGCTGGTGCATTCGGAGCGAATGCGAGATCGAATTGAGGCGAAGGTAGCAGAGATGGGATTGAGTGAGCACGTCAAGCTGCTGGGAGAGGTGCCGCAGGAGGAGCTGGTCGGGTTATATCGGCGGGCCGACGTGTTCGTCATGCCCGGGCTGGATCTTCGTGGCGATGTGGAGGGATTTGGGATTGTGATGTTGGAGGCGGCGTTGGGGGGTGTGCCGACGGTGGGGACGCGAGTGGGCGGGGTGCCGGAAGCGGTGGAAGATGGCAGGACGGGGTTGCTGGTCCGGGCTGGGGATTGGGAGGGATTCACGGAGGCGGTTGGGCGATTGCTGAAGGATGAGGACCTGAGGAGGCGGCTTGGCACGGCGGGCGAGAAGCGTGCGCGGGAGCGATTTTCATGGGACGTGATCGTGGGTGAGTATGAGCGGATGCTGGACCGGTGCATGGGATGAATCGGGCGAGATTGGGATGGTGGAGGGTTGCGAAGCGGAGGATTATGGGGGAGGAACAGGGCCATGCGCCACAGTGTCAGGGACCAGGGGGCTGGAGGATAACCGGGGCCCGATAATCCTGGCGCCAGTCGCGTTGAGAGCATTTCGGGATTGTTGGCAGGCGTAGGAGATTCCGGCGCGCCTGGTGAGGCAGGTGAATGACATGGTTGGGGCGGTATGACTTTTCGGGGGCGGTGGGTCAATCGGCGGTGTTGCCCAGCCGATACAGACGATACAGATTGAAAGCGTATATCGGGCGATCCGAGAGGAAGCGGCCATGAATCTGGTCAGGCAATTGGCGGCGGCAACGGTGGTGATAGGAGTGGGTCTGGGCGGGTGCGGCGGCGCCCACGACAAGCCCGCACCGTTTTCCAGGCTGTCTCGGGGGGAATCGGATTCTCTTAATGCCGAGCACTCGCGGTTCCCGGACGATCGGGAACCGGCTTTGACGGCCGAGACGCACTTTGCCGCGGGGCAGTTGGCCGAGTCGCAGGGGAACGCGCAGACGGCCATCCGGCAATATCGGCAGGCGATCAAGCTGGATCCGGGTCATACAAGAAGCCTGTATCGTCTTGGGGTGGTGCAAGCGCAGTCAGGGGCACTTGGTGATGCAATCGGGACATGGCAGAGGTATCTGGAGGCAACTGGGGAGGATGCGGGGGCGTATGCGAATCTGGGGTTCTGCCACGAGTTGGCAGGCGATCCCGTGGCCGCGGAGGCGGCGTATAAGCGGGGGGTCGCCAAAGATGGCAAGAATGTTCCGTGTCGCGTGAATTACGGGCTGATGCTGGCGAAGGCAAACCGGGCGAACGAAGCGTTGATCCAGTTTCAGGCGGTGCTGACCGAGGCGCAATCGCACTACAACCTGGGATCGGTGTACGAGCAGCAGGGGAAGACCGCACAGGCGAGGGGCGAGTACCACAAGGCGTTGGAACTGGACCCCGGTTTGGCGGAGGCGCGTGCGAGGCTGGCACGTGTGGAGTAGCGAAGGAGTGGAGCTGAGGCAGGCGGCGGGCGGGTTTGGGGTTTGGCGGCTTTTCGGCGGGTGGGGGATCGTTTAGGATAGTGGATCTATGTCCGAAACGCCACGCAGTGCCACCAAGACGTTGCCGCCGATGATTCCTCCGGGCGCTCCGCCGCGACCGGGAGTGCCCGGCGAAGGGACCGAGTCTTCGTCCTCGCCGGGGTGGACGGAGCAGAAGGACCCTCCGAAAGAGAACCTGAAGGAGACGATTGAATCGATTTTGGTGGCGTTCATTCTGGCGTTCGTGTTCCGTGCATTCGTGGTGGAGGCGTTCGTGATCCCATCGGGGTCGATGGCGCCGACGCTGCTGGGTGCGCACATGCGGTTTTCGTGTGAGGAATGCGGATACCCGTTTGACGTGAATTTTCCGAGCCAGGACCATGGCGGGGACGACATCAGCATTCCACATGTGACTCCGGCGTTGTTCTCGATGCACTGTCCGAACTGCGGGTTCAAGGTTGCGCGTGGGGGACGGGACGCGGCCAGTTCGCCGGTGATCCCGGTCTATTACGGAGATCGGATTCTGGTTTTGAAGTACCTGTATCTGTTGCAGGAACCGTCTCGATGGGACGTGGTGGTGTTCAAGAGCCCGTCGGAGGCGGGTCGTTATACGCAGAACTTCATCAAGCGGCTGGTTGGGAAGCCTGGGGAATCGGTGATGATTCTGGATGGGGACGTTTATGTCAGTCCGAACGAGCGATCGACGGCGAGGGACGGGCGGGGCGCTCCGGCGGTTGAGAATTGGCCGTGGGAGATTCAGACGAAGCCCCGGGAGGTACAGAAGGCGCTTTGGCGGGTGGTGTACGATCAGGATTACCTGCCGCAGAACAAGCTGCGGGAGAAGGAGTGGGTCGTGCCCTGGCGTTTGACGGAGGGGACGGGATGGCGGTTGGCCGGCGGTGGCCGGACGTTGGCTTTTGATAATGCCGGGGGGTCGGGCACGTATGAGTTTGACCGGAACACCAACAAGGAGGCAAGCCCCGGGGCGATGCCGCTGACGGATTGGTTGCCGTACAACGAGACGATGAACGTGAGGGTGCCGGATCGATTGCCCATCGCGGGATCGTATAACGATCCCTATCACATTGATCTTTACTCGAGAGACATGATTCCGCGGTGGTATGTAGGGGACTTGAAGATCGAGTTTGCGTACCGGCGTGAGTCCGGGGAGGGGGCCATGCGGGCATCGCTCACGAAGTTGGGGCACCGGTTTACGGCGGAACTGGTGCCGGGCAAGGCGAGGCTGGTGCACGGGCTGCCGGATGGTGCGACGAAGGTGGTTGGCGAGGCGGCGATTGGCGAAACGGGCACGTTGAACGTGGAGTTCAGCAATGTGGATTACCAGGTGACGCTGCGGATTAACGGCCGGGATCTGATCAAGACGACACCGAAGGACTATCGGCCGGACGTTGTCCAACTGCTGCAGTTGCACCAGAAGCAGAGGCATCTAGGTGAGACCAGTTCGAATTATGAGCAGATCCGGTCGGTGTTTCCGCCGCCGCGACTGGAGTTGGCTGCGGAACGGCAGAGTTGTCAGTTGAGTCACGTGAGCATCTGGCGGGACATCTATTACACGCCGGGTTCGGGATATGGCCGGATGGGCGAGATCCAGCACGCGAGCCCTGATCGACCGACGCGGCTGAGCACGCGGGGGGAGGTGATTGACGGGATCAGACGGGAGAACGAGTACTTTGTTCTGGGAGACAACTCGATTTTGAGCAGTGACGCGCGATACTGGACCGCGCCGGTGAATTTGATTGAGTCGGAGAATCTCTATGCGGATTCCGGGCGGGTACCGGAGCGATTTCTGCTGGGGAAGGCGTTTTTCGTTTACTGGCCCGCGGGCTATCGTCCGTTCACGACGGGCGCGCCGGGGCTTATCCCGAATTTCGGCGACATGAGGTTTATTCACTAGGGTTACGTCGGCGGAGACAGGCGATCAGCTCGTCGGGGGTAAGCGAGGAGAGCGGGGTATGTTGGAGAACGGTGACGAGGGGACCCAGAGGGCGCCAGACGGCGGGGTTGGTGGGTCCGAAGATGCAGAGGGTGGGCAGGCCGATGATGGCAGCGAGGTGTGAAGGCCCGGAGTCGTTGCCGATGTAGGAGGCGGCGTCGCTCATGTCGGCGAGCAATTCGGTGAGGGTTTGGGGGAAGGCGACTTCGGCGAGTTGGCGGAACTGGTCGATCAGGGAGGGCGGCCAGCGGTCAATTTCGACGTCGCCAAGCAGCACTCGAACGCGCCGATCCATGTCGCGTAGAGAGCGGATGAGATCGAGGAAATGAGTGGCGGGCCAGCACTTTTCTGGTGATCCGGACCCCGGATGGACGACGATGAGGTCGCCGGGGTTTGGGCGTCTGCGAATTCCTTGCGAGAGGACAGACCGCAGCATCTGTCGGCATGACTGGAGGAGGGCCGGGCGGGTCGCCAGTTGCGCCATGACCTGCTCTGTGGCGTGTTGGTTGGGATTCACCGGGCGGCTGTCGAGGCAGCACAGATCGGCCTCCGGGGCCAGTTGTCGGACATTCTGCGCCCAGGGGTCGGTGGGAGCGGCAATGAAGCTATAGATGCTGTGGGCGTTGGCCAGGAGTGTTGCCGGCCCCGTAGGGAGGCTCGCGGAGTCGGCAAAGAGGTGGTGCCATCCGTTTTCAATGTCGGTGGAATCGACGCGAAGGGTTTCCTCGGCCAACCGGCCCTTTTGGCGGTGGGTGACGCAGATGATTCGGCTCTGGGGATGGATGCGGGAGAGAGCCAGGACGAGAGGCCAGGTCAGAATGAAATCGCCCAGGGCGCCGAGGTGGAAGATGAGGACGTTGCGGCGGAGCATAGGCGAGGTCAAGAGATCAAGGTTCGTCGGGCAGGACGTGGTCGATCCAACCGCCGCCCAGGAGGACGTCGTCGTCATAGAGGACAGCCGCCTGCCCGGGTGTGATTGCGTGTTGGGGCAGGTCGAAATCGAGGCGGAATTCGTCGGGTCCGGTGATCGTGGCGGTGGCGGGCTGGGGCGTGTGGTTGTAACGGATTTTGGCGGTGCAGCGGATCGGCGTGTTGGTTGGATGCGTGCGGGAAGCATGCCAATTGGTTTGCCGGGCAATCAGAGAGCTTCGAAGCAGGTCGTCGCGTGAGCCGACGGTGACGCGATTTGCCGCGGCGTCGACACTGAGGACGTAGACGGGCCGGCCGAGGGCCAGTCCGACTCCTCGGCGTTGGCCGACGGTGAAATGCTGGTAGCCTGGATGTTCGCCGAGGGTCTGGCCGGTCTTGTCGACGATTTTGCCTGGTCGGAAGGCATCGGGTGATCGGCGTTGAAGGAGCGAGGCGTAATCCTGGTTGGGCACGAAGCAGATTTCCTGGGAGTCGGGCTTATTGTGGACGGGGAGTTTGAGATCGAGCGCGATTTGGCGTACGGCGGTCTTGCGATAGTCGCCAATGGGTAGGAGCGTATGCGTGAGGGCATCCGGTCGCATTCCGAAGAGCACATAGCTTTGGTCTTTGCGTTGGTCGAGGCCGCGACAGAGGGCCGGGGCGTTGGAGAGCGGATCGCGGCCGATGCGGGCGTAATGTCCGGTGGCGACGAAATCAGCGCCGACGGCGTGGGCATAGGCGGCGAGTTTGCCGAATTTAAGCCAGTCGTTGCAGCGGACACAGGGGTTGGGCGTGCGGCCGCGGTTGTACTCGTCAACGAAGTAGTCGATGACGCGGCCGAAGTCGTCCTGGAAGTTGAGGACGTAGAGAGGAATACCGAGGACGGCGGCCACTTGGCGTGCGTCGTCGGCGTCGAGGACGGAGCAGCAGCCCTGTCTGGTCTGTCCGGTGTCGGATGCTTCTGGAGGCAGGACACCCGCCGGGGACCCCAGTCGCATGAAGACGCCAACGACATCGTATCCTTGGCGCAGCAGGAGGGCGGCGGCAACGGAAGAATCGACTCCGCCGCTCATGGCAACGACGACCTTGGGCTTATGGGCAGCCATTAGATGACACTCTATGGTAGGGCATGAAGGAGGAGGATTGTAGCGTGCTGGGAGCTCTTGGCGGAGTGGTTGTTTGCGAGAGATCAAATGGGGGCCGGACGTACCGGCCATGTTGCCCGGCGGTGAGATGATGGGTGTATTGGGCCTGGTCGCGGAGTGCAGCGTCGATCATTCGCCGTCGCCACCTCTGGGGATTCGGTCCGGGTGGTCGGGATGATCGGGCGGGAGGGGCTAATGAGGGGGTATCGGCAGGCGATGTAGGAGAGCAGACGAGCGTAGTCCGCTGCCTGTGGCCTGTGGCATGAAGCGGGTCACACCGCGTGACGGGGAACGACCGCTGGTGATACCACCGACCACAGGAAGCGAACCGAAAGGCGATCAGGCTTTGGGTTTGACGACGCCAATGGTCAGCATGAGGTTTGCGTAGATGGCGCCCTCACCGGTGGCGATAGTCAGGCAGACATCGGGAGCGGCGGCCAGTTCGTAGAACTTAAACCGTTCCACTTTTTCGAGTTCGATATCGTTTCCGGCAGCATGGAGGATCTGGCGGAATTCATTCCAGATGGGGGGATCGGCCTTGAGGGCGTTGGGGCCGGTGCGAGCGTAGTCCATGACTTCGGCCTTCTCGACGGGGATAGCGCTCAGTAGTGCCTTCAAGACGTCGGTGCAATTGACCAGGCCGGGCGCGAGGTTCATGAAGACGACCTCGGCATTGGGACCTCTCTTTGTCCAGTGCGGGTAGTTTCCGTCGGAAATGAGCACCTTGCTGGAGTGCCCGGCGCGAGCCAAGGCGGCGTTGATCTGTGGCTGAAGCAGTTGGCCTTTGAGCATTGCAAAACCTCCGTTTCCCTATGGAACTGAAGATGACCGTTGATTCACCGTACCGATTGTCCGGTCCTCGTCAAGTGCGAAGGATAGCATGAGATGGGGGTCGATGTTAACATACCCGCGGTTGGCACGGCGGAAGAGTGTCCGACTCGTGCAATCGTTTTCTCTCGAATAGAAACAAGAGGTTCTTACGATGTCCTCGTATACGATGCCGGAAATCAGCAAGCCCATGAAGCTCTCGAAGAGGCAAGTGCAGCTTGTGGCCAGCGGGGATCTCCGATCGAGCGCGAACAAGCAATGCTGGCCGGAGCAGGCGAAGATGGAGTTGGCGTTGCGCCAGGCGGTAGCCGAGGAGCACTATGATCTTGTGCGGGCACATCCCTATAAGGATGAGGAGGGACATGGCTTTATTGGATCGCAGAAGGAGGGCCTGCAGGTCTTTCGTGAGGTAGATCCCAAGGCTCCGATCATTGTGGCGGAGTCGGTCTGGCAGTACACGCACCACGTCTTGCCCGGGCTGATTTCACACCAGGGCCCGATCCTGACGGTAGCCAACTGGTCGGGCACGTGGCCGGGCCTGGTTGGGATGCTGAATCTGAATGGCTCGCTGACGAAGGCAGGGGTCAAGTATTCGACAATCTGGTCGGAGGATTTCACGGATGATTTTTTCCGGAAGTCGCTGCGGACATGGCTGAAGGAGGGGCAAGTGAAGCACAAGACGCCTCACGTGACGAAATTCAAGCATGTCAGGGTTGGCGGGGCGGAGCGCAGACTTGGTGAGGCGCTGGCCAAGCAGATGCGTCACGAGAGAGCCATCATGGGCATTTTCGACGAGGGATGCATGGGGATGTTCAACGCCATCATTCCGGACGAGTTGCTGAATCCGACGGGTGTGTTCAAAGAGAGGCTATCGCAGTCGGCGTTGTATTACGAGACGACGCAGGTGAGCGACGAAGAAGCGGCGGCGGTGCGTAAGTGGATGGAGGAGCGAGGGATGAAGTTCGTGACCGGTCCTGACGAGGCATCGGATCTCACGGACAGGCAGATTCACCTGCAGTGCAAGATGTACATTGCGGCGGTTCGTCTGGCGGACGATTTTGGCTGCGACTGCATTGGGATACAGTATCAGCAAGGCCTGAAGGATCTATTGCCGGCGTCGGACCTGGCGGAAGGGACGCTCAACAACGCGGATCGCCCGCCGGTGCGATCGCGGGACGGGTCTCGGATTCTGTACGAGGGGCAGGCGTTGCCTCACTTCAATGAAGTGGACGAATGTGCGGGGTTGGACGGGTTGATGACGGTTCGTGTGCACAGCGCGATGGGGCAGCCGGTGGAGAACACGCTGCATGACGTGCGTTGGGGGGATGTAGATCGGTCGGGCACGGTGGAGGATTACGTCTGGGTGTTTTTGATCTCGGGTTCGGCGCCGCCGGCGCACTTCGGCGGATGGCAGAACGCCAGCAGCGAACGGCAGCCGGGGATGTACTTCCGGATGGGTGGCGGGACTCTGAAGGGGATTTCGAAGCCTGGCGAGATTGTCTGGTCGCGCATTTATGTGGAGGATGGAGAGCTCAAGATGGATCTAGGCCGGGCCGGCGTGGTGTCGCTTCCGGATGCGGAGACGCAGCGCCGGTGGGACGCGACGACGCCGCAGTGGCCGATCATGCACGCCGTCACTTACGGGGTAAGCCGGGACCAGTTCATGGCGAAGCACAAAGCCAACCACATACAGGTGGCGTATGCCAACTCGGAGGGTGAGGCGGACAAGGCACTCTTGGCGAAGGCATCCATGGCGGCAGCGTTGGGGATGGAAGTCAACCTGTGCGGGACGCGGAAGAACGGCAAGGGTTGGGATTAGCGGCGAGTCTGAGGCGGCAATTGGAGTGAGGAGTTGGGGGTTGGTGTGGGGTATGGGCTTACAGCTCCCACCCCTTGCGGTATTCTCGCCGGATGAGTGCTGCCGCCTCAGGGGCATTGACAACCTGCAGATTTTCCGAATCCCACTGGAGTTTCTTTCCCAGGCGGATGGCGACGTTGCCGAGGAGGATGGTCTCGGTCATTGGGCCGGCGACGTCGAAATTGGATCCTGCGGGAGGCCCCCCTTTGCAGGCTTCGACCCATTCCTTGTGATGCCCGACCGAGCGAGGAATGGAGGGTGAGGGCTGGTTGAAGTCCCTCATTCTGGCTTCGGGAATCAGTCGAGGCGAGGCTCCGAGGGGGACGATCATTTTGCCCTTATCCCCGATGAAGAGGGTGCCGCCGTCTTTGGCGCCGAACTCCTGACCTTCATCGAGTTCGGCGGGGCGAGGGGGTAGCTTTCCGCCATCGTACCACAGCAGTTTCACGGGGGGCATGTCGCCTCGTTGGGGAAATTCGTAACGTACGATCGACCACTGGGGATAGGTTTCGCCGTTGCAGCCCGAGGTTTCGGCTTCGACGGTGGTTGGCGCATCAAGTTTCAGTGCCCAGCAGGCGACATCGAAGACATGGCAGCCCATGTCGCCTAGCGCGCCGGTACCGAAATCGACCCAGCCACGCCACTTGAAGGGGTGGTAGGCGGGATGATAGGGCCGAGCGGGTGCAGGCCCGGTCCAGAGATCCCAATCAAGTGTCGCGGGGACCGCGGGGGTATCGGAGGGACGTGCGACGCCCTGAGGCCACCAATCTTTGGCGCGATCGGTCCAGAGATGCACTTCGCGCACGTGCCCCAGGATGCCAGACCGGACCCATTCGACGGCGAGGCGGGTCCCTTCGTGGGAATGGCCGCCGTTTCCCATTTGGGTGGCGACTTTTTTCTCGGCGGCAGCGAGGCGGAGAAGGCGTGACTCGTAAATTGAGTGGGTAAGCGGTTTCTCGCAGTAGACGTGTTTTCCGAGGCGAATGGCGGCCAGGGCAGCGACGGCGTGGACGTGATCGGGGGTACTGACGACGACCGCGTCGATGTCCTTTTGTTCGAGCATTTTGCGGAAATCGGAGTAGGTTTTTGCGTTGGGATACGCCTTTGCGGCAGCGGCCAAGTAGGCGGCATCGACGTCGCAGAGGGCCACGACATCGGCGGCGAGCCGGGCGATTTCCTGGAGGTTGCTGCTGCCGCGTCCGCCCGCTGCGATGAATCCGACGTGCAGTCGTTCGGAGGGTGATGCGGCATGGAGAATGCCCCTGGGCCAGCAGGCCAATGCGCCGGCGGCCAAGCCGCTCCGCATGAACTGCCGCCGGGTCATCTGGTAAGGCATGTTGGCGCTCCGCACGTCGATATTTTGCCCGCAAAAACAGGGTGGCACAACACACTTCCTTGTACCGCGCGGCGTTAAGCCGCGTTGACAGGATGGCGTCGCGCGGTGGCTTGTTTCACGTCACACGAGGGGCGGGCCATGGGATTGTGTCAGAGGGAGGGCGAGGCGTCATGGGCCGGATTCACGAGTTTGACGGTTTGTCGCGTCGCCGCTAAAACGTCGCATATGTCTGAGTCCTCGCCAAATGAGATTCCGGTTCCATCCGCGCTCGATGCGATGAGGGCGAGGATTGATGAGTTGGACACCCGGATTGTGGAGTTGCTCAACGCCCGGGCGAGCGTGGTGCAGGAGATTGGCAAGCTCAAGCAGCTCACCAATGCCCCCGTGTATGCTCCGGATCGGGAGAAGGAGGTTCTGGACCGGATACGGAAGCTGAACAGGGGTCCGCTGCCGGATCGATGCGTGGAGGCGGTGTGGCGAGAACTGATGAGCGGGTCCTTCGCGTTAGAGAAGCCCCTGCGAATTGGGTTTCTTGGGCCGCCCGGGAGTTTTTCGCACCTGGCTTCGGTGCGGAAATTCGGCAGCAGCGTGGAGCACGTTCCGTTGCCGGACATCGCGACGGTATTTGAAGAGGTTGTGCGGGGGCACATTGATCATGGTCTGGCGCCGGTGGAGAATTCGATAGGCGGCGGGGTGGTGGATACGTTGGACGCGTTTCTGCACAGTTCGGCCCGGATTTGTTCGGAAGTGCTGATCAGCGTGCACCATAATGTGCTGTCGAAACAGCCTTGGGAGCAGATTCACAAGTTGTACTCGAAGCCCGAGGTCTTCAGTCAATGCCGGGACTGGCTAAGCCGGGTCGCCAAGGATCGGGAGCTGGAGCCGACGGCGAGCACCAGCCGGGCCGCGGAGCTTGCGAGTCAGCAGGCGGGGGTGGCGGCGATCGGTTCGACGATCGCCGGGGAGCTTTACGGACTTCATGTTCTGTTTGAGAATATCGAAGACAACCCCGACAACGTGACGCGGTTTTTCGTGATCGGCCGGGAGGGGGCGAGGCGTAGCGGAGTGGACAAGACCGCGATCATGTTCACGACGGTCCACAAGCCGGGGGCACTGGCGGCAGTTCTGGATGTGTTCAAGGATCACGGGATCAATTTGACGGACATTGAGAAGAGGCCCAGCAAGAAGGTGAACTGGGAGTATTACTTCTTTATTGACGCCCAGGGGCACAGCGACGATGCCGCCATGCAGACGGCCATCACCGCCGCCAAGGCCCACTGCCTGCAACTGACCGTTCTGGGCAGCTATCCGAGAGCCACGGAAGTGCTGTGAGGTCGTCGCGGGTGCTTGTTCCGTCGCCACTGGTGCCGGGATTGTCGGGATGGGTCTTGCATGCCGGGTGGCGGGGGTGATATGGTAGGGACACAGGGAACCTCGATCCGGATGATCGGGGGTTCGCGAAGCCGGTCCACGGATGGAGTCTCCGATGCTTCGTCACTATTGCGCCCCGATACTGATTGCAGTGTTGTTGGTGGGGGGCTGTGTCGATACGCGGGATGGTTCGGACCCGGTTGCGGGGACGGTAGCGGATTCTCTCCCGCCGCCGCCGACAACCTCCCCGGCGACGCAGCCTGTTGCGTCGCAGAACGTGGGGAATGTCGAAGCGGTCACGACAGCGGAGGCGTTGAGCTGGAAGACGACCTCGTACGCGCAGGAGTTGGCGTCGATCATCGATCGGATGAAGAAGCCGGCGGTTGCGCCGGTAGCGCCTGCCACGGCGCCATCGGTGAAGTGGGTGTCGCCGCAGACTCAACCGGCCGTGGAGAAGCGGGCGCCATTGACGTCAAACCCGCCGGCAACGATGCCATCGCCCGTTGTGGCAGTCAGCGAGCCGGACGTGCAGGCTCCGTCCGCCCAGAGATCCGAGGGCGGCGTGCAGGCCGCGCCGCCGCCGGCGCCTATGCCGACGTCCGATCAACTCGAGCAGCAGTTGGCCAAGCACATTCGGGATTATCCTCGGGACGTGTCGGCGCAGTTGGAGTATCAGCTGCTTCAGTGGTTGCGTGGCCGACAGGCGCCGCAGATGGACGTCATCTCGTCGCTGAGCACTGAAGACCGCGAGCTGATCGCGGCGATCATGGATGGATTGAGCAACTTTCGGTCCAACGTGCGCGGCAGTGAGAACTTGCTGTTGTCGCGAAAGGCCAAGCCGTGGTTTGAGTTGGCTGATCGACTCCGGGCGCAGACGAGCCTGCAGGTGACCGGGGTTGCGTTGTGCAAGAAGATCTACGGTTTCGGCGCTTATGATCCGCTGCCGTCAAACCGCGTAACACCGGGAAGTACGCTGTTTGTCTATTGCGAGGTGGAGAACTTCGCAAGCCGGTTGAATGATCGCGGTCTGTGGCAGACGGACATCACCCAGGAGATGGTTCTCTACGATGACCGCGGGCAACGTGTGGCGGTGGAGAAACGTCAGCCTCGCGCCGATCTGTCGAGGAACCGGCGTCACGATTTCTGTATTGCCCGCGCCATGGCATTGCCGGTCACGGTCTCGCCGGGGAGTTACTTTTTGACGGTTTCGGTATCGGACCAGCAGGCGAATCGCATGGCCGAGGCGACTATTCCGGTTCAGATCGTCGCGAAGGATTGACTGGCGATTCATTGGGAGGGGTCGGGCGGATCGAAGGTCTTGGTGAAGTCCCTTGATCCCCGCGGCACGCGCAGCAGTTCGAAGTCTATTTCGCTGTTGATTTCGGCGCCAATGAGCAGAACCACGGCATCCAGGTAGAAGAGAATCAGCAGGATGGCGACCCCCCCTACCGTTCCGTAGGTCTCGTTGTACTTGCCGTACTTGTCCACGTAGAAGCGGAAGACTGCTGCCAGGAACATCCAGAGGATGACGACAAAGATGGCGCCGGGGGTAAAGAAGGCGTATTTCTGCCGGATGCTCGGCCCGAAGAAGTAGAGGACATTCACAGTGGCGAACATCAACAGCACGGCGAGGGGGAATCGGAGGATTTGCCATGTCCACAGCAAGGGGCCTGAGACATAGGTGATGCCGTTGCGTTCGATCCAGCGGATGGCGATCGTTCCCACGGGCAGGAGGATGAGCAGGGCCAACACGAGGATGGCGACGATGGCCGTGATGCCGATTGCCATGGGTCTCTGCTTGTAGAATGGTCGGCCGTTGTCGATCTCGTAGCACTTGTCGACGGCGGTGATGGTCATGTTGATACCGCCGCTGGCCGCCCAGAGGGTGACGACGATTCCGATGGAGAGGAGACCACCGTGGCGTTTGCTGAGGATGTATGAGACGTTATTCCAGACGGTGTCGGCCGCCGACTGTGGCATGGTGTAGATGAATTCGCGGATCTCGTTCTGCGCGGTTTGCTTGGCCGCTTCCGGCAGGTACGGCAGAAGCGTCATGAGGAAGACGACAAAGGGGAAGATCGCGAAAAGCCAGGAATAGGCAACCGCGGCCGCCCAGACCAGGAGGTTGTCCTCGCCCATCTCTCGCCAGACGCGTGCGGTGAACCGCAGGGGTCCAACCGAGCGGAGTATTTTGGGGATGTCCGAGAATTCAGCCATAGGATGACTCTGATACGCGGAAACATCGTCGATGCCAACGACAATCGGTTTACGGCAACTGCCAGCGTCTTCGCATGATCCATTCGGCGGCGAGAATTACAAGCACCAGGAGTCCCTGCATGGGCAAGTCATAGCGTGTATCCCATTCGGGACGTCGCCCGGCCAATTCGAGCATTGTGCGGACGGTGTTGCTGAGTGGAACGGAGCGAGCCTGCTCGGTTTCGGCAGGCTTGTTCTGCGCGATGAGTTGGTCGATGAGCTTCGGCAGTTGCGCCAACTCATACTGAAAGCCCCTGGTCTGCTCGGCAATGCCGGCGAGCAACCGGGGGTTTGCCGCCAGTTTGAGCATTTCCTCAGCCGGGGGAACCACGGTGAACTTGAGGGTTTGTTTTCCGAGGAGTTTGCCGTCCTTGGATGCCACGAGTTCGGCGGTCCAGTCGCCCTTGTCCGGGTTGGGCACGGTCCCATCATAGAGGCCCGCGCGCGATTCGACGGGGCTGAGGGGTATCTGCGAGGTTCCCGGTTGGCCTGGGCGTGTGAGGCTGAGGTTGACCTGAGCAAATCGAGTGGCATCGCCGCGTTCGTCCCGGACCATGGCCCTGACGCGGACGGACTCGCCCAGCTGATACAGGCTCTTGGTCAACAAGCCGTCAACACCTGCGCCGCGTTGTCGATTGCGAACATCCTCGCCGGCGAGCCATCGCACGAGTTGTCCCCAGAAGCGGTTGTACGGGCTATCCTGCCCGAGCGCTCGGAGCGGCAGATACCAGAGATAGGTGGTGTCGGCGGTGAAAGCGGCGGAGCGCCCCTCCCCATATCGCTGCACGGCCAGGACGATCTGCGGTTTGCCGTCGGGTCCCGGTCTGGCGCCATGGACCAGCAGGACTGACGCGCCGGACTTGGCACGAGGCACGACGACATTCCCGCGAAGCGTGGGAAGCTGCTTTGTGGCGGGGCGTGTTCCGCCAAACCACTCGGCCAGACCCTCCATTGCCGGGTGGGTTTGTCCTTCGGGGGTGAGTGTTGGGACAAAGGCAGTCCTTTCCTGGGGACTGGCAAGTTCGCCCGCGAAGACGGGCAGCGCCTTTTCGATCGCGGAGTCTTTGTAGCCGCCGGGGCCGAAGTTGTTCTGCCCGCCGATCATGAGAAGCCCGCCACCGCGGAAGGTGGCCTGCTCGATGCCGGCCTGCTGGAGCTTGGTGAGGAAGCTGCTGTCGATGTCGCCAATGATCACCACATCGAACCGCCGCCATTCATCGACGATGCCCGGCATCTTGGTGAGGGGCTCGCCGTCCACGGTGCCTGAGGCGGAGAATCGTTCCTGCTGAATGCGAAGGAGCGATGCCACCTCGATATTCGGGTCGCGCGCCAAGGCCCGGTTCAACTGGGTGAACTCCGGGCGGACGCGTCCCTCGACGTAGAGGACCTTGATCCGCGGATCGAGCGCCAGCCCCTGGAATTCCTGGCGATTATCCACCGTGCTGCGCTCGCCGGCGATCGGGTCGATCCAGACCGACAGTCGCTGCACGCCGACGGCTCTCGGCTTGAATGGAAGCTCCACAATCTGCCCCTCAGCCAGAGGCTGAAGGACCAGCGTCTTTGATATCAGTGGTCCGGTGATCTTTCCCGAAGCGTCCACCTCGCTCATCTTCACTTCGACGACACGATTGGCCAGCGCCCCGCTTTTGATGGTGGCTTTAACCTTGGTTTCATGGTGGACGACAAAATCGTCGCCGGTCTCGATGTTGTCGACGGCAACATTGGCCAGCGAAGAAGGTTCGGCCTGTTCTGAACCAACGCGGACGGTATGGATCACAACCGGGGAATTTCGAAGGAGTTCCGCGGCATTTGGCGACGTATTGTCGATGCCGTCGCTGATCAGGACAATCGCGGCGTCCTTGGGAAGCCCCTGGGCCGTCGCCTTGCGCACGGCGTTTACGATATCGGTCGATTTTCCGTCCGGCGCGCGTTTGCCGATGTCATCGGCTCTCTTGAGTTCCTCGGCATCCGAGGAGAAGACGAAGAAGCGAAGGAGGAAGTGGTCTGCGGCTTTGTCCAGCTGTGGCCGGAGCGTCTGCCAGACCGACTGCAGACGAGTCGGACCATTCTGAACATCGGGAAACGACATGCTTCCGGAGGCATCCACGAGGAAGATCAGCGGACGTTCGGGCCTGGGCTTGGCCACAAATCGCAGGACCGGCTCGAAGAGCATCGGCACAAGGAGGCCCAGCGCCACCACGCGTAGCGTCAGGAGCCCAGCGGCACGACGAGCACCAAGCTGGGGCAGCAGATTGATGTAGAAGGTCGCCGACAGGAGCGAGAGCAGCACAAATGTCCAGACGAGCCCCAGCGTCGCGGTATGGAATCGCGGCACGAAGAGGATGGCGGCGGTGCCGCCGGCCCCAGCCGCGACCAGGGGCAACGCCAGCCAACCGGAGGCGCGTTGCCAGAGCCGTCCGATCAAGGCGTAGGAGAGCAGGACCAGTGACGCGATGGCGCATATGACAAGCCACACGTCCCAGCCACCCTGTCGGAGGATATCGAAAGACCAATTGGTCACCGAGCGCCTCTTGGCTGCCTCAGCATGGCCTGAATGGCCGCATGGTTCAAGACCTCGAAGGGACAATCACGGGGCGAAGAGGTGATGCCGAATCTGGCCTCATCTTTGACCGTCGCGATAGCCGATAACCTTATCGGACCATGCGATCGTATTGTGCACTGATTCTCTGCCTGCTGATCAGCAATGCCGCGACGGCGCAGACTCCGGCCGCCAGCCGGATTCTGCGGACGTTCAATTTCGAGGAACGGCAACAGGGGAACAAGGAAGACCTGCCGATGCACTGGACGAAGATCCAGGGCCCGGGCATGCCGCATTACGTGGAGGGGCAACTGGCGACGGATCGCCAGCGAAGCGGCAGCTATAGTTTCCGCTTTGATCTGAACGGCGGCTCCGTGGCGTATCGTTTTGATCCAAAACGAGTTAAGGTTCAGCCCCGGGCACAATACCGGGTGGAGGGCTACGTCCAGACGACGGTTTTGGCACATGCCAGGGCCAGGCTCACCGCGTACTATCTGGACATCGATCAGCATCCGATTACGTCGTCAATCAAGCACTCTGAGTTGTACGCGGCGAAGCAGGACAATGAGCCGTGGAGACATTTGCATGTCGAGCTCTCAGCGGAGCCCGCCGCGTGTTATCTGGTTGTGGAGTTGGGCCTTTTGCAGCCTGCGCTTTATGCCGCTGAATCGCTGGGGAATCAGACGCTTTTCCCGCAGGATATTCGGGGCAGCGCGTGGTTCGACGACCTCATGATTTCACAGGTGCCGCGTGTGTCGATGACCACCGACCGCCCGGGCAATGTTTTTCGCCAAGGCGAAGCGTTGAGCCTGCAGGTCGTTGTGAGCGACTGGTCAACCGACGACCTTGCCGCGCAACTGGTCATCAAAGACGCCGCCGGAAAGACGGTGTATCAGCGCAGCGGCGCGCTGGACATGGCGGCCGCCGAGAGCCTCGGTCCCGGTCACAAGAAGATGCGGCTGGTGCTGCCGGAGTTGGCGCCTGGCTGGTACGAGGTGGGGCTGGTGATGACCGGGCAGGGTCAATACGTGGGGGAACAGTCGCTCGACATGGTCCTGCTGGCCGCCGGCACGCGTGAGGCAAGGCCGGATGATCGGTTCGGGATCATCGCCACCGACCTGCCGTTCGAAGGGTGGGCCGAACTGCCGGATATTCTGCCGTTTCTGGGCGCGGGGCGTGTCAAGCTGGCGGTCTGGAGCAGGTCGGGAGACATGCAGCAATCGGCTTCTTCGACATTTGACCATCTTCTCGTGCGGCTGCGCGAACTAAGCATTATTCCCACCGCATGCCTGGTGGAGCTCCCGCCCCAGCTGACGAAGAACGCGGCCGACACCTCTTGGCTTCATTTGCTCAAAGCCAGACCGGACGAGTGGCAGCCACAGCTGGCATACATGGTGGCACGACACGCGAACAATCTGGACCGCTGGCAGCTTGGGGCGGACGATTCCGACGCGTTCGTGACCCAGAGGGAGATGCGGCAGGTTTACCAGATGGTTTACGGCGAGTTCGCGAAGTTGATTCAGAAACCGGACCTGGCGATGCCCTGGCCCGCGTGGTACGAGATGGACGGCCAACTGCCCGCGACCGTGGCTTTGTCGGTTCACCCATCGGTTCTCCCAAGCCAGTTGCCGCTGTACATGCAGGACATTCGCAAGCACCAGGGTCACCGACTCTCATTGACGCTTCAGTTGCTGGACCGGAAGCAATATGGCCGGGAGTTGCAGATTCGGGACTTGGCGCAGCGGGTGATCTACGCATTGGCTGCCGGCGCCGACCGAATTGACGTGCCCCTGCCGTTCAAGGTCTCCTCCGAGGATGGGGCGATCGTCAAACAGCCCCAAGAGCTGCTCATGATCGTCCGCACGCTCATGACCACGCTTGGGGGCACAACCTACAAGGGGAAAGTACCCATATCGGACGGCGTCGAGGCGTTCCTGTTCGACCGGGACGGACAGAGCTTGCTGGCAATTTGGGATCGCGGCACGCGCGCGGGAGTGAAGCATCTGGCATTGAGCCTTGGCCAGCGTCCGCATGCGCTGGACCTCTGGGGCAACGCAACGCCTTTGCGGCGTCCTCCCGAATCCGCGGAGCAGAGTGGGGAGGTTGAGCTGACCGTGGGACCGATGCCGATTTTCCTGCTCGACATTGACGGGCGTCTGGCGCAGCTCCGCGCGAGCGTGGCCATTGACCGGCCACTGATTGAATCCAGCTTCATGTCTCACACACGCGTGATACGCTTCACGAATCCGTATTCCCACGCCATCTCCGGAACACTCAAGTTCAAAACGCCGGCCGGATGGAGTCTGACCCCGCCCACGGTTTCGTTTTCGGCCAACCCGGGAGAGACTTTTCAGCGGGAACTCACCATCGAATTCCCGTACAACAGCTACGCGGGTCCCAAGACCATTGAGGCCCAGTTCAGCCTGCAAACGGATCGTCTGGCCTCCATGGTTGTGCCGATCACGCTGACGCTTGGTTTGTCCGACGTTGGGATGCAGACCATGGCCATCCACGACGGCAAGGACGTGCTTGTTCAGCAGATCATTACGAACTACGGCGACAAGAAGATCGATTACATGGCGTTTGCCATCTTCCCCAACCAGGCAAGGCAAGAGCGTCTGGTGACCAATCTGGAACCGGGCCGAATGACGATCAAGATCTACCGCTTCCCGAATGCTCAGATCAACCGGTTTACCAAAGTCCGAACCGGCATCAAGGAATTGAATGGAACTCGGATTCTCAACGAGGAAGTGCAAATCCAGTAGCTGGTCTCTACAATCGGCACGTGGCTGAATCGACCGCTCACATCCGACTGGACAGTTCCGACCGGTGCTCGGCGTGGAACCAGGGCCCGCTGCCCCCCCCCACCGCCACTCTTCGCTGTCATCCCCGGACCCTGCGGACCGTTCTCTCGATTTCCGGCCGTGTCGAGAGAACCTGGCAGAACCCGCTCGACGCCCTCCGGTGGATGAGCGAGTTTTGTTCTCCCCGGTGTGCGGGGGCCCGATGGGTCGGGTATCTCAGCTACGACGTGGGGCGCCTTTTCGAGCCGATCCCCTCGCGCATCCCCCCCACTGACGCCGACTGGCCGCTGTTCACGTTCACCCTCCACGAGGATTTGGAGGGGCAACCGGAGCAGTCCGAGACGCCCTTTCCTGTCCGGACATCGACGGAGCGCTGGCTCCGATCCAGTTTCACCCGCGAAGCGTATGAAGCCGCCGTCGCCCGCGTCATCGACTACATTGCCGCCGGCGACATCTTCCAGGTCAACCTTTCGCAGCGGTTCACCGCCCCGCTGCTTCGGTCACCGGCCGACATCTACGAGCGGCTCACGGCCCGGGCGCCTTCGCTTTACGGGGCTTACCTTGGGTATGGCGATGATGTGGTTCTCTGCAACTCTCCGGAGCTGTTTCTCCGCGTGACGCCTGACCGCCGAGTCATCACCCGCCCGATCAAGGGCACTCGACCGCGCGGAGCCGGCATGGAGCAGGAGCTGCGAGACTCGGTGAAGGACCAGGCCGAGCTCAACATGATTATCGACCTGGAGCGTAACGACCTGGGCCGGGTTTGCCAGATCGGGTCGGTCCGGGTCATTGAGCCGCGAACCATTGAATCGCATCCCACGGTTGTTCATGGCGTGGCGACCATCGAAGGCCGGCTGAGGGATGACGTGGGGTTTATCGACCTTCTCCGCGCCACATTTCCCGGCGGGTCGATCACCGGAGCCCCGAAAATCCGAGCCATGCAGATCATTGAGGAGATTGAGCCGCTGAGGCGCGGTCCCTATTGCGGGGCCATCGGTTACCTCTGCCCCGACGGCTCGATGGAGTTCAACATCGCTATCCGAATAATGCTCATTCGCGACGGCCAGGCGCATATCTCCGTTGGCGGCGGCATCGTCGCCGACTCGGTACCGTCCGAGGAATACGAAGAGACTCTGACAAAAGCCCAAGCCCTCTTTGACGCGGTGGGAATCGAGCCGGGGAGGCGCTAAAGCGCCTGCTCGTTGCGTTCTCCCGTTCGAATGCGAATCACTTCCGCAATGGGGTAGACGAAGATCTTGCCGTCGCCGACTTCACCGGTGCGGGCGCCTTGCAGAATGGCTTCGACGGCTTTGGGCGCGTCCTCCGACTTCACGGCGATCTTCAGCATGATCTTGGGCACGAAGCCGACATCCATCTTGGCCCCGCGATACCGCTCGGTGTGCCCTCGCTGCCTGCCGAAGCCTTTGCACTCCAGCGCCGTCACGCCCAGGATGCCCAGCCCGGCCAGTGCGGATTTCACGTCGTCCAGCTTGTGCGGCTTGATCACGGCTTCAATCATCTGCATGTCGGCTCCTTGTGCGAATGCCCGGTTGATTATACACCTTGCGGGACTGCCATCGACATAACGGAGAAGCTCATGATCCAGGTTAATCTGTCCAACCGAGTGGCCGTTGTCACCGGATCCGGTCGCGGCATCGGCAAGTCTATCGCCATCGCCCTGGCGCGATGCGGCGCCCATGTCGTCCTGGTCGCCAGAACCGTCAGACAAATCGAGGACGTTGCGGGAATCATCCGGCAGGGCTCGGGCCTGGCGACGCCCATTCGCGCCGACCTCGCGTGCGAGTCCGATGTCCTCGGGGTCTTCGACCGCATCCGCCAGTCGCTCGGTCGCCTCGACATCCTGGTCAACAACGCCGGCGTCGGCGTTTTCGGTCCCGTCGCCGATTTCGCCGTCGCGGATTTCGACACGGTGATCAACACCAACCTACGGGGCACTTTCCTCTGCTGCCGCGAGGCCATGAAGCTCATGATTCCACGGCAATCCGGCTACATCATCAACATAGCCTCAGTGGTCGGGATCAAGGGCTACCCCAACCAGGCCGCCTATACCGCCGGCAAACACGCTGTCATGGGCCTGACGAAATCACTGGCCGTTGAATCGCAGAAGCACGGCATTCGCGTTTCCGTGATTCTCCCCGGCGGGGTCAATACGGGGATGGTCGGGGACGCCCGCCCCGACCTGAAAACGGACGAGCTTCTGGCCCCTGAGGACATCGCCGACACGGTTCTCTACCTTCTTTCGCTCTCCGAGAAGGCCGCCATAGACCAGATCTACATCCGCCGCAGAACCAGTTCTCCGTTCTGAGGCGAGCCGACGCCGCGGCAACCCTGCTCATATCGCCGACATTTTGCGGTAGTGATGCCCGCAGATCGCCAGTCGCACAGCGGTCGAAAGAAGCGAGGGGCGGCGCACGAGCGTCCATGCCAGTAGTTTCCAGTATTGAACTCGTTCACGCCCGATGATGCCCATATGGAGGACGGACCGAATAAACGCCTCGATGTGGGGCCGGTCGATCGGCATACGGACTCTCGGAGGGGAGTACTCCCGCAGGAACGCGCGAATCCGCTGATAGTAGGGTCTTGGCGCGTAGATGCTCTTCAGAAGGGTGCGATAGCCTTCCCGAAGACACTCAATGCCCATGGTGGGAACGATATTGGTTGTACCGTCGGCGTTGTCGCCCGACGAAGGTCCGACCAGCCGGCCTTCGCCCCGCAGGCGTTCGAGCAGCCTCGTGCCCGGTGGCGCATGCAGCATGCCTACCATTGCCGTCACAATGCCGCTGGTCTGGATGAAATCGATTTGCCGCTGAAAGACGGAGGGCGTGTCATGATCAAACCCCACGATAAACCCACCTTGAACCTCGATTCCGGCCCGCTGGAGACGCTTGATGTCCGCAACCAGATCGCGGTTGGCGTTCTGACTCTTCCCGCATTCGGTAAGGCTGCTCGTATCGGGCGTTTCGATGCCGACAAAGACCATGTCGAAGCCGGCTCTCGCCATCATCTGCGTCAGGGCGGGGTCATCCGCGAGGTTGATCGAGGCCTGCGTGATGAACGGCATGGGACCGCGCGCGTGCTGCCAGTCAATGAGAGCCGGCAGCAAGTCGTGCTTGGCCGCGGGTTTGTGCCCGATGAGGTTATCATCGACAAAGAAGACCGTTCCCCGCCAACCCGCGTTGCGGATGCAGTCCAGTTCCGCAATCACCTGCCGGCTGGTTTTCGTCCGGGGCGCACGCCCAAGCAAGGCGGTGACATTGCAGAATTCGCAGTTGAACGGGCATCCGCGTGAGAACTGGACGCTCATGCTTGTATATTTGCGCATGTCCGCCAGTTCCCATAGAGGCACGGGACTCTGATGCAGGTCGGCGAACTTGCGTGTGCGATACACTCGCCTGGCGCACCCATTCTCGAGGTCCGCGAGGAACGGAGGCAACGTGATCTCGGCCTCGTTGAGCACGAAATGATCGACTTGCTCGAACAGCGCGTACTCGCCCGTGAAGAGTGGGCCTCCCGCGACGATGGTCTTGCCCGCGGCCTTGCATCGGGCGATTAATCGCCGCGCCGAGTTCCGCTGAACCGCCATGCCGCTTATGAAGACGTAGTCGGCCCAGGCAAGGTCTTCCTGCCTCAACGACGTGACGTTCAGATCGACCAGTCGCTTGCCCCATTGGGGCGGCAACATCGCCGCAACGGTCAGCAGTCCGAGCGGCGGGGAGAGGGCCTTCTTGCGGATGATTCTCAGAACGTGCGAGTAGCTCCAGAACGTGTCCGGAAAATCCGGGTAGATCAGCAGAACATTCAAATCGCTCCAGTCAGTATTGAGTTCCTCATTGTAGTCCGCCACCGCGCAGCCGGATAGCACAAAATCATTAATTCCGGAAAAGGCGGCAACTATGACCGATCAAACCGCGTTCGCACCGCAGCACTTTTTGTACTTTTTGCCCGATCCACAGGGGCAGGGGTCATTCCGCCCCACCTTGGGCGTTTCACGGACAATTTGTTTCACCTTGGCGCCCTCGCCTTGTTTTTCGTCGGCGGCCTGCGCGGCATCCGAGCGTCCGATGAGTTTGTCCGCCGCCGCCGCGTTCGCCGCCACGCCGTAGCTGTCGATCGTCTCGTGGCTCGCGCCAGTAACCTGGTAGGCGCTGCGGGATTGCGCCTGGCCGACGATCCGGGCCCGGAAGATGAGATCCGTCACCTTGTCGCGGATTCCCTCCATCATTTCCTGGAAGAACCGGTACCCTTCCTTCTTGTACGCGATGCGTGGATCTCGCTCGGCAAACGCTTGCAGCCCGATGGTCGTGCGAAGCATATCCATTGCGTACAGGTGATCTTTCCAGCTCTGGTCGAAAATCTGGATCAGCACGAACTGTTCGAGGTCCGTCAACTCCTGGCGCAGGAACCGCCGGCCGATTTCGAGCACTCGCTCGCCGATCGACTTCGGCTTCTCGGCGCCGTCGCCACCGGTCGCGGGTTGGATCTCAAAATCTCCCGCCTTCAGCGACGTTCCAAACCGGTTGTTCACCGCCTCGACCAACGCCTCGGGCGACGGATTCGCCGCGAGCAGCCGATCCACTTCCGCCTGCAATTTGCCGTCTTCGACATACTGTTCCATCAGGCCGATCAGGCGATCGCGAAGCCGGCGGACCGGCAGGCTTCGGATCTCGTCGAGGGACAGGTCTTCCTGAAACTTCATTCGAGCCCACGCGCGGATGTAGTCGGCGGCATAGGGGTTGTCCGTTGCGCCGTCCAGCCCTCCGAAGACAAACGACAGCACGTGGTCGATCGGATACTCGATTTGCCGACGGGCATAGGCCGCGCGGGCGCGGGCGAGGATCATATCGACGATCTCTTCGGGCTGTTTGCGGACATTCCGACCCTCGTCGGCGATGAACTCTCTCGGGTCAACCGCGAATCCGAACTTCTCCATCGCCCAATTCGCCAGGTCCTTCTCGGCGAACAAATGCTCCAGGAAGCGGCTCAGTCCGGCGCAATCTCGCTTGTCAATCTGCTCCACGGCCGCCGTCCGAATCTGCTCCTCGACTTCCACCGGCGACATTTTGCGAATCTGATTCTGAGGGAGATTGACATGGAACTGGCTCATGGCCCAGGACGACATGCCGCGCGTGTCCCACTCCTTCTCCTCGGGATCTTCACCCATGTACTCCTGCAGCGTCGTGGCAATCGTGTGCTCCACCTCGTTGCGGGCGCGGTTCTTGATAAAGCTCTCGAGGTCCTTCAGCGAGTGCAGGCCTCGAAGCTCTTCCGGCTCCAGAAGGATGCTGAAATTGACGCGCACCCACTCCGAAATGCACGCCGACACATAATCTTCCTCAATGTACTTGCGAACGGCATCTTCAACCGACTGCCCGATCATGGTCCAGATGATCTGATCGACAGCCTTTCCCTCGAGCACCTTCTGGCGCATGCCGTAGAATTGTGTGCGCTGGTAATCCATCACCTCGTCGTATTCCAGGAGGTTCTTGCGCGCCAGGAAGTTGCGCTCTTCGACCTTTTTCTGCGCACGGATGATCCCTTTGGTGATTCGCCGGTCCTCAATCGCCATCCCCTCCTCCATCCCCAGCCAGCCCAGCACCTTGATCGTCCACTCGCCGGCGAACATCTGCATCAGCTCGTCTTCGAGCGAGACATAGAACCGCGACGACCCCGGGTCGCCCTGGCGACCGCTTCGCCCTCGCAACTGGTTGTCAATTCGCCTGGCCGTATGTCGCTCGGTGCCAATCACGTGCAGTCCGCCCGTCACTTTCAGCCCCGGCGCGGTGTAGAACTCGGAATCCGTCGTGTTCTCAAACACCGTTTCCTTCCCCGTCCCTCGCTGCACCGCGATCATCTTCGATCCGTCCGGGGTGTTCGGGTCCGGTTTCACATCGTACAGCGTTTCCGGTGCGAGCTTGATGTCCGTCCCGCGACCCGCCATGTTTGTCGCGATCGTCACGTTTCCGACCATCTCTCCGTGGGCGTTCTTGTGCTGCTGCCCGGCCTTGGCCACGATCATGGCCTCGCGTTCGTGGTGCTTGGCGTTCAACACTTCGTGCTCGATCCCGTATCGGTGCTTCAGCAGGTTGGAAAGCATCTCGCTCCGCTCGACGCTCGTCGTTCCCACCAGCACGGGTCGGCCGGCATCCGAGTACTTCTTGATCTCGTCGATCACCGCGTCCCACTTCTCCCTCGCCTTCCGATAGACCCGATCGTCGTTGTCCTTGCGGATGCACGGCCGGTTCGTGGGAATCGTCACCACCTCCAGCTTATAGATCTTTGTGAACTCCTCCGCCTCCGTCTGGGCCGTGCCCGTCATTCCCGCCAGCGCCTTGTAGAGCTTGAAGAAATTCTGCAGCGTGATCGTCGCCAGCGTCTGCGTCTCCTGCTTGATGGGCACGCGCTCCTTCGCCTCCACCGCCTGGTGGAGGCCTTCCGACCACTGCCGCCCCACCATCTTCCGCCCCGTGTACTCGTCCACGATGACCACTTCCATCTCGCCGCGCTGCCCACGATCCACCACGTAGTCCTTGTCCCGCTCGTACGCCACGTGTGCGCGCAACGCCTGCTCCATCAGGTGCGGCCACTCCATGTTATTCCCGACATAGAAGCTCCCCACCCCGGCCTCATCCTGCGCCGCCGCAATTCCCTCGTGCGTCAGGTGCACGCTTTTCCGGTCCAGTTCGGCCTCGTAGTACTGCGTGATCGGCTTCTCCCCTCGCTTCGCCCGCTCCTGCGCCTCCTCCCAGGCCGCTCGCCGCACATCCTCCGAGAGCATGTAATGCTTGCCGAGTTCCAGAATCCGGTCGTCGCTTGCGCCGAGGAACATCTTGCTCACCGCGCTCACGAGTTTCTGGGCGGCTTCCTCTCCCCGCTTCTTGGCCGCTTCCCTGGCCTTCGGGTCGCCGCCGGCCTTGTCCTCATCGCCCTCGGCCGCCTTGATCGCGCGCTTGGCGGCGTCGATCTCCTTTTCAACGGCCGTCCATGCCTTGTTCAGTTCCATGATCTTCCGGGCCACACGATCCGCGTCGCGATACTTCTGCGCGTCATCGTGAGCCGCGCCGCTGATGATCAGCGGG
Source organism: uncultured Tepidisphaeraceae bacterium (assembly GCA_964451955.1). Classification (GTDB taxonomy): domain Bacteria; phylum Planctomycetota; class Phycisphaerae; order Tepidisphaerales; family Tepidisphaeraceae; genus JAPLNB01. The sequence continues at coordinate 41,221 of CAYVKG010000029.1, forward strand.
GTTCTCGCCTCGTCAATCAGGATCGAGTCCACCTCGTCCACAATCGCGTAATCCAGCGGCCCCTGCACCTGGAGATCCACCCGCTCCTTCATGTTGTCACGGAGGAAGTCAAACCCGAACTCGCTGTTCGTGCCGTATGTGATGTCGCATTCGTACATCTTCCGCCGGGTCTCGGCGCCGGGCTCCATCTCCGACTGGATATACCCCACCGTCATCCCCAGATTCTCAAACGCCGGCCTCACCCAGTTCGCATCGCGCCGAACCAGGTAGTCGTTCACCGTCACGACATGACAGTGCATCCCCTCCAAAACCCGCATGAAACACGCCAGCGGCGCGACAAATGTCTTGCCCTCGCCTGTCGCCATCTCCGCGATCTTCCCCTCGTACAACACCATCCCGCCGATCATCTGAACGTCAAAACAGCGTGCGCGGAACGGAGGCCTCGACTCCGGATACAACGCCCGGACCGCCGCATACAGCCCATGCGGTATCGGTACCTTGGTCCAAGGCTCGCCCGTCTGAATCATCCGCCTCTGCACCGAGTCATAAAGCTCCAGATGCGCATCGTCCAGTTGATCCGGGTTGAAATTCTCATCAGGATTGAATATTGCCCGAATCCCGATGTGCCGGTCCATCGACTCCCGCATGATCGCAAACGCTTCGTGAATGCAGTCGGCCGAGCGAATCTTCCCCGCCTTGATGCCCGCCCGCAGTTCGGAAGTCCGCGCCGCGAGTTGTTCGTCGGTCATCGCCTGAACCCGCGGCTCCAGCGCGTTGATCTGGGCCACGATGCCGCGGTATCGCTTGAGCAATCGCTCATTGCGGCTGCCAAACAGGAACGTGAGGATCTTCTGAGTTGTGAGGGCCATGGTTGTTACCAGTAGAAAGGGTCCGTTGGTGCGTGACTACGCGCCCGCGAGAAGAGCGAGCGGACGGCGGAACGTCCTGCAGAAATGGTTCAGACAGCCGGCGGAGGAAGCCGGAACTGAAATGGCGAAAACGCAAACGAGTGCTCCGGCAAGCACCGGTTGAAGAAGTCGCCTGGAGCCGTCGAATCGGCCGGCCGTTCGTTCTGCCTCAACGGCTCGTGCCGAACGGCCGCCACCACGTGACGAAACCCCACGACCAGCCGACCGGCCAGTTGCCGTGCGGCCACGGCAACGCCGTTCGGACGCAACATGGGTACAGCAGCCCCCGCGCGATCGGCCGCCAAAGCCGTCGCCACAAAAGCCAACACCAGGATCCGCTGCGTTCTGGCCATACCAACCCCTTAGTATTGCGCCCGCGACTTCCGAGTCAAGCCACAGACATCCGCCCACCCGCGCGAATCTCCCTGCATCGCGGGGCGGTCCGCGGCATGGACCTTCGGCCCCAGGGACGCCGGGGAAGCCCGGCAGGCGGACACCGGGAGAACGGTGCGCATCAGTAAGCCCGGATCAACCTCGATCGCGGGTAGGAGAGAGCCAAGATGTCTTCGTGCCGCATGCCGGCCTGGGCGCGGGCTTCGGTGCACCATTGGCACATGCCGACTCCGTGACCCCAGCCGTGGCCGCCCAGAAAACGAACGCGGTCGCTGTCATTGACGATGCTCTCGACAAAGCTGCTGTTGAGTATTGTAGCGGGGGCAGCGTCGGTGTTGACGGCCCATCGCAGTTCCTCCCCGCGCAGGCTGTATCGCACGCCGCGGGCATCTGTGAGCGTGTACCGGACGGGGCGGCCGAACCGGTTGCGCTGCTCGATGTCGATGCTGCGAAGCGTCGCCATATCCCGGGTGATGCCGTTGCGGGCAGTGCCCCATAGCCGCAATCGCCGGGTCAGTTCGTCCTTGGTGATGACGATGGGGCCCCAGTTGAACTTGGGAGACGCGCTGCAAAGGGAGCCCACGTTCTGCTCGGACAGGGCTTCTTCATAGGGGTCGTTGAAGGCATGCATGGATGATTGGGTGATACCGCCGCAGCAGGAGCTGAAATAGGCTTTGAAGATGGTTTGGTGGCCTTCGGGTCCAGCGATCAGGACAATGCCGGCGGTGGCGTTGACGGCATCGCGGCTCTTTGGGGTTTCGGCGTCCATGCCGCCATAGACCTGGCTGCGGGTATCGGGATGGACATCCCAGTGTCGGGGGTTTGGTCGGGGGACGAGTTTCTCGTAGAGGGCGTAGGTTCTGGCGACGATGGCCTGGGCCTTGTAGGTTTCCTCGTGCCAGCCGGGGAGGACCTCTTTGGCGAGGACTCCTTTGAGGTAGGCGTCGATGTCGAGTTCATTGACGACATCGAATCTGGCGGGGGCGACGGAGACGAAGCGGTAGAGTCCGCGGTAGGGGCTGTCGTTGACGCGGACGGAGCCATCGACGACGGGTCGGATGACGAGGTCTCCGGTGCCGAGGCTGGTTCGTCCGACGATCCAGTTGCCGTTGGAACAGGTGATGGGGACGTTGAGGTTTGGGGGGAGATCGAGCTGTCGTCGGGTGGTGTCGGCGGTGGTGTAGTAGACGGGGGGTTGATCGGCGCGGATGAGGATCTGATCGAGGGAGGCGTGGAGGCGGACGCGGATGGTTTGGCCTTGGAGGGAGGGACCGGCGGTGTCGGATCGGGGGCTGCACCCGCAGGGCCAGCAGAGGAGGATGGTGAGGGCCAGGAGGAAGGGGGCGCAGGTGGCAAGCATTCGCCTGAGGGAGATGGCGTGTGAGGGCCGGAGTCGGGCGTGGGCGAGGCGTGAGGGTATGCGAGTTTCGAACGCTCCGCTGTGCGCGAGTCTATCCATGGCGTCCCTGCCTTGGAGCAAGTTTATGATATCACGACGCGAATGCCCGGCCCGTCGCAGTCGGGCATTCACGAATCAAGCATTGTTGCCATTGTTCAGTCGTCCAGGGTCCGCAAGGCCAGGCCAAAGACGGCCAATTGCTGTTTGATTTCGTTGAGGCTAGTCTGGCCGAAGTTTTTGCATCCGAGCAGTTCGGCCTCGGTGCGTGCCGCGAGGTCTCCGAGGGTGTTGATATTGAGTCGCTGGAGGGCTTTTCGGCTGCGTACGGAGAGTTCGATATCGGCGACGGACTTGTTGAGGATTTCGGGGGCGACGTCGCCGGCGACGGCGGGCACGGGGCGGCGGGGCGGGGCTTTGGAGTCTTCGAGGGCTTGTCCGAGGCGGAGGCCTTTGCTGGCGAGCAGCGCCTTGATTTCGCTGAGGCTGGTTTCGCCGAAGTTCTTGTAGCCGAGGAGTTCGGCTTCGGTGACTTTGAGGAGGTCGCCGAGGGATCGGACGTTCATTTTTTTGAGGCAATTTCGGCTGCGCACGGAGAGTTCGAAGTCGGTGACGGGGATGTCGAGGACGGCGTTTCTGCGGTCTTCGCGGTTATCGTCGTCATCGAAGTACATGGAGCGAGCGGAGTCGACGTCTTTGAGGTAGAGGCGGGCACGTTCGTGATTGGGATTGCTGAGCAGGACGGCGCGGAGGCAGCGGTGGGCCTCTTCGTAGTGGTTGTTGTCTTCGTAGAGGATAGCGAGATTGATGAGGGCATTGACGTGGACCGGGGCGCAGGTGCTGATGCGTTCGTAGAGTTCGATGGCCTTGGCGTCATCGGCCTGGCGGTCGTAGAGGAGGGCCAAGCGGAAGCAGGCTTGTTCGTGGTCGGGGTTTTCGTGGATGGCTCGCTCGTAGAATTCGACGGCTTTTTCGTGCTGGCCCTGGGTCTCGGCCTCCTGGGCCTTGCGGTAGAATTCTTCGGCGGCGCGCTCGTTGATGGACGTGACTGCAAGTTCGCTCATGGCCTCTGCTTGGTTTAGGGTAGAGTGTTCATCTCCGACAGTTTCGGACGCTTAGTGATAATTGGGCGGCGGCGGGATGTCAACCGCAGGGGGCGCAGGGGCGTGGGAGGGGTTGGGCGAGGATTTTGGGCGGCGCGTCGGGGAGTGGTTGGTGGAGAGCGAGTGGCTGGTGGGCGGTGTGGTGGCCGAGGGTTGGGGCGGGCGGAATGGTGCGTTGGGAGGGTTCTGAAGGCGTAAGGTCAGGTTTGGCCGGTGCTTGGGTGTTTTGAGGGGGTGAAAAAAGGGGCAAAAAGCGACGAAAAACGACAAAAACCGACCGAAAGCAACGTGAAGAGACGGGGAAGGGATGTGAAGCGGCTGAGAGGGGAAGAAGGGACGGCCGGTGATTGAGGGCCGGGCGCGAAGCCCCTCCCCACCCTCCCCCGCGAGTACGCGGGAGAAGAAGGCGGTGGCAAGTGCTGGCCACGGTCGAGCGCATCGTAGTCCTCCTATATATAGGGGTGGAGTTGCGCTGAAATGGCGGGTTTGGCGCAGCGCGAAATGGGAGAAGTGAGGATTTTCAGGGGAAAATGAGGAGGAGATTTTTTTATTTTTACCGATGGCGCAACGGGGGGTTTAGTGGAAGGTTGCTATTGAGGGGAAGGAAGGCGGTTGGCGATTGGCGGTTGGCGGGGGTCGGGTGTCAGGTGGTGGGTGTCAGGGGTCAGGTGTGAGGGGCAGGAGGGCGGAGGTGGATGTGGGTTTGGGGAGGCGGGCGGCGGTTGTTGGGGCAGTGCTGGAGGCGGAAGGAGGGTGAGTGATTGAGAGCCTTGCGCGAAAGCCTCCTTGCAACCCGCCCCCGCAAGCACGCGGGGGCGGGGGAAGGCTATAACTGGTTCTGCGGAGTGCGTGGGGGAAAGGGGGAGAAGGAGGAGGCAGGATGAGGCGTTCGGCATCAGATGCGATTCCTTCGGCGGCCGTACCGGGTACCGACCACAGTGGCCAAACCGAGCAAAGTGGCCGAGAAGGCAGAAGGGAGCGGGACTGCCAGGGAATTGACCTCGGCGACACCGTGGAACGGGAAGCCGTTTACGTTGAGTACGGGGTTCTGGATATCGTTCCACCGTGCCTGGTAAGTATGAGTGGGCCACCACATGTATGCCCAGTCCTCAGAATTCAGGTTGTTGTTTGGCTCGCCGGGGCTCCAAGCAGTGTAAGTGACCGGCTCGCCGCTCGACCAAACAAATGTACCTTCAACGGCGGCGTCATTCAGGCCGATCCAGAGGGCTCGCTGAACGCCATTGTAGCTGGAAAAGGTGTTGAATACCCAGGTATTCTCCGACGCGTCGTTAATGGTAACCAAATGTCCGCCAAGAGCCACTGCCGCCGCTTCGCTGTCGGACCAACCGCCGTTTGTGAGGAGGTAATAGTAATGGCCGTTGTGCAGGACCGGGCCGTACTCGACAGTAACTGAGGCCGCTGACGTCATTCCCGCCAGACCGAAGACGCCCGACAGTACTGCGGCCATAATCGAAAGACGCATAAGAAACCTCCGTCAAGGGCCACAGGTCGGAATGGTCAGAGGGACTGAGCGCGAAGCCAGTGTGCGAGACGCCTGGCATCACGTACCCGGAACAGACAACCCGGATCAGGACCCCAAGGCCACGAAATACCCACAGCCAAGCCCACAAACGCGGGAAGAAGCACGGTGATCCTTCCCTCAATGTCCCATAATATACATCAAAAAAAAAAGACGCAAGAAACGACCATTTAATTGGCGTCAATGTTGGCCGGATGGTTTTCAGGAGCTATTGTCAATAGCTGTGTATCGGCTTTGACTGATTCAAGCGGCGTGGGCC
>CAYVKG010000030.1:0-16112 GCA_964451955.1 uncultured Tepidisphaeraceae bacterium
GGGCAGGCGAAGGGGGAGGTGGACCGACGAGTGCTGGAGTCGCAGTTGAAGGAGATAGAGGAGCAGATTGCGTCGATGCGGTCGCGGTTGCCGTAGGGGATTGTCTTTCAAAGGTTGGGAAGGCGGGTTATGCTTCGGGGCGGCATGACGCTGGCAATTCTGTTACTGGGCATATTGAGTTTTGGGACATCGGTGGGACTGACCGCATGCATGAAGCGGTGGGCGGTGCGGGTGGGTTTTGTGGACAGGCCTGGGCATCGGAAGATCCATCATGTGCCGAAGCCACTTGGTGGCGGGGTAGCGATTTTTTTGGCGGTGGTGTTGCCGATGCTGGCGGGAGTGGGTGCGGTTCATTTTGTGGATATGGGGCGGAATGGAGGGGAGGGTGGCGGTTTAGTGGGCGCGTTGTCGGTGCACCAGGGTGGGATTCGGCAGCAGACGCCATTGGCGTTGAAGTTTGTGTTGGCGATAGGGTTGATGCACGTACTGGGTTTGTGGGATGACCGGAAGGCGTTGGGGCCTTATGTGAAGTTGTTGGGGCAGTTCGGGATTGTGCTGATGCTGGTGATCTGGGCGGATTTGCGGTCGCTGACGGCGTTGGACGGTTGGCTGGGTCTTGGGAAGTGGCCGTCGGTGGGGATCACGGCGATGTGGATTGTGGCGATCACGAACGCGTTTAATTTTCTGGACAACATGGACGGACTGTCGGCGGGTGTGGGGGCGGTGTGCGCGGCGGCTTTTTTGGGGGCGGCGATGTCGATTGAGCAGTGGTTTGTGGCGGCGTGTTTGGCGTTGTTGTTGGGGGCGTTGCTGGGTTTTTTGTGTTTTAATTTTTCGCCGGCGTCGATTTTCATGGGAGATAGCGGGAGTCTGATCGTGGGGTTGATATTGGGGGTATTGACGGTTCGGACGACGTATTTGAGGCCTGGGCAGACGTTGGGGGCGGGGTGGTACTCGTTGTTGTCGCCGCTGATTGTGCTGGCGGTGCCGTTGTATGATCTGTTGGTGGTATCGGCGATCCGGCTGATGCATGGGAAGTCGCCGTTTGTGGGGGACACGAATCATTTCAGTCATCGGCTGGTAGCGAGGGGCATGTCAAGGCGGACGGCGGTGTTGTGTTTGTATTTGGTGACGGCGGCGACGTCGGTGGCGGCGGTGTTGTTGGCGCACGTGGAATCGGGTTGGGCGGCGGTGCTGATATTTGTGCAGACGCTGTTGATTTTGGGGGTGGTGATGCTGCTGGAGCAGCATCCGTTGCCGAAGGGGGAAACGGGGTCATCGAGTGGGGGTGATGAGTTGTAGGGGCGGGGCAGGGATGGGAGCGATGGTTTTGGAGAAGCGTAAGAGACAGCCTCGGGGCCTGCTGGAGGAGGGGATGCCTGGTCCGGACTGGCCGGCGCGGATGACGCAGTGGGCATTTTTGCTGGTGGTGATTCTGGTGGGGGCGAGGGCGTTGATGTCGGAGTCGTTGCGGGAGCCGTTTGAGCCTATTCCGGGCGGTCTGGTTGCGCCGGGGAGTCCTGGTCCGGGGACGAGTCTGATGCTGGATCTGTTGTGCTGGATACCGGCGTTGCTGGTGTTGGCAAGGCGGCTGTTGGATCGGACGTACGTGGTGAGGTATTCGGCGAGCCATGCGATGATGGGTGGGGTTGCGGTGTGGATGGTATTGAGCGTGTTCTGGGCGTCGGATCGGTTTGCGGCGATGGTTGGGGCGGCGAATTTCGTGAGCGCGTTGGCGGTGCTATGGGCCGGGGCGCAGCTGGTGCGGAGTTGGGGCCGGTTGCGATTTGTGGGTGCGACGGCATTTGCGTTACTGCTGGTATACGTGGCGGCGGGGTTGAATCAGAGGCTGGTGAATCACCCGGTTCACGTGCGCAACTGGAACGATCCGAACAGCGAGACAAGCCGATGGCGTTATATGAAGGAGCGTGGGCTGACGGAGGACGATTTTCAGTTCAAGCAGTTTGAGAGCAACATATTAACAGGCAGTCTGCAGTTGTTCGGCACGTCGGCGAACACGTATGCGGCGGCGACGGTGTTATTGGGGGTGGTGGGTTTGTCGCTGGCGATCCAGAGGCGTGCGAACGGGGACGGGTGGTGGTGGGTAGTGGGGATGGTGTTGCCGGCGCCGGTGGTGGGTTTTGTGTTGTACCACACGCACAGCATGACGGCGGGGGTGACGCCGGTGGTGGCGGCGGCGGGTTTGATAGGGATCTGGAGATGGCGGGGCTGGCTGGGTGCGAACTCGGCGAAGGCGTACTGGATGGGGGTGGCGCTCGTATTTGTCGGGGCGTTGGCGGTGATCGGTCACGGGGTAGCGCACAACAGTCTGGTGATGAAGACGTTGACGTTTCGGTGGTATTACTGGACGGGTGCGGCGAAGTTGTTGGCGGCGCATCCGATCGGAGGAGTTGGGTGGGGGAATTTCGGGGACTATTATCCTGGGGTTCGGCAGGCGATTGCGACGGAGGAGGTGAGGGATCCGCACAATTTCGTGGTTCGTTTCTTTGCGGAGTTGGGGGTAGTGGGCGGGTTGCTGGCGGTGGGGTGGTTTTTGCGGATGGCGTGGGAGATGACGCGGCCGATACAGCCGAGTGAGGGGAGAGGGGGTTGGGTGCAGGGTAATCGACGGGGGATGGTGTTTTTGATGGTTCCGGCGGTGTTGATGGGGTTGTTGAGTTTTGTGTTCGGGGTGGATCTGTGGTCGGACGGCTCGTACGTGCTATTAGAGGGGGCATATCGGTTTTTGGCGGTGGGTTTATTGCTGGCGGGATACGCGGCCGGCGCGTTGAGGAGTCTGGCTGACGAGAAGCTGGACGAGAGGCCGAGTCCGTGGTTGATGTATGGGATGCTGGTGGGTCTGGGGGTGTTCTTATTGCACAATTGCATTGATTTTTCGATGTTTGAGACGGGGCCGATGTTTTTGTTCGCGTTGTTGTCGGGGAGCGTGCTGGGGATTCGGCAGGCGTCGTTGGCGGGGCAGAAGAGGCGTACGTGGATCGCGGCAAGCGTGGCGGGCATTGGTGGGGCGATGTGGTTGGCGGCGTGGTTTTTTTTGTGGTTGCCGACGGCATTAGCTGGGAAGGAAGCGGATGCCGGGGATGCGGCGATGCGTAGCGGGCGATTTGGCGTCGCGGCGGCCCATTACGGTCGTGCGAGGAGTTGGATGCCGTTGGAGGGCGAGTATGCGTATCGAGCGGCGCAGGCGTTGTCGGCGCAGGGGGCGTCGAGGGGGCACGTGGAGGGGGTGATCGAGTTGGCGATTCAGGCGAATCCGCGGGCGTTGAGGTATCACGTAGCCAGGGCGGAGTTAGAGATGCGGCGGGCGAAACCTGAGAAGGCGGTGGTGGAGGAGGCGTATGGTCAGGCGGTTCGTCTGGACCCGAAGAGCGTTCGAGTGCGGATTCAGTATGCGGAGGCGATGGCGAAGCTGAAAGAGCGGGAGGCGGCGTTGGAGCAGTATCGTGAGGCGTTGCGGCTGGACGACTTGTTGCCTGTGGACGAGGTGAAGCGGTTGGGGAGGAGGCGGGTTGAGATCGAGAAGGCGATGGCGGGTTTGGGGGTTTGAGGGGGTTATGAGGGTTTGGGCGTCTTGGGGGGGTTGTTCACTTTTTCAATTCAGTCTGATTGAGCATGCGTACGCCGTCGTCGGAGATGAGTTTTCGGGTGACTTTGTCCCAACGGCGGGTGCGGTGGGCCATCTGGTGTTTGCCGTGACAATCGGTGCAGTATTTGAGGGGTTCGACGGCCTTACCGGCGAGGAGTGGGGCATGAGCGCCGTCCAGTTCGAGGGCCTCGGTTTTGTGGCAGGTGGCGCATGTGGAGGTGATGCGGTCTCTGGCGAAGAGGATATCGGGAGGGGTGAGTCCGTCTTCGTCGGAGGAATGCTGGTCGGAGGGGCCGTGGCAGGAGGCGCAGCCGACGCCGGCCTTTTCGTGTTGAGCGGCGAGTTTTTCGCGTTTGAAGTTAAAATGGCAGGTGATGCAGTAGGAGTTGTCGGCGGGTTGTACGGGTTGTGTGGTGGGATGGGGTTGAGCGAAGGCGAGGATGGCGGCGGCAGCGACAAGGGCGAGGGCTGAAGCGAGACGGCGAAGCAAGAGAGACTCCTTTCGAGTTTGAGCAGCGGAGGCGCGAGGTCGTCGCCGTGGTACCGGCAGGCCGGGACGGGGGCAGGCGATCCGCGTGAGCACCGCGTTTTGAGATACTCACACGTATCGCCAGTCGTTGAGCCATTGGTAGTCTTGGGGGAGTCTGGTCCACATTTCGGAGGTGGCGTTGTCGAGTTGGGCTTTTTCGGCCAGATCGAGTTGGCGGCGTTCTTTGACGGCGGCGACGGCGTTATCGACCTGGTGGTTGTTGATGAGGCCTGGGATGGGGGCGGTGATGGCGGGATTGCAGAGGATGTAGCGGATGGCGAGGCGTGCGCGTTGATCGTCTTCGTCGGCGTTGGGGTCGGTGAGGGCACTGGAGCCTTTGAAGAGGGAGTTGGAGGCGAAAGGTTTGATGCCGAGGACGCCGACGTTGTGTTTGACGACGGCGTCGAAGAGGGAGTCGGCGGGGAGGACTTTGGAGTCGGCGGTATAGGGGGTGACGATGACTTGGATGGTGTCGGGGTATTGTTCGATGAGGGATTTGAGCCACTGGCGAGCGTGGGAGGAGACGCCTGTGAATCGGACTTTGCCTTGTTTTTTTGCGGTGTCGAGGGCGGAGATGATGGCTTCGGTTTCGGCGGGCGTATGGGAGCCATCCATGAGAGCGGAGATGCGCCAGATATCGACGTAATCGAGTCCGGCGATTTTCATGCCATTTTCGAGTCCCTGGAGGAGTTTGGGTGCGGTTCGCCATTCGGGGAAGCGGGACTCGTTTTCGAACCAGGAGAAGGCGAGGAGCATTTTATCGCGGCGGCCTTTGAGCGCGCGGGCGTAGGTGACGATTTCGCGTGCGGAGCAGGCATCGACGAGATTGATGCCGTGTTCGATGCATCGGGAGAGGGTATCGTAGCGGTTTTTCTCGAAGGCGGGGTGGATTTCGTCGGTGAGGGGTTCGTAGCCATTGGATTTGAACCCAGGGACGGCGGTGTTGATGCGTTTCCAGTGACCGCCGAGGCAGACGGCGGAGACATAGACGCCGGTCTTGCCGAGTTTACGGTATTCCATATTGGGGTTGAAGGAGGGGGCGTTGGGGGCGATGTCATTTTGTGCGGCGAGGGCAGGGAGAGCGGAAGCGAAGGCGGTAGCGGCGGTGGCGTGGAGAAGCTGACGGCGTGACAGATGGTCGGACATAAGAGATCTCCTACAAGAAGATGATGAAGGGGCGTGACAGGGCGGCACGTGGGAGGCGAGGGGATTGGGCGCCGCGAGGGAAGTTAGACATGTTGCCAGTCTTTGAGCCACTGGTAGTCATGGGGTAGGGCGGCCCACATTTCCTTAGCGGCGGAGTCGAGGTGAGCTTTTTCGGAGCGGTCGAGCCGGCGGCTTTCGTTGACGGCGGCGGCGACGTTTTCGACCTGGTGTCGGTTGATGAGGCCTGGGATGGGTGCGGTGATGGCGGGGTTGCAGAGGATGTAGCGGATGGCGAGTCTGGCGCGTTGATCGTCTTCGGCGGCATTGGGGTCATCGAGTCGGCTGGAGCCTTTGAAGAGGGAGTTGGAGGCGAAGGGTTTGATGCCGAGGACACCGACATCGCATTTTTTGACGGCATCGAAGACGGAGTCGGTGGGGAGGACTTTTGAGTCGGCGGTGTAGGGTGTGACGATGACCTGGAGGACGTCGCCGTATTTTTCGATGATTTTTTTGATCCAGGGACGGTCATGTGTGGAGATGCCTGTGAAGCGGCACTTGCCGGCTTTTCGGGCGGCTTCGAGGGCATTGATGAATGCTTCGGTTTCGGCCTCGGTGTGGTTGCCGCCTTTTTCGTGGCAGGTGATTCGCCAGAGGTCGACGTAATCGAGTTGAGCCTCTTTGAGGCCCATGTCGAGTGACTGGAGGAGTTTTGGTGTGGTTCGCCACTCTTGGAAGCGCATTTCGCGTTCGAACCAGGAGTAATTGAGGAACATTTTATCACGGCGGCCCTTGAGGGCTGCGGCGTAGGCCATGACTTCGCCGCCGGTGCAGGCGTCGATGAGGTTGATGCCGTGGTCGATGCAGCAGGAGACGATATCGTGGCGGTTTTGTGCGAAGCGGAGTTTTTCGTCGCCGGTGGGCTGGGAGTAGCCGGCGTTTTGGGAGCCTTGGATGACGGTGTCGATGCGTTTCCAGTGTCCGCCCATGCAGACGGCGGAGACCCAGGCGTTGGTCTTTCCGAGGCGGCGGTATTCCATATTGGGGTTATAGGAGGGGGTTTTTTTGATATCGGGGAGGTCATCGGCGCGGGCGATGACATGGGGCAGAGCGTTGACGGCGAGTGCGGCGGCGGCGGCGGCGGTGGTGGTCTGAACGAATTCACGGCGAGAGAGATGGAGGTCGGCCATTAATTGCTCCTTGGCAAGTGATCGAGATGACGGCAACGGGGGCGAATGCCCGGGTATTATCGGCGTATTATGCGTTTTTGGGCGAGAAGAGTCCATTGAAAAGAGGAAGGAGGGTATGGTTTATTGGGTTTGGGAATGGGAGCGGGCGCGGATGAAGTGCGTAAGGATATGGGAGGAATTCGGTATTGGAAGGAGCGGGAGGCTTGCATGCGATTGGTGGATAGGGCCGGATTGGCATGGACGGATGCTCTGGGTGGCGGGTGGGAAAACGGCTCGCGGAGCGGAGGGTAATATGGAGGAATGGGTTGGCACAAAAGGCCAGAGATAAGCCGGCGGCAGATCCTGAGGCAGGCAGGATTGATGAGTATTGGGCTGGGTTGGGCTGGTGTTCTGAGGGCTAAAGCCAGTCGGGGGGGAGATGGGCGGGACATATTTGATGAACCGACGGTGGTGGAGGTGAGCCTGAGGATGTCGGAGGCGGCGGAGGGGGTGCTGCGTAAGACGCCGCGGGAGTGGGTGGATTGTTTGCTGACGGCGGAGGGGAAGTTGGTGGGTGAGGTGGGGGTGCATTTGAAGAGCACCACGAGTTTCATGCCGGTGGATCAGAAGCCGTCGCTGACGTTGAGTTTGAACCGGAGCGTGCCCGGAGGGAGGTTGTACGGTTTGCGGCGCATTCACCTGAACAACTCGGCACAGGACGCGAGTTATTTGTGTGAAGGGCTGTGCCATGGGCTATTCGTGAGGGCGGGAGTGCCGTGCGCAAGGGTGGCGTGGGCGAAGGTGAGGTTGAACGATCGGGATTTGGGGTTATATGTGCTGAAGGAGGGGTTGGTGGAGGAGTTTCTGAAGCGGCATTTCAAGCAGACGACGGGGAACTTCTATGATGGGGGACTGCACAATGACATCTGGTCGGCGCTGAGGCTGGATTCAGGGGAAGGACCAACGGACCGTTCGGATTTGAAGGGGCTGCATGCGGCGACACAACTGAGCGATCTGGGCAAGCGGTGGGAAGCGATGCAGAAGCTGTTGGATGTGCCGGAGTTTGTTTCGATGATGGCGATGGAGAGTCTGACGTGTCACATCGATGGCTACAGTCTGATGCAGAACAACTTCCGGATCTATTTCAATCCACCGGAGCATAAGGCGGTGTTTATTGCGCACGGGCTGGATCGGATGTTTGAGACGCCGGAGATGCCTGTGGAGCCGGTGATGAAGGGGACGGTGTCGAAGGCGGTGTTGGAGGTTCCAGAGGGACGGAAGGCATATCGGGCAAGGCTGGGTGAGTTGGCTGAGAGCGTTTTTGTCGGGGATTGGATGGACCGTTGGATGGATCGGGCGACGCAGGTTTTGGCATCAGTGGAGGCTGGGATAGGGTCGAAGGCGGATGCGCTGAGGGGGCGGATCAGGAAGCGTGTGGAAGTGGTGAGGAAGTGGATGGAGGAGGTGAGGGCCGCCTGATGCGGCGAAGGAGGGGTAGAAGGGGGTAGGGGGAAGAGGCTACTTGCCTTCGCGCCAGTTGTGTCCGGAAGCGATGTCGACTTTGAGGGGGACTTTGAGGGTCATGGCGTGGCACATTTCATGGCGGACCATATCGGAGTCGGATTCGAGAGCGGATTGGGGGGTTTCGAAGACGAGTTCATCGTGGACCTGGAGGAGGAGTTTGCTGGGTCGTGATTCGGTTTTGAGGCGATGGTGGATGTTGAGCATGGCGAGTTTGATGAGGTCGGCGGCGGAGCCTTGGATGACGGAGTTGATGGCGATGCGTTGGCCGGCGTTGCGTTGGGAGAGGACGGGGCTTTTGAGTTCGGGGATTAGTCTTCGGCGGCCGAGGATGGTTTGGACGTAGCCGAAGGTTTCGGCGGTTTGGACGCATTCGAGCATGAATTTATGGATGGAAGGGAAGCGGAGGTTGTAGGCGGTGATGAGGGACTGGGCGGCGGCGAGGGAGATGCCTTCGATGCGTCGGGCGAGTCCCTGGGCGCTGATGCCGTAGATGATGCCGAAGTTGACGATTTTGGCTTGTGCGCGTTGTTGTTTGGTGACTTTGTCGAGGGGGACGTTGAAGACTTCGGCGGCGACGGCAGCGTGGACGTCTTCGTCGTTTTGGAAGGCGCGGAGGAGTGCGGGTTCGAGGGTGTAGTGGGCGAGGATGCGGAGTTCGATCTGGGAGTAGTCGGCGGTAAGGAGGAGGTTGTGTTGGGGGTCGGCGGGGACGAAAGCGGAGCGGATGCGGGCGCCCTCGTCGGTTCGGATGGGGATATTCTGGAGGTTTGGATCGGAGCAGGAGAGTCGTCCGGTGGCGGCGCCGGTCTGGTTGAAGGAGGCGTGGATGCGGCCGGTCTTGGGATTGACGAAGTCGTTGAGGCTGTCGAGGTAGGTGTTGATGAGTTTGACGAGGGAGCGGTATTCGAGGATGAGACGGGGGACTTTATGTTCGGAGGCGAGTTTTTCGAGGACTTCGACGTCGGTGGAGGGGCCGGTCTTATTGCGTTTGATGACGCGTAGTCTGAGGCGATTGAAGAGGACGTCGGCGAGTTGTTTGGGGGAGTCGGGGTTGAAATCGGAGCCGGCGGCATGGAGGATTTCGTTGCGGAGCAGATCGGCGCGTTGGGAGAGGACTCTGGATTGTTCTTTGAGGGCATCGGGGTTGATGGCGATGCCGTTGAATTCCATATCGGCGAGGACAGGGATGAGTGGGACTTCGATGTCGTCATTGAGTTTTTGGAGGGAGGGGTTTTGTGCCAATTGGGGGCGGAGGAGTTGAGCGAGTCGGAAGGCGATGTCGGCATCTTCGGAGGCATATCGGGTGACCTGTTCGAGGGGGCATTGATCCATGCGGATCTGGTCTTTTCCTTTACCGATGAGGTCGGAGGTGGGGATTTTTTGGAAATGGAGGAGGTCGAGAGCGAGGCGGTCGATGCCGTAGAGGATTCGGCTGGAGTCGAGGAGGAAGGCGGCGATCATGGTGTCGAAGTCGATGCCGCGGAGGTCGATGCCGGCGTTGCGCATGACGAGGAGGTCGTACTTGATGTTATGGCCGATTTTTTTGAGGTTGGGGTTTTCGAGGAAGGGTTTGAGGGCGGCGAGGGTCTGTTGGGGGTCGAGGAGTACGGAGCCGGCGGGTCCGCGGATGGGGATGTAGTAGCCGGTGGCGGGCTGCCAGGAGAAGCTCATGCCGATGAGGTTGGAGTTCATGGGGCCGAGGGCATCGGTTTCGGTATCGAAGGCGAAGGCGTTCTGGAGTTTGAGTTGTTGGAGGAAAAGGGCGAGGGCGGCGGGGGTATTGACGAGGCGGTAGTCGCAGTTATCGGAGGTCGTTGGGGGAGAGGGGGGGATTTGGGAGTTGGTTGAGGGGGGGTTGGGGCCGA
Source organism: uncultured Tepidisphaeraceae bacterium (assembly GCA_964451955.1). GTDB lineage: Bacteria > Planctomycetota > Phycisphaerae > Tepidisphaerales > Tepidisphaeraceae > JAPLNB01. The sequence continues at coordinate 9,838 of CAYVKG010000030.1, forward strand.
AGAGGGAATCGGCGAAAGGGAGTTTGGGAGGGGTTTTTGTGGAGGGGTTTTGGTGGTTGGGGGGTGTTGGGGAGAGGGCATCGAGGCGTTTGATGAGGGTTGTGAAGCCGAGTTCCTGGAGATGGTGGCGGATGGCGGAGGCATTGAGTCCACGGAAGGCGCAGCGGTCGATGTTGAAATTGTCGATTTGGACATCGGAACGGAGGGTGACGAGATTGCGTGTGAGGGGGAGGACGTGGGCGTATTTCTGGAATTTTTCGCGGAGTTTTGGGGTGAGTTCGTCGAGGTGTTTCAGGACCTGGTCAGCGGCGCCGTACTTGGCGATGAGTTTGGCGGCGGTTTTTTCGCCGACGCCGGGGATACCCGGGACGTTGTCGGTGGAGTCGCCGGTGAGGGTTTGGACTTCGACGGCCTGGTTGGGGGCATAGCCACAGAGTGCCTGCATTTTGGCGAGGTCGGTGATTTCGCCGGTCTGCATGTCGTACATTTTGACGGTTTGGGAGAGGAGTTGTCGGAGGTCTTTGTCTTTGGAGACGATGAAGAGTTCGTAATCGGAGGGAGGGAGGAGAGCGGCAATGGTGGCGATGAGGTCATCGGCTTCGAATCCGGTGTGAGCGAAGACGGGGATACCGGCATCGCGGACGATTCGGATGATGCGTTGTTCCTGGGGCGCGAGGTCTTCCGGGGCCGGGGCGCGGTTGGCTTTGTACTGGGGGTAGAGGCGTGTGCGTTCGAGGTTAGCCGATCCGGTGTCGATGACCATGGCGAGGTAATCGGGGTTTCGGTTGGCGATGAGGTTGAGGAGCCACTGAGTGAAGACGAAGGTGGCCTTGGTGGGTTCACCGGCGGGGCTGGAGAGTTCGCGGAAGGGTGCGTAGTAGGCGCGGAAGATCTGGGCATGTCCGTCAATGATGTAGAAGGACTTGGGCATGGTGGTGGTTTGTTGAGTATATCAGGGAAGGCGGGATTGGTTGCAAGGGCAGAGCGAAGGAGGGGATGGTTGAGGGAGGCGTGGCGATCAGGGCTTTGGGTTGGGGATGGATGATGGGGAAGAGGTGAGTTGAGACGGCGTGACGGGTTGGGTCCAGGCCTGTTGGAGCTGGCCGGGGTAGGCTGGTCGGTTGGGAGATCTGCTGGAGGTGACGACGGCGCGGACGTAGAGTTCGTTTCCCTTGAAGGAGTAGGCGGGATGGAGTCCGACGGTGGTAGCGAGGACGATACCGACGTGGTCGAGGTTGTTGGCGAGGGTTCCGATGAACTGGGTGGTATAGACGGCGCCCGGGTCAGGGGCGATGTCGAGTTCAAGTTTGTTGGGGGAGGTGCGGATATCGGAGAGGGTGACGCCGGAGGAGGAGTAGAAGTGACCGGCGGAGATAGCGGAGAGGATTTGGGAGGTGGAGAGGGAGTTAGCGCGGACCATGATCCAGGCGCGGCCCGGGTTAGCTTTGTTGATAGCGACGGCGTGGTAGTTGTGTGCATCGTCGGCAGCGGTAGCGAAGAGAGGAGGGCGTTTGAGGTGAGCGATGCGGATGGTATTGGCGAGGTCCCAGATACGTTCAACCGAGGGGTGGGTGGAGTTGCCGAGGTGATTGACGGAGGGGTGTGCGTTGTAGAGTTCGAAGATCCGGGCATTGGAATCGGCCAGTTGTTTGGCGTTGATGGCATAGCCGAAGTTGGGGTGATTGAGGGTGATGAGGGCGATTGAATTGGAGGGTTGTGGTATTGCGGCGATATTGTTGTCGATGGTGTTGGTGATGCTTTGGCCGCGCTGAGGTGGGATGGTCTGGGAGATGTTGAAGGCATTGAGGTGGACGGGATGTCCGAGGAAGGAGTCGCTGATTTCCTCGCCCGGGATGAGGAGGAAGCGTTCGGGAGCGTTGAGGCGGGCGGCGATTTCGTCGAAAGTGCGGAGACGGACGGCAAAGGAGCCATGGGACGGTTGGCCGCGGGTCTTGGCAGGCCAGAAGAGACGTCCGAGGTAGCGGTTGAGTGCGGGCTGGGCGTTTTTCTTGTTGAGGGCGGATTGGTTAAGCCAGCGTTCGCCGGTTTGGAAGACATTATGGTCGGAGAGGCAGAGGAAGTGGTAGCCATTTGAGCGGTACCATTCAGCGACGACTTCGGGGAACTCGTCGCCATCGGACCAGAGGGAATGAGCGTGGAGGTTACCCTTATACCATTGGGGCTGGGTGTTGGAGTGGGGTTGGCAGGCGAGGCTGTAGAGAGAGAATACGATGGCGAGGGAGACGATGTGTGGGCGCATGGGGGCATGATATCGGCGGAGGGTGTGATGGGACAGGAGAGGGTGAGACTGGGGTCTGGCTGAGAATGCCGCAGGGGTGATGGTTGGGTCCGGGAGACGCGGAGCGTTTTGGGACAGAGGCAAGTGTGAGGCGGTGTTTTTTGAGGGGTTTTCAGATGGGGTTGTGTTCTGTGGAGTGGGAGTGAAGGGTCCAGAGGGGTCCTGCAGGCGAGGCGAGGTCGCCGGGTCGGGCGGTAGCGGTGGATTGCCAGGCGCGGAGTTGGGCGTGGTACTGGAGAAGGCCGCGGAGGTAGCTACCGGCGGCGATTTTTTTGATGATGCGATGGACTCGCCAGGAGCAATGTCTGAAGGGGGTTGGAGGGGGGAAGCCGGGCAGATGGAATCGAGCCACGGCGGGTTTTTCGGTGTTGGCGATATGCTGGATGGTGGAGGTTTTGGTAAGGCCATGTTGACGTTGATAGGAGAGGAGTCGGCGGAGGAACCAGAAGCGGGTTTGGTGGAAGAACTGGAACCAGAGGTCGTAGTCCATTGCGAACTGGAGGCTGGCGTTGATGCCGACGACGCGTTGGTAGAGGGATCGTCGCCAGAAGACGCTGGATTGGGGGATGCAGTTTCGGACATAGAGTTGCCAGGCGGCATTCCAGCCGGGCTCGCTGAGGTAGGCGATGGGTCGGCCGACGCGGTCGATGAGGCAGACTTCTCCGACGACGACCTCGGCGTTTGGGTTGTGGTTGAAGAACTGAGCGACGGCATCGAGTGAGCCGGCGGCGAGGGGGTCATCGGAATTGACCCAGCACATGATTTGTCCGGTGGCGATGCGGAAGCCTTCGTGGATGGCGGCGGCTTGTCCGCGGTCGGGACTGCTGCGCCAGTAGGCGAGGCGGTGGGCGTATTTTCTGATGATGGTTGGCGAGCTGTCCTGGGAGCCGCCGTCGAGGACGATGTATTCGAGGTTTGGGTAGTTCTGGCAGAGGACGCTGCGAATGGTTTGTTCGAGAAACTCGCCCTGGTTGTAGCTGGGCGTGACGACAGTGATTTTCGGGAAGATGGTCCCCATGGTTCCCCCAGAGAGAGTGGAAATGGACGCCGCCTGAGCGGACACCCCCCAGTCGGTGATCCGTACATGAACCCTTATACGGCATGATAGCGAGCGGAGGGCAGGGTTCAAGGCAAAAATGCAATAAGCGATGGTGTTGAGCGCAGGTTTTGTGGCGGGTCGTGGCGGGGCGAGGTGCGGATGGGAGGCATGGCGGTTGGCGATGAAGTCGCAATGAGGGGGTTGAGCCGATCGACAGGGAAGGCGAGGCGGCGGGGATGGGGTTGGTGGGGATTGGGAGGTTTGCGGTTTGTGGTCCTGCCGGCTGCGCGAGGTGGGCTGAGAGCGAGAGGTCGGGTCGGATGCAGTCAGGCAGAAGCGAGGGGACTGATTCAGCTGAAATTGGCGTCGTGGAGATGGTCTATTGGGGGCTTGTCGGCGGGGTCTTGGGCAGGCCAGTCGGGTCGGCGTGGGTAATTGAGTTTAGCGGAGACTCTGCGCATGAGGGACTTGGCATCGAGATGGACTGCGAGGAACTGAGAGGTCTCGAGGCGCATCTTCTCGCCAAGGAGAGCCAGATTTGTGTGGTACAGAGACGAAGCCGCATACAGCATATGACAACCTCCACCCATTGCTGACTACTGGCTGTAGACCAGACACGCCAGCGTGGATGTGGTTAGCAATACTCATGCCACGCATGGGTCTAGAATTCTCTAAGGCATTTGGGGATAGAGACTTAAATGGCGAATCTGGGAATCAACCGAGGTTGGAGGAACAGCAAATGTGGCATGAAATGGCGGAATCAGGGACACGGTGTGGCACATGAGAGGATTGGCAGGCAAGGGGGAGGGTCAATATGTCTCGGTGGAGTGAGGAAGTGAGTATGGCAAGCGGGCGGGATGGAAGATGATTGCCGGAAGGAGTTTGCGAGGAGGAGAGGTAACCGGGCGTCGAGTTTTCTTGTGCCAGATGGCATAGGAGCGGATGAGGATCAGGTATTGGAGTCCTAGCGACAGTGTTGTTGGTGGATGATGGCGAGGAGATCGAGATGGTCGGGTGGCAGGAGGGAAAGCCTGAGGAGGGCGATGCCGATGGTGAAACCGAAAATCATGCCTGCGATATGGGCCTGGTAGGCGACTTGTTGGACGGTGATCTCGCCGACGAAGCTCATGAAGACGTTGTAGGCGAAGAAGAGGCTGATGAAGTACATGGCTGGGGAGTCGAGAGCGAGTGAGGCGAATTTCAGGCGGATGTTGGAACGTGGATATAGGGCGAGGTAGGCGCCCATGACGCCGCCGATGGCACCGCTGGCGCCGACCATGGCTTGACCTCCGACGGCGAGGAAGCCGATTGCGGAGAAGACGGCAGCGGCCAGGTAGAAGGCGAGGTATCCGAGATGTCCGAGGCGGTCGTTGATGTTGTTTCCGAGCATCCAGAGGACGAGGAGGTTGAAGAGGAGATGGCCGGGGCTGATGTGCAGGAAGGCATAGGAGAGGAATTGTGTGAGGTGTAGTGAACTGGCGTCGAGCATGAAGTGGGTCGTGGAATCGGGGCGGTATGTCTGGAGTGCGAAGGCAGCCACGTTGGCCAGGAGCAGGATGCAGTTAGCCCATGGGTTACGGTGGAGGGGTGCATCGGTGAGAGAAGGGAGTTGGAGCATGGTGGGGGCAGGAAATGGGACTAAGCGCGGGACTCGGTGTTTTTTCGGATCATTCGGACGCGACGTCCGCCACATTCCCAATGGACTTCGTCCATATAGGACTCGATGAGCATGACGCCGCGGCCGTGGAGGCGTTCAATGTTTTCGTCGGAAGTGGGATCGGGTACGCAGGCGCGTTGGAAGCCTGCGCCCTGATCTTCGATGACGATTTCGGTGGCCTTTGGGGTGATGGAAGCTTCGATGCGGACGGTTTTTTTGGGGTCGAACTTGTTTCCGTGTTTGATGGCGTTAATGAGAGCTTCTTCGAGGGAGAGGCGGATGGCGAAGGTAGCATCTGGGCCATAATGTCGTCGTGAGACCTGGTCAATGATGGCGTGCTGGACTTGGCGGGCCTCCGCGAAGTCGGAGTGGATGACAAATCGGAGAGGAGTATCCAACGCTGGGTCCATTTGGCAATAAGCCACCTGAGCCTGCACTATTCAGGAAGCACTGATCACAAACACGAGGTTGCGCACCCCGTCGCGGCCGGATGCCGCGTGGCCCGCATCACGATTATCGGCAGGAAGCCGAAAGGCGTCTGCGAAGCAGGGACTAATCGAAACTCGCCAATGCCTCCGCGCGGGTATCGCTGATGCGGAACAACCGATTAAGCTTTGTGATGACAAAAACTTCCATGATCTGAGGCCGGATTGCAGCCAGCCGCAGTTGGCCATTCTGGTGTTTGAGTTTGTTGTTGACTTCGATGAGCATGCCAAGGGCGGCGGAGGAGAGGTGTTCGACGTTAGCGAAGTCAAGGAGGAGTTTTGGGCGATCTTTTGCCACGACGAGGCTGTCGAGGGTGTTGCCGATGTCGGTGATGTTCATTTCGTCGAGGATTTTGTTCTCGGTGAACTCGACGATGGAGACATCCTTTTGCTGGGTGACATTAAGCCGAGTTGGTGATTCGGGCATAGGGTTATTCCCCGGCAAAAGCGCCGCTGAACGGGGGACGATGGGCAGCTATGATCGCCCTGGACATCAGTGCGAACCGGCAGCCCGTTTCTGATTTAGACAGTACGAAGGTCAGGCGGGGGTGTCAAGAAGTTTGGGCGGCTGCGGGGCGGGTCGGGAAGTGGGCTGAGGCGGCTTCCAGGTCAGGGCGGAGAGGGTGACGACGGCGATGGCGGCCAAGAGCATGAAAGGGGCGAGAGGTAGGCCCCTGTGGGGGTTATGGGCAGATCGGGCGGCGTGATAGAGAGTCTGGCGCCAGTCCGAGGGAAGCGGGTTGGCGAAGGGGAAGGTCGGGGCATTGAGGGCGAGCATGGAGCCATCGGCGAGTT
>CAYVKG010000030.1:16122-31097 GCA_964451955.1 uncultured Tepidisphaeraceae bacterium
CTGAAGGGCGCCTGGGGCGAGTTGTACGCGGCGGGGCCAGCGCCCGGGGGCGCGGGGGGGGGTGGGGTCGGCGGATTGGATGGATTGCCAGGAGGCTGGGAGGGAACGGGTGAGGTGGGCGGAGTAGGCGTGTGATCCTTGGCCGAGCCAATTGAGGACATTGATCCAGAAGATAGCGAAATCGGGGGTGGTGGCCCAAGGGGAGGAATGGAATCCGATCCAGACGGCGCGTGAGGGGGTATCGCGGATGGCGACGAGTGGTCGGCCGTTGTTGCTGACGAGGGTTTGCCAGTTGGGGTCGCTGGGCGGTTGTGGGGGGTCAATGGCGGGCCAATTGGAGACGGCATTTGTGATGGGATGGTCGATGACGCGGAGCGGTTGCGAAGGCTGGGTTGCGGTGGCGGAGGCGGCGGTCTGGGCGAGGATGGCGGCGGGATCACTGGCGGGCAGGGAATCGTGGGGTGCGACGATGGCGAGGTGTTTGGAATCTGGCGAGGGGGGGCGCAGCCGGGAATAGAGTTGGACTATTCGGTCGATCTCGGGCGGCAGCGTAACGTGAGGCTCGACGATGGGCCAGGCGGACTGTCGGAGCAGGAAGGCATGGTTGTCGGCGGCCCAGTCGTCATCGACGTCCAGGGTAGCGGCCAATGATCGGCCGAGCGAAGGGAGATCGGCAAAGAGGTCACGTTGGGCATTGGGAGGGAGTTGGATGGGCGTCTCGGTGAGTTGGGCGCCATCCGAGGAGATGCGGAGGCGGGCGGTGGTGATTGGGGAGTCGTTTCGGATGCGGAGCATGACCTGGGGAGTGGGGTTTTGTCGGGCGGCGAAGTGCGTGATGGCGACATTTTGGGGCAGTGATTGGGGAGGAATTTGGACGAGGCGTTCGTTTTGGATGTTGAGTGGCTGATCGGAGAGGACGACGACGATTGTGGAGGGCTGAGCCAGCGTTTGGAGCAAGGCTGCTCGCAGCGAAGGGGCGGTGTTGATGGCGGTGGGTGGGATTGCCTTGGCGAGGGCAGTCCAATGGGATCGGTCGGTGTGGATGGGGGCAATTGGGGGGACGGCGCGGAGCTCAACGGGGCCGAGCCGGAGTGCCTGGTTGATGGGTTCGAAGGCGAGGTCGACAGCTTCATGGAATCGTGGGACCGGTTTGCCGGCGGACATGGTGATGCCGCGGTCGATGAGGATGGTGAGGGGAGGGCCGGTAAGGGGAGTGCGGATGACGGGTTGTGAGGCGGCGAGGATGGCAAGGAGGGTAGCGAGGATGGCAAGGAGGATCCAGATTGGGGGGAGTTGGATGCCTTTTCGTCGGCGGGGGATGGCTTCAGGGCCTTGCCAGAGCTGGAGGAAAGGCACGGGGACGCGTTTAAGGCGGCCGAGGAGCAGGAGCAGGACGGCAGCGGCCCATGGGAGGAGGGCAAGCAGCCAGAGAGGCGAGGAGAGGGACATAGGGTTTTATTCCGGGACAACGACGGCCTTGTCGAGGAGGATGTAATTGCGGCCGTTGTACTCGGTGACCATGCCGGTGATGCTGAAGCGGAGTTCGCGGGTGTTGGTTTTGATGGCGGTTTCCATGGCCATGAGTTTGAGGTTGGGGAGGATGACCATTGGGGGATCTTTCATGGTTTGGGCGTCGGCCTCGAAATGGAATTCGTACTGGCCGTCGATGGTGCGGTTCAGACGGCCGCGGCGGTCAAAGACGATGGTGCCTTCGCGGATGAGGTTGAGGCGTGGCGCGTTGGGCGCGACGGCGCGGTTGCTGCTGATGTCGGTTTGGGGGACATCGCGGGCGGGTTCGAGGGGTCTGGGGATGGGGCGTGAGGGAACGAGGAGTTGTTTGAACATATCGTCGACGGAAGGGGCGGCTGCCGCCGGGCGTGAGGTGGGTGGAGCGGGGCGTGTGGTCTGGGCTTGGGTGACTGAGCCGGAGAGGAGGAGTAGGACAGCGATCATTGTTTTCATAAGGATGCCCTTCTGCCTTCCGTGGGTGAAAGGCCGTTGGAGACTGGCGCGAGGTAGCGGTTACCGGGCATTGGGAACCGTTCGACGTCGCCAGGGATATTGTATCGGCAATTGGGAGGACCGTCACCACAGTGAGAGGGAGGATGGGTTGGCATGGGCGTGGAGACGGGGGGGTGGGGCTAAGTCGCGGCGAGTTTGGCGTCCAGATCAGCCTGCTCGATGCCGGTGAGAAGGAAGAGCTTTCGGGGCTGGTTGTGGCCTTGGAGGAGTTGGATCTGATTGGGACGGATTCCGAAAGTCTGTGCGAGCAGTTGGATGACGGCGTGGTTGGCCTTACCTTTTTCGGCGGCGGCGGCGACATGGACTTTGATCCCGTCGCCATAGGGTCCTGCGACGCGAGTTCGGGAAGCACCGGGCACGACTTTAACCGCGAGTGTGGGCATATATTGAGATCAGTTGGGCGGGGTGTACTCGATTTTTCCGGATCGGGTGGTTGGGCGTGACTGGGGCGAGGGGACATTGAAGTCGATATCGATGACGCCGGTGTAATATCGCCAGCCGCGGCCGATGAAGAGTTGATCGGCGAGCATTTCGTCGATGCTGGGCTGGACGATGCCGGAGAATTTGGGCCGGCCGAACATGGTGACGGTGACGGGCTTGGAGAAGTCGATCATCTGGTCGTTGAGGTAGAATCGGAGCAGTTCGAGGTTTTTGCAGGTGAACTCGATCTTATTGGGTGCGGTGATGGAGGCGGTGACGGAATAGGAGTTTTCCTGGAAGGTGATGGTGCCGGTGCCATAGGCGATGCTGGCTTTTTTTTCCTTTCCGGGCGTCATCATCTGGTAGACCTGTAGCCAGTCATTGCGATTAAGGAGGATGTCGGGTCGGTTGGAGGCGAGTGCGACCTGTTTGGGATAGAGGGACCGCGTCTTGGCTCGCATCTGGGAATAGAGTCTGTTGGAGATTTCCGGGGTTGGGGTGCTACCGACGCCGGTGGTTTCGTCGTAGATGACGTCGTACTTGAGTTGTTTGAGGATGGCGACGAGTTCGCGAGAGGACTGGACTTTGACATTCTGGTCGTCGGCGTCATGCCAGACGACGGCGCGGATGTTGCCAAGGGAGATCATGCGGAGGCGTTGGAAGGGGAGGCTGGCGCCGCCGGCGAGGGGGTTGATGGCGGCGAAGTAGGTAGGGAAGTGGAGGGCGAGGTTCCAGGTGGCGTGAGCGGACATGGCGTGGCCGAGGAGGTAGACTTTGGCGGGGTCGATGTTGGCGCGGCCGGCGATGTGGAGCATGGGCTGGATGACGCTATTGACGCCCTTGTAGCTTGGTCCCCAGATTTCGGTGATATTCATGAGGGGCATGAGGACGATGGCGTCGGGGTGATCGCGGAGTTCCTCCTGGATCCAGGCGGTATAGAGGTCCTGGACCTGTTGGGCGTTGGGAGGAGGCTCGGTTGTGAAGGCGTGTGTGCCGGGGAGTTTGATGACCATAGGCCAGGGTTTTGCGCGGTCGTAGCCTTTTGGGACGCCGAAGAAGTAGATCACGTCATGGGGTCCGACGCGTTCATTGACGTAGTAGACGCCCGGATCGAGTTGTTGCCAATCGAGGCGGATTCTGACGAGTCGGCCGAGTATGTTGGCGTCGATGCCTGTGGCTTTGATCTGAGCGAGGATAGCCTTTCGGTCTTTGGCCTGGGGGGAGGCGAAGAACTGTTCGAGGAGGAGGTGGGCGTCGTAGAGCTTTGGGGCGAGGGCTGGGTTATAGAGGTTCGCCAGTTCAGTTCGATAGATGGAATCGAGGATTTGTTTAGGGATGGGTGGGTGTTGGGAGTCTGGCTGGGCGGCCCAGGTGGCAGTGGCGGCGAGCGCGATGATCGCCGGGGTGAGGTGAAATCGCATCATGTGTTTTAGCATACCGATTTTGGGACGAGTTTTCAGCATTATGTTTTAGCAATTGGCTCAGGTGAGTTCGATGAGGCGATATCGCTTCATGCGATATCCTGAGCCGACATTGAAGGCGTGGATGCCGTGGACGTGTGTGTCGAGGGGGAGGTGGGTATGGCCACAGACGACGGTTTTGACGTGGCGGTGTTTGAGGATGGTCTGGCCGAACCTATCGGAGCCAAGGAAGGCCTTGACGAAATCCCATTGAGGGGTATGGGGAGGTGGGAGCATCTGGCGGAAGGGGAGATGATGCATGGCGACGAGGACGTTGGGGGTGTTTTGGAGGGAGGTGAGATGTCGGTCGAGGTTTTCGGCGAGAAGGGTGGTGAACTGTTCATCGGACCGTTGGAGTTTGACGAACTTGCCGTCGTTCCAGCGGGCGAAGACGTCGCGCATCGCGGGGGAGACGTCGTGGTGATTGTCGAGCAGGTCGGTCATTCCAACGACAGCGGCGGCGCCTGGGGAGATTTTGTGTTCGTAGAATCGTCTGGGGATGGCGAGATGTTCGCAGGCGAAGGAGTAGTCGTACCAGCCGACGGTGCCGGCGACAGCCCAGTCACCGGAGACGAAGGGCTGGGTTTCGATCCAAAGCCAGCCGAGATCGCGGATGCGGCGGGGCAGATCGACTTCCCAGAGGCGGAAGCTGTCGTCGCCTCGGGTCCAGAGTTCGTGGTTACCGGCGACGAAGAGTTTGGGTCCTGGGAAGGGATTGAAACGAGAGAGGCATTGTTCGAGGTCATCGCCTTCGCTGGTAGCGGTGTCGCCGACGACGAGGAGGGCGTCGGTCGGGACGGCCATCATTTGGGCGATCAGTTCGTCAGCCAGCCGCCGCGATTTGGGGTTGTTGTAATGGAGGTCGGCGGTGATGAGTACTCTCATGGAACTCCATGGTAGCATAAGCGTCGAAGGGACGTGGGGATTCCGGGTTGTGGATGATGCAGGCAGGGGGTCGAACCGGGAAGAACCGACTCGGGGGGGCAGGGGGTGTTGAAGGGCGTCTTGTGACGCTGGTGAGCGCCCGCTATAGTGACCCGTCCGCGCAAGGACAGTCGGGATGGAAAAGGGTGGGATGAAACCCACTCGAGGAGAGTGTTGTCTCATGTAAGGACAGCCCATGACGCCGCTGGTGGTAGAGAATGTGAGCAAGTCGTTTGCGCAGGGAAGCCGATTGGTGGAGGCGTTGTCGTCGGTGAGTCTGCGTGTGACCGAGGGGCAGTTCCTGGCGATCATGGGTGCGAGCGGCTCGGGGAAGAGCACGCTGCTGCATCTGATGGCGGGGCTGGCGCCGCCTGACGGGGGCCGGATTTTGGTGAATGATCAGGACATTTCGCGGATGTCTGACCGTGAGTTGACGTTGTTTCGTCGGCGGCACATAGGGCTGGTGTTTCAGGCGTTCAATTTGATACCGACGCTTTCGGCGAAGGAGAACATCGCATTGCCGCTGATGCTTGACGGTCGGAGTCCCGGGAGGATGGAGGGCAAGGTGAATGAGTTGTTGGAGGCACTGGATCTAGGCGATCGGCGGGAGCATCGGCCGGACGTGATGAGTGGAGGGGAGCAACAGCGTGTGGCGATTGCGCGTGCGTTGATTGCGGACCCGGCGGTGGTGCTAGCCGACGAGCCGACGGGGAACCTGGACTCGGTGAACTCGAAGGCGATTTGCGAGTTGCTGCGGGATCTGTGTTTGCTTCAGGGGAAGACGATTGTGATGGTGACGCACGAGCCGACGGTTGCGGCATATGCGCAGGAAGTGGCGGTGATGAAGGATGGTCGGCTGGTTGACCGATTCGCGACGGGGGAATGGTCGTCGGCGGAGGTGGCGGCGCGATACCAGGAATCGATCAAGAGCGCGGTTGGTTGAGGGATGGAAGGCAGCAGCAAACGGACCATGAGCACCCGGGTATCCAGATTATCCCGCATGCCTGCAGTTGCGAAGCTGTTGATTTCGGCATTTTCGCAGCGTAAGGCGCGTTCGGCGTTGACGATGGCGGCGATTGGCCTGTCGATCAGTCTGGTGGTGGCGGTTACGAGCGGGTACACGTCGGCGGAAGCGGCGTTGAGGCAGTTCGTGCATTATTATCTGGGATCGGCGAGCATCGACATATCGCCGAGGGGTAGTGCTCACCAGGTGATGGGGGAGGATCTGGCGCGTCGGATGTCGGGGGATCCGGCGATCCGGACGATCGTGGGTCGTCTTGAGGCGACGGTCAGCGTAAGCGTGGAGGACGGGTCGACGTTCATGGGGGGCACGGCGGTGGCGACGGGGGTGGTATTGCCGGACGATTCGCAGATTCAATCGCTCAAGCTGGAGTCCGGGCAGTGGTTTGAGGGGGAGGGCGGGGATGTGGCGGTGGTGGATCAGGTGATTGCGGAGCGAGCGAATGTGAAGGTTGGGGGGGCAATCACGCTTCTGCATCCTGAGAGGCCGCTGAAGCTTCGGGTGGTGGGGATTGTGCACAAGCCTGTGATGTTGGCGTTGCACGCGCAGAGCATTTACCTGCCGCTGGGGACGTTTCAGACATTTCTGGGGCGAGAGAACAAGATTGGGCGGTTGTTGATAGATTTGAAGCCGAGCGCGGACGAAGAGGCTTTTGTTCGTCGTTGGTCGGGGACGATCGACGCAGTGGAGCCGGCGTTGCGGATGAGGCGTGCAAGCCAGCGTCGGCAGGAGATGCAGAAGCAGTTGGGCGGGATTGAGATTCTGAGCTACATGGGTGGCGGGGTGGCGATGCTGGCGGCGACGTTCATCGTGTTTGCGACGCTATCGATGGGTGTTGCGGAGCGGTCTCGGACGCTGGCGATGTTGCGGGCGGTGGGTGCGGACCGATATCAGATTGGGCGGCTGGTGGTGTATGAGGGGATTCTGTTATCGATTGGGGGTACGGCGATTGGGGTTCCGCTGGGGCTTGTGTGGATGCAGGTTTTGGCGCGGTATCATGAGGCGATTTTCACGGCCGGGGCGGTGGTGAACATTGGGGGGATTCTATTTGGTGCGGGTGGGATGATTGTCGCGTCGGTGGCGGCGAGTTTTTTACCGGCGTGGAGCGCGATGCGTGTCAGCCCGTTGGAGGCGCTGTCGCCGCTGGGGCGAGTTCCGCGGGCGAGTTCGCCGTGGCAGGCGGCGGGGGCCGGCCTATTGCTGATCGGTGTGGATCCGATCGTATGCTTCATGCCTGGGGTATCGCGTGAGTTCACGTTTTACGCGCACTTTGCGATGGGGTTGCCGGCGTTGTTCGTCGGTTTTTTTCTGCTGGGACCGGCGCTCGTGTGGATAGTGGAGCGGACATTTGGCCGGGTTGTGGCGGTGGCGATGGGGCTGGATTACGCATTGTTACGCCAGCAGTTGTCGGGGGCGTTGTGGCGTTCGGCGGGGACGGCGGCGGCATTGATGGTGGGTCTGGCGATCCTGGTGGTGATGCAGGCGCAGGGCACATCGGCTTTGGCGGGTTGGCGGTTGCCGGACAAATTTCCGGACGTTTTCATCGTAGCGCCGTTCGGTTTGGACGAGAGGCAACAGGGCGTGTTGGAGACAATTCCGGGGATTCTGCCAGGCCAGGTTCTGCCGATCGCGATTGCGTCGCCGCAGTTGGGGATACGGTTGTTCAGTCTGGGTTCGACGGAGTTTTTGCCGGACGCAACGATGTTTTTCGGCATTGATCCTGAACGAGGGCTGGAGATGATTGAGTTCGAGTACCGGGAGGGGAATGCCGCCGACGCGGCTCGGATGCTGAAGTCGGGTCGGCACATCATGGTGACGAACGAGTTTCGGGAGTTAAAGGGCCTGCATGTCGGGGACAGATTGCCGTTGAAGACTACGATGCAGGGGACGGTGGAGTACACGATCGCGGCGGTGATCTGGTCGCCGGGTTTGGACGTGATCGCATCGGGTTTTGACATGGGGTTGCAATTGGAGCAGCGTACGATCGCGAGCGTGTGTGGTTCGATAGAGGATGCCCGGCGGGATTTTGGGGTTGACCGTGTGAACCTATTTGCGGCGAATTTGAAGCCTGGAATTGAGCGGGAGGACCTGGCGGCGTTGTTGAGTCAGCGGATGGAGGAGCCGGCATCTCAGCCGGCGAGCGTGCCGGCATCGGGGGGCATCCTTCCGAGCGCGTTGAACATGCTGCAAGTTCGGAAGCTATTGGGGCGATTCGGGTTTTTGGTTGGGGACGTGCGGCACATCAAGCATCACATTCAGCAGAATTTTCGGCGGTTGTTGCTGGTATTATCGTCGGTGGCGCTGGCAGCGATCGCGGTGGCATCGCTGGGGGTGACGAACACGATCATGGCGTCGATTCGGGGGAGGCAATGGCAGTTCGGGATTCTGCGTTCGATCGGCGTGACCCGGCTGCAGTTGCTACGGATGGTTTTGGCGGAGGCGTTTCTGTTGGGGATAGTGGGTTCGGTACTGGGTTTGGGGGCGGGGTTTCTTCTATTTGCAGACGCTCACCGGCTGGCGGCGGTTTTGATCGGTTTCACGCCGCCGGTGGCGATACCGTGGCCGATCATCTGGATGGGAGTGGGGATCATCTTGTTGGTTGCGGTAGTGGCGGCGGTGTTTCCCGCGGTGAGCGCGGTGCGGAGTCGGCCACTGGACCTGCTGCAATCGGGTCGCGCGGCAGCGTGAGTCGTGGCAGCCGGATTGCCTTCGTTGGTCGAGCGCTCTATCCTGCGGTCATGTCGCCGATTCCTCCATCGCAATCGTCTTTGTCCGGGACGGGTCAATTTCCGGCCACCGAGCGGGAGACATTTGCGGCGGAGGAGTTAGCGATCGTTCTTTCGCACTATGACATTGGGATCATCCAGACGGTGGCGAAATTTCCGCGTGGATCGCGGAAGGCGCCGAAGCTGTTGATTACGAGCGAGCAGGGGAAGTTTCTTTTGAAGCGTCGCGCCCGCGGCAAGGACGATACGGGGAAGGTTGTTTTCAGCCACTCGTTGCAGGAGTTTCTGGCAGCCAAGCAGTTTCCGTTGCCGCACCTGATTCGGACGAAAGGCGAGAATCGCTCGATGCTGCAATGTCAGGGGTCGTGCTATGAGTTGTTCGAGTACATTCCCGGGCAGGTTTATCCGCAGACGCTGGAGGCGACGCTGGAGGCAGGGAGGGTTCTTGCGTTGTTTCACAAGCTGCTGGAGCTGTTTCACTCGGACTACCATCCTCCGTCGGCAAGCTACCATAATCAGTCCTCGATTGAGCACGCGTTCACGGCGATACCGGCGACGACGTCGGAGCTTCCGGCGATTCTGAGCGGTCTTCACGAGTGTTACCTGGAGGCAGCGAGGGAGGTGGAGAGAGCGGGGATTTCGAGTTGGCCGAAGCAATACGTTCACGCTGACTGGCATCCGGGGAACATGCTGTTTCGGGAGAATCGGGTTGTGGCGGTCATTGATTATGACTCGGCGAGGCTGTTGCCTCGCATTCTGGACATCGCCAACGGCGCCCTGCAGTTTTCGATGATCGCGCCGGATGACCAGCCACAGAACTGGCCGGATTACGTGGACGAGTCGCGATTCAAGCGTTTCATACGGGGTTATGACGATTTGAATCTGATTTCGGACGCGGAGGTGCAGGTGATGCCGCACCTGATGATTGAAGCGTTGATTGCGGAGTCAGTTCTTCCGATCGCGATTTCGGGTTCGTTCGGTCGGATTGAGGGTGGGCCATTTTTGCAGATGGTGCAACGGAAGACGGCATGGCTGGCGCGGTCAAGCCAGAGACTCATAGATCTGCTGGCCGTCTAGTCTGGTATTGCCAATAATGAGGGAGTTTTTGGAGAGGGTCCGGATGGCACTCAAGGGTGCGTTGTTTTGGCGTGGGCGTGAGCCGCTGGTTGCGTGGGTGGCGTTCTGTGTTTTTTGGGGTTCTACGGTGGGGGGAGCGGTTTCGGCGACGCGTCCGGCGGAGGCGCGAGTGGCGTTGGCGATGTTGGGGGACACGGATGCGGCGGTTCGGGAGAAGGCGAGAGATCAGCTGATGGGCTTGTCGCGGGCCGAGTTACCGGAACTTGTTGCGGCCATTCGGGAAGCCTTGCCGCTGGAGCCCTCACAGTTGGCGGCGCTTCGGGAGATAGTGCCTCACGTGTACCTGTCCGGGGAGAAATATGATCGGGCGCAGGAGGGTTTTTTGGGGGTGCGGATGTCGGCGATCGCGGACGCGGTTTCACCGACCGCGATTGTGATCGAATCGCGTTTCGCGGGATTCGCCGGATATCGTTATCTTCGGGACGGCGACATGATCCTCGACATTGAAGAATCGCCGCTGGCCAGACCGATTCGGCAGGAGGCCTTTTCGGTGGCAGTGCGGCGTTTCAAACCTGGGCAGACGGTTCATTTGATTGTGTTGCGTCATGGCGAGCGAATGCGGATCGCGGCGGTGCTCGATGCGCGGCCGGCGATGGACCCGGTGGACGAACTGAGCAAGATGGACGAAATGGTGGTCAAGCGGGAAGAGGCCGCTGAGCGGTACTGGAAAGAAACGGTTGGACCGCTTATACAACCTGGGGTGGAGTTGCGATGACAGGAGAATCGAGCAGTCGCGCGTTTCTGGATGTACCGGACCTGATAGAGCGGAGCATTCCGCGTGATGCTGGTCGGGGGTTTTCGTATGTGACGGGCGCGTTCTTCGTGGTGCTGATCATGAGCGTGGTGGCCTCGTCGTCATCGTCGCCGCTGCTACCGCAGGCATTTTCAATTGTGGGGATGTTGGCGGTGGTGATCACGATGGGGGTGATGGCGAGTCATGCGGCCAAGTTGGTCCGGCAGGAACAGAGCGAGATGCAGGCCGCGGAGGAGTTGATTCAGTTGAGGCGTTGGGAGCAGGCGGCGATGATGCTGGAGAGGATGCTGTCGCGTCCGGCGAGATCGCCGCAATCGCAGGTGCAGATGCTGCTGTATCTGAGTGCGGTGTTGAGCCGGTACCATCGTTATTCGGACGCGATCGCGGTATACGATCATCTATTGCAGAGGGACTACCAGGATGAGGGATTAGTGCATTCGCTGCGTCTGGGGCGGGCGATGGCCTTGCTTCACGACGATCGGCTGTACGACGCGGACCGGGCGATCAACGAGCTTCGGAGGGATTCGGCGGCATCGAATTCGGCGGGTCTGGCGTTGGTTGAGATATATCGGGACGTGAAGACGGGGCATCCTCGTGAAGCGATTGAGTTGTTCAACGAGAGGGTTGGGCAACTCAAGGGGCAACTGGGTCACCGGTTGTCGGACGCGTATGCGTTGATTGCGCGGGCGTATGATCTGCTCGATCGGAAGTCGGAGGCGCAGAGCGCGTACGAATGCGCGACGCTTCTGGCGTCGGAGTTGGAGCTGCATCGGCGATACGCTGAGGCGGCGGCGTTGGCGGGGCGGTATCAGGCTGCGGTCATTCCGTCGGAGGCGAGATGACACCGACGGAACTGACGATAGCTCGGCTGCGTCGAGACATGGCGCTCAGTTCGGTGGTCAAGGCAGCGTTGTTCGCCGCGGCGGTGTTTTCACTTTTTGTTGAGACGATTTTCAGCCAGCGGGTGATCGCTCCGTCGCTGGCGTTGAGCGTGGTGGCGCTGATCTGGGTGTTGTTGAGTTACCGAAGCATGAAGTGGACGCGTCTGGCGGCGGGCTCACCGGCGCTGATCGCAGCGGGGCAATACGAGGAGGCGGAGCGGGTAATTGAGCGGTCGTTGCGTTCGTTTTCGTTGTTTGGCGGGATGAAGTTGCGGGCGCTCCATTATCTGGCGGTTTTGCGTCATGCGCAGAGGCGGCATGCCGAAGCGGCCTTGCTTTGCCAGACGCTGTTGTCGCGTGGTCTGGGCGAGGCAGGCGAGTTGACTCGGGAAAGCCGACTGATCCTTGCCGATTCGCTGCTGGAGTTGGACGATCTTTGGGGGACCTACGGCGTGCTGTCTTCGTTGTACAGTGATCGTCTTTCGCTGAGTGAAGCGTTGGAGATGCTGGCAATCCAGACGGACTATTTATCGCGGATCGGCGGCTGGCGTGAGATGCTCAGTGGTTTGGCGCAGAAGCTGCCACTGGCGGAGCTGATGCCGGCCGGGAGATCGGCGCGGACGCAGGCGTTCTTTGCGTTGGCGGCGAAGAAGGCAGAGTGGGGGGCATGGGAATCGTATTTGCGGCGGCGGGTGGAGTTGATAGCGGAGATTCCGGAGCTTGTGGGGTCGCGGCCGCAGTTGTCGGAGCTATGGGGCGGCTGACGAGCAGTCGGGGGATCTCTATAATAGGGTGATGCAGATTCGTCCGGCCCGTTCCGCAGACACATTGCAGTTAAGCGAGATTGACGGCACGATTGAATCGACGGGTTATCTGCATCTGCACTGTTCCGGGGAGGATCTTGCGCCCGTGTGGCGGATTGAGGAGCGTACTCTGCGGGAGAAGCTGATTTCGGCCAATCCGCTGGGAGACGAGGTTTCTTATGCGCTTCGGCAGATTGCATCGGGCGCGGATGAGGGTCTGGCGCTGGTAGCCGAGCATGAGGACGTGGTGGTCGCGTCGCTGGTTGCGCAGCCGTGGCCGACCACCGGGGTATTGCGTCTGATGGACCTTCGGGTGGACTACGAGCATCGGCGGCAGGGGATTGGGTTCACGCTGTTGTGCCAGGCGATCCAGCACGCGCGGGAACTGCAGCTGAGGGCGGTATCAGCTCGGACGCTGACGAACAATGTTCCGGCGGCCCATTTTCTGTTGAAGCTGGGATTTCAACTGACGGGGCTGGATACGCACCGTCAGTCGAATCATGATCTGGTGAAGGAGAGCGTGACGCTTTTCTGGCACGCGGCGCTCGATTAAAGGGTTTGCGGGGATGAGTTAGGCGTGGTCGTTGTGTCGATCGCGGTTGGGTTTTGCATTTTTCTGGATGACTTCGATCAATCGATCGGGCTCGAAGGGCTTGACGAGATAGGCGGCCGCCCCGCACTCCATTCCGCGGCGGACATGCTCATCGCGATCGAGGGCGGTCAACATGACGACGGGGATATCGCGGGTCTGGACCTGCTCCTTGAGTTGCCTGCAGACCTCAAAGCCATCGACGTCAGGGAGCATGATGTCCAGGAGGATCAGGACAGTTCCTTGCGCGCCGGCTTTGCTGAGGGCGGTGGCGCCGTTAAGGGCTGATGAATAGCTGAAGCCCGCGATGCGGACGAAGGCACCGACGAGTTCATTGATTTCGGGGTCATCCTCAACGACCAACACTTGTTCAGATAGAGCCGGCATCATTCAACCTCGTTTTGCCCGTACCTCTGTTATTATATCGGTATCTGCGGTAAAACCATCTCTGATAAGTGGCATTGGAGCAGAATTGTGGGCTGGCAACGTCCATCACAGTCCGAGCTGTGGAGAGCGCTAGACGTTTATCTGCAGCACGCCTATGGGGGCGTATTGCCCGGCACGATTCGGGCTCGAATCGAAGCGTTGCAATCGGTGGATGGGGACGGGGTTTTTGACAGTCCGGTGATTGAGCGGGATCCGGCCGCCGATCCGCTGCGACTCAAGATTCGCCTGGGCAATCGTTTTTACCCGCACATGAAGCTGGTCATCGAACGTTCGCCTGATGGGAGGGGGTACCTTTTCCGGGCGGACACGCACGACAGGCATGCGTGTCCGCCGGCGACATCTCGCGAATACGGGGCGTTCTGCGAGCTGATGGCGCGGAACCAAGCGATCGCGTTGGCGATCGAGACGGCATGGGAGCAGAGCGAGTTGCCGACGTTCAAGTCCTATCTTCGGCGTTACTTGGAACAACGCAAGGCGGACACCTGACACGAGGGAGAGGGCATTGGAGGAGTAGGAATGTGGGCGCTTGACCTGTATGGGGGCAAGCCATAACCTAGTGCAAGTTGAGTCGGAACAGGCAGTAGCGATTGGTGACGGAGCGGAGCGTCGGCGTAGACAGGTTTGGTGTAGCGGTGGCCACAGGAGTTTTGGGCATGGCCAAGCCAGAAGAGGAGGCCGGGTCGGGCGAGCGGAGGCAACTGGAGCAGTGGTATCGTTTGGCGGGAATCGGGGTGGAGTTTGTGGTGTCGTTGCTGCTGTTTGGCGGCATGGGTTGGTGGGTGGACGGCGCGGCAGGGACGCGGCCATGGGGGATGATTGCGGGGGCGTTGTTGGGATTCGTGGTGGGTCTGTGGCTGATGTTGAAGGCTGCGTCAGGGTCGTTTCATGACTAAGGTTCCAGAATCGACAGTGGCCAGGGGCGACTGGATCGCGCGTATCGCGATCGGGACGGGGGTTGCGATTTTGTCAAGCGCGGGGGCGCTGGCGGTGGTACTGCTGCTGGTCAGGCGGGGGGAGTGGTGGAGTGGATTGGGGGCGGCAACGGTGATCAGCATACTGGCGGCTGGGGCATCGGTGGGACCGATGGGGTGGGGTCTGGGTCGAAGTCTGCAGGCGGCAGTCGGGGGGTATTTCGTGAGCGCCGGGATTCGAATGGTGGTGAGCTTGGGTGGAGGTCTTCTGGCGGTGATGGTGGGGGGCTATCCGGCGTTGCCGACGATGGTGCTGATGGTGGTGATGTACCTGGCGGTGTTGGGGGCGGAAACGTGGGTCGTCGTGCGAGCAATTTGGGGTGCGAAGCTGTAAGATGGTTTTCTATGATGGAAGGACTGGAGATGAGCTTGCCGCTGCTGGCCTCGGGCATGAATCCGCTGACGCACGTAGTTGACCATCCGATCGTGGTAAGAGGCGGGTGGTTTGTATTGACCAACCACATGGTCATGATGGGTGTTGCGGCGGTGTTGATGCTCTTGATATTTCCGTTGTTGACTCGCCGATATCGGAGTGGGGAGCTAGTTCCGACCGGCACGCGTAACTTGTTTGAAGCGATCATGTTGTTCATACGGAACGATGTGGTGAAGCCGGTTTTGGGCGAGCAGACGCACCGGTTCATGCCGTACATCTGGACGCTGTTTTTTTTCATTCTGTTTGTAAATTTGCTGGGGCTGCTGCCGCTGGACGTGCTGACGGAGCCGGTGATGAGATGGATAACCGGGGATCCGTCGGCCCACGCGGTTTACGGGACGGCAACGGCGAATCTGTATGTGACGGGGGCGTTGGCGTTCGTATCGT
>CAYVKG010000030.1:31107-45006 GCA_964451955.1 uncultured Tepidisphaeraceae bacterium
TCAGCGGGATACGGGCGAACGGGTTGGTGAACTACGGGAAGCACTTTTTGGGTGGGGCGCCGTGGTACATGGGGGCGATCATGGTACCGGTGGAGATACTGGGGATGCTGGTGAAGCCGTGTGCGTTGGCGATACGTTTGTTTGCGAACATGACGGCCGGTCACATTCTGGTGGCGGTGCTGATTTCGTTTACAACGATGGCGGCGGCGGTGGGTGTTGGGGCGCTTGCGGGGATTGGCGTGCTGGTGGTGGCGGGGACAACGGCGATCATGTGCCTGGAGTTATTTGTGGCGTTTTTGCAGGCGTACATTTTCACATTTCTGACGACGCTATTCATCGGGCAGTTGGTGGTTCATGAGGAGGGCCACGGGCACGGCGAAGGCGAAGGACACGGAGAATCGCACGCGGGGGCATGAAGAAGACACTATGGCGTTCGCTGCGAGGGCGAGGCCTATTAAGGGAGTTGATCCCGATGGTGTTGATGGTGGGCCAGACCTCGCCGGCCCGAGGGTTTGAGCTCGACCCGGACAGAGCAACGAGAAGGAGTGTGGTTATGAAGAGTCTGGTGATTGTAGCGTTGTTGGCGATGTTGATGGGGCCGGTGGTGGCGATGGGAGCGGAAGCGGCCCCGGCGGCGCCGGCGGCGGCGGTGGAGGCGACGGCGGGCGGGTTTTATTTTTTCCCGCCCGGTCGTCCGACGACGGCGTTTGGGATTACGGTGGGCCTGGGCCTGATCATTATTGGAGCGGGCAAGGGGATAGGGGCGATCGGCAGCCATGCGACGGACGCGATTGCGCGTCAGCCGGAGGCGGGCGGGCGTATTTTCACGACGATGATCATCAGCGCGGCGCTGATTGAAGGCGTGACGTTGTTTGCGATCGTAGTGGCGTTGCTGACGATGATTCTGGGCGCCTGACGGGTTCAGCTATTCACTCGCGGGCAGGCTGATCCTTGCCCGCGGGCTTTGGTAACGGCGATCGCGTCCTTTTTGGAGACCGGATATGAAGGGTGTGTGGAAATACGCAGCCGGCGGGATGACGGCGGTGCTGGTGATGGGTTCGGTGGCGTTGGCATCGGAGGCGGGGGGCCACGGCGAAGAGCCGCAATTGATCAGTGGGGTAAAGAACGGTTTGATCCCGGCGGTGACAACGCTGGTGATCTTTGCGATGCTGGTGGCCGTGCTGGGGAAATTCGCGTGGGGACCGATCGCCGACGGATTGAAGAAGCGGGAGGAGCACATCCGGAAGGACATCGCGGACGCGGAGGCGGCGAGGGTGAAGGCGGAGCAGACTCTGCGGGAGTACCAGAAGCAGCTTGGGACGGCGGAGGAGACGGTTCGGGGGATGATCGCCAAGGCGGTTCAGGATGGGGAGAAGGTCGCCGCCGAGATTCGCAACAAGAGCCAGCAGGAAGCGGAGGAGGCGAAGGAGCGGGCGAAGCGGGAGATTGAGTCTGCGGGGAAGCAGGCGGTGGCGGAGATCTATGAGAAGGCGGCGGATCTTTCGACGAGCATCGCAGCGAAGATTTTGAGGCGTAGCCTGAACGCGGAGGACCAGAGGGATCTTGTGGCGCAGACGCTGGAGCAGATGCAGGCCGTTGGGAAGTGAGGGGTTTTGATTTGGGGGTTGGTGTTGAGGAGTAGTTCATGGCGGCGAAGAAAGGACAAGGAGTGGCGGCGGGGCAATACGCCAAGGCGTTGCTGGAGCTGGCCGGGGATCGGGGCCAGGCCGAGGCAATGAGCCAGGAATTGCAGGATCTGAGGCGGATTATAGAGGGCAATCCGGGATTTGGCGCATTTTTGGCGGATCCGGGAATCAGCCAGGAGGAGCGAAGGGGCGTTTTGGAAAGGGTGTTGGGAGGGGTCATTTCGCCGCTGCTGATGAACGGCGTGCGGGTGCTGATGGCGAAGGGTCGGCTGGGTTTGCTGCCGGAGATCGCGGAGCAGTACGGGTCGATGTTGGATGAGCAATTGGGGAATTTGGAGGTTGAGGTGACGGTTGCGACAGCGATGGACGCCGCGATGCTGCGGCGAGTGGAGGGGCGTATCAGCGAGTCGCTGAGGCGGAACGCCAAGGTCTCGCAGTTGGTGGACGAGTCGATCATTGGGGGCATGATAGTGAAAGTGGAAGACCGGCTGATTGACGGCAGCGCGAAGGCGCAGCTTGCGGCAATGAAGAGGCAATTGATGGCGGCGGCAGCGAAGGCCTAGTCTTTGGCGGTCGCTTGGGATTGAACGGGAACGCAGCGGAAGACAGCGGAGCAAACATGGCGATCAATGTGGCGGAAATCACGAGCGTATTGAAGCAGGAAATAGCGGCTTTTGAGCAGCGGCTGGAAGTGAGCGAGGTTGGGACGGTCATCGAGGTGGGGGACGGGATTGCGAGAATCTACGGTTTGCGGAACGCGATGGCCGGGGAGTTGCTGGAGTTTGAGGGCGGGATCATGGGGCAGGTGTTCAACCTGGACGAGGACTCGATCGGCGCGGTTGTATTCGGCAACTACCTTGAGATCGAAGAGGGCGACAAAGTGAAGAGCACGGGGCGGCTTTTGGAGGTACCGGTTGGTGACGCGGTAATGGGGCGTGTTGTGAATCCGCTGGGTCAGGCGATTGACGGGGGCGCTCCGATTGTGAGCACGGAAACGAGGAAGCTCGATATTGTGGCGCCGGGGATAGCGGACCGGCAGCCTGTCAAGGTGCCTCTGCAGACGGGCATCAAAGCGATTGACGCGATGACCCCGATCGGGCGGGGGCAGCGAGAGCTGATTATTGGAGACCGGAAGACGGGGAAGACGGCGATTGCGATTGACACGATCATTGCGCAGAAGGGGCAGGGGGTGAAGTGTTTCTATGTGGCAGTGGGGCAGAAGGAGTCGAGTGTTGCGGGTGTGGTGGAGGTGCTCAAGAAGCATGGGGCGATGGAATACACGACGGTTGTGGTAGCTGGCGCGGCGGACCCCGCGCCGATGCAGTACATAGCGCCGTACGCCGGATGCGCGATGGCAGAGTATTTCATGTGGAAGGGGCAGGACACGCTGTGCGTGTACGACGATTTGACGAAGCAGGCGGCGGCCTATCGGCAGTTGTCGTTGCTGCTTCGGCGGCCGCCCGGGCGTGAGGCGTTTCCCGGGGACGTGTTTTATCTACACAGCCGATTGCTGGAGCGGTCGGTGAAGCTGAGCGACGAGAAGGGTGGCGGGTCGCTGACGGCGTTGCCAATCATCGAGACACAGGAGGGCGAGGTTTCGGCGTATATTCCGACGAACGTGATCAGCATCACGGACGGTCAGATTTATCTGGAGCCGGATTTGTTTTTTGCGGGCGTGCGCCCCGCCATCAACGTGGGCATCAGCGTGAGCCGGGTGGGCGGGAACGCGCAGACGAAGGCCATGAAGAAGATTGCGGGTTCGCTGCGACTTGATCTGGCGGCCTATCGGGAACTGGAGGCATTCGCACAGCTTGGGACGGAGTTGGACAAGGCCACGCAGGCGCAACTGGATCGGGGGGCGAGGCTGGTGGAGTTGTTGAAGCAGCCGCAGTATCAGCCGATGGCGATGGAGCTCGAGGTTGCGGTGATATACGCCGGGACGACGGGGCAGCTGGACGATGTGCCATTGAACCGTGTGGGAGAGTATCAGGCGGAGTTGATCAAGTTCCTCTGCACGGGGGGAGCGGACGCGTTGAAGGATTTGAGGGATGCGAAGGAGATGACGGGGGAGATCGAGGCGAAGCTGAAGTCGCTTCTGGGTGATTTCAAGGCGAAGATCTGGAAGAAATAGGGGGTTGATTTGCGGGCGGCAGGCGGGAACGGAGGCTGAACGCATCGCCGCGGGTGATCGTGGCGATCAGGGTGACGCAAGGGGCTCGATGAACACGGGGTATTCGGTGACTCGGAGGCTGAGGCGGCCTTTGGGTGAGGGGAGCATTTCGACTTTGGGCTCGGTTTTATCCAGGTCGGTGACGCTGTACGTCACACGAGCGAGTTCGGTAGCGAGGGCGACCTCGGCGGTGGCGACGGCGGGCGGTTCGTCGTGGTTCCTCGCAACGTGATCATCACAGAATGCCACGAATACTCGCTTGTTGTCGCGAACCGTGCATTCGTAGAGGAAGACGTATTGTGCGTTTGGCACGCGACGGCAGGAGGTGATGCCGTCGAGTTTGTGGATCAAGAGCTTGTAGGTGTACGCGGCGGGCCAGAGTTTGTCGAAGGTGGTGCTCTTGTATCCGCCGACGCTGAGGGGATACACGGAGAGGGGGCCTTGGCTGTCGAGCGCCCAGCCGTTCATTAGTTTTTTGGATCCGGCGCTGAGTCCGATCATACAGCACTTGACGACCATGGAGGCCTGCATGCCGCGATACCAGCGGTTGACGGCGGCGAACTGCATATCGCGTGGTGTGCGGAGGATGCGGATGTAGTCGAGGCTTCGAGAGGGTGTGGGGT
This sequence comes from uncultured Tepidisphaeraceae bacterium, assembly GCA_964451955.1. Classification (GTDB taxonomy): domain Bacteria; phylum Planctomycetota; class Phycisphaerae; order Tepidisphaerales; family Tepidisphaeraceae; genus JAPLNB01. Next base: position 35,547 of record CAYVKG010000030.1, read on the forward strand.
AGGGATGGAGGGTGGTCATCGGCAGGACCATGGCGTCAAGGAGGGGATGCGCGGTGTAGATTTCGGCGCTCCAGATTTCGAGGTTGGGACGTCCTGCCAAGCGGAGTTCTTCGCGGCATCGCGAGATGACGCCGAAATAGGACCAGCGGGCATCGACGATATCGTAATCGGGGAACTTGAGGCTACGACGCGAGAAGTCGTCCATGCGTTCGAGGAACGGCCGCATGTTTGGAGGGCACTTGGGCAGTTGGCTTTGCACGTAATCGTTAGTGCGTTGGTCCATATCCCTGGTGTAGAAACCATCGAGGCGATTGAAACAGACGCCTGAGAGGATGATTTTGACGTTGGGGTTGGCCCGACGGGCGGCGTGGGCGACCTCTTTGAGGTGGAGGCCGTATTCTTCGACGGTCCCTGCCCAGAAGAGTTCGTTGTAGGCCTCGTTGCAGACCTGGTAATGGAGGACGGGGAACAGGAGGCCGGGCATATCGTTGATGCCGTCGCCGTCGTAGCGTTCGACGAGTGCGTGGATGTAGTCGCGGAGGTTCTGCTGGTGATCGGGCGTGGGCAGGTAGTCACCGATGCCTTTGGGGACGAAGGCAAACGGACCACTCAGGTAAGTGAACTGCTCTCCGGTGGGCTTGCCGTTGGCCCATCGATTCACGAAGCGAAGGGACATCATGATATGGACGCCGAACTGTTGCCACTGTCGGACGGCCTCATCAAGGGGATCCCATTTGTAGAGATGTTGGCCGTTCTTCGGGGCATTGGGTTCCAGTTCGCCCCAATTGACGCGGGCGAAGTTCACCCAGCGGACGCCCATGAAGCCGGCGAGTTGTCGGACGAGTTCGGGTTTGCGGAACTGGCTGTCGAGGACGAAGACGTAGTCCAGGCCGAATGGCGAGTCTTTGCCGGCCTCGACATAGCGTTTGAACTCTTCGGTTCCTACGGGAGGCGTCACGGAGGCCTGCGAGGAAGCAGCCCGGGTGGAAACCTCCAGGATCAGTGAAAGCGCGGTCGACAGCGTGATGAGAATTTGGCGTGACATGGGGTGCGCTCCGACGGGATATACGTAGGCCAGTCTCGAAGGGTTACACAATGTGCAATTTCGATCTGCAGCAATATGCAACGTGGTGGGGGCCGAGGGTCGATAACCAGGGGTCGTCAAATTCATCACGGTCGTCACAGACATCGTGGTCACGGTGTAGGGTCCCGTAACGGCGGTAGTTAGAGGATTTTTGCTGGAGAATAATGGGCCGAGCCGCACATCAAATGGTATGTAGTGGTCAGGAAGTGATTGGAGATGAGGCGGCGCTGCAGTTGGCGCGCCGCCTTGGGCGTAGCGTGCAGGAGTGAGAGAGGAACGAACGGCCCTGTGTAGGGGTGGCCAAGCGCCAGGCAGGAATTGGCGTGGCGTGCAGACAGGAAGGGACATAGCCGTGACAATGGCAGATGCGGGCATGCGTTTGCGCCAGGGGACCGTGGACATGCCACGGACGCTGTTTGAGTATGAGGTTTTGGACTTCCTCGGCGAAGGGGCGGGCAGTCTGATTTACGTGGTGGCGCACCCGGAATCGCATCAGGTGTATGCGATGAAGTATGTGCGTCGGAAGGTGGAGAAGGACGCGCGTTTTTTCGAGCAGTTGGAGACGGAGTACGAGGTCAGCAAGGAATTCACGCATCCGGTGTTGAGGCGTGCGGTGGAACTCAGGGACAACCGGACGCTGTTTCGGAAGGCGACTGAGGCGGCATTGATCATGGAGTTGTTCGACGGGACGCCACTGGAGCAGCATCGTCCGGAGGATCTGGCGGGGGTACTGGGTTGTTTTGTGGCCGTTGCCCAGGGTCTGGCCTCATTGCATCTGATGGGGCAGTTGCACTGCGACCTGAAGCCCAACAACATTCTGTTGAGCGGATCGGGAGAAGTGAAGATCATTGATTTTGGCCAGGCGTGCCGGATCGGCACGGTGAAGGAGCGTATTCAGGGAACGCCGGATTTCATTTCGCCGGAGCAGGTGAAGTGTCATCCTTTGACGGCGCGAACGGACGTGTTCAATTTCGGGGCGACGCTGTACTGGACGTTGGCTGGTCGGAGCATTCCCACGCTGTACACGCTCAAACGAGATGAGAACAGTTTTCTGGTGGACGACCAGATCACGACGCCGATGCAGATCAATCCCGCGGTGCCGGAGCCTTTGTCCAATCTGGTGATGGAGTGTATCCGGACGAATCCGCTGAAGCGGCCGGCCGACATGCTGGAGTTACAGCGACGGCTGGAGATCATGCAGCACGCCGCCGCGAGGCGGAACGCGGTGGCTTAGCCGCGGTGAACGAGGAGGCGGAATCGGATGATGGTTTAGCGGTCGGGGTCCTCGGGGCGGTCTTCGTCGGTGGGGGCTGGTCGTCGGCGGAGGAAACTGACAACCATGAAGACCGCGAGCACCATCATGACGGTCATGACGACCCAGGTGGCGGGGGCGTCACCGCGTTTGGAGATGGCGACCAGTTGGGTGGGCGCGCCATCGGGAAGCCCCGAGAGCGTGTAGCGTTGTTCGTGGAAGTTCGAGTTTTGGCGAAACAGGAGCCGGAGCTGGTGCCCGGCGACGGTGAGGTCCATTTCGTCGGGCGTTGGAGAAGGCTGAGGAGGAGCAAGCGGGGTGGATCGGCCGTCGGCGACGAGCGTGCCGACACCCCGGTCGGTCTGGATCCAGATCGCCGGGAGGCCTTTGAGGTTAAGCACCTTGAGGAATCGGAGGTGTTCAGGAGCGGGAAGGGAATGCAGCAGGGTCCAGTTTTCGGCGTTCCTGGCAAGCCGATAGAGGCGAATCGAGCGATCAGGACAGAGGACGGCGAAATGCGGTTGATCGGCGACGATCTCAAGCCAGAGCGGATGAGAGTCGAGCGAGTCAGGTGCGTCGGGTGGCCAAGTCGTGACGAGCCGGGTCCAGGTGGCCGAGCGAAAGCGGTAGAGAGCCGGGGCAACCGGTTGGGTGGTGGGTTGAGTTGAGGGGGCGGACTCAGGTCGGGCGGCGGGGCGTGGGGGCTGGCCGATCGCGTAGAGCGAATCGTCGTTTCCGGCCAGGGCCATGATTTTGGCCCTTGCGGGCAACTGGGGGCCGTATGAGAAGCGTTCGGCCTGCTCGGTGACGGAGTACCAGGCCCAGGAGCGGTCCTGAAGGAGCAGGATCAGCTCTCCGGCATGTTGCGTGAGGGCCAGAGCGCGGGCGGGAATTGCCGGATACTCTTTCCATCTGGAGTCGCCGAGGACTTCGTGCGAAAGGACGAGAGTCATCGGCTCGGGGCCGGTGCGGATGGAGGCGAACCAGATATGAGCGGCGCGGGACGGCGTGGGAGTGGAGCCGTGCGTCAGAACGGCGCGGCGGTAGGGAGACTGTGCGGCGGCGAACGAAGCTGTGGAAACCGCAAGCAGAATGGCCCATACTAGAAATCGAGAGGGTAATGGCGTGCCGTATGGACGTATCAGCGATTGGAGTGGGCTAGTTCGAGGGGGTTTCATCAATCTGTATCTCTTTGAGGGACGGGTCGTCTCGCCAGATCAAGGAGCCTTCTTTGGGGTTGCCGGCCTGGTTGGTGAGGGCGGGTTCACTGAGCTTGAGCGTCATATAGGAGCCCGTTTCGGGGAAATAGAGGTCGAACGCGGTGGCGATAAGAGGCCATTGGTCGCGAGGCAGATCGCATTCGACCGGCTTGTGTTCTGAGAGGTTAGCTCGCAGCACGACCCGGCCATTGGGATCGAAAAGGAGCACTTTGCGAGGCAGGCGAGATGTCAGGTCGTACCAGACCTCTTTTTCGGTATACCAGCGATCCTCGAGGCGAGAGTGCCAGGCGAGCATATAGACATGCATGTCGTTGTTGAAGGTGAGGGTGGGGACGGGGGTTTTGAGCAGATCGGTTTCGACGTCCGAGATGCCGAGGACCTGTCCGATGAGATCGGGCCGAACGGGGATGGACTGGGACGGCGTCTTGTTGACATTGCGATGGTAGCCCCAGCGGCGGGTGTTTTCGTCGAGGTAGATGGAGAGCCAATAGCGGTCGGCCGTCGATCCGATCTCGAACACTTTGTCGAATACTTTGCGACCGCGAAGGAGGAGTTCACGGGGTTTTCTGACGAACAGATCTCCTTCGGTGTTCACGAATCGGGTCTTGCCCTGGAGGACGATGTTGGCTTCGATGTAGGCGGAGGCGTAGAGGGTGGGGATCCTGCGACTATTCTCGTTGATCTTGCCCACAAGGACAGGGAGCGAGTCGGTCGGCCCCACGTAGGGAGGAAGGGCTTTGGGTTTGGCAAGGCAGCCGGGCAGGACGGTCAGAAACGCGGCGAGGATGGCAAACGGGAGAACGGAGGAACGGGACAGACGGCCAGGTGAAAGGCGGAGCATTTCTAGATTCCTTCATTGAGGATTTGCGCGAGCTGATCGCCGACTTCTTTCATCTGCGATTCATCGAGTTTGGGGTTGAGCAGGTCGACGAGGTCGTCTCGCCCCTTGAGTCGGACAGACCAGATTTCGCGGTCCTCTTCTTGGCGGGTTGATTCGTAGATGAGGAGGCGTTTGCGCATGAGAATCAGCGCGAGAACAAACCGGAAATTGAGCTTTGCGGGTTCGGAGACCGCCGCCAGCCGTTCGAAGAGTTCACAGAGGATGTTGTCGTCAACGAAGAGTCTCTTTTTCTGCTCGGGGCGTGGCATCTGGGTCTGCCAGAACGCGACGGCATGAGTGTGGTCGAACTTGTCCCAGCAGGCAAGGCAGGAATCGGAGCGTTCGAAGCCGGCGGGGGTTTCGACGAGGGCTGCCATGAAGCGGGCGTCGGGGTGGATCGCCTGGGAACAGAGGGAACATCGGCCCATGGGGCGGGTGACCTCATACCCCCCCCCGCCGGGGGCGGATTGCTGCTTGGGTGAAACAGGCCCGGCCAAAGAGACCTCCATCTAGAGAGTAATCCGGTCGAATGATGATCGATGAATCGATCGCCTGCAAGTGTCGGGCTTTGCGATCGGGCATCGCTGGGCATCATTCGTGCGATCAGTGTACCACAAAGAAGCGAGAATCGGTTCCCGAGGGGCCGACCTGAAAAGTCACCTGTCGAAGGCAACGCGGGCAGCGTCCGCGATAGCAGGTGGCGTCGGGAGCTCGGTAGATGCGTGTATACACGCCGCAGCAGGCAAAGAGGACGGAGAGAAAGGGCCGGCCGCTGGAACCGGCCTGACCGCCGGTGTCAGACGGTGGGCTGGGGGGCACGGATGACAGGTCGAGTTTGTAGTCGCGTGGGTCTGCCGGCATAGGGTTATCAAGCGCCCTGTGAGTATCGATCCCAGATGCGTGGGGCAACGCTCTGGATGAGGAGAACGGCTCGTTTCAGAATCTGCGCGATGGTTGCATCAACTTCGCGTTTGTCTTCGGCCGAGGGAAGGTCGTTCAGATTGGCCCGAACAGAGTAGATGGCGCAGCGGATGGCGGCCATGGCCAGGTCGGCCGTTACGGCAAGATCGGACAACAGGTAGTAGTTTGAGAAATTCACGAGTTGGTCACATCGGTCGAGGATAGCGACGCATGTGGCGGCAATGGCCTGCGGGACGCGGACGCTGGCAATCATGGCGGCGGGCAGCTTGTCTTTTCGCTCGGGGGATTCAGGCGGTAGTTTGCGCAGCGTGGAGACTGCCTCGTAAGCAGCCTGATCCTCGGCCATGAGTTGCAGCAGCATCTGGCGAGCTCGCGTGATCTCCGCGAGGGCGGCTTTCAGTTCTTCCTGGAAGGCTTCAAGGCCCTTCTTGCCAATGGAGTAGTTAACGACCATTTCACCGGTCGCGGCGGCCAGAGCGCCGACGAGAGCTGTGACGGATCCTCCGCCTGGAGTGGGTTGACGAGCCGCGGTGGCAGCAACGAAACCGTCAATTGACGTTGAAGCGTCGTAAATCATATGACCTCTTTCGTTTGAGGACCCGCGCGTGTAACTGCGGCAGGGTACGCACCGGCACTCAGCATTACTGGCGGCTCATCCTAATGCCGCCTGCCAATTTGTACCACCTCTCCGACAGTGTGTTGGTGGAACCGGTGCAAGCGTATTGGTTTAGGCGCGTTTGCAGGTTACGGGTGGCGTAGCCAACACTCCCATCAGGGTTGACAAGGGCGGCACTCGATGAGGGGTTGCAAGGCAGGTCTCTGTTCACGGCAGCGGTTCAGTTTTCGTCCTCGTGCTCGATTTCGTTCAGGTAGGACAATGCTCGTTCAAGTTCGTTCTTGAGATGCCGAACGCGTAAGAGGCTCCTGACCCGAGTAAGCAATTCGAATTTATTCACGGGCTTTGAGACAAAGTCATCGGTCCCACACTCCGACGCTTGCTCGATGTCGCCAAGCTCATTAAGAGCGGTCACCATAAGGATTTGAATATCACGGGTTGCAGCGTCGGCCTTGAGTTTTCGACAGACCTGGAAGCCGCTCATGCGGGGCATCATGATGTCGAGCAGGATGAGATCCGGGTTGTGTTGCTGGACCTTTTCGAGCGCGTCGACGCCGTCGACGGCGGTGATGATCTTGACAGGGAGCGATTCGAGGAATGCCTGGAGGAGTTCGACGTTCTGCTGATTGTCATCCACGATGAGGATCGTGGACTGGGGCAGAAAGGACTCCGGGTTCTGGTTGCCTGCGGAAGCAAGCTCAGCCATAGAAGACTCCATGACGCAGGTGTTCCGTGCGAAGGCGACTATACGGGGGAGCCTGCGGGGGTTCAAGTGTTGGGCGATGGGACGGGAAACGGGGATTGACGAGGCCAGTGGTTATCAGGGACGATTTGCAGATGGCGTTGGAAGGGTATGAACTGCGGTTTGCGGTATTGCGACACGAGGGGCATGGCGAGGGCCATTTCGACCTGTTGTTCGAGACATCGCCGGGCTCGGCGCTGGCGGCGTGGCGCAGCAGCGACTGGCCGATGGGTGGGGGGAGCATCGTGGAGGCATTGCCCGCCCATCGTGCGGAGTACCTGGGGTACGAGGGTCCGATATCGGGCGGTCGCGGATGGGTCAGAAGAATCGACGAGGGGCGTCATCGGGTACGAGAGGAAACGGCGGACCAGTTGGTGGTGGAATTGCAGGATGGAAGTGTTTTGGCCCTGCCCCGGGGGAGACAGGGATCGCCGCGCAGCCCGTAGTGGCACCACCGGGCATCTCCGGTAGGCGGTTTACTGGCCCGCAAGGATGCCGAGGATGGTAGCCGCCATGGCCAGCAGCGCCTTGACGAGGCTTTCTCCGGCGACGAAGCCCGACGCAAGCGGGATGGTGTAGGTATCGGACGACTTGGGATTGATCCGCTGCCAAATGGTCAGTATGACCGCGCCGATCGCAAATGAGAGGGCGTTGGCGAATGGCACGACCCAGGACAGGCCGAGCCCCATGGCCGAGGGGAAGTACTTGCGATATTTTGGCGCAACGAGAGTCTTCTCGATCAAGGGGAGTACGACGCCGACCATGGAGCCGATGACCAGGGCGATCATGGCGGACTTGGGCAGATTGGAGATGCCCTCGGTGAGGACCTTGGCGACGCGGTACCACATCTGTGTTCCCGGGGCCGGGTATCTCTCGAGTGCCGCCTTGTTGGGGATCATGAGGTACCAGATGGCGGTGATGGCGACGGTTCCGAAGAAGACGCCGAAGAACTGGGCAAGAAACTGTTTTCGAGGATTAGCCCCAAGGACATAGCCGCTCTTGAGGTCGGTCAACAGATCGGCCGAGGCCACCGCGCTGTTGGCGGCGATGCCGGCGGAGGCGAGATTCGCGCCGATGTTGGCGGGCGCGATCCACGCAAAGAGGAGTTGCATGACCTTGCCCATCGCGCCGGTTGGCGTGGTATCGGTTTCGCCGGTCGCTCGGCTGGCAACGAGGGAGAGGACAAAACTCATGCCGATGGCAATGAGACCGGCCCACCAGGCTATTTTGAACGCGACGATTTGAAGCAGCAGCATGCCAATGGCGATCGGCAGCATGCCGACCACCATCCAGCGAGTGGGCACTTCAATGCGATCGAGGCCATGGGCGTCCGGGTGTCGCTTGTTTTTCGCGCCACCGAGCGAGTTCATGATAGCGCGGGCCACCGTTTTCCACTGGAGCGCCAAGGCCGTGAGGCTGGAAAAGACCATCACGGCGGTGCCTCCCCACAGCCCCCAGCGATAGAGATGATAGATGGTTCCCCCCCCCACCGTTTCGATGGAGGCAACATAGCCGGCCTGTCCGGCGTGAGCGGCGTCATACGCGATGAGCCACGGACCGACCAAGCAATAGAGCAGAAGCGAACCGGCCAACATCGACAGGCAGACACGAAGCCCCGTGATCATTCCGGCGCCAATGAGCAACAAGCTCGGTTCGAAACCGAAACCGATCAGGCTTTTTCCGTTGACGAGGTAGAATCCGTGGGCGGGCAACAACTCGGGCAGCCGGACCGGCAGGCCATGCTTGGCTAGCCACTCGAACAGGTGGTCCAACGGCTTGAGCATGCCCTCCATGGTATTGAGGATGCCGACGACGAGCCCGGCAGCCAGACCCGCCAGCATGGCGTACGCCTTCTGCAGCGCCTGCACACTTCGGCTGTACAGCGCTCGCAGCGTCTCCGCTGTTGCGATGCCCGATGGAAACGGCAGGCGTTCGTGATTGATCATCTGGCGTTTCATGGGAATGGCCAGGAAGACGCCCATCAGCCCGGTCAAGAGTGTGAAAGTGGCCACAAGCCACGCGGGCTGCACCGTCCACGTTTTGACGTCTGCCGAGGTCTTGCCCGGTTCGGGCATTGCAAGCAGCAGCATGGCGCCGAACATGGTCGCCACTGCCGATCCTGTCGAGTAGCCAGCGGCCGATGCCGTCGAGCACATGCAGTTGTTTTCAAGAATCGACATTTCCGAAACGCGTCCGCCGCTTACGAGTCGGAGGAGCGACCAGAAAACGTAGGAGATCACGCACGCCGTGATGGTGATGCCGAAGCCCCAGCCGATAGCCAACGAGGTGTAGAGATGCGACGCGGACATCAGCATGCCCAGTATTCCGCCGAGCAACACGGCACGGAGAGTCAGTTGGCGCATGCGGTCGCCCTGGTAAACGTACTTAAACCAGTGCGCGTCCTTCTCCTCGGGCGTGGCATCGGGCGGAAGCGGCGGAACCTCAGCTACAATGACTTCTTCCCGACCCAGAACCTGCGTGTTTCCTGCGTCGCTCATGCACACCTCGTTTACGTCTGAAATGACTGCCCGAGATGAGGAAGATACGGTGCGGCCAGCGGGTGAGCAATGGGGCAGAGCCGAGGGTCTCGGACACCCACGGCCGGATGGCAATGCGCCGGTTGGCAGGTCTCTTGAAAACGAGTATCCGGTCCCCAGCAGGCGTCTCGCCGGCCCCATAGAAAAAAGGCAGGACCGCCCGTTTCGGGGCGGTCCCGCGTCACACTGCACTTCGGAAGGAAGAGAA
>CAYVKG010000031.1:0-44551 GCA_964451955.1 uncultured Tepidisphaeraceae bacterium
CACTGGATGTGCATCCGCTGGGCTTGTATTACAACAAGGAGTTGTTTCGGCAGTCGGGCATTGTGGATGACAAGGGCGAAGCGCGTCCGCCCACCAATCGCGAAGAGTTCGTCGATGCGCTCCGAAAGCTCAAGAAGGCCGATCAGTGGGGGCTGGTCTTCACGTGGCTGCGGACCAATGTGTATGCGATCACGCAGCAGTTTGGGGGGCAGATGTTCACGGACGATCTCAGCCGGTGCACGCTGGATGAGCCCCGGAACGTCCAGGCGCTGCAATTCTGCGTGGACCTGATGAAAGAGCAGTTGATTGCCCGGCCGCAGAGCATGGATTCGTGGATCGGGTTTCGCCAGGGGAAGGTGGGGATGGTGTTCGAGGGGATTTACATGCTGCCGGACCTGCAGCGGCTGAACAACCTGCCGTATGCGGGGGCGCCGATGCCGCAGGTGGGGAATCGGCGGGCCACGTGGGGGAATTCGCACAGCCTGTGCATCCGCCCGGGGCTGTCGGGAAAGGAGTTGGAGGCGGCGTGGAGGCTGATCCGGTATTTGTCGGATCACAGTCTGGATTGGGCGGAGGGAGGGCAGGTTCCAGTGCGGAAGAGTCTGCGGCAGACGCCGCGGTTTGCGGCAATGACGATCCAGTCGCGGTTTGCCGAGCAGATGCCCGATGTGTGCTACCTGCCTCGGGTCCCGTTCATCTTCGAATTTCATTACGAGTTTGATCTGGCGGTGGAGCGGGCTTTGCGCATGAGTGTGACGCCGCACGAGGCGCTCTCGGCAGCCACGCAGCGCCTGAACGCGGTGTTGGAGCGGGATCGGCAAATGTACCAGCAGGCAGGGGGCGGGAAATGAACCGGAGGTTGCTGATACGTCTGTCAGGCTACGCGTTTGTGGCGCCCTACCTGTTGTTGTTTCTAGGCTTCGTGGTGTTGCCACTCGCTTTCGGGCTGGTGCTGAGCCTGATGCGGTGGGAGATGCTCTCGCCGTTGCCCCCCAAGTTCATCGGGTACGGAAATTACGTTGAAGCGCTGCGCGACCGCTACTTCTGGAAAGCTTTTGGAGCCACGCTCTTGTTCGTCGCCATGGCCAGTCCCATGACCGTGTGCCTGGCAATGCTGGTCTCGCTGGCGCTGTCGAGCCTGCGGAAGCGGCAGGCGATTTACCGGGCGTCATTCATCCTCCCGATGATGATCAACATCTCGGTGGCGGGGATATTGTGGCGGTGGTTCTACCACGCGGATTTCGGGGTCTTCAACGCGTATCTGGGGAAGCTGGGAGAGGCGTGGAAGGTGCCGTGGGTGATCGATTCGCGGTGGGCCATGCCCTCCGTCGTGCTCATGACGCTCTGGTGGACGGTGGGGGGGCCGGCCGTGGTCCTGCTGGCAGGACTGCAGCAGATCCCGGAAAGCTACTACGAGGCCGCGTCCATAGACGGGGCCACGGGGTGGAAGCGGTTCTGGCACGTGACGCTGCCCCTCCTTCGGCCGGTCCTGCTCTTCGTCATCGTTATGAATGTCATCGGGGCGTTTCAGGTGTTCGGGCAGACCTTCATCATTACTCGCGGCGGGCCTGAGGCGTCCACCCGCGTCCTGGTGCAATATGTCTATGAGACCGCTTTCAATCATTACCGCATGGGCTATGGCGCGGCAATGAGCTGGCTGCTGTTTGTCGTCATTGCCGTGTTCTCTATCCTCCAGTTCAGAATGATGCGGGAGAACTGATCGGTGAACACCGTTGCCGAAATATCTCCATCCGCCACCAACCCGAAGCCGCCGGGCAAGCCCAGGGCAAAGGGCAATTCGTGGATGCTGGAGGGCTTCGTGCTTCTGGCGGCTCTGGCGTTTGTGCTGCCCGTCGCCCTGATCTTCGTGACCGCGTTCAAGCCGGAGACCGAGATCCTGCATTTTGAACGGCTGCTGCCCAATACGTGGACGACGGCGAATTTCGAGCAGATAATCGGCAATCCCGAAGAGATACCGATCGTTCGCTGGCTGTTCAACAGCCTGTTCATCGCTTCGTCTGTGACGGCACTGGTCCTGACCGTCGATTCCCTCGCGGCCTATGCGCTGTCTCGTTTGAACCTGCCCGGCCGGAGGTACGTGTTTGCCATCATCGTCGCCACAATGATGGTACCGGGACAGATTCTCCTCGTGCCCGTGTATCTGATACTCAGCGGCCTGCATTGGCTGGACACCCCTCTGGCGCTCATTGTGCCTGCGGGGGCTAACGCGTTCGGCGTGTTTCTGCTCCATCAGTTCTTCAAGGGGATACCCAGGGAACTGGAGGAAGCGGCCGAATTGGACGGGTGTTCTCGGCTGGGTATCTACTGGCGAGTGGTGCTGCCGCTGTCGTGGCCCGCGCTGGCTACCCTGGGAATCTTCACGTTCATCGGATCGTGGAACGACTTCCTCGGCCCATTGGTCTTTCTCGACTCGGTCGACCACTACACCCTGCCGGTGGGGGTAGCGCTGTTTCAGTCTTCGTACTTGAACGAGTATGGGCTGACGCTGGCGGCGAGCGTGATCTGCACCCTGCCCGTGATGGTGGTGTTCTTGTTGTTCCAGCGTCACATCATCAAAGGCATTTCTCTGTCTGGCTTGAAGGAGTAATCAAAACAATGAGTGTTCCACGCCCCGAATATCCGCGACCGCAGTTCGTGCGATCCGAGTGGCTCTGCCTCAACGGTCCTTGGCAATTCGAAATCGACCCCGCAGACACCGGTCTCGAACGAGGTCTGCTCCAACGCCCGCTGAAACAGAAGATCGCCGTGCCCTTCTGCCCGGAATCCGAACTTTCGGGCATTCACCATCGGGATTTCATGGCGGCCGTGTGGTATCGCCGGGAAGTGACCATTCCGAAAAAGTGGAAGGGCAATCGCGTGCTGCTGCATTTCCAGGCGGTGGACTATGACGCGACAATCTGGGTGAACGGCCAGGAACTGGCTCGCCATCGCGGCGGATTCACCCCGATCACGGTCGATCTATCGGGCGTCGTCGATCCAGGCCAGAAGGCGACCATTGTCGTGCGGGCTCGCGATCCCCATCGCGCACCGATGCCCAGCGGCAAACAGTCTCACCAGTACGCCAACTACGCGTGTCTCTATACCCGAACCACCGGCATCTGGCAGACGGTCTGGATCGAGCCCGTCCCCCAGTCCTATCTGAAGCGGCCCCGCCTCACGCCCGATGTCGCGAATTCGCTGATCCGGCTCGACCAGCCGATCGTCAATTGCAGACCGGGATTGCAGCTTCGGGCCACGCTCAACAGCGGAGAAGCAGTCGTCTGTTCGGCCCAGTGCAGCGTCGCTGATTTCTCGCCGCGACTCGACCTCCCGATCCCGGCACATCAGCGCCGACTGTGGTCGCCAAATGACCCGCATCTCTACCACATCAACATCGAACTGTTGGATGAGAAGGGGACGGTTGTGGATGTGGCGCAGAGCTATGCCGGGCTGCGTTCGATCACGATCGACGGCTACGCGGTGAAACTCAACGGCAAGGCCGTCTTCCAGAGGCTCGTGCTCGATCAGGGTTTCTACCCCGATGGCATTCTCACGGCGCCGACCGACGAGGCGCTGGAACGCGACATTCGGCTCTCGATGCAAGCAGGGTTCAACGGCGCACGCCTCCATCAGAAGGTCTTCGAGGAGCGATTCCTGTATCACGCCGATCGCCTGGGCTATCTGGTCTGGGGCGAATTCCCCGATTGGGGCTGCAACACCATGGGCGTCGAGGGAGATAATCAGCAGCCAACCGCTTCGTACATCACGGAATGGGCCGAGACCATCGAACGGGACTACTCGCATCCCGCTATCGTGGGGTGGTGTCCGCTCAACGAAACCTGGCAGAAGTTGACCGACCGGATCACGCAGTTGGATGTGGTGACGCGGGGGATGTTCCTCGTGACCAAGGCAATGGACACAACCCGGCCCGTGCTCGATGCCTCAGGATACTCGCATCGCGTCGTTGAGACCGACATCTACGATTGTCACGACTACGAGCAGAATCCAAAGAAATTCGCGGCAAATCATGCCGGCCTGGCGCAGGACAAGCCATTCCAGAACAAGGGATGGAACGGGGTCCAGCCGCTTAACCTCCCGTATCGGGGGCAGCCGTTCTTTGTCTCGGAGTTCGGCGGGATCTGGTGGAATCCGGACGCCAAGCCCGGGGAAGATTCGTGGGGATACGGCGATCGGCCTAAGAGCCTCAAGGAGTTCTTCACCCGCTTTGAAAAGCTCTGCGCTGTCCTGCTGAACGACAGACGGATGTTCGGCTACTGTTATACCCAGCTGACCGACGTCTATCAGGAACAGAATGGCATCTATCGCTTTGACCGCCGAACCAAGTTCGACCTGAAGCGGATCCGCAAGGCACAGCAACGCCCGGCGGCAATCGAGAAGGAGTAGCGCGATCCCTGCAGGCGGCTGCTGGATAGGCTCAAACCGCGCCTTGATCTGGGACATTGGATCCCCGTCGCACGGCTCATGTCTGATTCAGCCGTCACCGCCCGCCATTCCCATTCTTACGCCTGCTGCCAATTGCCAGACTAATCGGCAGTCATGAAGCGGATTGCGAGCATTCCTGCCTTCTGCCGAACATCATGCGCGGCCCGCGGCAAGCCGTCTCTACCGGTCCATGCGACGGAAATGGGGAGTTTTCCCAGAACACGGTGGTAAAGGCGTGTGGTGAAAGGCACGAATAGTGTATTGGCGGAATGCCCCGGCCTGTGGGGGTTTGGGGGGGATGTGTTGGCTAGGGAACGCCACGACCCTATAATCTGGGGCCTCTGGAGTAGTTCGCGCGGGTTTGGAGAGAATGGAAGGGAATATGCCAACAGTCGTTCATGTCACGCACGAGGCCATTCAGAAAATCGGGGGAATAGGCGCCGTTCTGCAGGGTCTCCTCACCAGCCCGGTCTATCTCGAATCAGTCAAGCGAAATATCCTCGTTGGCCCGTTCTGGCCCATGGATACGTCCGGTGAACAGCGACTGGGGCCTCGACCAGCTCAGCCGTTCACCTCTGGCGGCCCGCTTCCGCGAAATCGAACAGCAATACGGCGTGGGGATCGTCTATGGCCGCCGAAAGTATGTCAACAAGGCCACAGGGGTGGTCAGTACCCCTGAAGTCCTCCTGATCGACGTCAGCCAGTTCGACGAAAAGAGAATCGCCGAATTCAAGTATCTGTTGTGGAAGAAATTCGGCATTGAGAGCGGCAAGTACGAGAACATCTGGGACTATGAGCAGTACTTGAGGCTCGCCAAACCCGCGATCGCGGCCCTGCATGCCCTCGGCGCCGCCGGCACCACCGACCCCTGTGTGATTCTCGCGCACGAGTACATGGGGGTGCCAACAGCCCTGGCTGCCATCATGGAAGCCGAAAAGTCCAATTTCCGGACGATTTTCTACGCCCATGAGGTTGCCACCATGCGGCGGATTGTCGAAGGTCATCCGGGGCATGACACCATGTTCTACAATGTCATGCGGGCGGCCATGGCCCAGGGGCTTTATGTCGAAGACGTCTTCGGTTCCCAGAATGGGTACTACAAACACGCCCTCGTCAAGGCTACCCGCTTCTGCGATGAGATCTTCGCCGTCGGCGACTACGTCCAGAAAGAAATCCGGTTCCTCGGGCCTGATTTCGTCCATGTCGATTCCCAGATCGCCTACAACGGCGTCCCCCATTGGAAGATTACAGCCGACGAGAAAATGGCAAGCCGGCAGAAGCTGCGGGTTTACTGCAACAACCTCCTGGGGTATGAGCCGGACTATGTCTTCACACACGTCACCCGATTGGTTCCCAGCAAAGGAATGTGGCGAGATATGCGTGTCTTGGAGCATCTGGAAACCATGCTCCGTGCCCGCAACGAGAGCGCCGTCTTGTTTACCCTGAGCACCGAAGTCCCCGGCCGCCGCGGCGAGGACATCCGCCGCATGGAGCAGAATTACCATTGGCCAGTGGTCCATCGTGAGGGATTGCCCGACCTGTCGCATGGGGAGGCGGTCTATTACCAGGCGGTCCAGGAGTTCAATGCCAGGTCGCGCAATTCCAAAGTTGTTTTCGTCAACCAGTTTGGGTGGGAATCCAGACTCTGTGGCGTGAGGATGCCTCCCGGAATGGAATTCATGGACATCCGAAAAGGCTCGGACGCGGAGTTCGGGCAGAGCATCTATGAGCCTTTCGGGATTGCCCAAGTCGAACCCATCAGTTTCGGCGGCATCTGTGTCTTCACCAATGTCTGCGGCTGTGCCGGCTTTGTCCAGAAGGCCGCGGGGGGCAAGGATTCCCCCAACGTGCTGGTAGCTGACTATACCGAACTCAAACGCAAGGACATGCGCCCCGAGCAGTTGATGTCCATCGGACAACCGCAACGCGACGAAATCGAGAACGAAGTCGCCGCCAAAGTCGCGGCGGAACTGCTGAAACGCCTCCCTCGGACCCCCGCTGAGTTCGAAGCCTCCATCGCGCGCGGATACGATCTGGCGGAACGCATGTCATGGGATGTCGTTGCTCGCGATTATGTCTTGCCGGGCATCCAGCGAGCCGCCCGCGCACAACGGCTTCGGCAGATTGCCTGATTGCCCGCTTACCCCCGATAGCCCAACTGCCGCAATTCCCCACCGCCATCCCGCGCAGCTTCCTCCGGTGGGGGGGATGTCCACTCGATGTGCCCAACCGATCACACCGGACGCTCACCGGGCGGCCGCCGTCCGAGACTCTTGACCCGACGCGCGGCCATTCCGCTTCGGCGAGCCTTCTCGAATCGGACGCGTCGTCGGTTCCGTCTTGATGCCGGCGGCTTCGAGCAGCAACCGACCTTGCCCGGCCTGCAGCAGCAGCACCTCTTCCCCCTCAGACAAGCCATCCATGACCTGCGCGTGTGTCTCGTTGCTGGCGCCGATCGTCACCTTGCGGTGCTGAACGGACCGACCCGATCGGGTGAACACGTACGAGTCCGCGCCCACCGTGTAGATCGACGCCAAGGGAACGGCCAGAATCTGCTCGTACCGGTTGATGAAGATCTCCGCTTGGCAGCCAATCCCCGGCTTGAGCCCGGGCGGTGTCTCGTCCAGTGTGAGCTCCACCGGGTATTCCTTCAAGTCCGGGTTCCACCATCGCTGCGACGAGTCGGCCAGCACCGAGACCTTAGTCAGCGTGGCGCCGATCGAATGAGGATGCCCCGTGATCTTCACCGTCGCTCGCTGCTTCTTGTCAATATCCAGTTTGGCCACCATCGCCTCGGGAATGCGGAGAACGGCCTTCATCGCGCGAACATCCGGGAGCCGCAGCAGCCACTGCCGCTCTCGAACCTGCGCGCCCTCCTGGATCGGGCCCGGGCCCCACCGATCAATCGTCGATGCATAAATCACCAAACCGTCTTCCGGGGCCCGTATCGTGCAGGCATCGATCTGCTCTTGGAGTCTGGCCGCCCGCTTCTTCAATTCGCGCAGCGTCGAGTCCTTCTCCGCTACGTCCGCCAGCCGTTGCGACAACAACGCTAAATTCTCCCGAAGCACCCGCGTCTTGCGCTGGTTCGCTTGCGCCAGAGCGCTCGTCAACTTGGCCAGCTCCATCCGGCTCGTGTACGTCTCCAGCACCCGCAATGCTGTCCTCGTCTTGGCCACGTCATTACGAGCCCTCGTCACGTCGATCTCCGCCTTCTTCACCTCGGTGGCGGTCACAAAACCCTTCGAAAAGAGGCTCTGCGATTGGTCGTAGTCCTCCTCCTTCGTCCGGAGATCTATCTCCGCCATCTTCAGCGCGGTCTTCGCGTTCTCCAGCGATTGCTGGTACGTGCCTTCCTTATATTGCTTCAAATCCAACTCCGCCAGCTCAACCGAAACCTCCGCGGCTTCTCTGTTCGCTTCGTTCTGCAACTCCTGGATACGCTTCATCTCATTCGAGATGTTCAGAGCCGACTCGGCCTTGGCGATCGACAGATCCAGGTCCTCCTTGCGCTGCACCAGGTTGGACGAATCGAGCACGACCAGCTTGTCCCCTTTCTTGACCGTCGTGCCCTCCTTCACCAGTTCGATGATCTGCGACGAACCTTCCACGGCGGACTTGATGTCGGTGAACTCAATCGCCTGCAACTCGCCATCCTTGATGATCTTCACTTCCAGGTCCGTCGGGACAATCGCCTGAAACGTCCCCTGTACCACCGGTGACTTCTCTGCCCACGGCCTGTAGACCCACGCCAACGCCAACACGCACAGCAACGCAACCGCGGGCGCCAACAGCCGGATTTTCCATCGCCGGACGAGGACCGGGGCAGGCAAAGCGATTGTGGAATTCATCGACATAGTATCGTGTGAGCCAACACCGCGACCGACGCTCCTTCCGCGCCGCCGCCTCTATTGTATCCATCTCTAGTCCGATCCAGGAACAATGTTGATGCCCCGAGAGCTCCCCGTCTCGCCACTTGCCGCCGAACCGATTGACCTGTCCAGCGCATCCCCAGCCTTCAGTGGGCCGCCGAGATGGATCGCTGATATCCGCGATCCATCGCGCGGCCGATGGCGCCGGCACCGGGATCGATGCGCAATGTACCTGTGTCTCGCATGTACTCAAGCACACGCGTCTGAAGCGATCCGCGAGCCCGGTTGTACGCGTCCTGCGCTGACAAAAGGTCCGTCTGCGCGTCCACAACATCCCGGTTGCCGATCTTCCCTTGTTTGAGCAGAAGATTCGAGTTGTCCAGACGACGCTCCGCCAGCTCGATGCCGCGACGCTGTATCGCAACGTTCAGTTCCGCCGAGCGAATGCCCCGGATGGCGTCACGCACCTGCGTCGTGATCGCATCTTTCATCGCCACGTACGCCCGTTCGGAACGCTCCAGGTTGATCAGAGAACGCCGATACGCGTTACGCTCCGCAACCCGGTCGATCGGCAAATCCAGCGTAAGCGACGCGGCATAGTTCTCCACGGGGTTGCGCGAACTGAACGCCGCAGAGTCGGCCTGATTCGCCAGGCTTGCCTGCCCCGCTAGGTCCAGGCTCGGCAACAGTGAATTCCTGGCGATCTCCACATCCCGACGAGCGTCATCGATCTTGTCGGCGGCCGTCTTCAGCGCCAGACGGTATCGGTACGCCTCCGCTACCGCCTCTTCCTCCGACACGCGCGGAATACCCACGTCCAACGCCACCGGAACAATGTCCAGCTGATCCTCGATCGGCATCCCCAATGCCTGCTTGAAGTTGTCGATCGCCGTCGCGTACGCGGCAACCGCAATCACCAGATTGCTCTCCGCCGTCAGCTGGTTCTGCATCGCACGCTGAACATCCAGAAATGGCGATTTCCCCGACGCAAACAACGCCTGCGATCGCTCCGTCAACATCCGCGTGCTCTGCAGGTTCAGCTTCCGGTTCACCACGCCTTGCTGCTGCGTCAGGATGCCGAAGTACTGGCTCGCAATCTCAACGGCAAACGAACGCCGAAAATCCTCGTAGGCTCGCACTTGGTACACCACGTTCCGTTCGGCCGAGATCAGCGGGTCCAGGTTGATCATGCCCGCCCCGCGCAGCAGCGGAATCGAACCGGAAAGTACCAACTGCGCCGAGTCGCCGTCCGCGGCCTGGTCGGTTAGCGTCTGGACAAAGCTCACCAGAGACTTGGCCACCACTTCGCCTCCGTACGGGAGCTTCTGACGTACGCCGATTGACGTCGTCGCATTCAATGCCGACCGGTAGTCCGCATTGTCCGGACTTGCGCCCGTGTACGTCAGCGACTGCTGCGCAAATGGCCTGAGGTCAAACAGGTGCCGCTGAAGCGTCACATCCAACGCCGCCAGGTAAAGATCCTCCATCTGCGACTGATACGCGCGGCTGTGCTGAACCGCGTACTGCAAACACGCAAACAAATCAAACCGGTGTATCCGCCCCCCCGGCGCGGGAGGACCCATCGGTTTGATCAACCCCTCGTCTTGGCCCGCGCTGATGTCCACAGGGTTCTTCTCCACCGGGCCTGAGTCCCTCCAGTACAGGTCCGGCCCCAACTCCCCATATGGCGTTGTTGTCGCAAGCGGCTCGATCGGAGCCGTCGTCGGCGGCGCAATCGGCGTGAACGGAATCTTCTCGTAGGTGCGCCTGGTGCTGTTGGGGTTCGCCGTCGTCGTCGCCTCCACCTCCGGACGGTAACCCAACGCCGTCTGCTCACGATCCCTGAGGATGTCGCCAACCTGCAGGTCCGCCCATCGCTCATACGACGACGCCGAACAGCCCACCACCAATGAAAGCAACAGAATGTGTAGTCTCGTGCCCGTCTTCACAACGCTCCAGAGTGTAGCCAAACGCGTGGGTCACGAGCAAGCTCACCCGACGGAGAAAGAACCGGCCACTTGAACCGTGACACATCAGCCTAATAGTCTTGCATCCTGGATTGCCACCGCTCAACACGCGCGACCAGCGCATAGCCGTCGCTAGGACCCAACCCAACAAATCGCATTGGGGCTCGGAAAACCGTCATTCGATGATGGAGCGAACGCTGCGGCGGGCACGAGACTTCCGGGCAATACGATTGCCGTCAATCCCCATCAGACTTGCGATCCTCTTCGGTCGCGTCGGCCTCGTGGATGTCCTCCATGGCGTGGTCTATCTCCTTCTGGTCCATCAGGCCAAGCTCTTCCAACGCCAGCAACGCCGCCTTCTGTTCGGCCGTCTTCTTGTTCGGACCCCAGGCGGAGTTGTATCGCTTGCCGTCAATGCTCACGCAAACCTCGAAACACTTGCTGTGGTCGGGCCCTTTTTCGTCCAACAACTCGTATACCGGCGTTGCATCCAGCACCTTCTGCGCGTGCTGCTGCAGGATCGCCTTGTAATTCTGCTGATGTGCCGAACTCGCGATTTCCTCAATCTTGGCGCTCATCGTGCGCAAAATATAACTCTTGGCCGCCTCGAAACCCCCATCCAGGTAAATCGCGGCGACAATCGACTCGTAAACGGCGGCGGCAAGCGACGTCGGCAACGACAAACCGCTCCCAACCCCCTTCCCCGTAATCAGCAGATCCGTCAATCCCGTCTCGTTCGAAACCTCCGCGCACGTCCGCCGCGAAACGACCGCAGACTTCACCTTCGTCAGCTCACCTTCCATGTACTCCGGAAAGCGCATGTAAAGCGCCTCGCAGATGATCAGGTCCAATACCGCGTCGCCCAGAAACTCCATCCGTTCATTGCTCGTCAGACGAGTGTTGGCGATCGAGGCATGTGTCAGAGCCTCCTGCAAAAGCCGAGGTTCCCTGAATGTGTGCTGGAGAAGCTTCTGCGCTCTCTGAAGGGTGTCGTTTTTCACACGTGCCAACTCTCGATGCTGTGCCGACAGGCAACAGGCCGACCCGGACGAGGCTGAACATCACGGGGAACAGGCACGACCGGGGAGGCCTCGACCCAACCGTATCGCGGGCCGCAAAGGCTGTCAATTCCCACACCCCCGCCGCTTTACCGGCCTTTTCTTGCTCGACCCGGCCGATCGGATAGTTGGCGCGAAGCCGCGCGGGTATAATCCAAGATCGTCTGGCAATGTACTGGGCCAAAACGTACGGGTTGCACGAGTCCTTCTTCAAAAGAGTCTTCATACCATGGTGCCACAACCTCCAGCCGGTCAGGGTCCGATCGATCCCCAGGGCGCGTTCTCACCGCCTCCACCGCCTCCCGGAGGCGCGATGCCCATGATCCCGCCAGGCGGCTTCTCGCCGCCCCCACCCGCATTCTATCCCCCGCCATCTCGCCCACACGGGTTCACACGCGCGATCTTCGTTACCTTGGCGTCAACTATCTTCGGCCTGTCGCTCCTGGCCAACATGTACCTCCTGCTCTACAGCGGGCTGCTCGACGTTCAAACCACCGCCGTCACCGAGCAGATAGTGCTTGAAGGCAACCCCAAGGAGAAAGTCGCCATCATTCCCGTTCGAGGCATCATCCGCGACGAGACAGTCGCCATCGTCGGCCGCTGGCTACGTGCGGCCCGAGAAGACGCCAACGTCAAGGCCGTCGTCATCGAGGTCGATACCCCGGGCGGCGACGTCACCAGCTCCGATGAAATCCATCACCTCATCCAGAAACTCCGAAAGGCCAGAACCGAAAAAGGAGAAACCTTCCCCATCGTCGTCTCCATGGGCAGCTTGGGCACCAGCGGCGGATATTACATCTCCGCCGGCGCCGATCACATCTTCGCCCAGCCAACCACCCTCACCGGTAACATCGGCGTATTGATGCCCCGATTCAACGTCAGCGGCCTCGCCGACAAATGGGGCGTTTCCGAGAAAACCCTCGCCGCCCCCGAGGGCGGATTCAAAAACGCCGGTTCCATGTTCAGCCCCGAAAACCCCAGAGACACCAAGTACATGCAGGGAATCGTCAATCAGGCCTATGACCAGTTCAGGAGCGTCGTCAAAGCCGGACGCGAAGGAAAACTCAAGGCAAGCCTCGCCGAAGTCGCCAATGGCCAGGTCTTCACCGCCTCCCAGGCACTGCAAAACGGCCTCATCGACCAGATTGACTACCTCGAATCGGCCTACCTCTGGGCCGCGGCCAAGGCCGGCCTCAACAAGCCGACCATCGTCCGCTATCAAAAGCGACCTTCACTCATGGAAACCTTTCTGGCTGCCTCAAATGCCTCCCCGCCTCGCAACGTCACGGTCAATCTGAACGCCGATCCGGCTACCATCGACCAGCTGACCACCCCACGCATCCAGTATCTCTGGCGCGGCCAATAGTCTCCCCGAACACTGTGACCCCGTGAGCCGACTCACCCGGGTTGCAACAACAACAGGAGTTCCCCAATGATCTCTCGTCGCACTTTCGTTAAAAGCACCGCGGCGTCTCTGACGCTGGTGAATCTGCTGCGGCCCCTCCATGCCGCCGAACAAACCCAAATCCGCGTCGGATCATGCGGAGTGGGACTGAAAGATGCCAAACTCGCCGGCTTGGACGGCGTCGAAGTGGGCGTCGGCAACGCCGCCGACAAACTCTGGATCTCCGATCCAAAGGTCCGCCAGAACCTCAAGAAAGAAATGAAGGAAACCGGCCTCGTCATCTCCTCCTTCATGATGGGCCTGCTCAACAGCTTCCCCCTGGCCACCGATCCGCGCGGACCCGCCTGGCTTGAGCAGTGCATCGACGCCGCAAAAGACCTCGACGCAAAGGTGATCCTGGTCGCCTTCTTCGGAAAAGGATCACTCGGTAGCAGAGGCAATATCAAACAACCCGAAGTCGACCTCGTCGTCGAACGACTCAAAGCCGCTGCCCCACGCGCCGCCGATGCGGGCGTCATCCTCGCCATCGAAAACGAACTCACCGCTCTCCAAAACGCCGAAATCCTCGATCGCCTCAACAGCCCCGCTGTCAAGGTTTACTATGACGTCGGCAACCTCACCAACAACGGCTACGATGTGGCGGCCGAAATACGCTTCCTCGAAAAGCGAATCGCCATCTTCCACTTCAAGGACGGCCCCAACTATCTGGGCGCCGGAAAGGTCAAATTCCCCGAAATCGCAGCGGCAATCAGAGATATCGCCTACCACGGCTGGATCGTCCTCGAAACCTCCAATCCCTCGGGAAACCGGGTCGCCGACACGAAGAAAAACGCGGAATTCGTCCGCACCCTCTTCAAGAACCCATGACCTCCGATTGCAACCCCGGGCTCAGGCCGGTACGCACCACCGGCGACGCGGACGCAGGCTGAACATCAACACCAGCCTGCGCACGCCTGCTCCGCCCCCCTGGCATCGGCGGGGCAAACAGATTCGCCGATTAGGTCCATCACCCCCGACCAGTCAGCCCGCTAAGTCCTCTCGGCGGCTACAAGATCCTCGTACGTCTCGCGGCGGCGAATCACCGTGTATCGCCCCCCGTCCACAAGCACCTCCGCGGCCCGCGGACGATTGTTGTAGTTCGAACTCATCGCGAACCCGTACGCACCCGCCGAAAAAACCCCCAGCAGATCCCCTCGTTGAGTCGGCGGAAGCAGGCGATCCTTGGCCAGGAAATCCCCGCTCTCGCACAACGGACCCACCACGTCCACCACCTCCCCGTTCGCGGGGGCCAGCGTCTTGTCCCGAGACAGGGGTACATCGGCTGCACCGGGGTGGGTCGGCCAGATGAAATGGTACGAACCATACAGCATCGGCCGAATCAGATCGTTCATGCCCGCGTCCACAATCACAAATCGCTTCGCGCCACCCGTCTTGCGGTAAAGAACACGGGTCACAAGGAGCCCCGCGTTTGCGGAAATGTATCGGCCCGGTTCCACCGCGATCCGGTACGTCTTGCCCTTGAGCAGCGGTATCAACGCCTTGGCGTGTTCCGTTACCGCCACCGCCTGACGCGGGTCCTCGTAATTCGCGGCAAAACCTCCGCCAAGATCAAACCACTCAATCCGGTGCCCCCGTGTGGCCAGACGCTCAATCAATCCAGTCACCTTCTGCACCGCCTCCACATACGGCTCGATCGCATATACCGGCGAACCAATGTGGATATGAACCCCACCCAGCCTCAGGTGCTTCAGCGCACGCGTCTGTTCAAAAACCCGCTCCGCCCTCTCGATGTCTACCCCGAACTTCGTCTCCTTCTTGCCCGTCGTCGTGTACTGGTGCGTCTTCGGATCCACGTCCGGGTTGATCCGAATGGCGCCAATCGCCGTCTTCCCCAGCGCGCCCGCGATCCGATCAATGTTCTCAATCTCCGCTTCAGACTCGATGTTGAACGCGGCAATCCCCGCGCTGATCCCTTCGGCGATCTCCGCATCCGTCTTGCCCACACCTGCGTAAATGATCTTCTTCGGCTCGCCGCCCGCCTGCATCGCTCGGTAGAGCTCTCCACCGCTCGTTACGTCAAAACCACACCCCTGCGACGCCAATAGCTTCAAAATATGCAGATTGCCACACGATTTGATCGAGTAGCAGACCATCGCGTTCACCGGAGCAAAGGCGTCCGCCACCTGCCGGTAGTGGTGCAACAGTGTCGCCGTCGAATAAACGTACACCGGCGTGCCCACGGCCGCGGCGATCTCTGAAACCGCCACGTCTTCGCAAAAAAGCTCGTTCTTCCTGTATGTGAAATGGTCCATATGTGTCAGTATCCACTCATCTGTCGAGATCTGCCAACAGTCGCGTCACTTGATCGTATGCCGCCTCGGCGATGTCGGCGGCGGTCGAAACGTACGGATACAGCTCCACCGTCACGAAACCCTCATACTTGACCTCAGCCAACGCCACGAGAACCCCCCCCAAATCCATCGCGCCTCGTCCCGGAGGCAGATGCTGATGAACGCGCGACGCCGCGATATCCTCCAGATGAACATGCGCGATCTCACTCGCCATCCCGCGGATAATCCACGCGGGGTCCTCATTCACGCAGAACAGGTGCCCGACATCGCAATTCATCGCGATACGAGGCTCATCCTTGAAATAACGGGCTTTGAACTCCAGATACTCCGCCGCGGATTCGATGAACAGACCCGGCTCCGGTTCGATCGCAAGAGTAACATCGTGCTGCCTCGCACAGGGGATCAGCCGCGCCAGCCCCTCGGCAAACATCTCCCCGGCTTCCACCCGAGAAAGACCCGTTCCGATCAACGGGCCCCCGGGCTGCAGCGAAACCGTCTTCGACCCAACCTCCCCCGCCAACTCAATTGCCATCATCGTGTGCAGAATCCGCAATTCCCGCCTGGACCGATCCGACTCGAAAAACGTCGGATGATAGGTGTCCCCCGCAGCGAACAGTGTGAAGGCGTTGATGTTTGAAACACGCAACTTCAGTGATGCCAACAGATCCTTCAGCGCCAAACGCTCCCGGGACGAAAGACTGGCCGGGTATGCGTGCGGAACGTCCGCCATCAACTCCACCGCCGAATAGCCAATGCGCGCGATCGTCCGGATGGCCTCCTCAAGGGAGTGCTTCTTGAAAGCGTTGCTGGAAAAGGCCAGTGTGAACATGAGGGGCGGTATTGTAGTCCCATGCGGCGGGGGGGCAACGGGGTGGCACCGCCTACCTTCAATCCGAACGCCACAGCAACTGACGCCCATGCCGCCAACATCGCCAGCCTCGCCTCTGGGTTCTCACCATCACCGAGTACTCCTGACCGATCAGCAAAACCAACCCGCCATTCTGCCCCTGATACTCGTCCTCGCCTCCCTCTCGCTTGCGGATACGCCTTGGTGGGTGATAGAAAGGTGCAAATGAACGGAATGACCTATGGATCGGCTGGCGTCAACTATGACGCGCTCGACGCGTTCAAACGAGCCTGTCAGCGGGCTGCAGAATCCACCAAGGGAGCCTTGACCACACGCGGATTCGCCGAAGTCCAAGGCGTCCGCGGGGAATCGGCGTTTCTTATCGAGGGCGACGATGCCTATTGGGCACATGTCGAAGAGGGACTCGGTACAAAAAACCTCATCGCCGATGCCATGCTCCAACTGACCGGCAAGTCCTTCTACCGAAATATCGGCATCGATACCGTCGCCACAATCGTCAATGACCTCATCACCTGCGGCGCCATGCCCGTTTCCGTCGCCATGCATGCCGCCGTCGGCGATGGCAGCTGGTTTGACCACGCACAACGCGCCTCAGACCTCGCCGACGGCTTCGCCGAAGGGTGCAGGCTCGCGGCTGCCGTCTGGGGTGGCGGAGAAACACCCGCACTCAAGGGAATTGTCCAACCAGGCACCATCGTGCTGGCTGGCTCCGCCATCGGCCGAGTCCGGCCAAAATCAAACCGCATCCTCGGCGATGTCAGAGAAGGCGACGCCATCGTCTTGCTCGCCTCATCCGGTGTTCATACCAACGGCCTCACGCTCTGCCGCGCTATCGCACAACGCCTGCCCGATGGCTACCTGACCCGAATGCCCGACGGCCGTACCTTCGGCGAAGCCCTGCTCGATCCATCCGTCATCTACGTCAAGTTCATCCAGGCCTGCCAAAGCGCAGGCCTGCCCCTCCACTATGTATCGCATGTCACTGGCCATGGCTGGCGCAAGTTGATGAGGCTCGGCGAACCATTTGTCTATCGAATCACAAACCTGCCGAAGCCTCATCCAGTCTTTCAGTTCATCATGGACAACGGGCCCGTCGATCTCAAAGAGGCCTACGCTACCTTCAACATGGGTGTTGGATTTGCCGCTTTTGTCCATACCCGCGACGCCGATCAAACCGTAAAGCTCGCCAACCAAACCGGCTATCAGGCGGTAGTCGGCGGCCAAGTTCACAAGGAGGGCTCCCGCAAAGCCGTCGAGATCGCGCCTCTCAATATCGCCTTCCAAGCCGAAACCTTGAACCTGAGGTAGCCCGCTCCACCATTAATCGACGAATTAGTATTTCGTTCGGATCGCCAGCTGTCTTCCGGCGAACCTCCCACGCTCCCGGGGGCCCATTCGCCCGGCCGCCCTATGGGACGTCACACAACTCTGAAAGTGCGCGAGAACTAACTTTGATCGCCCATGATTGTACTGTATGCTGTGAACGCGGCCGGGAAGCGACAGGGCGCTATCGACTGACTATTATTGGCATGACCTGTTGAAGGATCCTTGCCACCTTTTGAGAGATGAATATGACCGCCAGGATGAACCGTGTGAGCCGCTGGGTTGCTCTCTTGTCGTTGGGTGTCGCCGTCGTGGCCTTAACCCTCCTTGCTAATGCGCAAGATAATAAGTCACAACAGCTTGTAGCACCTCAGGCAACGGGCGTTGACCAGCTCAAAGCCAAGGCGATCGAAGCAATTAGACTGGGCCAGTTCAGTCTCACAAACGACTATCTCAACCAGGCAGCCGCCCTCTCAAAGGATCCTCTGCTCATCAAAATGGCCAGCTGGGCCAAGCAGTTCGAGGACCAGCGGCAGGGCTTCCTCGGCGAACGACGACGCGAATTCGAAAAGGAAAGCAAAAATGCTCTGCTCTTGATCGAAAAACGCAAAGAAGCTTACGCCCTCTCCCACGCTGCAAAAGCCTATCTCTTGGCCGAAAACAAGACCGACTTCCGCGCCGAACCCTGGGTCAGCCAACTCGTCACCGAATCCAAACGCCTGGCTTCCCAGGATGAGGCCGCCCATCAATGGCTTCGCTGCCTCTGGATCTACTCCCAGCTGAGCACCATTGAACCAGAAGTCCCCGAGTGGAAAGACCAGCTCAAGAAAGCCACCCGGCATATTCGCCTCATGGCCATGTACGTGCCCGATGATCTCAAAAAACTCCAGGAGACCGATGCCAAAGAACGCGAAGAAGCCGAACTCCTCGTCAATCCCACAACCAGACCCACCACCAAACCCGCCGACGAAGACGCCGAGAACCAGAACCGTACTGATTGGCGCGAAACCTTGCGCGGCGTCCAGATGGACATGCTCGCCCATGCCCTCGTCAACACCCACGCCAATTACTTCCGCGAAGTCAGCTACCGAAAAATGCTGATCGCTGGACTCAACGGCCTCCGTGCAGTCCTCACTACCCCGGCCCTCGAAAGAGCCTTCCCTGAGTCCGAGTTGTCTAACCCCGCAAAACGAGCCGAGATGCTCGGAGTCCTCGACGCCTTCGTCGCCAAAGCCGAAAAGGTCAAACCCAATGACGAGGCCGACCTCACCCAGGCCATGCTCCGAGAACTCAAGGCCGCCAACGAACGCATCGTCCGCCTCCCAGACCCCGTCCTCGTCAGCGAGTTCGCCGACGGCGCTTTTGGCGCCCTCGACCCATTCAGCTCCATCATCTGGCCCAGCGACTGGGAGGAATTCCAGAAAACCACCAAGGGCGAATTCTCGGGCGTCGGTATTCAAATCCAGACCGATGAAGCA
This sequence comes from uncultured Tepidisphaeraceae bacterium, assembly GCA_964451955.1. GTDB lineage: Bacteria > Planctomycetota > Phycisphaerae > Tepidisphaerales > Tepidisphaeraceae > JAPLNB01. Next base: position 18,766 of record CAYVKG010000031.1, read on the forward strand.
GGTAACCTCAAAGTCGTCAGCCCCCTCGAAGACAGCCCCGCTTATAAGGCCGGCATCAAGCCCGATTGGATTGTCACTCACATCGAAGGCAAATCCGCCAGGTGGCTTAACCTCAACCAGGCCGTCAAGAAAATCACCGGCCCACCAGGTACCAAAGTCACCCTCACCATCCGCGATACCGCCGGTAACTCCAAAGACTACACCCTCAAACGCGAAACCATCAAGGTCGCCAGCGTCAAAGGCTGGATTCATCTCCCACGCGGCGGCTGGGATTACATGATCGACCCCGAACAGAAAATCGGCTACGTCCGACTTACCAATTTCAGCAAGACCTCCAGCGCGGATCTCGACCGCGCCATCGAAGATATGATTAAGGCCGGCGCTAAAGGCGTCATCTTCGATCTCCGCTTCAATCCCGGCGGCTTGCTCAATGCCGCCACCGATGTCGTCAACAAGTTCGTCGATAAAGGCGTCATCGTCAGCACCAAGCCCGACCGCGCCGACTCCCCTAATCCCCCAAACGTCCTCTCGGCCAGCCGCGGCGGCGAGATCAAGATGCCTTTGATCGTCCTCGTCAACCAGTATTCCGCCAGCGCCAGCGAAATCGTCGCCGGAGCTTTGAAAGACCACCGGCGGGCAATGATCGTCGGAGAACGAACCTTCGGTAAAGGCTCCGTCCAGATGCTCTACCCCCTCGGCAACTACACCGCCGTCCTCAAACTTACCACCAGCCACTATTACCTCCCAAACGGCAAGTGCATCCACCGCGAAGAAAACTCCAAAGAGTGGGGCGTCGATCCCAATGTCACCGTCGAGATGACTCCCGAACAAATGCGCGCCGCCATCGACGCCAGACAGGAACTCGATATCCTCCGCGATCCGGATCAGCCCGCCTCCAACAAGGATTCCGTCGCAGCTGCCGATAATGCCAACCCCAAGAAGAAAGATCCCCTCGCCAGCGATGCTCAGTTGTCCGCAGCCCTGCTCCTTATGCGACTCCAACTCGCCGGCGGCGACCAGTTCTGGGCCCAAGCCAGCCGTTGAGTTCCAAGAAACAAGACTATTATGGTATAAATGACTGCCGGATTTAATTTTATGAGTTTTTCCTGCGATAAATCGGACCCAAATGTCTTGATATCTCGTTGAAACTGAGTCTCAGTTGGAATATACTCCTCTGGCTTGGCACATTGAGTAGGCATGGAGACGGCCTGATGCGAAAACTAGATGGCCCCACCCGGCAATCTGAGTCTGGTGAGGCGACGACGTGCGGTCTGGACCAGTTGGCGATCGGGCGCCATGCTCAGGTCATCGCCGTCTCCGGAGATGCCGATGTCCGTCGCCGACTGCTTGAGATGGGCTTCTGCAACGGAGTCACCGTCGAGGTGGTTCGCCGGGCGCCTTTGGGCGATCCCATCGAGTTCCGCCTCCGCGGATACTGCCTGTCCCTCCGAGCCGAGCAGGCCAAGCACGTGAAAGTGATCCCGGCTTCCTGATCGGCCGTCGCCTCCCATCTGGGACCCTGACTCGAAACCGGGACTTGGCGGAACGTGGGGCGTACTTTGAGCGTAGAGCCACTATGTCATCCTGCTGCGTCAAGTCTCAAGTAGTGGCGTCCAGCGGTAGGATGCTCGTGGTCGCCCTCGCAGGAAATCCAAACAGCGGCAAGACCACCGTCTTCAACGCTCTCACCGGCTTGCGACAGAAAGTCGCCAACTATCCCGGTGTCACCGTCGAAAAAAAAACCGGACGCTGTCGCCTGGCCGACGGACGCTGCTGCGAAATCGTCGATCTGCCCGGCACTTACAGCCTCATCAGCCGCTCCCCGGATGAATTAGTCGCCATGGAGGTCCTCCGGGGCCTGCGACCCGACACCTCCCCCCCGGACGTCATCGTCGTTGTCGTCGACGCCAGCAATCTCCAACGCAATCTTTACCTCGTTAGTCAACTCCTCGAATTGGGACGACCCCTCGTCGTCGCCCTCAATATGATGGACATCGCCGAACGACGCGGACTTCATATCTCCGCCGAAACCTTGGCTGCGGAATTGGGTGCCCGCGTCGTCCCCATTGTCGGGCACAAGAAGCAGGGCATCACCCAACTCAAAGAAGCCATCGCTTCCGCCACCGTCGCCCCTCTGCCTCAATGGGAACTGCCACAACCCATGCGCGAAGAAATCGTCCTTGTTGGGGGCGGCCTGGCAATACTTGACAGCGATCGCAGCGCCTTCGGAACCCGCTCCATTCACTCGACAACCTCTCACACCCCCGCCTCCAGTCCCCGAGATGACTCCCAAACCGATCGCAGACTGCTTGATCGTTATAAGGCTATAGCCGAACGCCTCCTCGTCGGCGACCGTGCCCCAGACCTCGCACAACTCGCCCAACTCGAACCCGTGGCCTCCCTCCTGGCCTTCGCTGCCCAACGCATGAAGACGCTCGGCATTGACCCCATGCAGGCCGACATTGAAGCACACTACCGGTGGGTCGAAGGCGTTGCCGAGCGAAGCGTCGCCACCCTTGAGGAACTCGCGGCCATGGGCTCCCCCGCCCCGACCCCGGTCGCTCCTGACTGCCGTTGCTCCACGCTCACCGACCGTATCGACGCCGTCCTAATCCACCGCGTCTGGGGACTGCTCATCTTCGCCATCATCATGGCCGCAATGTTCGTCGCCATCTTCTGGGTCGCTCAGCCCGTTATGGATGGCATCGCGGTCGCCGTGCACTGGCTTGGCCACCTAGCTGCCGCATCGCTCCCCGAAAAAGGACCCCTCCGCGCTTTGGTCTCCGATGGTATCTTCGGCGGCGTCGGAACCGTCGTCCTCTTCGTGCCCCAGATCGCCATCCTCTTCATGTTCCTCGCACTCCTGGAAGACAGCGGATACCTTGCCCGAGCTGCTTTCCTCATGGACCGCCTCCTCGCCAAAGTTGGCCTCCACGGAAAGAGCTTCATCCCTTTGCTCAGTTCCTTCGCCTGCGCCATCCCGGGGATCATGGCTACCCGAACCATCGAAAACCGCAAAGATCGCCTGGCCACCATCCTCATCGCCCCTTTCATGAGCTGCAGCGCTCGCCTGCCCGTTTATACCTTGCTCATCGGCGCCTTCTTCGCTTCCTACGGGGCTGCCGCCCAGGCAGGGATCATGTTGGCCCTCTATGTCCTCGGGATCGTTGCCGCAGTCGCCGTGGCTTTCGTCTTCCGCCGGTCCCTGCTGAAAGGTCATACCGCCGCGTTCATCCTTGAAATGCCCTGCTATAAGGTCCCCCAACTCGGCCATGTTGCCCGACAAGTCTATCTCAATACCCGCGAGTTCATCACCAAAGCCGGCACCATCATCTTCTGCATGAGCGTCGTTCTCTGGGCATTGTCCTACTACCCGGGCATCTCCCAACGTGATGCCCAAATCTACACCGACGAAAACGCCCTCGCTCAGGCCAGGCTGAATAACAGCTTTGCCGCAAAAATTGGACATACCCTCGAACCCGTCATCCGGCCCCTCGGCTTCGACTGGAAAATGGGCGTCGGATTAGTCGGGGCCTTCGCCGCCAGAGAAGTGTTCGTCAGCACCATGGGCATTGTCTACAGCGTCGCAGAACCCGGCGAGGCACGAACCGATCTCGCCAATGCCATGAGAAAAGACCTCCGTCCAGACGGAACACCCGTCTGGTCGGCTCTCTCGGCCGTCAGTCTGCTCGTCTGGTTCGTCCTGGCTATGCAGTGCATGAGTACCATCGCCGTCATGCGCCGCGAAACAGGCGGCTGGCGATGGCCCGCCATCTCCCTCTTGTTCATGAATGCCATCGCCTATCTCGCCTCTCTCCTGGTCTACCAGGTTGGCTCCAGATTCTTAGGATGAAATGATGCCGTTCTGGCTCCAACATCTTGTCGTCTTCGCCATTGTGGGCGCCTGCGCGTGGGCCGTCCTCCGGCAGGCCTCCCAGACGCTCAAAACACGCGCCGGCAGATTCGGATCCTGTTGCCATAGATCCTGCATCCCCAACCAGCGCCGTCAGGCCACCAGAACGCTCTTTCTCCCCGTCGAACAACTCAAACAACGCCCGCGATAGCGCGGCGGGTCTTCATCGCCTTGCGCAACTCGTCTTCCAGACGCGATACGCCGATGGTCCCGTAGCGCGCCGATATAACCCCCATTCCGGGAAAGGAGAACCTTCCATGTTCAAAGCAATTCTGGTCTGCACCGTGGCACTGCTGACCGCGACGGCTGCCGTCGCCCACGCGGCGGCCAAAGAAGACGCGCAGGCGGCCGCCAAGAAGCTTGCCCAAGCCAACAACTACAGCTGGAAAACCACCACCGAGAGCGGCTTCGGCTCCGCCTCCGAACAGGGCCAAGCCGAAAAGGACGGCCTCATAGCCCTCTCACTCACCTTCTTCGACAACACCACCCAAGCCGTCAAAAAGGGCGACAAAGGCGCCATCAAAATCGACGAAAAATGGCTGTCCTTCGATGAGGCCGAGAAAAGCGGCCAAGACGGCGAAATGAACCCCGGCCGATTCCTCGCCATGATCTTGCGAAACCACAAACTGCCCGCCGCCCTCGCCGATGAACTCATCGCCAACGCCAAGGAAATCAAAGCCTCCAATGATGGCTGGACCATCGAACTCACCGAACAGGGTGCCAAGAATCTGCTCTCCTTTGGGCCCAGCCGACAGGACGGACCCCAGGTCAGCAACGCCAAAGGATCCGCAACACTGACCGCAAAAGATGGCGCAATCGCCAAACTCGAATACAAGCTCGAGGGAACCATGAAGTTCGGCGACCAAGATGCCGATGTCGGCCGAAAAGTCATCGTCGAAATCAAGGATGTCGGGACCACCAAAGTCCAAGCGCCCCCAGACGCCATCGCCAAAATCCAAGGCAAATAAATCCCATCCGCCTCGCCGAATCCCTTCACCAGGTCCTGTCCAACCACCACAACACGCGATGCGGGGGGAGATATGGAGTACTATCGACGTAGAGCAGTGGAGGTCCAATATGAAATCCCTCGCGGCAACCGTCCTGATCCTGCTCTCTTGTGCCAATCCGGCCTACGCCTTCATCGAAGCACCCCATTCCGTTGGACGTATCTGCAAGGAATCCACCAACATCGTCGTTGTGCGCGTCGAGCGGGTCGATCGCACCAAGAACCTCATCATCTACCAAAAAGTCAAAGACCTCAAAGGCATACACCCCGCCGAACAAATCAAGCACAACATCGGACAAAAAGGCTACCACCCCAGAGAGTGGCAGAACGTCATGGCCTGGGCAAAAGAAGGAAAACGCGCCGTCTTCTTCCATAACGGCCAGGCAAGCCTCACCGGCATCGACGACTATTGGTATCAGTGCTTCGCCGAAGGACAGTGGTGGGCAATGTCCCATGCCGAACCCTTCCTCCTCCGCACCTATTGGGGCGGAGCAGACCGGCTTGCTCTCGCCGTCATCGAGATCCTCGCCGGAAAGGAAGTCATCGTCCCCGCCATGGTCGACGGACCTCCCGAGCAGTACCACCTCCGAACCGGAAAACCCCGACAGATACGCGCCAGCCTCAAACTCCTCGATTACGACCCCAAACGCGATTTCGTCGCTGCCGGCAAGGGCCAGGATGCCCAACTCGACCCCACTCAACTCCTCTCCCTCAGCGCCAACGCCCAGATAACCGCCAACAAGCACTTCTACCGGGCAGTCAACCTCAACGGAACGCCCATCGAAATCCAAGGCAATCGCTGGGACGGATCAGACGCCAAAGACGCTCGCATCACCGGACAACGCTTCGAAAACCAGAAGATCAAGCTCAACCCCACCACCAATGACGCCTCCGCCAAAATGATCCGATCCTGCGTCTATGGCCAGGGCTGTGGCATCTCCCTCCACAACGTCCCCTCCGGTAACTACCACGTCTACGCCTATGTCTGGGAAGATAATCTCCCCGAAGTCTTCGATTTGGCCCTCAACGGAAAGATCGTCGCCCAACAGTACAAGAGCGGACCGGCCGGAAAGTGGGAAAAGCTCGGCCCCTGGCCCGTCCACGTCACCGACGGCAGGATCACCCTCCTAAACCGCTCCAACGCCGCCGCTAATCTCTCCGGCGTCGAAATCTGGCGGCTCGATGCCTCCTCCAAGACCACCCCCGCCGCCAGCATCGCCCAGACACCCAAGAACTCCCTCATCCTCGATCACGCCAACCGCCGAGTCATTCTCCCGTGCGTCGTCGCCCCACGAAAACTCCCCCATCTCAGCGAGGTCTATCCGCTTGAAGTCATCGCCACCTGGCCCACGCCACAGGGACAAAAGGCTCACGAAACCGTCGTCGTTTTCGCCCGCATTCGCCCCAGCGAAGTCCACGCCGCACTCACCCAACTCGGTTTGAAGCCCGGGAAACCAGCCAATGCGGTTGGCCAAACCCCCGCCGGCTCCACCGTCAAACTGCTCCTCGAATTCCCCGGAAAAGACGGGAAAAACAGCCGAGTACCCGTCGAACAGGTCATGATCAAAAAAAAACGGGAAAAGCCCTCCGCGAACTCAAATGGCACTTCACAGGCTCGGCCATGCGCCGCCCAGACCCCGAAAATAACCAGCAAGTCTACGGCGCCGATGTCACCGGAACTCTCATCGCTATCTTCCCGGTCACCGATGACACCGTGATTCAAAGCTCCCTTACCTTGAAAGACGAGCCAAACCTGAAACTTGAAACAAACAACAATCTGCTGCCCAAAGAAGGAACCCCCATCAAACTCATCATCCAACCCGAATGACCCGAAAAGCCACCGCCGCCAAACCTCCAATGTGGAACCTTGGCAAAATGGCCACGCCCACAGTGGTGTATGCCCTCTCCAAATCCCCAACATCAGAATCGCAGGATCCACAGGAAGCCAAGAACCATCGTCGCGTGGAAACTCGCTATGATCAGAAAGCCCGTCCAGAAACCCATGCAGGCCTCAGAAGTCGTGGTGGTTTGCATACATGCTCCTTGGAATCTCCCGGGCTTAACGCAACGGGCGGGCCAGACACATTAATCACTGTATCTCCTTGCCAGAAAAACTATTGTGATGGTGACCCGCCGAACACCCCTATGGACCCCCCTACATCCAATGTGCGACCACCCTGCGAGGCATGTACGGTGGGGGAGGTATACCCCCTTTACAGCGCGCAACAAAAAAACCGGTGTCGGACATCCCGACACCGGCATCGAATAGACCTCAACAACTCGATTACCGCCTGTCCCAACCCTGGGCCTTGATGATCTTCTGCAACTCCGTTCGCGGCCCGAAATCCGCCGGGATCGCCTTTGCCTTCACCAGCAGATTGAACGCTTCGTTTATGTACTTGGCCTGGTCCTTCTTCGATTCCATCTGATCCGCCGGAGTGTCCTTCACCGACGCAACATACTTGGCCGTCTGCTCCTCCACCTTCTTCAGCGTCGCCGCGTCAACTTCGTATTGCAGCGACTCCATCAATCGCAGCATCTGCGCCATCCCCGTACGCTTCTCCGCTTCCGTCCGAATGCCGGCCGCAATCTCCTTCCGCTTGGCCGTCGCCGCTTCAGGCGAAATGTTCCCGTCCGTTCCCCCTTCGCTCGCGCGCGGAGGCAGCGGCCGATACCAGATGTTCCGGAATCGAACCGGATTCCCGTGATCCTGCAGCTTCAACGGGCCCTTCTCAGGGAAATTCACGAAACGCGAGCGACCGCGGTGCCCCCCAGGACCATCGATGAACGAAGCATGGTCCAAAACCAGCACCCCGTTCAGGAATACCGTCACGTATCCGGGATCCACTACCTGCCCGTTCTTCGTAATCGGACGCCGGAAAACGATGTCCACCACCTGGTATTGCCCGGGAGCTTTCAACGCATTGGCCAAAGGCGGCATGATCCCGTAGAACGAGCCGGCAAAGCCGTCCGCGTACGTCGGATTGTTGTAATTGTCCAATACCTGAATCTCTGCCATTCCCATCAGAAAAATGCCCGAATTGCCCCGACCCTGCGACGAACCCTCCGCCTTCGCCGGCGCCGCCCATTCAACATGTAATTGGCAGTCCCCGAATGCTTCCTTCGTCCGGATATACCCCGATCCGGGCGTGCATTCCATCGCTCCGTCCCTGACCACCCACTTCGTCGGCTGGTGGCCTTCCTTGTCGGCCTCCCACTTCTCCAGGCTGGCCGCCGTCCCGTCGAACAGAATGATCGCATCTGACGGGGGCTTGCCAGGCTGTTCCTGCGTGCTCGGCGTCCCCGGTGTCACCAGCGGCGGCTGCGGCCGATGCGGATCGTGAACCGACCACGGGTGATTCGCGTCCGGCGGATCCCCATAAAACGACGGCTCAACGTCGGCTCCATGCACGCACGCCGGTAACAACGAAAAACCACACACGGCCCAAATCGCTAAAAAACGTTTCACAGTGGTATTCCTCCAAAAACAGACCAGCTCCATCGTTTATACGATCCACTCAATCTACCGTTGTACGACCAGCCTCCAGCCCATTCAAGTTGACCATTGGCCGCATACCCCATGATACCGTAGCCCCAACCTCTGCCCCTTCAGAGTTGTACTATCCCAACAGGGGCCTGTAAAATGCCACAACTCTGGCGGTGGATCGGCGTCTATCCATCGGTGCGGGGGCGGAAAAGGATTCTTTATGATCAAACGAACGCTTCTTGGTGCGGCCTTCCTTGCTACCCTCGCGGCGCCCATGGCTCACGCAAAAGTCGAATTGCGCCAAGGGGTCAAGCTCCAGGCCGGTAACCAAGCCATCGACGACAAAAACCTCGGCCACTTCGTCCCCACCGTGGCCGATTGGAACGGCGATGGCAAGAAAGACCTCATCGTCGGCTCCTTCACAGGAACTCCCGGAAACGTCCGACTGTTCCTCAACGTCGGCTCCGATGCCGAGCCCAGGTTCGATAACTTCACCTACATGGAAGCCGGCGGTGTACCCATCAAACTCAGCGGTGGCTGATGCGTCGGGGCTTATCCACAGGCTGTGGATTTCAACAATGACGGACTCCTCGATCTCGTGGCGGGCGATACCGAAGGACATATCTGGTTCTTCAAAAACACCGGATCCAAAAACCAACCCAAACTCGCCGCAGGCTTCAAAATGCAGGCGGCCGGCAAAGAAATCAAAGGCGTCGGCCTGACCGTCGAAAAGGGGCCCGACGGCAACTTCCGCGTCGTGCGAAACGAGAAGGACATCATCGGAACCTACTCCAAACTGCACGTCACCGACTGGGACCACGACGGGCTCTTGGATGTCCTGGTCGGCCAGGACAGCCCCAGCGGACAGAGCAACATCCTGTTCTATCGTAACGTCGGCTCTCCCACCGAACCAAAACTCGCCCAGCCCGTCGAACTCGACTTCCTCAAGCAGCGTTTGCCACGCCCCTCGCCCTATGTCGTCGATTGGGATGGCGATGGCAAACTCGACATGCTCCTCGGACTCGACTCTCCCGAAGTGAAATTCCTGAAAAACAACGGGACAAACGAGAAGCCGGTCTTCGCCGACCCCGAGAAGATCGAGTTGCCCGGGCTGGACAACTGCTATCGCCTCCGGATTTGCGTCATCGACTGGAACAACGACGGCAAACTCGACCTCCTCGTCGGCACCTTCTTCTCCAGCGGGCAAAACCAGCGAGGAGGAAACGTCTGGCTCTTCCTGCGAAAGTAGCCGACAGCCTTCTCCGCCAACCACTCAATGCGCCACGGGCGCCCGTCCCCCGTGCACCTCTCTTTCTCCCCCAACCACACCCCTCGGGGTTGAACTGCCCCTCCACCTCCGTGATGATGGCCCGGCAAACGGGCACAGTGGCATTTGCCCGCCCCTTCGCCCCAGGCCTTGCGGGCGAGGACACCAGCCCGCCAGTACCCTCATTGCGGAGGAACGCGATGCCGCCTCAAAGGCAGATCCAATCTCAACACCAGATGACGCTTCTCGCCTATGCGTTGCCCGCGTTGGCGATCCTCCTCGCATTCATCGCCTTGCCCGCCGCCGCGCTCGAGCCCGACGAAATCCTCCTCGTCGTTAACCGAAATGTCCCCGAATCCTCAAAACTGGCGGAGTTCTATCGAACGGCCAGGCCCATTCCCGATATCCGAATCTGCGCCCTGGATCTCCCACGAACCGAACAAATGGGCTTCGGCCTCTACGAACGCGAAGCCGTCTTCCCCATCCGTCAATTCCTCCGAAAAAACAACCTCCAGAACAAGATCAAGTGCGTCGTCACCTTCTTTGGTGTGCCCCTGCGACTCGCTCCCAAAACCGCCACCCCCGACGAAATCGCTGAGACCGTCCAGCTCCAGGCCGAATACCTCAAACGAATCGCACTATTGCGGCAAACGGTCGCAGACACCGAGGCAAAGGCCGCCTCCTACGACACCCAATTCAAACCCGGCCAGGGCGACGATCTGCCGGCCCTGGCGGCCCGCGCACAGGCCGCCCTCGAAACCATCGCCAAGTCCGTTCCGTCAACCAACCCCCAATCCGCCAACCAACGCCTTCTCACCCTCGCCCAGGCCGTCCGCCAGCTCCGTGGCCGCGCAGGATTGGTCTCCATCATCCCCGGCCCCGACAACGGACCCGTCCCCGGCGAAGACGACTCCATCACTTGGAAAGACCTCCGAAACAGGTCCGCCCAAACCGCTACTGAAATGACCCTCCTCCAGGACCGCCTCTTCGACCCCGCCGTACGCACTCGCCTCCGAAACATCGTCACCGATACCTTCGGCCTGCTCGAAATCACCCGACTACTCCAAGTCCTCACCGAGTACCTCGCACCAGGCACCACAACTACCGCCTTCGATAGCGAACTGGCCCTCCTCTGGTGGGATTCGCACCCAAGAAATGGCGCCCAGTTGAACCGACTCCATTACCGCCTGCCCCAAGGCACCGGCCTGCCACCAACCCTCATGGTCATGCGCCTCGATGCTCCCCAGTCCGGACAAGTGCGCGAAATCATCCTCAGCTCCCTCAAAGCCGAGCAGGACGGACTCAAGGGCAAGATCGTCCTCGACAGCCGCGGAATCAGAGCCCGCCCGGATAACCTCCAACTCGGCGGGTACGCCTGGTACGACCAGAGCATCCGAAATCTCGCCGAACTCCTGCGCACAAAAACCCGCCTGCCGCTCCTCATCGACGAATCACCCCAGGTCCTCCAGCCAGGCTCCGCAACGGATGTCGCTTTGTACTGCGGATGGTACAGCGTCCGTAACTACATCCCCAGCTGCCGCTTCAATGCCGGCGCCGTCGCCTTTCACGTCGCCAGCTTTGAGCTCGCCAGCTTGAAAAACCCCAATGAAAAAGGCTGGTGCGCGGGACTCCTCAACGACGGTGTCGCGGCTACCCTCGGCCCCGTCGCCGAACCCTATCTCACCGCCTTCCCTCTTGCAGACGAGTTCTTTCCCCTCCTCTTGACCGGAAAGCTCTGTTTGGCTGACGTCTACTGGAAAACCGCCACAACCACCGGCTGGATGATCTCCATGATCGGCGACCCCCTCTACCGACCCTATCACGCCAACCCGCCCCTCCGCATCAACGATCTCCCCGATCGCCTCCAAACCATCTTCTCTACACCCACCACTCGCGCCAGTACTGCCAAGCCACACTGAACGTCCGAAAAAACCTCCTTGCCCTATCGGGTTTTGCCAACCGGCCCATTCTGCCGACTATATAATAGTGATGTCACAACCAAGAGGTGCGCAATGAGGTCGAGCCGGTTCGTCAAGAGGACACTCGTGGCGGGGGTCGCTGTGTTGCCGTTCCTCGCTCCGCAACCAGCCGCCTCGCAGTTCCGGTCCGACCAGGCTGGCGGCGCACTCGACGCCAATCGACGGGTCGACAACGCCGCCAACAACCAGGTCATCAACTCCCAGATCCCCAACAACGGTGTCACCGGAAACCGTATCGTCACAGGCAACGTCACCGGCGGAAAACAGTTCCGCGGCGAGGTCCCCTATACCGACCCCCGCGAGTTCCGCGGCAGTGTCGCCGGCGCAGGCATGGACAATTTCATCCGCGATTCCTCCGGTTCCGGTTGGGCCAACCAAGCACCCCGCGCCGCCTGGCAGACCGAAGGCTTCTACGGCGCCTCCCGATTGGCTGAACCACCCCCTCCAGGGTTCGTCGATCGCGGATTCTCCGGAGCCTATACCACCGGCGCCCCGAAAAATCACCAGTCATTCATGGACGGCCCAACCGGACCCTTCAACACTTCCTCCTCCCTCTTCGCCCCGGGGAACATCAGCTCCGCTTTGACCAGTCCCATGGGTTTCCAGACCGGTCGCTCCTCCTTCGCCGCCTCGCCTTTGCTCGGCCTCCGGCAGTGGAATTCCCCACAATCGTCCGATCGTTCCCTCTTGTCCGAATCCGACACCTTCTGGGGCAATTCCGGCGCAAGTTCCTGGCAACGGCAAAACCTCCTCGACCGCATGCGATGGGATCTCCGCACAATTCAGCAGATGCGCGAAGAATTGTATCGGACCGGCGGCGACGGCGATCCCCGACAACCCTCCCCCGGACCCAACGATCCCTCATCCCCCGGCGACAATCTCGCAAAACCACTGCCACAGCCTTTCGATAGCCCCCAAGGCAAATCCCTCAACCAGCCCTTGGATCCTTCCATTGCCAACAGCGCCATCTCCGCTCAGGTGCGAACCGATCAGGCCTTCGGCGATCGCCTCGCCGTGCCCCCCTCTCAACAGAGCAGCCAATATGCCGAATTACAGCGACGTCTGAACCGCTATTACACCTCAAGGCTCGAAACCGATGAGGACAGACATCGCGAGTTCCTTAAGCAACTCCGCGCCAGAGACGCCGCCGACAAGGCCGCCAACGATCAGAAAACCCCCGAGGACACCCAGGCCCAACCCCCTGCCCCCATCGGTAAAGGCACCATCAGACCCACTGCCCCTGACTATGCGAGAATCGGACAGGAGTTGACCCTCCCCCGTCCCAGATCCACCACATCCCCTCAAACTCAACCCGTCACGCCTCAGCCCGTTCAGGTCGCATCCCTGGCTGCAGGAATCAAAGCCCAGGGCCTCGCCACCCTCCTGCGAAATGCCGAAGAAGCCCTCCAACAGGGCAAGTACATGACCGCCATCGACCACTACGCCGCCGCCGAACGCGTTGCACCTAACAACTCCTTGGTCTGGATCGGACGCGCGCATGCCGAACTCGCCGCCGCCTATTACCGCCGCGCAGAGCAGGATCTGCGCCAAACGCTCACCCGCGACCCGACCTTGATGATGGGACGATACGACTTGAAAACCATGATCGGCCAGCAACGTCTCGAGACCATCGTCAGAGACCTCAAAGACGTCGCCAAACGCCAGGAATCCGATTCCGGCCCCGTCTTCCTGCTGGCCTACCTCGCTTACAACACCGGCCATGTCCAACCCGCTCGCATGTACCTCGATGAAGCCGAAAAGAGAGCCGGCGACAAGTCCAATTTCTACAAGCTTGTACGCCAACACTGGACTCTTACCGAAACCGGCTCCAACACGCAGGACAATACCTCCACCACGCCCTAGCTCACTGTCCTGACCCATTGCGGGAATAGAACCGTCCATGCCGCGACACTCACCAGCCACGAACTCAAGGCCAAATCACGCAATGCCCTCACTCTCGTCGGCGATACCACCAACAAGACCTTCCCCATCCGGCTGCCAGCCGGCGCTCTAAGCCGATTAATCGCCAAATGAACTCAGGATCATCGCCAAGGTGCCAAACTTAAAACCGCAACCAACACCCCGACTCCGCCCCAATACAAATAAGTCTATTGCCCACAAGTCTTTCGATAGTACCGGCGTTCACGGCCAAGGTCCCGCAAACTCCATTCACTCACTCCGTTGATGCCCCTCCGTGGCCCTTGCCTGCCATCTGTCCCAGCCAACCCGCCCTGCGCAAAAAGTGAGCTGCGGACGGGGGGGATCCGCAGCTCGTGGTTCCCCAACTAGGGGGAAATCGACCGGGCGGGGGGAACCCGGTCGGATCAGGGCTAAATTAGTGTCGGGGGTTGAAGAAGGAGGGGGGGAACCTTCTTCGGGGAGTACCCCCGACAAAAACGACTCCAACACTTTGCCAGCACCGGAGCCGTGTTCGGCTCTTCTTTTCACCCCTGGCACTCTCGACAAGGGACCAAATCCACTGCTGACCCAGAATATTACTCGGACTCTCGCATTTTTCAAGCATACACCCGATTTTTTCGCCATCCTCCAGCCAGATCCGACACAACACCATCACTCAACTTCATGACAAATACACGCAACTCTCTCTATAAAAAACCTTTGCGTCTGGCCACAAGTGCGAAAGCCCCTGAAATGTGCCGCCCCGCCCCGCTGTGGATTAACTGTCAATTATCCCGTCCCGCCAAATCATTTCGGGTAATGAGGCTGCTGCTGCCAATCCAATTCCACCGAACCCGGAACCCCATGGTACTCTCGCGGAAATGCGTAGTCCTTCCTCAATGGATGCCCGACCCAGTCCTCAGGGCACAGAATCCGCCTCAGATCAGGATGCCCGTCAAACACGATCCCCAACAAATCAAACGCCTCCCGCTCATGCCAGTCCGCCGCTCGCCATAGATCGCTCACGCTCGGCACGTGCGGATTCTCTCGCGAACAATACACCTTCACCGCAAACGTGTGCCCAAGTTCAAAACTCCATAACTCATAGACCACCGCCATCTTCCCGTCCGCGGCATAGTCCACCCCGCTCAGGTTCGCCAGCCAGTCAAACTGAAGTGAAGGATCTCGCCGGAGATACTCCGCAATGCCTCGCCAATTCGATGCATCAACGTGAACACGCGGATGCTTCGATTCCGGATGCGATTCCAGAATCCCGCCCGCAAATCGCGACGCCAGTCTCTCGCTGATTTCTTGAACTGTCATGGCCAACGTAGTATAGGGGTTCTCACGGACCCTGAAAAGTCGCTGTAGTTAAGTCAGGCGTCGATCCCCTTGCCTCGCCAGCGTCTTAGGGGCCAAATACTTCATAATGGTCCCTTCGGCTGACCCATAGGAGATAGCGGCATGGCTCTCGAACTGCGCAATCTCAAGAAACACTACACCGCCCCCGATGGGAGCGTCGTCCCCGTCATCAATGTCCAATCCCTCCGCATTGAACCCGGCGAACAGGTCGCCCTCATCGGGTCAAGCGGCTCGGGCAAGACCACCCTCCTTCACCTCATTGCCGGTATACTCGCCCCCGATGACGGCCAAATCCTCTACCACTTCGCCGATTCCAGCGCATTGCCAACTGAAATCCCTCCGCCCAACTCGCCAAGCGATCATCAACCTCTCACCGTCGACCTCATGAGACTCAACGAGGCCCAGCGCGATGTCTTTCGTGGCCGATACATCGGCTACATCTTCCAGACACACCACCTCCTCAGCGGCTTTACAGCCCTCGAAAACGTCCTCCTCGGCATGAGCTTCACAGGTCGACCACACGATCCCGCCTGGGCAGAACACCTGCTCGAACAGGTCGGTCTGGACCAACGCCTCGACTACAGGCCGCATAAACTCTCCCTCGGCCAGCAACAGCGCGTCGCCGTCGCCAGGGCCCTGGCTAATCGCCCCAAACTCGTCCTCGCCGACGAGCCCACCGGATCCCTCGATGCCGCCAATGCCCAACAAGTCCTCAGGCTCATCAGGAATCTGTGCAACGAGGTCCATGCCATGCTCCTGCTGGTCAGCCATGACCCCGCCATCACCGGCCAGTTCGGCAAGGTCCTCCAACTCTCATCCATCAATCAACCGACTCCCCCGACCACCATCAACACACTCACCACAATGGGCAAACTACCATGAACCTGCTCCAATTAGTCATCAAACAAATGCGGCAGCGATCCCTCTCCACCTCGCTCACAACCCTCTCGGTTATGCTCGGCGTCGCCCTGGCCGTCGCCATCATGATCTTCCAGCGAGAGGGCGAAAAACTCTTCGGACAAAGCGACTATGGCTACGACCTCATCGTCGGGGCCAAGGGATCCAAACTCCAACTCGTCCTCAATACCGTCTATCACCTGGACGTATCCCCGGGCAATATCCCCTATGCCATCTACCGGCAGTTGGCCGCCAAGGACCACCCCCAGGTGCTCGCCGCTTGGCCTATGGCTGTGGGCGATGAGTACAACGGCTACCGCGTCGTTGCGACACTCCCCAGCCTTTTCAAAGTCGATCACCTCGGCAATCCCATCGACCCCGCCCAGGTCTTCGAATACCGCCTCGCAAAACGCTTTGACTTCGCTCAGGGACGACCCTTCCACCCCCTCAAATTCGAGGCCGTCCTCGGCAGCGAAGTCGCCGCCAGAACTGACCTCCGTGTCGGCGCAGCCTTCAAGGTCCAGCACGGCATGGCCGATGCCCTCCGCCAAGCCGATGTCCATGACGAACAATGGACTGTCGTCGGCGTCCTCAAACCCACCCAAACCGCCGCTGACCGCGCCATCTATATCCCCCTTGTCAGTTTCTACGCCATCGGCGAGCACGAAAAAGGACTCCGCGAAATGGCCGACCTCGAACAACCGGCTGCACCCACAACCTTGCCGCACACCGACCATCCCACCACTCAACCCGCAGAACACGACCACACTCCTGCTGCCAACCATCCCACCACCCAACCCGCAGAACACGACCACCATCCCGCCGACCACGACCACAACCACCATCACCCCTACGAAATCCGCCCAGACGGCACCATCCAACTGCAACTGCCCCAGGATAAATGGAAAGTCTCCGCTGTCTTGGTCCGCACCCGCGGCGGCTTCGAGAGCCTCAACCTCACTTGGCACATCAATAACCAGCCCGTTGCCATGGCCGTCAGCCCCGCACTCGTCATGCGCGATTTCTACGAAACCTTCCTCAAAGGAAGCACTCGCCTTCTTCTGCTCATCTCTCTCCTCGTCACCGTCGTCGCCGCCGTCTCCATCCTCGTCAGCATCTACAACGCCGTCTCCGCTCGCCTCAGGGAAATCGCCATACTCCGCGCCCTCGGCGCTACCCGACGACGCGTCCTCTTGCTCATCTGCCTCGAAGCAGGCCTCATCGGTTGCGCCGGTGGCCTGGCAGGCCTCCTCCTCGGCCATCTCCTCGGCGCAGGCGCCTCCCTCTTCCTCCAACGCCTCATGGGACAGGGCATCGATTGGCTTCGCACCGACCCCTTCGAATGGCTATACTTGGCTGTCGTTGTCATCGTGGCTGCCATCGCGGGCTTCGTCCCCGCCATGAAAGCCTACCGCACGCCCGTTGCTACGCATCTGGTCGCGGTCTGAGTCGGCTGCTTCGCTTCCGTTCCGTGAGTCCTTAACATGAGTCTCACCATTGCAAAACCGCCCTTGATTCAACGAATCAACTTCAGGCTCCTCGTCTTCTTCGGACTCATCGCTGCCCTCGTCGGCTGGATCCTCTGGCAGTTCCTCCAGGTCCAGTTCACAGGCGGTATCATCAACCGTGGCGATTACCTCGAAGTCGACCTCAAGGCCATCAGTCTTTTCGAAATGGACCAGATCAACGCCACCGACCACGATATTCCAGCAGACTACCGCGCCCTCGACGGCAAACGAGTCCTCCTCATCGGCGAAATGTACCAGCCCTATTCCGTCGCCGGACGCATCGGCAAGTTCGACCTCGTCTATTCCATCGCCAAATGCTGTGTCACCAGCTCGCCCAAAGTCCAACATTTCGTCAAAGCAACCGTCCTACCGGGAAAATCCGTCGAATATCACCCAGGCCTCGTCAAAGTCGTCGGTACCTTTCACGTCGGCGTCCTGAAAGCCAACGGCCGCGTCAGCAGCATCTACCGCGTCGACGTCGAAAGCGCCAAACCCGTCTAACTACCCCTCCATCACCCCCGATACCCACTCCTCCACCACGTTCCTCACAACGCCACGCCCGTCCGGCAATATCATCTGATGTGCCCGCTAGGTCTTCTGCTGAGGTGCGACCATGATGCGATGCTTCTACTCAATCCTGTGTGCGACAATGCTCCTGGGCCCCGCTGTCAATGCCGCCGAAAAATCGCCCCCATCCACCCAGCCCCTCACCGGTGAATGGCAATCCCTCTTCGATGGCAAAACCCTCGGTAAATGGAAAATCACCGAATTCGGCGGGCAGGGCGAGGTCAAAATCAAGGACGGCGCCATCCTCCTACCCATCGGTAACGATATGACCGGCGTCACCTATTCAGGCCAAATACCCACCATCAACTACGAACTCGAACTCGAAGCCGCCCGAGTCGCCGGAAATGACTTCTTCTGCGGACTCACCTTCCCAATCAAGAAAAGCTGTGCTTCACTCGTCCTCGGCGGGTGGGGCGGAACCCTCTGCGGCATCTCCAGCATCGATGGGCACGATGCCTCCGACAACTCCACCACCAGCATGCGACAGTTCAACAAGGACCAGTGGTACAAAATCCGCGTCAGAGTCACCGACGGCCGTATCCAGGCCTGGGTCGACAAGGACCAGATCGTTAACGTCAACATCGCCGGCCGACGAATGGACGTCCGACTCGAAATGGAACTCTGCAAACCCCTCGGCATCGCTACCTGGCAAACCGCCGGCGTCGCCCGCAATATCCGCATCCGAACCCTCTACCAGGATGAAATCGACGAGGCCAAAAAAATGGCCGACGATGAACTATAGCCCCGTCGCTGTCGCGATCGCCCACTTCACCAACTCCGCCGTCAGCAATCCCTTCGTCTCGCAAACTCTCGAACTCGAACCCTCCAGCATACCCCGGGCTGCCGTCACAAATGAACTCGGGGACGGGTGAGGCATCACTACCGCGCGACCCAGTGAACTGATCGGGTGCGAATACGCCGTCGGCCAAACGTGTACCAATCCACGCGACCTCGCAACCGCCTCCAGCAGCTCCGCCCTTGACCCGATCTCCGATACAAAATGCCCCGAAAACTCCCTAATCTCACCCCAGCCACGACCGTAAATACGCACCGGCAAACCCGCCCCAATCAACCGGCGGGCTAGCGCCTGCGCATACGCCGATTGAATCAGCGAATCCACAAACAGCCGCCGATCAACCGATTCCGGCCCTATCCCCAATTCTCCCATCCGCGACCCCAGATACCGGTCCACTCCCGCAATCACCGCAAACGGGTTCTCCCTCAGTTCTCCCGCAATCGTCTCCCAGAGCAGCCGATGCGATGAAAGATCAAATGCCGGCGATTCCGACACGTCCACCGTGTCCGCAATGATCGCCAACCCTTCGACTGATGGCCCTTCCCCCACCCCAACCGCAGGCCAACCCGCCGCCGCCAACTGCCTCCCCGGCCAGCCCAGATCCTTCGCCGCCGCCACCCAACTCCCGTCCGCCAACAACAGCACGTCCCGCGACATGTCCCCCGTGAATCTCGGGATCGCCGGTATCGTCATCCACGAAACCATCGGCACACGCGCCGGTAACGCCTCTCCCACTTCCGCCCGCGTGGCGTTCACCGCTACTAACACCCCGCAATCTCGAACCGCCAACGCCAACGCCAACACCCCCGCCGAACAAGGGTCGTCCGGATCCACCCGACGAAACCCTTCCCCCGACAGCAACTCCGCCATGATCTGCCCACCATCGTCCCACAACCGAAAACGCGACCGCGCCAGCAGGCACACCGCCTCAGGCCCCCCAGCCGACTGCGACAAAATCTGCTCCCGCAACTGGGCCCGCTCCTGCGATAACTGCCCAAACACCCCCTGCGACATACTCATCATCGCCGCCGATTTCTCCTCCCCCAGTTCCGCCGTCTTCAAAAAACACTGCGGCAGCGGCAACCCCGGGTGCAACCGAAACAGCGTCAGCAATTCACCCGGCCAGTTGACCCCCGTCACAAAGAACAACCGGTGCGACAAAATCCACCCCGATAGATCCACACAGTGTAACATCGGCCCCAGCACGGCCGCATCCGGCAGAATCACCACGATCGCTCGCGAATCCGCTGCCTCAAGCGCGACCTCGATCTGCGCCCCATGAGTCGGCGCCAAAAAGCACGACGTGCTCGCCGGCGGAGTCATCTTGCGAAGAAGCTCCCTTGCCGCTCGCCTCGGAAGCGAACACTCCCCAAGAAAACGCCCCTCGCCGTCTAGCCCCGACAACGAGCCGTCCCGAGCGTAAACGTATTCCACCACCCCCCCCGAACCCCCACAGTCAACGTTCGGCTGCGTCTGCCCTAACGCACTACGATTGGCCTCATAGTTGCGCCTCGCCTCTTGCCCGGCCGCTTCTCGTGTCGTCGTCATTGTGCCCTACCCTCTGCCATTCCACGCCGGCCTTGCGCATCCAACACCCTCACGCAACCAAAACAACCCACCACCCACCAGCTCCAGACTCTCCCCTGCCTTTATCGGACGTTCTCGACTCCCTTCTGCACCCCTTGGCCGCCCGCCACCTGCCATCCGCGCATCACCGCCGCAACTGCTCCGGCACATTCCTCAGATCCCCCGGCATGCCGGGTGGCGCTATCCGCGAAAATAACTCCGCCGGCCAAAGCCCCAACCGCGAGAAACCCTCCGGAACCGCTTGCTTGAACTGCACATACGCCTCCACCTTCCCCCTTGTCGTGTAACTCACCGCTTTCCCGTCCTCCCCGCACGTAAACACGCTGTATCCCGCCAAAATGCAGTCCTCAAGATCAACGTGCAACTTCCCCGTCCGACTGTGCCCCTCCGTGCAGATGATCCCCGTCGACTTCCCACCCATCTCCGGCTGAGTGAAATTCAACACCACCAGCCGGCAATTCCGCAAACTCGCTCGCACGCAATGACTCGCATACGACATCGCCACCGCATTGTCCGGATGAACCATCGTGCAGTCCTCAAAAACCACATGCGGCGACTCCGGCATCGACTTCTCCCATCCACCCACTAAAACGGCCGCCGTGTCCCCAACATAGTCCAACGCCAGAAAATAGCACCGACGAAATACGCTCGGCTCACCCGCACGAACCACCGGGTAGCACACGCCCCCGCCAAATGCCCGACCCGTACCCACGCAGTCCTCAACAATGATCGTGAATCCCCGCCCGCTCTTGTCCGTCAAATCCCAGAATAGCCCCCCATCCCCGCCCGCCGTGTACAGGTGCCGAATGATCCAGCGATCGCACCCGATCGCCGAAAATGTCTCCCCCACCTTGTTCCCCGTAGGCCAGTTCTTGTCCGTCGCTCGAAACGGACCCCACCAGTCCCAACTCTTGAAACCCTTCTCCGAATCCCCGCAATCCAGCAGCACCCATCCCTTCGCTCCCGAGCCCAGACTCCCATCAAAATCCCCAATCAACGCGTTGTACGAACCCGCCGCTCCCGCATACGCCGGCGCTAGGTTCGCTTCCACGTATCGGTCCGGCCGAACGATGATCCGATGCCCTCCCTTGTCATCAGGAACCGCCGACATCGCCGCCTGGATCGTCTGAAAAGCCCCCTTCCAACTCCTCCCGTCCGAATTGTCCCCCAACTTCGATACATAAAATGTCTTGCCCCTGTTGCCTGTATAGTCCTTCGCCGCCGGATCCCACCCGGCTGCCCCCAATCCTCCCGCGGGAATCGCCGCCAAACTCAACCCCACATACACCATCAGTCTCTCCAATGTCGACAGTCGCATCAAACACTCCCGGCTCTTGCCTGTATCCCATCCCACTCGTTCTCACCCCACACTCATCCCCACAAACCTCCACCCCCTTCCCAAACAGCCTACAGCAAATACCTCGCTCGCATCACCGCCCATTGCATCAGCCGGTCACGGGTCGGCCGACGTCGCCATTCCCCCAGCGTTATTCGTTTCGCGTGAGCTACGTCATGTTCAAATAACGCCCGCATCTGCTCACCAAACACGCTCGAACGGATGATCACCGACAACTCCAGATTGTATTCGATGCTCCGGTAATCCAGATTCGTCGACCCAATAATCGTCGTCTCCCCGTCAATGCACATCGTCTTGGCGTGCAGTACCGCACGCTGACGCTCGTAAACCTCCACCCCCGACCCCAACAGCTTCTCGTAAAACGACCGCGCCGCCGTCAGCAGCACCGGTACATCGCAAACCCCAGGCAACATCAAACGCACCCGAACACCCCGATCCGCCGCCCGACACAACGCCTCAATCAAATCGTCCGGCGGCGCAAAATAGGACATCGTCATCAGAATGCTCGCCTTCGCCTCCCGCAACATCGCCCATACCGGCTTGAACAGGCTGCTACGCGTCGGAACCGATGCCAACGCCCCGAACTCCCCCTCGTGAACGTTGTGGAACAACGCCAGATCCCGAATCCTCCCTCCGTATTGCACATACCGCCACGTCCTCGCAAAACAGCTGATCAAACTCCCCACCGCAGGACCCCGAAGACCAATTGCCGTGTCCCGCCACGGGGTCTCCAACAACGCCCTCGGTACGATCCACGAACCCGCGTATTCACATCCAATGTTCAAACCCCCAAGACCCGCCCGGTCGTTGTCAATGATCAGCAACTTCCGATGATCCCGGTTCGCAGGACGCCAGCTATACCGGCATTCCCATGGCTTGATCGGGTGAAACGCGGCGATCCGAACCCCACCCTTCGCCATCCGCTCAAACATCTCGCCGTCCGAATCAATCGACCCCAGCGAATCGTAAATCACGTATACCGCCACCCCAGAACGCGCCTTGCGTATCAACAACTCCGCAAATGCCAGCCCCGTCGCGTCCGACCGAAATATGTACACCTCCAGGCATACCCGATAACGCGCCACTTTGATCGCGTTAAACGCCGCCTCCAGCGCCTGCCCGTCCTTGTATAGCTGAATCCTCGTCGAATCCCCCAACTTAACCTGCTCGGGCGTCTCCCATCCGTCATCCTGGCTCCCAGGTTCAGTATTGATCCCGGCAGCCTCCATCCCCTCCTGTGCTTGCACTATGCGACCATCGCCCATATCTCCGATCATATTCCATATCGACCGGGCGGGAATAGCGCGCTCTCACCGAATCCCCCTCCTCATCCCTGATGCCAAACCGCCCCCACACCCCTATAATCCTCCCTCCGATTACTCGAAAGGACACAGAATGGCACTCAACCACGAACAAGTCATGACGGCCCTCCGAACCGTAAATGACCCCGACCTCCACAAAGACCTGGTCTCCCTTAATATGGTCAAAGACGTCAAAGTCAGCGATAACGCCGTCAATCTCCGCGTCGAACTCACAACCCCCGCCTGCCCCATGAAAGCCACCATCAAAAACGACATCGAGCAGGCCCTCAAACGCATCGGCGCCCAACGCGTTAACGTCGAATTCGCCGCCTCCACCCGCGCCCCCCAGAATCAGCAGCAAGTCCTCCCTCAAGTCAAAAATATCATCGCTATCGGCGCCGGAAAGGGCGGCGTCGGAAAATCCACCGTCTCCGTCAATGTCGCCGTCGGACTCGCCAGACAGGGCGCCGCCGTCGGACTCATGGATGGCGATATCTACGGGCCCTCCATGCCCACCATGCTCGGCATCAAGGGACAACTCCCCCCTATGAACGGCCCCAAACTCCTCCCACACCCCGTCCACGGCATCCATGCCGTCACCATCGGCAGCCTCGTCGATGAGGACAAACCCCTCATCTGGCGCGGCCCCATGGCTCACGGCGCCTTCAAACAACTCCTCCTCGATAACACCCTCTGGCCACCTCTCGACTACCTCATCGTTGACCTGCCCCCGGGCACCGGTGATGTCCCCCTCACCTTGTGCCAACTGCTCCCACTCACAGGCGCCGTCATCGTCGCCACACCCCAGCAGGTCGCTCTCGACGACTGCATCCGCGCCGTGCACATGTTCCAGGAACTCAAGGTCGCCATCCTCGGAATCGTCGAAAATATGAGCTGCTTCGTCGATCCCGTCTCAGGCGCCGAACATGACATCTTCGGCCGCGGCGGCGCCGAACAGGCCGCACACCGCCTCGGAATCCCCTTCCTCGGCGCAATCCCCATGTACCCCGATCTCCGCATCAATAGCGACGCCGGCACTCCCCTCGCCAACTTCGATCCCCACAAAAACCCCAAACTCAAGACCGCTCTCGACACCGTCGTCCAAAACCTCGCCTCTCAGGTCAGCGTCAAAAACCTCGCCCCCAGATCCCTTACCTTCAATGTCTCCTGATCCCTCAAACCACTCTCCACACAAAAAAACGCCCCGGATTCGCCTCCGGGGCTCTTCCTTCCCTTCATCTCCTTCCCGTCATGCCGCTTCCAGCAGCAGTCCCCTCCGAGTGCCCCATCGCACCCGCCGAAAAGCGTGCAGCGTCACCGTCTCCGCTGCCAAAACCGATTTCAGAACCTCAGGGTTCAAGTCCGCATGATCCACCAGCAACCGAAGGTGTGGCAACTGGTGCGCGTCAAGGGCAAACTGCGGCAACGCCATCCCCACCAACATCCGATTCTCCATCACCCAACGATACCCCTGCGAAATCGCCCTCAAATCCATCAGCGACGGGCCCGCCGCTGCAATCATCACCAGCCGCCGATCCCGACTCACCCCCAACCGCGCCTCGGGACACATCGGCGGCCGCACCGGCGTCTCAACCACCTCCCCGCTCCACTGCCGCATCACCAGCGGGATCAAATCCCAATCCGAGGTCTCTCCATCCGGTAAGTCGATTACCTCGTCAATCCTCGAACCCGAGTCCAGTCCGCTTCGTGGGGGGGGCGTAGGCATCGTTATCTCCTCAGACTTTCCTGCCACCGCTGCGGCCACCTTCTCCTCCGCCGCCTCGGGTGCGACGCATACCGCCGTCGCTCCAACAGAAGGTCGATCCGAGCCCTTCATCGCCCGACTCGCCTCCGCTCTCGCTACAAATTCCAATACCACCTGCCAGTGTGACCCGCTTGCCAACTGCGCCTTGTCGTGACCTACCTGGCACCAGATCACGGGCCATTCCGTCCCCATGCATCCGTCCTGACGATACGGCTCGTTCACCAGATCCCAGTTCAAAAACTGCCGACAAACGTTCGCCAGACGCTGATACACCGCCCCGTATTCCACCGCCGTCTTCGCGTCAACCGCGGCTAAACGCAACGATGGACCCCGTGGGTGAAGATCCGACAAACCCTTCAACACACGATAGCACGCCACGATCCCCTCATGATCGCATGTCGACAGCACCACCCACTCCGATACCTCTCGCAGAACCTGCCTCCCTTCCGATGCTCGCGTGTTCTCCACCAGAATCAACCAGCTGTCCAGATCGCACGAAAGCTCGTTCAATGCGTCCGTCATCGCCCGCGAGTCAAAACACGTCGTCTCCGTCCCCTCGCCACCCTCCGCCGAACCTAGCGGATCATAACGAAATATCCGAAACTCCGATTGCTCCACCGCGATCAGACCAATACGCTTCCCCGAACCCGCTAAATGACGGGCGTACAGCCTCGCGGCGTCCAACTGCCGCGAACCCAGATGCGACGCAATTACCGCCGTTATCCGGGGCGCCAAAATCGGTTGCTCCGGCGACTCCGGGCCAATCACCTGCCGCATCTCCTCCGCCGTCAAATCCTCCGATGCCTTCCTCGCGGGAGGCTTCCGACGCGGCGCCGGCGACGAGCCCATCTGCTTCTGACGCACACTGCTCAAAAACAGGTGGCTGATCTCAGACAGGTTCTGGCGATGGGAGGGTTGCTCTGACATGACGGCCACGCAATTCGATGGTTAACACCCCCACATACTCCCCCCCCTGTCCTCACATCCGCCCGTCCGCCGCGACTAACCCGGATAGCACTCCACTTCCACCACCTGGGTCATCACCCCAAACTGGTTAGCTTCCACATACAGGTGGTTCGGATCCGTAATACACAA
>CAYVKG010000032.1:0-43625 GCA_964451955.1 uncultured Tepidisphaeraceae bacterium
GATGAGCCGTTGCCGACCGAACCACCGAAGATGTGGGTAATTGAAAGGTTGGCCGGTACACCCAGTTCCCGGGCCAGACCCTCTGCCGCCAACGACACGGCGCTGTCCGATCGAGAGTGCTTGGGAGATGTCGCCGGAGGCCGCGGCATGCACGGTCTTGGTTGTGGTCTTCCATGGCGCGGGTTGCTGCCGAGGTTGGCGTCGTCGGCCTTGAGTGTGGCTACCGAATGGCGAACCGCTCGGATTGGCCATACAGGCGCGAGAAGCACCTCGCCCAAGGCGAGCAGGTGGCGAAAGAACTGGCGGTTCCGGTTCATTTCGACGTCAGCGATGATTCGGGGCGCAGGGCGGCCAGTCGCTGCAGTTCCTCGGCGGTCAGGGCCCGGTTGAATACCGCCACACCGCCGATCCAGCCGGTAAAGCCGACCCCGCGCGAGCTGTGGATAACGCGGCCGATGGTAAAAGGGCCCCCGGTTCCGTCGTTCGGCGGCGTGTAAATGTCATGGGGAAACCACCAGGGATTCAGGCGCAAGGCGACAAGGTCGCGCGCGGTTTCGATGAAGTTTCCGCCGGCGTGTCTTTGGAGGGTGACCCTGATTCTTGTGTAGCGGTATTCACGAAGTTCAGTGCGTATGGCGGCGGTATCAGTCAGAACTTTACGGGCGATCGGCTTGTCCTCAGGCGGGTTGTAGTACTGGTCTTTGGGAAACAAAGCATCTTCGTCGGGTTCCTTGACGGAGGTGCGGGCATAATGGCCCTGGAGGTAAGCGTTGTAGGCGGAGGAGATTAACTTGTCGTCCTTGGGGTTTTCGAGCCAGCGGTCACCGGCGATGCCGTTGAGCCAGCCGGTGATTTCATTCCTCTCGTTGTCAAAGGTCATGGCAAAGCACTGCCAGGCGGCATCCAATACCTCGGCGGGGGAATCGGCGGGTACCGCCGGCGATCGGGCTGCGGAATTGCATTTGTGCAGAGCGTACCGGTTCAGGAATGAACCGGTGCCATTTTCCGAGATATGGCCGCAGGCGCTGCCTTCGACGTTGAGGCCGGCAAAGAGCGCGTATTGGCGCTGTCCGCGCTCGAGCCGACGGAGGTTCGTAGTGCTCGCCTGTTTCAGGTCCGTTCCCTCATGCCAGATGCCCGCCAGCGCGTGGTTGCCGCGTTCGCGAATGGCCCAGACCACCACGCTCACGGACTTTCCCGGTCCTCTAATGTCCAGCGGCGAGCCGTGCAGCCGCGCGCGAGGCACTTGAAGCAACGGGCGGAAATTCGGGTCGGTCTCGTTGTCAATGCGGATGGCGTCGCCAAATGGCCCGCGACCAAGCAAGGGGAAGTCTGCATAACTGGCCTCGCGTCCCTGGCCCCAGTAGTCGCGAATATAATTCGTGGCATCCAGTGGGAAATCACTCGTCGCTCCCCGCGGCGTATGCGCGGTGAAACGCCGCTCGCCATCCTGTTCGCGCTTCACGAAGTCCCAGAAAGCAACGCAGCCGGGGATCCTCATGACGGCGGAAGCACGTCTACCAACAGCTGTGACATCTCCGGATGATTCGGCGGCGTTTGCCGAGCCTAATAACACCAGTTGAAGCGCGATCAGGATGAGCAGACGATGGGTTGAATGGCCTTTCATGGTGGACATCTCCCGTTTCACGGGAGGCGGAATTTGCCCAAGGTCAGCCAGCCTGGGCGATGCTGGTCCTGGCTTTGATTCGCAAAGCGGAGGGGGCTTCCTTTTGGTAGCGGATTGGCAACCCGCAGGAGCAGATGATAAGTGCCCGGGGCTAGAGCACGGACTGAACCCGCAAAGCGCCAAGGCGCAGCCGCCTCACCGGGAATGACGGCCGAAAGTCGCCAGTCGGTCTTCCACGTGATGGCAGGCTCGTTCGCCTCGCTCAGGGCCGCCAGTTCTACCGGCCAGTCATAATAGAACGGCGCGACGCCGGTGTTCGTGACAAGCAGCGAGACGGCAAGATGGCCGTCGGCCGTCCCGATTTCGGCGCGGGCAACATGCAGTTCGTAGCCCATTCGCTGGACTGCTCGAATGGCCCGCTCGCGCGCCGCGCCCTTGATCTGACCCCGAAAGGCGCCCTCGTTGCAGAGCCAAGACGCGTGCGTCACCTCCAGGCAACGGTCAAACTCCTGTCCCTTGGGTGCACTCGAAGGTTCATCAAAGAGGCTCTTCCATACTTCCGGACGGACCTCGCCCCCGATCGGTTGCGTTCGCCATTTGTGCAGGGCATCAGCTGCGCGCAGGCGGGTTTCAAAGAACCATTCGTCGCCTTTCTTGCCCGTATGCACCGTGGCCCACGCGAATGAGTCGTCGTGGTAGCCGATGGGCCTCCGCTCATTCCCCGCATAAACAGGATCGTCTGGGCCGGCAGGGTAGCGCGCGACAAGTCGGGTTCTCTTGAAAGCGGCCTCGTACGCGTCCATGACCTGGCGCTGCACGGTCTTGGACGCGAACCATTTCTGGTTCGGATGATTGTGCCACTCTCCCCACGTTCCGAGCAGGCCGAGCCCCACGAAACCCAGTCGCGGGTCGCCGTCATAGCGGCGGCCGAACGCGTGGATGAAGCTCGTGAGCGCGGCCCGCAGGCGCGGATCCTCGTAATCAGGCGTCTGGTCAACCGCAGGCGGAAAAGGCTGCGTATTGGTGTTGGTCCAGGTCCGCATCTTCAATCCCGCGTCAATCAGGTACTGTGGCACGCCGGTCTTTTTGCCGGGCCATTCCAGATAGAATCGGGCGTAAAACTGGTGCCCGCGCGAGGCGGCGGCGGCGAGTCTTGCTTCAAAGGGCGCCCAATCGAAATCCGTCGGACCCTTCATCACGTCGGATAGCCTGGTGTAATCCCATTCCAGACTGTGCGGGAAGGTTGCATCCGCTCGCAGATACGGCACAAACCCTTTGAGCGGGTTGGTTGGCGGCGCGGGGGCGTACGCAAGGTCGACAGCCTCGCCGCCTTTGGATGTGCTCGCCAGCCACAATACCGGCAGACCCACCAGCAAAGTGAGCAGAACGCATCTCATGGTCGCACTCCAATCACGGCTCTCCGATAAGCAACCAGCGCCGGCGTGCCGCGATCCTGGACTTCGAGAATGACGTGGATGGTGGCGGGCTTCTTTACCGCCGGCGCGACGAGAGTGGTGGTCAATCCGTTGTTGGCGGTTAAAGCCACTTCTTTCGGGAAGTCTTGGCCTTTGGCGTCGCGCAAGCTGCTAGTTTCGGGGTAGATCCACCAGCGAACTTCGAACGCATCGTCGTCGGGATCGCGTGTGCCTTGCGCAGAAAGAGTCACGGCGTCCCCGGGCTTTGCGGCGATTTCCAGCACCCGCCTCGTGGCGTCGCCATTGAGGACAGCCATGGGATTATGATTGGCCTTTTTGAACTCGTCGGCCACGCACCAATCCATGCGAGCCGCGAAATCGTGTTGGAAATGCTCCCGCCATCGCCAGATGGTCGCCATATCGGAGCACTGTGTCTGGCCATTATCCGCGGTCACGGTGTCGCGGCTGTCCTGGTTGTTGGTCCAGATGGGGCGGGTTTCGCCGTAAGGCTGGTACAGGTCATAGCGCCCCCCCCAGCCGCCGTATGCCGGGCTGGCGTGCCAACCCAGGCCGTTGTTGATCAGGCCAAGGAAGGAGGGCGTGTCGCCCTCCATGATGTATTCGAGTCGCGGGTAGAGCGCGCCGAGCGGGCCGTGGTTCCTGATGATGTTCTCTTCCAGCCACGGGTTGTCCACGAGGTGGAACTTATGCCGAGGTCCGTTCCTGTAATGCCGGTCGCCGCTGATACCGGTCCAGGTTGCGCGCCAGTACTCCTTCCAGTCCGTGGTGCTTGGGCTGACGATATAGAACAAGTCCGGGAATTCGCGCCGCAGCCACTGGCCGGCGTCGTCCTGGTCCGAGATGCCGTACACGCGGAGTTTGGCAACTAGCGAGTTCATTGCTGTTGGTGATCGCTGCCGGCGCGCATCCCACAAGGCCTGCGCCAGCGTGTTGGCCCCGCCCCAGACAGCCACCCAGAGCGGGCGCTCGTCGGCCCGGTCGGCGGCGGCCAGCAACCTTTGCGAGCCGGCGGTGGTCTTTCCTTCGCCCACGGCAGCCATGCCGTAGGCAGGCTGGCCGGCGGCGGTGACGGCGCGGAGCGATTCGGCGGGCGGAAACCCCGGCGCGTGTTTGAGCAGGTTTTGGCGTGCCTGCGCGTAGGCGTCAAGCTGGCGCTGGATGAGGTCTACGCGCGTGCCCTGACGCAACCATGTGCTCGTGGTGGCAACCAAGCCCTCGAAATCAAACTCGTTGGCGTAGACCAGCAAGCGGACCATGGACTCTTCATCATCCGGCTCATTGGAAATGTCGGTGAGCACGAAGAGGCGTGGCTTGGGATCAGGCAGCCAGCGCGTTTGCGAAACGGGCTCACTCTCCAGATAGAACTCGAGGTCCCGGTAGGTATCCACGTCGGGAAAGCCGTCGGCGGTAGGGGAGAGCGCAAAGCGATCCGGCCTTCGGTCAAAGAGCGATTTGGTATGCAGGCGGGCCAATTGCCTGGCATCCTGCGGAGGCTCCGCCCCGGGGGGCGTCGTGGTCGGGGAGACTGCCGGCACCGCCGCCGCGAGCGTCCCCTCGCCGCAAGTGAGGGGGCTTGAGAAAAGCGGACCACAGTCGGGCTCCCTGATCCCCGTGGTCGTTGATTCTCTCTTCTTGTCCGTTCGCAACACCAGCACCCAGTCCTGGAATCCATCCGCGGTTTTGCCGGGGGGTGTGAACTCCTGCCGACCGCTGTTCCGCAAAGGTCGGGGTGCCGCCGCGCTCCATGCGCCGGCGCTCGGATCAAACCATCGCGCCCGCACCGGGCCGCCGAACTTGCCCAGGTCCACCGTCACGCGGTTGCCCTGCGGCAGATAGGCCGCCAGGCAATCGCCCTGGGGCGCGAACGCGGCCGTCACGTAGTCGAAGCCCTTGGCATGCTTCTCGTCCTTGCTCGCCGCTCCGTCGAACGTGCCATAGCCGGCGACAAGCCATTCGTGCTTTGCGTCCGGCGCCAGGCGATGCCACGGCAAGACGCGGAACAGACTGGCCAGATGTGCCATGTCGCGCGAGCCGGGCTGGTCCATCGCCGCTTGCCAGCCCGGGTCCATGCGGTAGATGGGGAAATTGCCCAGTGCATGACCGCATGCGCCGCTGAAACAGGCCCAATACGCCTGGCGGCGGATGACTTGGGCGGTTGCGTTGCGCATGTTCTCGTACGCGGATTCAAGCAGGATGAAGGGTCGCACGGGTTGACGTTGCCAGTCCGCCATCGCCGCGGCATAAACGTGGAACTGCGGCCGCCCGACGCTGGTGATGTCCGGCGAGTAGGAATATGTGCAGTTCACGTCGAGCCACCGCTCCTCGCCGTATTCCTCCGCCGCGGAGCGCGGCGAACCGGGATGAGCGGTCATGAGCTGATGGGGCGCGAATTCGCGGATGCCCTCGGCAACCGCGCGAACGTGCGGCCGCCACTCTCCCGGGTCTTTATCGCCGCCGAGAATCCACATCACATTCAGATGCTGCATGAACCGCCGCCCGATGACGCGACCCAGGTCGCGGCATTTCTCGACCCCGTTGCTCTTCATGATGTGCCGCCACCCGTCTTCCGTGCACCCCAACCAGATCGGCGCGATGCTCACCAGCAGTCCGCGTTCTGCGGCCCGGGAGACGATCTCCTCGGCATGATCAAGAAAGCGGCTGTTGACCGTGGCCAGGTCGTTAAGGTCGTGCAGCGGAAACTCGCCATCGGGATTCGCATACGTTGCCTCAAACGCAAAGAGGTGAACCTGGAGCGCGGTGAATCCTTTGGCCTGGCGGTCGGTCAGATATTGGTCCACCTCGGCCAAGGTGGGCCGATAGAACAGCAACCACGGCGTGTCGGCGTGGTAAAGGAACGGCACGCCGCGTTGGTCAACCAGATGGCGGCGATTCTCGCTGATCTTGACGGGGAAACTGGGCTTTGGGCCGGCGGCATGGGCAACCACTCCACAAGCCGCCAAGGCGACGGCAACGAAGCAAGAAGCGACCACTTGATGCCGTTTCATCATTGAAGAGGGCATTCGTTCTCCATTCAGTGTTCTCAAGGCGCGATTCCATTGGTTTCTTGTGCGGTGGTCAAGCAACCAAGCCTCCGCTCTCGTGACGGGTCAATCACTCCCTGTTCAGTCGCCGGATCCCCAGTCTAACCGCTTGCGAGTGTGGCCAAAAGCGAAATTGGCCGCCTGCGGCTACGCTGATCTCACGATCCGTCGAGCATGGTGAGTCCTCGGCGAGGATTGCCCGCGATCTGCCCGCTTGCCCTTGACCTCAACCCCAATCGGAACCGAATTCTCCGACCATCGCTGAAATATACTGGAGCCAGCGACGACAGACCCATTATGGCCGGTGTTCGGCCGGAACGAGAGTCATACAACGGAGAGCCGTCATGATTATCAGAACTGTGAAATGGGTCGTGCTGGGCGGGGTTGGATTGGCGTTAGCAGGCGGCGTGATATTCGGGACGGACCTGCCGAGCTATATTCGGTCGTCGGCGAAATCGGTGCGCAGCGCGGTGAAGGACAATGTGCCGATGGAATTTGAACTGGCACGCGCCAGGGACCTCTTGAACGACATTATCCCCGAAATGCAGGCGAACATCCGGCTCATCGCGCAGCAGGAAGTGGAAATCGCCAACCTGAGGCAGGATATCGCCCAGAGCCAGAAGTCGTTGGCCGAAGAGCAGATGCGCGTCGGGAAGCTGCGAGATTGTCTGGCAACCTCACAGGTCAGTTTCACGTTCGGAAACGTGAAGTTCACCCGCGAAGATCTGAAAGAAGAGCTGGCGCGGAAGTTTGATCACTACAAGGAAGCTGAGGTGATTCTGACGGGAAAGCAGCGGCTCCTGCAAAACCGTGAGCGGGCACTGGCCGCCGGGATGCAGGCAATCGAGCGCACGCGGGCGCAGAAGGCCCTGTTGGAGAGCAAGATCGAGGCGTTGCAGGGTCAGTACCGGCTGGTTCAGGCGGCTTCGGTGGGCTCGAAAGTGGCGGTCGACAACAGCAAGCTGGCGCAGACCGAAAAGGTGATTGCGCAGATCAAGAAGCAGCTTGACGTGGCCGAGCGGGTGCTGGCGCACGAAGCGCGGTTTACCGAGTCCATCCCGGTGGACGGAATCAATGAGAAGGACCTCATGATGGCAGTGGACGAGCATTTCAATACATCCAAGACCGCCAAGGCCGAAACGGCGGAGGAGACGGGCCCGGTGTCCCAGGCATCCTCGTCGAGCGGCAAGTAGGGTGACGACTCGCGGCAAGCCGATCAAATGGTGGCAGAGCGTCATTACAGAAGGTGCGGTATGGCCCCCAGCAACAACACAACCCGAAGTCTCGCGAGCAAAGTGCCGGAGAACGCCCAGGCCGGAATCGACCGGCTGCGGGCGCGAATGGTTCGGGACCTGGAGCTTTACCTGAGTTATGCGTTGGAGCGGATGGGCGGGCATCGCGTAATTGAGGTAAAGCGCCGGGACTGGGGATGCGGGGTTTGCTCGGCTGGCCGACGGTGCGCGTGAGGGTATAGTGGTCTGTCTCGGGCCGATCATTCGGAGTGATTACCGTGTTGATCCTGAGAATCAAACAAGCCGAATGTGCACTGGCCGACGGGCGACTGGAAGAGGCGGCTGAGATCATCCAGTCCCGGGAAGTCCGCGAGCACCGCCGAGGTCAGGAGTTGGCCGGGCAGGTGGCGCGGGCGCTGGTGGCACGTGCGAAGCGGCACTTGGAGACTGGGCAGCTGAACTTGGCCAGCGCCGACTGCGACCGCGCGGCGCGGGTGGCGGGGAGTCTGCCGGCGATCGCGGAGATCCGGGCGGGGGTGATCGAGGAGATGCTCAAACACCAGCAGGCCAAGGCTGCGACGGCACAGGCGGCGGCGGCGGTTCAGAGGCAAATCGAGCGAGGGCAGTTGTCAATTGGGCAGAAACTCCTGGACGAGATCGAGGAACCGGACGCGCAGGTGGCGGCATTGGCGCAGGACCTGGCGGCGCGTCGGGTCGTGATCGAGGAAGTGGTCGAAAAGGTCGCGGGGGCGCTGAAAAGGGACGACTGGGAGCGTGCCGTCAAGGAGTTGCTGGCCGCGCGGGAGGCGAGGGTTTCGGATTCGCGCCTGAGAGAACTCACGGCCCAGACGGCCAGGCTCGTGGCAACGCAGGCGCAGACCGCGATCGAGGCCGGTCGATTGGATCGGGCGTCCATGTTGTTGAAACGTCTTGCCAGGGTCGAGGACGGGAGCGTTGAGAGCGAGGGCGTTCGGCGGACGCTCGGGCAATGCCACGCGGCGCTGGCCGAGTTGCAGGCGGGCCGGCCGAGGGAGGCCGAGCGGATCATGCGCCGCTTGGCCGCCGTGTTGCCGGACGCGGGTTGGATATCGGCGACCGTGAAGCACCTGCAGCAGGCGTGCGATGCGACAGACGAACTGGTCGCAGGTCCCTTGGGGTTGCTCGACGAAGGGTCTCCGGCTGAGGCGGTGACCGTGCCCCCGGGAGAGGGCGAGCATGTGGATCGGCGTATGGAGCCGAAGGCGGTGATCCCCCTGGAGGCTCCCGGGGCCGTGGGGTCGCGGTTTGTGGTGCAGGTGGATGGCGTGGGGAGCTTCCTGGTGTGTCGTGAGAGACGAGTGGTGCTGGGAGCGTTGAGTTCGACTCCGGCACCGGACGTGGCCTTCCTGACGGATGCGCAAACCCCCCCGCTGGTGATCGAACGAATCGAGGATGACTATTTTCTGGAGCTTCCGTTGGCGGGCGGCGAGTGTGGGCGGCGGGGATCGCTATTGACCAACGGCCAGCGGATCACGGTGACGCCGAGGTGCCGAATGACGTTTCGGCTGCCGTCGGCGGCCAGCGGGACCGCGGTGCTGGAACTGAATAGCGCGAGGCTCGGGCGAGCGGACATTCGGCATGTGGTGCTGATGGACCGGGAACTGATTATCGGGGCGGGGGCGGACGCGCACATCCGCGCGGACGAGATGACCGAGCGAGCGGTGCTTCACGTGAAGGATGGGCAATTGTGCTGTCAGACCAAAGATGAGATAAGGATCGAAGAGCAGCCGGCAAGTCGTGGGTGCGCGATTCCGATGGGCCGGCATATTCGCGTCGGAACGGTGACATTTGTGGTCACGCGCGGTTAAGCGGGCCAATGCAGCGCGCTGTGCCCCAGGAGCATCGCGATGTTGGGATTCAGATACAAATACGGAGACCGTCCCTTGGAGGGGTACACCATCCAGCGGGCTGCCGGGCGAGGCGGATTCGGCGAAGTGTACTACGCGGTATCGGATTCGGGACGTGAAGTTGCGCTCAAGGTGGTCTCAGGGTACGAGCAGATCGAGTTGCGCGGCGTGGGGCAGTGTATGAACCTGAAAAGCCCCCACCTGGTGACGATCTTCGACGTGAAACACAACGACGAGGGGGTTCCGTTCGTCATTATGGAATTCGTCTCCGGGCCGTCATTGAGGCAGTTGCTCGACGAATCGCCGTCGGGCCTCGGCATGCAGAAGACGGCGTTCTTCCTGAGGGAGATCGGGAAGGGACTGGCGTTTCTGCACGAATGCGGGATTGTCCATCGGGATCTGAAACCGGGGAACATTTTCTACGAAAATGGATACGTCAAGATAGGGGATTACGGGCTCAGCAAGGCCATGGCGGCAAGCCAGCACTCGGGGCAGACGATTACAGTCGGGACCGTGCACTACATGGCCCCGGAGATCTCGATGGGGAAGTATGATCGGTCGATCGACATCTATGCACTGGGGGCGATGTTGTACGAGATGTTGACCGGTCAGACGCCGTACCTTGGGGCGAGCCCCGGCGAGATCCTGATGAAGCACATGACCGCCGAGCCGGACGTGAGCGGGATCGAGGAGCCGTTTGCGACGGTGATCCGGAAGGCGATGCACCGAGACCCCGCGCAGCGGTACGCCAGCGTGCAGGAGGTGGTGGAGGCGGTGTTCGGAGCGGAGCACGTTCAACAGAGCGTGTCATGTTTTTCGCCGGACTCGCTGAGCATGGTGGCGCAGCGTGTGGCGGAGAGAGTGGCGGTGGGGGGGGGAAGCGCAACGCCGCCGCCGTTGCCCAGGCGTGGAACCGGGGGACTGGAGCACGTTGGGGGTCGGCTGGAGGCGATTGCCGACCGGGTTGGAGAGCGGATGAGCCGATTTGGCGATCGCATGGGGGAACTGGGCAATCGCCTCGGCGACCGCATGGGCCGGCTGGGCGATCGACTGACGGGAGCGCCTCGTGGGGAGTCGGCGGAAGCTGACGGGAATCGCGACCCGCTGAGCCGAACGCAACGACGCGTACTGGGTTTGTGCGTCATTGTGGTGATCTCGGCGGTCCTGGGTTTTCTGGGGCCGCGGCAGTTGGGCAACGACGCTGTGGAAGGCGCGTTTCTGGCGTTCCTGGCGATTCTCGGCGCGACGCTGGGCATGCGTCTGGCGGCGCGGCGGCTTTTGCCTCAGTTGGCGGCCGAGAGTTTGGGGATTCAACGACTGGCCCTGGGGGGAATAGGGGCCCTGTTGATGATGGCCGTCAGCTTCCCAATGGTGGCATCCACGCTGCAACTCCAGCGGGCGATGGGGGGAACCATCGGGGCGGTGCTGCTCCCGCTGGTGCTCATGGACTGGGTCGCGGTGCTGAAACCGGGGCGTGCGGAACGGGTGGGGTTCGGACATGCGATCGGCGCCGGGCTGCTGGCATTCGTGGTGGCACTGGTGATGCGAGGTTGTCCGGAATTGGCGGTCGCGGTTATGGCGGGAACATCCTTGGCCGTGCAGGTGATTTCCCCCTGGGACCCGGAGGGTCATCGGCGTCTCAAGGAACATCGCGTGGCGCATCGATCCCCGGCAACGGTCGGAGCGGCGATGTCGCCGGAGCCTTTAAATGATGTGGGTGTGGCGGCGGCGGCTCCGGGGGGGCTGTCGAGTGCATCGCCGTCAAGAGCCATGGTTCCGCCTCCATTGCCGCCCAGGCTTGTCAGCGGTGAGCGAGTGGTTCGGCCTGGTTGGCGGTATTTCTGGTTGGCTTGTATTCCGCTTTTCCTCGCCTCCGGGATCATGACGCTGGTGTTCGCGGGTACTGAGCGGATGAGTGCCGACGAATTCTCGATCACGGTCGGGGCGGGGATTGGGTTGATCGTGTTGTCGTTCTTGAGCTTGCTGAAAATGCTGCAGCGGACCTTTGTCGGGTGGTGGTCGTATCTGTTCAAGCCGCTGGCGCTGTTGGCGTGCGTGGAGACCATTCTGGTGGCTTCGCTCATGCTGGGGAACTGCAACCTGAGCGGGGATGAGACCATGATTGCGGTGTTCTTCATCGTGTTTGGCGCGGTGGCGATCCCGATCCTGGTGTTTGTCCGGTTTGGCCGGGAGCCCATATTGGCCGGCGCGACACCGGAGCCGCTGTGGGCCCCGCCAGCCGCACTGAGCGAGACGCCGACGGATGTGATCTCGGCCCCTAGGGCGGGCTTGCCGCCTCCGCGCGCGTGGCCGGAGCCTTCGGTCACCATCCCGCCGCCGGTGATGCCGACGCCCATGTCTTTGGAGGCGGGGCTGATCCCCATTCGATCGGGGCTCCTGGGACTGGCCGGAGCCGTAGCGCTGCTGGCGTCGATGGCGGTGGGCCTGGCGATGGCGTTCGATCTGCCGGGGATGATTGCGGCGGGGGTGCCCGACGCGCGGATGGCGACGGACATCGAACGCGATGCCAGGGAGGCCGGAATTGACAATTGGCCGCGATTGGCGAGCAGAGTCCTGGCTGGAATCTCGGGAATCGGAATGGTGGTCGCGGCGGTGTTGCTGCTGGCAGCTCGCCGGTGGGCGGGCCCGGCACATATGTTTCGATCGCTGCTGGGGGTCGGCGGATACGCGATCGTCATCACCGCCCTGGCACTCGGCGCGCACGTGCAGTGGGCGCTGGCCGGGGCAAATGCGACGCCCGCAAGAGTAATCCGCACGCTCAGCGAGATGAACGGCGCGGTCGTGTTGACGGCGGCAGTGATCTTTGTGGTTTCCAACGTCGTGCTGTTCTGGCCGTCCAGACGGCAGGGTCCCGCGCGGACGGGGGGGTGAGGAGCGTGCGACATGAAAACGATCTGGTTAGCGAGTCTGGCTTTGGTCATCGTGGTGACCGCCGCATCATTGCGGGGCGCCGGCGCGGCGAGCGGCGCGCGCGATGCGGAGTGGTCCGCGGACACGTTTGAGGCGGATGTCTATCCTTCGATAAAGAGCGCAGGGAGGCGGCTGGGAGCGAAATGGGCGGCGGAACTGAAAAGCGCGCTGACGCAGATGCCCAATGCCGTCGTGCTGACGGGTGATGGAATGTCTTCTCCGGGCGGCGGAGTGCTGGACGCGGTTCGGGAGATTCAAGATGCGGCCCAATCGCAGTTGTCCGGAGTGCGGATTCGGATCAGCGGCGGCTCGGCGCCGCTGTCCGCAGGCGAGATCGCCGCCAAGGTGCGCGTAACCACGCCGCAAGCAGCGCCGGCTCGCGGCACGTCCGTGCATGGGTGGGGCGAAGTGGCGCTCGAGACCGACGGCGCCCAGGTCCAGACGATGCGGGTGCGATATGTGAACAAGCCTTGGGCCGACGACCTCGGAGCGTATCTGAACAGCAGAC
Organism: uncultured Tepidisphaeraceae bacterium; assembly: GCA_964451955.1. Taxonomy (GTDB): domain Bacteria; phylum Planctomycetota; class Phycisphaerae; order Tepidisphaerales; family Tepidisphaeraceae; genus JAPLNB01. The sequence goes on from CAYVKG010000032.1 coordinate 12,662, forward strand.
CGGGTGATCGGTACGTGGTCGGTTGGCCGGCAGGGCCTTGTGTGACGGCGGAGCAGGCGGCCTTCGAGGCCGAGCGGTCGGCGATCGCGTCGCTCATCCCGATTGCCCAGGCGCGGCTGCTCGAACGCTATCCGAGTTCCGGGCAAATGGAACGCGATCGTCTGAACGCTGCCGTGGCGACCGCCGTTCATACTCGATTGGTCTCAGACCGTTTTCTGCAGCGGTTTGACCGCCCCTATGGCACCGCCTGGCGGCAGGCCGTGCTGGTGAACGCGTCCATGGGGAATGTCGATCAGCTGGTGAACGAGAGCGTGACGACCGTCCGTCGTGAACAACAGACCTGGGCGCGAACGGGTATATCCATTGCCGTTCTGGTTGTGGTAGTCTATGTCCTGTATCTCTGTCTGAACGCCGTGACCAAAGGGTATTTCCGGTGGCGGTTGCGGATGGCCGCGGTCATCGCCGCCGTCCTCTTCGGGTTGCTGCTGGCGTGGTTCATGACGGCGACGCTGCACACCGTGCACATCGAACCGCGAACGCCGGATGGGACGACAAATGCGACGTTCGCGGCGCCAAGTGGAGTGTCGGGTGGTGAATGAATGAGCTGACCCAAGCCGAGCGATATCTCATCGAGCAGATCCGCCAGGGAAGCGGCGACGCGTGGCGGCAATTGGTCGACCGCTACCAGGGTCGGCTGCTTGCGTTTGCGCGTAGTCGGGCGGTGAACCGAACCGATGCGGAGGATGTCGTCCAGGAAACGTTCTTCCAGTTTCTGAAGAGCCTGACGGGTTTCCGCGAGGAGGCCAGCCTCGAGACCTGGCTGTTCATGATCCTTCGGCGGCGAATCGTTGACCTATTGCGGGGGCGACGCGTCAGAGTGTGTGAGTTGCAGGATAGCCGGGACGACGACGATTCCGGGACGACGGCGCAATATGCCGCGCCCGATCCAACGGCCAGCGCCTATGCGCGACGCGACGAGCGAATCGATCATGAGCGAGCGGCGCTGGCCGAGGCGCTCAGCGGATTGATCACTACGCTAAAGGAGTCGGAGGACTTTCGAGACTTGAAGATTGTGGAGATGCTATTCTACGGGCAGCTTCGGAACAAAGACATCGGGCCGCTGGTCGGGCTGGACGAGAAGAACATCGCCTTGATCAAGCATCGGTGGCTCAAACAGCTTCGGCATCGCGTGGCCGAGCGGCTCAAAGGCGTGGATCTGTCGGCCATCGAGACCGAGGGGTGCGTGGATTCGCTGCTGACCGAGATCTGGGAAGAGCAACGGTTGAGTTGTCCGAAGCGATCGACCGTGGGGGGGTATCTGCTCAACACGCTTGAGAAACCCTGGCACGACTACGTGGATTTTCACGTCAACCAACTCGGCTGCAGGTTCTGCAAGGCGAACCTGGAGGACCTGAAGCTGCAATCGGCAGCGGCGCCGCGGGTCCTGGTGGACCGGATCATGCAGTCGACCGTCGGGTTCTTTCAGAAGTAGCGCTGGCGCACTCCGTTTACCAGTCCGTCAGCGCCGAACGGCAATGAGGTAATCGCAGACGGGATAACGCCACAAACACGAACGGGCATTGCGGCGGTCGTAAAGGTAGTAGAGCGGACGATCCTCGGACGAGGCGGGGGGGGTGGAAATGAGCGTCATCCCCGCTCGCTCGAAGAATGGATGTGCGCGACCCATGACGGCCATGGCTTCGATGTAGCGAGTGGGACCATGGTGCAGAATGCACCGAACCAGAATCGCTGCCAGCCCCAGTGATCGAAACGTGGGATGCACGGCGACGCGAGAGATTGTGCGAATGTGCCGGTTCACGAAGCGCGCGCGGTCGGCTTCCGAGAGACGGACTAGGTTGAGCGTGACTTCTCGCTCGCGATGGGAGAGAGTCGGATAGGAAAGAACGGCAACGGCCACGGTCCCGGCGGCGGCGGGATCGCCAGGCGGGATGTGGCGGACGACCCACACTTCGGCAAAGGTCGCGGGACGCTTGGGGCGGTAGTGGAACCGCTCCAGCGATTCGTAGTCCGTCTTGCTGCCGCGGCAGACGAGCAGTTGTCCGGCGAGGAAGCTGGGAACCTCATAGACGGGATGCCAGGCGAGCTGGCGAGCTGTTGAAGGGGTCAGCATGATCAATCTCCGAACCTGCTGGGGATTGTCTCCATATGGCCAAAGTCGCAGCGAATGACCAGATCCGGCTTGAGCGGCTGCAAGAGATCGTCGCGACTGCTGGCGACGATGGCGCTGAGCCGGGTTTTGGCGTCGATCATTCGCCGGAGCGCATGAGCCACGACGGCTGCGGTCACGGGGTCCAGGAGTCCAGCGAATTCGTCGGCGAGCATGCAGACGCAGCGCCCAGCGAACCGCGCGACGAGCCGGTTGCTGTGATGAACCGCCAACGCGAGGCGGAGACGCCAACGTTGTCCGTCTGAAAGCTTGCGTGGGGGGAGAACGTAGCTGTGTGCTTCGGCCAATCCGACACGCGACAGGATCAGCAGTGTCTCCTGTAGCGACAATCCGCGAAAGAGATCCACGATAGGCCGCCTCGCCAGAGGCAGCCGGTCAATCTCGATCCGGCGTCCGGGTGGTATAAGCCGGCGGTACTGTCGAAGGAGCGTCGACTTGCCGGAGCCTGATGGGCCCGTGATGAAAAGGATCTGGCCAGGCGTCGGAATTGCCAGTGGGCCGGGACGGATACGGGGCTGGGCGAGGATCTCCCCGACGGATATGCCGAACCATTTCTCGATGGTGGCCACACGCGGGTTGCTTCGAAACCGACTACTCATCGGCCACCTCTCGTTGGCATTGGTGCATGCGGTCGGCCATGGCGGTGGTCCAGAGCGTTCGGGCCATGTTCGCCCACCCGTCGATGTAGGCCAATATGTAGCGAACGTCGACAGGTCGCTGGCCGATCTCCGCGGCAATGAACCCCGTCCTGTGGCCCTTGAGAAGTCTGAGAATGCCAACGTGGCGATAGGTCTCGGGCAGTTCAAACGGGAACTCGACGAGCGCGACCGCCACAGGGTCCTCAAGCCGAGCCATGAGCCGGCGAACACGCCTGCTAACGCTGCCAGGCGACAGGTCGAAAACCCGACCCAGTTCACGGAGGGAGTATTCGTGCTCCCAAGCCAGTTTCAGAAGACTCTGATCAGCGGGCGAAAGGAACCGTGCTCGCCGCAGCAAGGTGCGCCGATGCCGGATCAACTTTGCGTTCGCTCTTTTTTGCGCCCCAAGCCCTACCAGTACGCCATCGCCTGTTGCGATCCCACCCATACGCCTGCCCCTTTCTTGTGTTTTATGTGCGTTAAATATCCGATGGAAATATGCCTCAAAGTTAGGCATTTGTCAAGTAGTAGGCGGGTTTCGTTTGAACATTGTTATTGTTTTTATTTAAATGGCTTATGTCGGCACAATGACATGTATTACAAAAAAAAGACCTGCTGCAACAGTGTGCTGGGCGTGCGTTGGCAGGGCACCTGTGTTACGTTGTGCAGGACTTGACGCTGCAGAAAGCGGGAGATGACCATGAGAAGGCGTGGCCGGCGAATTCTAAAATGGGTCGCTGTCGGAACGCTGGCGATGCTTGGGCTTGTCATTGTTGTCGGGCGAATGGCGGGGTTTGGTTGCGCTGGCGCGTCGCGATTCGGATTCGCCGGGCTGTTGAGCCAGGCTGATCTCCTTGAAGGCGACTGGGTCGGAACTTGGGCAAGCAGCCAGAGCCCCATGGCCGGGGCATTGCGATGCCGCGTCAAGAAGTTGGAGCGAGGGGTGTACGAAGCTCACTTTGATGCGGTTTTTGCCAAGGTGCTGAGCAATCAATCGACTGTCAGATTGAAGGTCGAACAGAAGGGGAAGCGATGGGCGTTCACGGGGAAGGAGGACTTGGGCCTCTTGAAAGGGGGTGTCTATCAATACGACGGTTCGACGGACGGTGAGGAGTTCATCTGCAACTACGATTCATCCTATGACAAGGGTACATTCACCCTGAGACGGCAACTGACGCCGACAAAGCCCAGCGGCGGCAGCGGCAGATGAGATCGCAGAGTGGACAATGGATGCGGGCAACCCGCCAACGGTTCGGCTATTGACTGTTCGAGAAACGGAACACGGTTGTCTGGCTGTAAGTTTCACCGGGGTTGAGGACGACGGTGGGGAACTGGGGCTTGTTAATGGAGTCTGGGGAGTGCTGGGTTTCCAGGCAGAGCCCGGCATGGTTCCTGTATTGCGCGCCTGCCCGGCCCTTGGTGTTCATGCCGTTTGCCGTGTAAAGCATGACTGCCGGCTGCGTGGTGAACACTTCCATCACGCGGCCTGACTTGGGGTCGCGCACGCGAGCGGCCAGAGCGAGCGAGCCGTCCGCGCTGTTCAGCACATAGTTGTGGTCGTAGCCGTTGCCGACCTGTGCGATGCGCGCGCCAACGGCGGTCGGTTTCGTGAAATCGAGCGGAGTGTTTTTGACCGACTTGATCTCGCCCGTGGGAATCAGTGCCGCGTCCGCGACTGTGTAGTTGTCGGCATAAATCGTCAACTCGTGGTCGAGGATGTCCCCTGTGCCTGCCAGGTTGAAGTAGGCATGGTTGGTGAGGTTGACGATCGTGGGCTTGTCCGTTGTCGCCTTGTAGTCGATTCTCAACTCGTTCTTGCGCGTGAGGCGATAGGTCACGGTGACGGCCAGGTTCCCGGGATACCCTTCTTCCATGTCGGGTGAGTTGTAAGAAAGCGCGACAGCCGGTTCCGGGCCGTCAAGAGGTTTGGCGGAGAAGATGACTTTGTCGAAGCCTTTTCGGCCGCCATGGATGTGGTGTGGTCCGGCGTTCTTCGCAAGCTGGTACTCTTTGCCGTTGAGGGTGAACTTGGCGTTGCCAATCCGATTGGTGCAGCGACCGACAATCGAACCGGCCAGCGGATTGCGCGTCAGGTAGGAGTTCAGATCGTCGAATCCCAGGGTGACATCGACGATCTTGCCGGCCTTGTCGGGGACTTTCAGGCTGATGAGCGTGGCCCCGTAGGTCATGATGGCCGCGGACAGACCATTGGGTTGCGTGAGTGTATATAGCTCGATAGAGTCGCCTGCGGGCGTCTGGCCGAACACGGTCTTGGTTATATTTCCCGATGGGTTCTGGGCGCAGGCAAGTGGACCGGCCAGAAGGAGAATGCCCACGACAAAGAGCGCCAGGTGACTCATAAACCTCCTTTGGAGAATACGGAGAGTATAACCGCGCTTGGGCTCACGGTCTCGCGTCCGCCCAAACAGGGAAAGAGCAAACGCGCTTTCCCATCTGGGCGCTGCGGCGAATCAAGCCGTTGCCGGAGGAGTTGGGCCGCGGTACTCACAAGATGCCGTGCAGGTCTCGTACACAATGACCGCGCACAGCAGCGGGAGGTTGGGTTTGAGGCGGTCCCAGAGCCATTGCGCCAGCACTTCGCTGGTGGGGTTGGCCAAACCGGCGATATCGTTGAGGTAGAAGTGGTCGAGTTGCGAAACGAGGGGCATGGCGGCCTTGGCAATGTCGCCGTAGTCGATGAGAAAACCCTTGTCAGGTTGAACGGGGCCTTCGACGACGACGTCGAAACGGAAGGAGTGGCCGTGCAGCCGACGGCACTTGTGACCGTCGGGGAATGTCGGCAGGTCGTGGGCCGCTTCAAAGTGGAACGATTTTGTGAGTCGCACGATCATGTCGTTGCCGGTTGATGAATGCAGAACGTCTGTTTCTGGTGCGAATTCTAGATAAGCCAGGCGATTTTGGACAGGGGCTCAGTGCCTGTTCAGCAACGCCAGCCGCCAAGGACAGAGATCACACAGCTCGCTGGTTGCCGTAGAGTTGGATGTGGAGGCGGGGACAGAAGCGAAAGCCGGTCCGTTTGCACAGCTCGACAATCCTCGGGGCGCGGGCGTTGAGTGTGTCGGTGTCAATTCCCTCGGGCATGATCAAAACGTCGGAGGGTTGCCACCCGCGGAGTTGGGACAGGATCTGCTGAATCTCGGGCAGATCCTCGTCGCTGGTGACGACGAACTTAAGTTGAAAGTCGGAGGCGCTCTCCATGAATTGCTGGATGGCGGAGATGTTCAGCCGGTTCAGGTCGTGCGAGGCGGCAAAACGACCAGAGTCGCGCTGGCGCGGTATGGAGTTGGCGAGCTTGGGAGAAAGGCTGGCCAGGTCTATCTCCAGGGGTTGGTAGAGCGTGGCGGCCGTCTCCAGGGTAATGTGGTAGCGAGCGGCTTTGAGGGTCAAACACAGTTCGGAAAGCTCCGATTGAATGAGCGGTTCTCCCCCAGTGAGGACGACGTGTCGGCAGGGCCAGGTTGCGAGCCTGAGCATAATGTCCTCGATGGACAGAGCGTTGCCCTCGGTTCGCCAGCTGGCGTAAGGGGTGTCGCACCAGGCGCAACGAAGATTGCAGCCACTGGTCCGGATGAAGACCGATGGGACGCCGGCAAACTTGCCTTCGCCTTGAATGGAGTGGAACAGGTCGGCGATCCTCATGCGCAGAGAATACCCGAAATGGCAAGCCGGTTGTATAATGCGAGTCTTGGCAGTATCTTACCGCCCCCCTTGGTGGCAGGTGCCCCCAGGCAGCGTCGGTGCGACAGCGGGATTTTATTGCTTAACGATTTGCCTGTACGGCAGTTAAGGACTTGACACGGAATTCGATGAAAGTACGAAACGACATTCGGAACGTCGCGATCATAGCCCACGTTGATCATGGCAAGACCACCCTCGTGGACGCGTTGTTGCGTCAGAGCGGCAATTTCCGGGACAGCCAGCTTCAGCAGGAGTGCATCATGGACTCCAATCCGCTGGAGCGCGAACGTGGGATTACGATTTTGGCCAAGAACTGCGCCATCACCTACGCCGACCCAACGGGCGCCACGACGAAGATCAATTTGATCGATACGCCTGGACACGCGGATTTTGGCGGTGAGGTGGAACGCGTGCTGTCGATGGCGGATGGGTGCTTCCTCCTGGTGGATGCGGCCGAGGGGCCGATGCCGCAAACTCGATTCGTGCTCAAGAAGGCGTTTTTGAATCACCTTCGGCCGATTGTCATCATCAACAAGATCGACCGCCCTGACGCGCGGGCGCATGAAGTCCTGGACGAGGTGTTTGAGCTGTTTATGGAAATGGGGGCCGACGACAAGGCGCTGGACTTCCCCGTGCTCTACGCCTCGGGGCGGGCGGGTGTGGCGTCCTGGCAACTCGAGAATCCCGGCAAGGACATTCGCCCGGTCTTTGAGGCGCTGCTGAAGCACGTTCCGCCGCCCCAGGGCGACCCCGATCACTCGCTCCAGATTCGGATCAGCAGCATTCAGTATAACGATTACGTCGGTCGTATCGGCGTGGGGCGTGTCTTCAACGGCAAGATCCGCAGCGCCCAGCAGGTGATGATCTGCCGGCGCGACGGGTCCCAGATCGTCTGCAAGGCGCAGCAGGTGCAGGTCTTCGATGGCTTGGAACGCAAGACCGTTGACGAGGCGTCCGCCGGAGACATCGTGGCGCTCGTGGGCTTGGAGTCGGTCGAAATCGGGGACAGTATTTGTGATCCCCTCGATCCCCATCCGCTTCCCGCCCCTGAAATCGAGCCGCCGACCCTGACCATGATGTTCAGCGTGAACGACTCGCCGTTTGCCGGGCGTGAGGGAAAGTACGTAACGAGCCGGAACATCCGCGAGCGGCTTTTCAAGGAACTCGAGGCCAACGTCGCCCTCAAAGTCGAGGAGACCGAGAACAAAGACGCGCTGAAGGTTTCCGGCCGTGGCCTGCTCCACCTCGGCATCCTCGTCGAGAACATGCGGCGCGAGGGCTATGAGCTTTCCATCAGCAAGCCGCACGTCATCACCCGCAAAGGGCCGGATGGCCAGTTGCTCGAACCCATCGAGTACCTGGTTGTCGAGGTTCCCGAGAAAAGCCTCGGGCCCGTCATGGAACTGGTCGGCAATCGCCGCGGCGAACTCACGCGCATGGACAACCGCCACGGACAAGTGCATCTCGAGTTCACCATACCGGCCAGGGGACTCATCGGAATGCGCACGCGCATGCTGACCGCCACCCAGGGTGAAGCCATCATGCATCACAACTTCCACGACTATGCCCCCATGCGAGGCGAGGTTCCCTCTCGCATTAACGGCGTGATGGTCAGCAACTGTGCGGGGAACGTGAATGCCTATGCCTTGAACGATCTGCAGGACCGTGGCGTTATGTTCGTCGTGCCCGGCGAACCCTGCTATGAAGGCCAGATCGTCGGCGAATTCTGCCGGGACAAGGATCTGGTCGTGAATCCGACCCGCGCGAAAAAGCTGAGTAATATGCGGACAACGGCCAGCGACGAGAACATCATCCTCAAACCCGCCCGGAAGATGACCCTCGAGCAGGCGCTCGAGTATATCGAGGAGGATGAGTTGGTGGAGGTCACGCCCCAGAGCATCCGATTGCGAAAGGACCTTCTCACGGAACTCCAACGCAAGCGGTCCGGGCGCAAACAGGCCGAAGAGGTCGAAGTCTAGCAGCTGGGACGCCGAATGAACCGACCACTGATCGGCTTGACCATGGACTCTGGCGACACCAGGGGCAAGTGTCAGCTCAACGCGGACTATGTTGAATCTGTGGTCAGAGCCGGGGGAATTCCCCTGGCGATGCCGTTTGCCGCCGACCCGGGCGCAATTCCCCGGATTCTGGACGTGATCCAGGGAGTGCTTTTCATAGGCGGCGATGATCTCGACCCCGCCCTCTACGGCGAGCAGTGGCACCAGAAGGCGATTCGCATCGAACCTCGACGACAGGAATTCGAACTCGCGCTCGTCAGCGAAGTTGAGCGGCGACGCATCCCGGCCATGGGAATCTGCCTTGGGTGCCAGCTATTGAATGTGCATCGCGGGGGAAGCCTCCATCAATTCCTGCCCGACCTGCCGCGTGATCCGATGATCGAGCACCGAAAGGACGGGCGGGACATGCCGGCCCACCCCGTTCGCGTCGATCTGCAAACGCAACTGGGCCGGGCGATCGGAAAAGACCAGATCGAGGCCAATACCTACCACAAACAGGCGGTTAACCGACTGGGGCGCGGATTCGTGGTGGCGGCGACGGCACCGGACGGCGTGATCGAAGCCTTTGAGGACCCGGCATTCCCGCTCTTTGCCGGCGTGCAGTGGCATCCGGAGCGGCTCAATGACCGGGCCGAGCATCTGGCGGTCTTCAGGCTCCTCGTGGAGAAAGCCGCCAGTGGAATATGAGGGGGTCGCGCGGTTAGGATTGGGCTGTGCGGAGAATCCTTCTGCTGAATACGGATCTCGAAATTGGGGGAACGCCGACGGTCGTGCGCGAATTGGCTGTCCGATTGACGCAGTCCACCGGCACAGAAGTGGAAGTGGCTTGCCTCGCCCGCTCGGGGCCAATGGCCGACCGGATTCGCCAGGCCGGCATCCAGGTCCATCCCCTTCACGCCGCCGGCATCTGGGATCTGGCCGTTCTGCGCAGACTCACCGACCTGATCCGAGATCGCGGCTACGACACCGTGCTCAGCTTCCTCGTGCACGCCAACGCCGCAGCCGCATGGTCTTCTCGCTCTCATCCCAATGTGCGGTACTTCCAGGGGATTCAGACCACCCAGCGATGGCCTCGCTGGCACTGGTGGGTGCAGGGGCTGGCCCAGCGGGCCGCCGACCGGATCGTTGTGCCCTCCCAGTCCGTGGCCCATGTTGCCGCCGAGTGGGCGGGAATCCCACGCCATCGAATCGTCGTAATCCCCAACGCCGTTGATCTGGCGGACTACGAAGCAACTTCGCGCGACCATGACGGCCAATCCCCGTTTCCCATTGGATTCCTCGGCCGCCTCGACCGCGTCAAACGCGTGCCGGATCTCATTGAAGCGGTGGGGCGGCTCGACGGGCGTGTGCATCTGCATGTCTTCGGAGACGGCGACCAACGAGCAGCCATTGAGTCGACGATCGCTCAACTGCAACTAACCGAGTGCGTCACCATGCACGGACGCATCGATCGCCCACGGGACGCGCTGGCGCAAATTGGCATGCTCGTGCTCCCATCAGAAGCCGAGGGATTCCCCATGGTCCTCATCGAGGCCATGGCGGCCGGTGTTCCGATCGTGGCGACGGACGCGCCGGGGATTCGCGATGTGGTCAGCGATGGGCGGACGGGGGTGCTGACGCCGGTGGGGGATGTGGGAAGACTGGCGGAGGCGATTGAGAGGGTCGCCGGGGATCAGCACCTCCGGCAGCGACTGGCTGAGCGAGCGCGGATCGAAGTCCGCGAGCGGTTTTCCTGGCAGAATGTCATCGGGGCCTATCGGGCGTTGTTGGATATCGGCGGATAGGTGGATACGGGTGGCAGCGGAGAGTACGCGATGAATTCAGGCTTGCTGTTGTCATGGTCGATTGTCTTGGTTATGGCGCTCGGGGCCGATGCGGCCGGCGCGGCGGCCACATTCACCAACCCCCTCTACCGCGGGGCCGACCCGTGGATCGTCCACAAGGACGGCTGGTACTACCTCTGCCAATCTGCGGGCGGCGGCATCGCGGTCTGGAAATCACGCAAACTCACCGATCGAGGAACCCGCGCCGTTGTCTGGCGGGCCCCACGCGAAGGATGGAACGCCCGCCAGATCTGGGCCCCGGAACTCCATTTTGTCGGCGGCAAATGGTACATCTACTACGCCGCCGCCAAGGACAACGACAACGCCAACCATCGCATGGGTGTCCTCGAAGCGACCGGCGGCGATCCCCAGGGAACCTACCTCGATCGCGGAATGCTCTACACCGGCGACAATATCAAAACCGGCCGGGACTGCCGCTGGGCCATCGACGGAACGGTCTTTGACATCGCCGGAAGACTCTATTTCGTCTGGTCCGGCTGGCAGGACGAGCGCGATATTCAATACCTCTACATCGCTCAAATGGAAAACCCGTGGACCATCGCCACCAATCGCGTCAAGCTCTGCGAAAACGATACCTACGTCTGGGAACGGGTCGGCGACAAACTCTCCGGCCGCGGCCTCCACGAAGGGCCCGTCATCCTGAGCCGCAACGGACGACTGTTCCTCGTCTACTCGTGCAGCGGGTCCTGGGAAGCGACCTACAAACTCGGCATGCTCTATGCCGACGAAAGAGCTGATGTCATGGACCCCAGAAGCTGGACCAAGGTCAACAAACCCGTGTTTCAGTCCAACGCGGCGGTCTTCGGAGTCGGCCATTGCAGTTTCACCAAGTCACCCAATGGCGCCGAAGACTGGATGGCGTATCACTCCAAGGTCTCCCGGACCGACGGGTGGGATCGCGTGGTGAGATTGCAGAAAGTGACATGGAACGCCGATGGCTTCCCCGAATTCGGGGAGCCTGCCGACGGGCCCATGGCGTTGCCGGCGGGCGAGTAGTCTAACCTCGCCGAGAGAGCATGTGGCGAGCGAAAGACCAGAGGCCCGAGAACCGGTACTGCGGGTCAACGTAGTGCTGAATAACGTAAAAGGTGAAGTAGTAGAAGCGGGCGAAACACCACACCGCCAATCCCATCAGGCAAGCGGTCTTCAGCGTCGGATGCTCCAGAATCAACAGCCCCGCCGATAGCAGGCCGGCGAACAGAAACAACAGTCCTTTCGCGCAAATGAGCTTGCGGTTCTTCAGGTCGGACATGACGTGACTTCCCGAAACCTCCCCACCTTCACGCCGGCCTCAGCACGATCTTGCGGAGATTCATCACGCCCTGGGCGGTGGGGGGCTTGCTCGTGCACTTCACCGTGATCTTCAGTTGCCCGGCCGACTCGACTTTGAGCGTTCCCACTTTCACGTCAACGAAGTGCTGCCAACCGTTTGTGGCGGCGACTTTCCCCGTAACCTGGTTCTTCCCGGCGACGATCGCGTATTCGCTTCCGCCGCTCCCGGGATCGCAGGCGATCGTCATTTCGACGGCATAAGTGCCCGCCTTGACTCCCTGCACGCTCCATTCGGCGAAATCTCCGGCGTTGGTCCAGAAGCCTATGTTGGGCGCGCCACCCGGTTCCTTCTCCTCAACCCGCAGTGAGCCATGAAGGTCGGCATCAATCGCGCTCAGCGTAATCGCGCCGTCTCCCGAAGCCCTGATGGCCGCCGACAGGGATTCAAACTGCCCCTTGTATTCAAGGACCACCACGGTGGCGTGGGGATCGCGCGGCTCGGCTGGAAGCTTGATCCGAATCCCATCACCACCGACCGTCGTCGATAGCGACTTTGATCGCTCCGCCAGAAGATACGCTTTGGATACCGTGCCCTTCATCGGAACCAGAATCGTATCGTCGGCGGACACATTGAACACGTGCAGGTACAACTTCCCCGGCTTTTGCGTGCATTTGCCGAACGCCAGCTTGCTGAACGGGCTGGGTGAAGTGCCATAGATGGCCTCAGAGTTCACCTTCATCCACTTGCCGACCTCGGCCAGACGATCGACCGACGGCTGCGGAATCAGGCCTTCGGGCGTGGGCCCCACGTTTAACAGGAAGTTCCCGCCCTTGGACGCGCAGTCAATCAGCATCCGGATGATCGTGGTTGCCGACTTCCAGTTGTGGTCATCCTTCTTGAAGCCCCACGTGTCGTTCATGGTCATGCACGATTCCCAATCCAGGCCCGGAAAACCGGTCGGGGGAATCTCCTGCTCCGGCGTGCCATAGTCGCCGGCCGCATCCGGACCTTCAGACATCCCCGCCATCCCCTTGCGGTCTTTGCCCACCCGGTTGTTCACGATCACCGAGGGCTGGATTGAGCGACAGAAGGCGTTCATGTCGTGGCCCATCGCCCCGGTCCAGTCTTTGATCCACTCGCCATCAAACCACATGATGCCAATCTTGCCGTAGTTGGTCAGTAGTTCCTTAACCTGCGGCTTGAGGTAGTTCTGCACGTACCGCGGGAAGTTTGGGTTCGACGGCGCGCCATTGTAATTCGGATAACCGATCGACTGGGCATCGGGGTGGTGCCAATCCATGATCGAATGATACCAGCAGATCTTGATCCCCTCGGCATGGGCCGCGTCCGCAAGCTCCTTCAGAAGGTCCCGTTTGAACGGCGAGGCTTTGGTTATCGTGTAGTCCGACACCTTGGAATCGAAGAGGCAGAAGCCGTCGTGGTGCTTCGAGGTGATGACGATATATTTCATCCCCGCGTTCTTCGCGATCGCTACCCATTCCTTCGCGTTGAACTTCTGCGGATTGAATTGCCCGGCCAGCTTCTCATAGTCGGCGACGGGGATTTGGCCGTTGTTCATAATCCACTCCCCGATGCCGCCGACCTTCTTCCCATTCCATTCGCCACCGGGAATGGCATAAAGCCCGTAGTGAATGAACATGCCAAAGCGAGCCTCGCGGAACCACTCCATGCGGTGGTCACGCTGGGCGGGGGTTTCCGTTTTCGGATCGGCGGCAAATTGCTGGGAACTGCAGCTGGTCAAAAGGGCTAAAAGCACGACGAGTGAAGTGTTGCGCATCGGAACTCCTTTGTAGGCGAATCATCGCAAGGCCAGGGCCGGAGTTCAAGCGTCAAAAGAGCGAAGACGAGGGGGGATGAGGGTATAATGGCGGGTATGTCATACCAACTGATCGAGAAACAGTTGATTTACACGGGCCGGAAGATTCGGCTGGAGATTCATCACCTGGAGAGCGAGGAGTCGAAGCGGATTCAGAAGGAAGTGGTGGTACATCCTGGCGCGGTGGTGGTTTTGGCGTTTTTGGATGAAAAGACGATTCTGATGATCCGCAATCGGCGGTATGCGGTGGGGCAGATCCTGATGGAATTGCCCGCGGGGACGCTGGACAAGGGGGAGGTTCCGATGAATTGTGCGGGCCGAGAGTTAATGGAGGAAACGGGATACCTGGCGACGCGTCTGAAGGCGATCGGGAGTTTCTATGCTTCGCCGGGGATTCTGAGTGAGAAGATGTATGCGTTTGCAGCCTATGATCTGGAGAAGGCGAAGGCTCAGCTTGAGGAAGGCGAAGAGATCGAGGTCGTGCCGACGCGGTTTGCGGACGCGATTGAGATGATCCGATCGGGCGAGATTCAGGACGGCAAGACCATCGCGGCCCTTCTCATTTATGAGCGGTTTTTTGGGAAGACCTGACGTTGGCGAAACCGATCAGGCAGATCGTGTGCATGGCAGGGCGACATGAGTTGGCGAGACCGGGAATATCGTGATGGCCGAGAGGCTGCCGGTGGGGGAGCGATGGGCGCTGCGATGTCGTTGCTGAATGGATGCGTGCCGCTGGGACGGTGGTTTGGAATTCGGGTGCGACTTCATGCGTCGTTGATCGTGTTCATTGCGTTATCATTGGCGTTCGGGCCGAGCGTGAACCAGGGGCTTGGGGTGGCGGACATCGCGACGGCGATGGGGTTGCTGTTCGGGATCGTGTTGCTACACGAATTCGGGCATTGTCTTGCCTCGGCGAGTGTTGGAGGCAGACCGGAGGAGATCATTCTGTCGCCGATTGGTGGTTTGGCGATGGTTCCGTCGCCGCACAGGGCGGGGGCGAGTTTCATCGTTTCGGCGGGGGGACCGGCGGTGAACGTGCTGATCTGTGTTGTGTGCGGGGGAGCGTTGCTGCTCATGACGGGGGGGATGGTGCCGCTGAATCCATTTCGCCCGCAGCCGCCGGAGAGTTTCCTGATGGACAGCGTGCCCTATTATTTGTGGTGGACGTTTTCCATCAGCTACATACTGCTGTTGTTCAACCTCTTGCCGATCTATCCCCTGGACGGTGGGCAACTGATGCAGGCGATGCTCTGGCCGAAGCTGGGGTATGCTCGATCGATGGAGGTGGCGAGCGTGACGGGGATGGCGGGGTCGGTGGTGATGGGGTTGTTTGGGCTGGTGGTGGGGCAGTTGATGCTGGTGATGATAGCGGTGTTTGGCTATCTGTATTGCCACCAGCGGCGGACGATGATCCGGGACATGGGGGCGGGCGCAATGATCGGTTCCGCGGAGTATGGATTTGGAGGGGGAGCCGAGGCCGAGCTGCAATGGGGGCAGCACGAGGCGAAGCACAAGCGGCTAAGCAGGCGCGCCATTCGGAAGATCCAGCGGCTGGCAGAAGCAGAGCGCCGCGAGCAGCAGCGGATCGACGCCATTCTGGAGAAGGTGTCGGCGCACGGGATCAAGAGTCTGCATTGGTGGGAGCGGCGAGCGCTGTATCGGGCGACGGCGAAGCAGAGGCAGGCGGAGCGTGATCTGACGCGGACCTATCGTGAGGGGTAAGGGGGGCATTCCTGTGCGTAGTCGGGGGGCGCTGCGTGAGAGCGTTTCGCCACTCGATTGCGGGATCGTTGACGGGGAGGGATAGGGTGGCGGTCGCATACCGAGGGCCGATTCAGGGGTTCCAGCGAGGGAGTAAGCGGCTCAAGTTTTGGCTTGCGATGACCCGATAAGTGCACAGCAGGCGCGGGCGAGATGTAGTTCTCCGTTTTCTGCTGGGCATTCAACCCACGAGTCGTGGTTTGTCTATGGGCGCTCCATACGGTCTTGGTGCGCGCTCGCGTCTTGATGGCTGAATGGCCCCGCCGATTGAGGCTTGTACCATGCTCAGGCGGTTTCTCGAGGGGGATAGGCTGGGCCTTGACAGAAGTGATTCCATCCAGCATGGGGCGGTGGGGTTCGCCGGAAAGCGGCGGGGGCGCTGTTTGCCCGGGCCGATGATAGAGCCGCTGGAGAGCCGCCAGTTGCTGAGCGTGACGGGCCAGGCGGTCGACTTGACGCCGCCATCGAAGGTGTCGGCCGCGGCATTTTCGGCGAGCCAGATAGACCTGAGGTGGAAAGACAATTCAAAGACAGAGACGGGTTTTCAGATATTCCGCAAGGAATCGGGCAAGCCGTGGGCGCTGATCGCGGTGGCGCCTGCGAACGCAACACGGCATCGGGTGTCCGGACTTGTGCCGGACACGAGGTACGAATTTCGTTTGCGGGCGATCAGCGCCGGGCAGAAGTCGGCACAGACGGCGTCGGTTTTCGCCAAGACGCTTGCGAGTGCGGCGGCAAGCGCGAAGCCGATTGAGGATGGCGCGGTCAAATACTCCTCCCCGATCGTGATCAAGCGAGGGGGCACGTACAGCGGGAACTGGCGAAGCCTGGATGCGTCGATTCCGGCGGTGCGGATTCGCACATCGCAGCCAGTCATCATTGAGAATTCGAACATACAGTCGCGTGGGACGCTGATTGACGTGTCGGACTGCAAAGCCAATCTGATTGTGCGAAATACGCGGGGGTATGGGCTGAACCCGAATGTTCGTGGCCGCTACCCCGGGAGGTTCCTGAAGGTCGAGGGTTTTGTGAACGTGCTTATCGAAGGCAACTACCTGGAGGGGACTTCGGGCATCTACCTTGACGGGTATGTCGGGAATCACACGGCAGAACAGACGGTTCGCGCGTTGAGGAACCAGGCGAAGAACATTGATGGCCGATTCAGCGACGGCAAAGGCGGCTACCTGAAGGGCCCTGACGACAATTTCTACGTGCAGTTCTTCCAGATCAACGGGGTTCACGGGCTGGTTGGGGCGGAAGTCGCATGGAACCAGGTGATCAACGAGGCGGGCAAGAGCCGGGTGGAGGACAACATCAGCATTCACGACACGTCGGGGACGCGATCAAGTGCGTTTCTGATTCACGACAACTACATTCAGGGCGCGTATGCGGCCGATTATGCGAATGACGGGACATTCACGGGAGGGGGCATTATGCTGAGCGACAACGGTTCGGCGTACGTGACGGCGTACAACAACCAGGTGGTCAGCACGACGAACTACGGGATCGCCATCTCATCCGGGCACGACAACGAATTCTACAACAACCGGATCGTCTCGTGTGGCGTTTCGTCCAGCGGGGTGCTTTTTGCCACGCACAATGTGGGCGCGTACATCTGGAATCAGAATGGCGAGGCGAAGTTCACGAACAACATCGGACACGACAACGTGATTGGCTGGTCGCAGGGCAACGTGCGGAACGACTGGTGGGTACCGGATGCGTCGGCGTGGTACGGGAACAAGAGCTTGTCGCAAAACGTGACGTTAAGCACCGAGGCGGCCGAATTCGTTCTGTGGAAGACGAAACTAGCCGAAGCCGGCGTGGCGATAGGACCGATCGCGAGTTGAAGCGCGCGGGCGAGGTTCATTGAGCGGAGATGGTGACAGTGGCGGTCTGGCGGAGGATGACGTAGTCATTGCTGGTTCGCAGATGCAAAATGACGGTCTTGTCGGCGTAATCCAGGCTGCCGTAGATCGGGGTGATGATTAGCGATGCGGAAGTTTGGTTGGCCGGGATGGTCAGTGAAGGGCCGATGGTGGCGTAGTCAACGCCTCGGGTTGCGGTTCCGGCGATGCGATATCTGACAAGAAGGGGGCTGGAAAGGTCGTCGGTTGCGGATCTTGTGACGGTGAAACGGCCGGAATCGGATCGAAGGGCGGATGCGAGGGGGTCTGTGGCGGCGATGGTGATTCTGGGCAGGGGATTCCAGACCGCCGAGATTCCATACCCGCCGGTGCTGTCGCGGTAGCCATCCACGCGGACGTAGTAATTGGTGTTGGCCGGCAGATTTGTTCCGATCCAGGTTTCGGTGGCTCCGGCGGTGCCCTTGTTGAGGGGACGGGTAAAGGCGCCTCCAACCGGTGTGCCCGACTGGTCAAAGACGCAGAGGGTAGCATCGAGGCCTGGTTGATTCCTGTCGCTGTTTCTATCGGGGATGATGGAAATCGTCCAATCGCCGGCGAGGGTTGTCTTGACGCGGTAGAAATCGCAGTCGTTGTCGCCGCTGATGTCGGAGCCGGAGGCACCGGCGTGGTTCTTTAAGGAGATCGGGATACGTTCGACGTAACTGGCGGATGGCCCGCGCACGGTCAGGCCATACTTGTCGTGTGAGGCAACATCCTGGGCTTGGACGCCGAGGTAGAGGGTCTGCTTTTCACCGGATATCGCGAGGTTTCGGAGGCGTCCACGGCCATAGGTGCCCTGTCCGACGTTGGTGGCGGTAGGCTTTCCGTTGTGGTCGTAAAACGCCACGCTGGTACGCAGCGATCCGCTCGTCGCAAACCACAGGGTTCCCGGGTCATCGAATTGTATGGCATAGAGGTCTGTCTTCGTGGTCTTGTTGACCCGCCTGGGCTCGACAACGGCGTCGCCATTCTGGTTGGCGTACAGTGTCGCGATGAGGTCTGGCTCGGCAAAGGGAGCGCGAGGCCAGGCGCTAAGCAGAGAGCGATTCTCGAGTGTTTCGACAAAGGTCTGGGTGAGGGCGGCATTGAAGGGGGTGGCCGGGCGCCGTCGGAGCGAGCGATGCGCAAGGCGGAATGCAGCATCACCCTGTACGAAGGACTGCAACTGGCCTTGACCTGCTGACACGGTGATGACCTCCAATTCTCCGATTTGGGCCAGGCAACTGGGGATGTGGGGTGTGCCTAGGGTTTGTCGGCGATGGACACTTGTGCTGAGGCGTTTGAGATGAGATATGCATCGCTGGCGGCGAGTGTCAAGACGACGGTTCGAACGGGTTCGTTGAAGCGATCGGCGATGGGGATGATGGTGACAGTGGCGGAGTTCCGGTTTGCGGGGATGGTTACCAATCGGCTAATGGGGACGAAGTCGCTTCCCATTTGGGCCGTGCCGGTGAGGTGGAAGCGGACCTTCAGTGGGAGATTCTGTTGCGCGGTGGCGGAGCGGGTGATGGTGAACTGGGCGGTGTCAAGCGGGTTCTCTGACGCGGTTGGGTCGTTTGCCGAGACCGAGAGCTGTGGAGTCACGTATCTTTGGACGCTGATATCGAAATCTCCGGTGCTGGGGCCTTTGCCATCGACGCGAACGTAGTAGGTCGCTCCTGCGGGGAGATTGCGCCCAAGCCAGGTCTCAGGCCTCCCCTTTTCGCCTTGATCGATGGCGCTGGTGAAACTACCTCCAAGTGGATTGCCCGCGCTGTCAAAGACGACAATGGTCGCGTCCAACTGCTTGTCGGGTGAGACGGTCACTTTCCAGTCGCCAGCGCGTGTGGTAGTGAACCTGTAGAAGTCGGCGTCACCCTCGCCGCTGATGTCTGTGCCGTTGTGGCCAGAGTCGTCGTTTGGGGAGACGTCCACGCTATAGATGATGTTGTGTCGGACGCCTTGCACAACCAGATCGTACGTCAGAACTACCAGGGGATCGGTGGCTTTGACGCTGAGCCAGAGCATTCGTTTCTCGGGGCCGATCGGGATGCGTTTAATGCTGGCATATCCGTTCTTTCCGGTACTGGCATTGACTAGAGTGGGGTTGCGTCCTGCGCCGTAGAACGCCATCTGGGTGTTGGCGGTGCCCTTGGCGGCGAGGTGCTTGATGTATCCTCCATCGTCGAAAAAGAGGGCATACCCATGAGACTGGCCCGGCTTACCGATGAGCTTGCCCGGCAGGGTCGCATTGCCGAGTTGATTTACGTAGATTGTGTCTTCCAGATGGGCGCGTACGAAGCCTGCTGGGGGCCATGCGCTAAGCAGCGTGCGGCTCTCTAGGGGTTCCAAGGCCATCGAGAGGGCATCGCCGGCTCTTCGGCTGCTCGGTTGATGGTTCAAACCGGACCGCTCGGAAATGTGCGATTCAAAACATTTATCGAGTCGCCGAAGAAATGCGAGTAAACCAGGCACGAGACCATCCTCTCATTGCTTCGCCGCCATGGCAGAGGCCGTCTGTTGGTCGTACAAAGCCACCGGGCTCATCTTAGGCCAAATGCACACCAAGTACTACGCCGGAAAAGGGCACGCGGTTTCCTGTCAGAGTGCGGACCGTCCGCAAGTGCTGTTGTCATCGAGAAAGACGACGCGCGTAAATAAAAAAAACAAAAGTACCCAATACGGCGATCCTGGTGTAGATTTGGAGCGTATGACTTGTCGATCGAGGGTAGTCGGGCTTCGCAGAAGCTGGGGGCTTGGGGTCTGCACTGTATTGCTTGTGTTTGCCTGCACGGTGCCCTGGTTTGATACGGCAGAAGCCCTCGGATGCTCCCGTGTTGCGCGCAGGGAAGGAAGGATCTGATGATGGTTGAACGCGTCTTTGGCCGGCTTACTTGCCGGATCGGTAGCCTGTTGGCTCGCTGTTCTGGATCGAACAATACCAGGCAGTCTGCGGGGCTGTCATCCGCAGCGGTTTCGCGGGCCTTACTCGAGGCTTTGGAGGGGCGGTGCCTGCTGAGCGCAGATCACACAGCGGCGTTTGCGGGGTTGGACAGTGCCGCCCCCCTATCAGTAAGCGAGGTGATCGCTCCAATAGCGGCCTCGCCGAAGGCGACGCCTGTGGCAGTCAAGGCGGCGGCGAAGGTCTCGGCGAAGGTGGTCACGTACAACACACCCATCACCATCAGACGTGGCGGCGTATATAGCGGCAACTGGCAGAGTCTCAACGCAGACATTCCGGCGGTTCGCATTAGAACATCCGAGCCCGTGGTGATCCAGAACTCCAATATTCGCTCGGCGGGGGCGTGCATTGATGCTTATGGGTATGCGGTGAACCTTACGGTGCGCAATACGTCGGGCTATGGGGTGAATCCGAACGTGGCGGGCCGGTATACCGGGCGATTCATGGACATTGACGGTTTTGTCAAGGTTTCGGCGACGAACAATTACCTGGAGAGCACGGGCGGAATCTACTTGTACAACTACATGGGTAACCACACATCCGGTCAATCGGTCAAGATTCTCCGGAACGTTGCCAAGAACATAGAGGGACGCGAGAGCGATGGAAATGGCGGCTGGAAGGCTGGGGCGCCAAATCCCGACTGTTACCGGCAGTTTTTCCAGATCAATGGGGTTGAGGGTCTGGTGGGCGCGGAAGTTGCATGGAACCAGGTGATCAACGAGGTTGGCAAGAGCCGAGTCGAGGAAAACATCAATATCCACGCCACCAGCGGCACGCCCAAGAGTCCGTTCAACATTCACGACAACTATATCCAAGGCGCCTATCCTGCGGATGCGATTGATGCGATCGATTACACCGGCGGCGGGATCATGCTGAGCGACAACGGATCGAGCTACATTCGCGCATACCGCAACCAGATCGTGGCGACCGGGCACATCGGGATCACCATTACGTCAGGTCACGACAACAGCTTTTTCGAGAACCGCATTATTTCCTCCGGCCGGTTGCCGGACGGAACGGTGAATCCGACATCAAACGTGGGCGGGGTGATTTTCAACTTCAATAATGAGAGCACGTTCAGCAACAACAAGGGCTACGGGAATGTAATCGGCTGGGTCGGAAATGGGGAACGCAATGATTATTGGGTGCCTGGCGCGGCAAGCTGGAAGAGCAACAAATCGGTGAGTGGTGCGATTACGCGGAAAGTCGAAGCCGCGGAATGGAGCACCTGGCTCAAGAAGCTGGCCAAGGGCGGGGTCGTGGTAGGTCCCCAGACAAAGTGACGCAGGCGTCGTTGGCTGTCCGGTGACAGCACCCGGGTTGCAATGTGCGGCGGATTCGAGAAAATCGGCGTTGTCAAAAGCGTCGTTCGCGGGTAAGGATCGGGAGTGTGGTGTACCCTCGTAGGCATGCCTGATCGGGTTGGAGGACAGATGCTGATCCGGACAGCACGGAAAGGCTTGTTCCCGGGGAACAGCGGTTTGCGCACCAGGCAAACGCGTGGGGGGGCGCGGCGTTCATCGCCTGCGGTCCAAATCGAGCCCCTGGAGGGAAGGCGTCTGCTGTCAGTGACCTGGGTTGTTCCGGCGGTTTCGACGATCGTGCCGGACGCGCCGTTTCACGGCTACCAGCCTCCTCCGGTGTTTACTCTGCCCGAGACGACGACATTCACCCCGGTAACAACGAAGTCGACGTCGGCTAAGAAAGCGAAAGCCACGGTGATCCGCTACCCATTCAAGAACAAGGCTGGGAATGTGCCCGGGTATCTGCAGGCAGAGAATTTTGACTATGGAGGCGAGGGAGTTGCGTATCACGACACGACCCGTGGGAACAAGGGTGGGTCGTATCGCAAGGCTGAAGATGTCGATATTGCGCCGACCGGCTCGGGCGGATACTGCATCACGGACACCAAAGCTGGCGAGTGGCTGGAATGGCAGGTGTACGTCAAGGCATCGGGCTGGTATGACGTGACGGAACGGGTGGCGTCTGTCGGCGCGGGAGGGACGTTTCACATCAACGTGGATGGGCTAAGGCAGACCGCCACGGTGAAGGTTCCGAACACGCGAAGTTGGCGCAACTGGACCACAATCACGCAGTCAGGGATCTACCTGACGGAAGGATGGCACATGGTCCGCCTCGCGATGGACTCGCAAGGCAAGCGCGGCTATGTGGGCGCGTTCGACTGGCTGCGATTCACCCGCTCGTCGCTCGTCGCGCCAACGGCTTTGTCTGCAACGGCCGTGTTTTCGACGGCTGTCGATTTGTCGTGGACGGACAACAGTGTGGGGGAAACGGGTTTTCAGATCGAGCGACAAGCTGCGGGGACGGATGCCTGGCAGGCGATCGCTACGGTAGCCGCTGATGTCACGGGCTACCGGGACAATACGGTGATTGCCGGTTCGGGATACGACTACCGAGTCAAGTCACTGGGCGGTGTCGAAGATTCGGATTATTCCGGTGTGGCGAGCGTCATTACGCCCAATCCGTTGCCGGTTGTCATCACGCAGGGGGGGACATACAGCGGCTCATGGGAGAGCCTGGACGCGGGTGTGCCGGCGGTTCAGATTGCCACTTCGGAGCCGGTGATCATCGTCAATTCCGAGATACGCTCTCGCGGCGACCTGATTGTTGCGACGGTCGACGGAGCCGACATCACGATTCGCAATACCGCTGGTTACGCGCTGAATCCGGAAGTCATCAACCAGTCCCCCGGGCGGTTTCTGAACCTCGATGGATTCGTGAGCGTGGTGGTTGAGCAATGCTACATGGAGGGAACGGCGGGGATCTACCTTGCCGACTACCGCGGAGACTACACGGACGCGCAAACCGTCCGGATTATGGCGAATCAGGCGCGGAATATTGACGGGCGTTTCAGCGACGGAAATGGCGGTTTCCTGTTTGGCAGCGATGACTGTGATCTGGTTCAGTTTGTGCAGCTCAACGGGGTGCATGGCATCCGGGGTGCGGAAATCGCCTGGAACGAAGTAATCAACGAACCTGGCAAGAGTCGTGTTGAAGACAATATCAGCATCCACGACAGCAGCGGTACCGCAGACAGCCCGATCCTGATTCACGACAACTACCTTCAGGGCGCCTATGCCGCCGATCCATCTGGGGACGGCAGTTATGCGGGGGGGGGAATCATGCTGAGCGATAACGGGTCGTCGTATGTAAATGCGTACGGGAACCAGGTGATCGGCACGACGAATTACGGCATGGCGATTTCCTCCGGGCACGACAACGTCTTCTACAACAATCGCATCATATCCAGTGGTCTTCTGCCTGACGGGACGCGCGCAGCTTCACAGAACGTTGGCGCGTACATCTGGAACCACAACGGGGATCGCACTTTTGCCAACAACTCCGGGTATGGGAACCTGATCGGGTGGGTGTTGGGCGACGGGCGCAATGACGCCTGGGTTCCGGACGCGGCGCTGTGGATCAACAACACGAGCTTTGCCGGCCAAGTCACTCTGGCGACCGAAAACGCGGAATGGACTCTCTGGCAAGGCAAACTCGCCGAGAACGCGGTTTTCCTCGGCCGCGGGGAATGACTTGTGCTGAGGAGTCGCCTCGCTTGAGCAACTCAGATGTTCTGGATTGCCGGGTCAGCCGGTTGTGGTATCCCGGCGTTGTTCTCGGCGATGCGGCTGACGCTTGCGGCGCAGAGTTCGGCGTTGGTCATGAAACTGGCCTTGCTTCTCATGGAGGCAAGTAGCCTCAGGACGCGATCGAGTCTCTGCCATTGTCCGGTTGCCTCGATTTCCCAGGAGTGTCCCCAGAGGTGGAAGACGCCGCCTGCCTTCAGCGCGTGGTTGAGGAGCGAGGCGGCGGCATTGTCCCAGTCGCACCCGCGGGCGAAGACGATGAACCGATAAAAGTTCCCAATTGAGGCACGTCGCAGAGCGTTCCGAAGGTATCCGACAGCGTGGCGGGAGTACGCCTGAACCGTGGTCGGCAGGATCACCAGCCCGTTGGCATGTTTGGGCCAAGCGAGGGACATCAACTCCACGGTTCTCATCGCAACATAGCCGGCGTCTGCAACCATCGGGAGATGCCGCATTCTGAATCGTCCTTGCGGGGGACAGAATGCTGAGCACGCCTGCCCGGTGGCGTCCTGTAGCCACATCCGGCATCCGCGTATTTCCTGGCGAGCGATGCGTTCATCGGCCCGGGTCAGGTCGATGTGGTTGAGGGTGTGCCCGCCCAACTCGAACTGTGAAGACAGTTGCCGCAGTTGAGCAGGACTCATGGTTGCCCGCTCGGCTGCGCGAGGCACATAGAACGTACCACGGAGTCCGTAGGCGCTGAGCATTTCGGCGACGCGCAAGTCGAGGGGGTGTCCATCGTCCCAGCTTGTGGTGATGCAGGCGTTGGCGGTCATGTATTTCTCCTCACGCGATCAGGTCCAACCCCGCAATCCTAAAGAAGTATTGCCTGTTGCGACGGCGGGGGATGTCCGGGGCAACGCCGTGGGTTCAGAGGCATCCAGGATGTCCGGACAATGCCGCGAAAGGGCCACCGCCGCCAGCCCTGTTCCATAAAGCGTCCAGAACCAGATTCCGCCCATGGGCCCTTCGATGAAGACATCGAAAGTGGCGTTCGTCATGAACGCCAGCCAATAGGCGAGCAGAAAGAGGAAAAGCGCGGACCAGCGAGGATCTGCCAATCGTCGGGAGCGGCAGTACGCTCGTGCCACGCAGAGCAGCCATGTGAGATGGGCCAATGCCCACAGACAGAGCCCCGGAACACCTGCCCGTGCCAACATGGTCAGATGGGCGTTGTGGGGGCTTCGGAGCGAGCCATCGGCATTGACCTGGTAACCGTCGTCGTCGGCCAGATTGATGCCGAATCCTTTGCCCTCCCAGAAGTACTGGCCTCTGAGCGTATAGTCGAGAATGTCGTTCCACCAATCGAGTCGCCACTCCTTGGTGTCGTCGAGGTCTCCCACCCCAGTATCGGAGACGACGCTGACGACATTTGCCATGACATACTGAAAGGAGACCTCGCGGACCTTGGTTGTCTCGGGCGAGGGCACCTCGAAACGAATTCCGCTCAAGGCCAGCGCGGCGATGCCGGCAAGGCCGAGGGCGAGCATGCGGTGCAGGAGGCGACTATCGGGTCTGAGGCAGAGGCAGAGCCCGCAACTGAGAGCGAAGGAGACGAGACCGGCCCGCTCGTAGGCGCCGATCACCGTTGCCACCGCGGTCAACAGGAGGACCCGAATCCAACCGATCCTTCCGTCGAATCCCGCGACCCAGAAGGCAGTGATGCCGGCGAGATGCACCATGATGTCGCCGGCCTTCGCTTCGAGGACCGGCACATCGGCCCAGGGCCATCGAGGCATCGCGCCGCCGAGTAAGAATCGGGTTGCCCAAACGACGGGGATTGCCACCAGGAAGAAGCGAGCAAAGCGTCGGTAGAATGAGAGAAGTGTGGCGAGTCGCGTTGGACAGGTCTGGAGGTAAGCAGAGACGATGACTGCAAACGCCGCGTAACCCCAGATGACGGCATCGCGGAGGGCATCGATCCCGTACTCAGACACGTAGGGGAGCGTTCGCACCACGCCCCAGGCAGCCATGGCAAAGAGAACACAATGCGGAAAGGTGTCAATGTGGCGCCACTGGCCGCGCGTGACGAGCCAGAGACCGCCGAAGAACAGCGTGATTTCGCCGACGAACAGGGGGGCGACTCCGACATAGGCCCAACCCCGACCGAGGACGGCGTAACCGAGCAGCGCCGAGCAGAGCAGGAGCATCCAGGCATTGCCCGAGACCGGTCGGTCAGTGGCCGCTGCCCGAGCGAAGGAGAAGGGGTTGAGGTTGACGACTCGGCAAGCCATTTCAGGGCGCCGCCTTTCGTACGGTGGCCTGATCTGCAGGCGCCGCTTGCAGCTTGGCGGTAATATCTCGCACGCAGCGCGAGGCCGTTCGCCTGACGAAGGAGCGGAACAGACCGACTGGTGACCACGACACGTTGATCCGCGCGACGTGCACGTCGGTGCAGGACCGAATTTCGTCCAGAAGGTTCTGCCTGGCGTCAGGCGAGTCGATAGCTGCCATGAACGCGCGGAGATTGGTTTCGACAAGGTGCTTTTGACGTTTCCAGATGCGAGGCCTCGCGAAGGAGGCTCGCACGGAGGCGGCCACATCAAACAACATGTAGGCCAAGTCACGCGACGCGGGGAACCATGTGCGGGGAACCTCCGAACAGAGATAGGTCTTCTCGGGCATTCCGGGATCGACGAATGACAAGGTCCGCGTCTGCGGATCACAGAGGATGTTGTTGAAATCCAGGTCCCCGTAGATTCTGTTTTCGGTGTTCCAGTAGGCGACCATGGCATCGATGACGGCTTGCCCTGCCGCGCCCAGGGATCCGGCAGCCTCGCCGTTGCCAAGCCAGTAGTTAAGCGACTTGCCGGGCACTTTGGTCATGACCAGGGCGGTTGGGCGATGGCTTTCGCCTATTGGCGCAGGGCAGCGAATGGTCCAGCCATGGAATCGCTTGCCGTCGAGCACTGCGCTCAGCTTGCGCAATGACTCACACTCTTCCTGGGCGGCCTGGGAACCGTCGGGCGTGTGCTCACGGTAGAGCTTGACGACGAGTTCGGCGTGTTCGTGCCACAGAGGCTGTCCGTCTTGTGAGCGGACGGCGAAGACGTCGGCTTCGTCGCCTTGGCCGAGCTGCTCGATTTCGCATGCCTGATCGGCACGAACATCGATCAGGTGATCGAGGGCGCTGCGAACGGCAGCATGTCCTGGGGGGGCAACTGGCAGTCCCAGTCGTCGTCGGCATCGTTGTGCGAGATGGTAGAGGATAAGCTGATTGACGTCGGCGACAACATGGCCGAGGGGTTGGGCCGCATCGACGGTTCGGCCGCAGCCCATGCGAGAGACGAGGCGCCAATACGCCTGGCGTTGCCGGGCCGTCTCATCGAGCGACACCTCGCGTTTGCGAGCGTGAATCAACTCGGCTGGCGCGTCGAGGAGCACAATGAGATCCGGCTTTGGGAGACAGAACCAGAGAAGCCGGAGGAGCAGGACAGGCCCGCTGTAGCGGTATCGCCGGGGGTCGATGAGAGTGTCGACGAAATGCCTGTCATGGAGGACGAGGGCGCATCGGGCCAGGTCGGCTCGCGTTGTGAAGAAATGCCCGGCCGACTGGTAGACGAACCAGTAGAGGACCGCCCGGACTACCGAAGCCAGCCGGGTCCGCGGGGGCGTTGCGTGTGGCGCAGGATCGACGCCTCCGGAGCCGCGGTTGAGCAATGCCGGGGGGAACGTGCGACAGCGAGTTCCGAAGAACGCGGGCGACAGATCCTGGCGGACCGCACGAACGACGGAGGATTTGCCGGCCCCGTCCGGGCCGAGAAACACGACGCTCAATCCGTGCATGGGCCGGATCCACCGGTGGATGCGCGTGGCGGTTCGAGCGACCCATCGGCTCGCAAGGGAGAGCGGATGACGCAACGTCATGCGACGGAGGAGTTCGGCGCGGAGCAAAGGCATGCGCCGTCGAACGCGGGTCCAGTCGCCAGAGCGGGCGGCCTCAGCTATCAGGGTCGCGCTCGAATTCGACCAGAATCGCGCCAGTTGCTGCAGGCATTCGGTGGGGTCCTCGGCGTAGAGCGAGTTGAGTGCCGGCTCGTCGCTGGCGGTCAGGCGCTGTTTCAGGATTCTCCGAATAACGGTGGAGCCAAACTCAACACTTGGCGATGGAACCCAGAACTCGCCATATCGCCGCCGGCCCTGCAGGATCTCGTGAGAGCGGTAGAAGACGCGGTTGGCCATCACGTAATCGTCGGTGACGTCCAATGCCAGGAGGCAGACGGATCCGTCGGGGTTCTTCCCGGCCAGCACGAAGTAGTGGCTGCCTTCATGGACCCACTGCACGATGTCGGCGCCGATGCGGGCTCTGTGCGCGTGAAGCAGCGACGCCAAACGTCCGGGCAGAACCGAGGCGGGCATGATGCAGTCGACGTCCGAGGGCACGGTATGTGGAAATGACCGGTAACCATGCAACACGCAGAATGGAATGCCGGCCTTGTCGAGGAGCTCGAAGATGCGGATAAGCATTAGTGCCGCGCCGCCCACCCGTCTGGCGTCATCGGAATGGGACTCTGCCGGATCGGCATCGCGCGACAACCGAGCAGGAGTGGCCTCGGGGGCCGCTTGCCTTGGGAAGCGGTCTTGATCGCGCACGTAGGCCCGCCAGAGCAGATAGCTCATGACGAGATACGTTGCGACAATTCCGAGGACGGTTCCGTGAATGCCCAATGTGACGATCATCAGCCAGCCGACCGGAAAAGCGATGAGACTGGCAGTCACCTGGCCGATGAAGAGCTGGCGTGTCTGGCGGGTTGCCCGGAGTGCACAGGCGACAATCATGGTCATATAGCTGACGAAGGCTGAGGCCGCGTACAGCGCCAGCACCGAACTGCTGCCGGTGTATTTGTCGCCATAGAGAAGCCAGAGGACGGGCTTGGCTGCCACGGCGACCAGGAGGCAGTAGCTGCCTAGGAGAGGCACCGCCACCAGATAGGCCAACTTTACCTGGGAGTGGAGGGACTGCCTGCCCCCTTCTGCAACGGTCCTGGCGAATCGAATCGGGAGCATGGTGCAGAAGACGTCGGCCAGGACTCGCGAGGGTCCAAACACAGTGTGAACGGCCCGTAGGATCCCCGCGGCGGCCGTTCCGAGTATGCCGGCGGCGAGGTAGACAAAGAGCTGCGCGGAAAGCCAATGACCAAACAACTCGCCTCCGGCAACCCATTTGCCGAAGTGCCAGTTCTCAATCAGGACGGAGATATTGACATGACGCGTTAACGATGCGCGAATCTGCCAGGCGCCAAAGGCGGCTCCGAGGGCGGAACTGGCCGCCATGGCATACAGCGCGAGCGGTCCGGTGAGCAAGTTGTTCCACCACAGGGCGGCAATGGCGATCGCCTGCCCGCCATACGACAGCAGGTCGTTTGCGAATGCGGCGGCAACGCGCCCTTCGGTATAAAGGGCGCGTCGCGCGAATTCCTGAAGCTGCCAGGCGATCATGGCTGGCGCCAGCGCCAACAGGAGCGACGCAGCCTGCCAGCCCGCAACCAGTGCGATGCTCCAACCGGCCAGGACCAGCAATGTTGCTGCCGCAAGGAGCATGAGTTGGCCGACCGCGGTCGAGGTGGTATAGCGGGCGTAATCGTCGCCGCGCCGCGTGGCGCCGAGAATGTTATGGGGTTGCGTGACGAGTCCCGACTGGATGCTGTTGACGAACAAAAGCGCCGAGTAGACGAGCGTGTAGCTGCCGAGCGAAGCCTGGCTGAACCCGCGAGCCAGGAGCACAATCGTCACAAAGTTGGTCGCCGAGATCAGCATCTGATCCGCGACGGCCCATGGCGTCTTCCCGAGCGAAGCGAGGAGCGTGGGTCTTCGCACGGGCAGTTCTGACGAGATGGGGACGGCAATCGACATGGCGGACTCTCATGACAGTTTCGCGATGCACGGGCGCTAGTGGCCCACCAACATTCGTCGCAACACCAGGGCCGCGAAAGCGGTGTTTGTGACCAGATACCGCTGCCACAGGCGACGGGGTTCCTGCGTGAGGCGGAAAAGCCACTCGAGTCCGGAACGCTGCATCCACGATGGCGCCATCCGCTTGGTTCCCGCGTGAAAATCGAACGCGGCGCCCACGCACACCTGCACGGCACGAACTCTGGCTTTCATCTCGTAAGCAAAGAAATCTTGTTTCGGCAGACCCAGACCGACAAAGAGGAGGCCTGCGCCGCTATCGTTGATGCGCGCGGCAACTGCGTCCTTCTCATGGTCATGCAGGGGTCGAAATGGCGGTGACTCGCTGCCGGCAATGCGCAGGGCGGGGAATTGAGACATCAGGTTCGCCCGCAGTCGGCTGATTACCTCGGGGACGCTGCCGTACAGGTAAATCGGGACACCCGCCTGGGCGGCTCGACGGCAGAGCCGGAGCATCAACTCTGGCCCGTAGACACGATCGGCCAGGTGGGCGCCGAGAAAGCGATTCATGACCCATCGCACGGGCTGGCCGTCCGGTGCGACGATCTCGAAGGAATTGACCGCCTCGCGATAGAGGGCGTCTCTCGCGGCGGTAATGATCCCGTGCACGGGCAGGTGAGTCACGACCATGGGCGCGCGCCGGCTTGCGGCGTCGATGATAAGATCCTCGGCCTCGCTGTAGGCCGTCTCGCTGACGCCGACGCCGAACACGTCTCGTTTGTGCGGCCAGCGGGAGCCGGACGAGATTGCCGCGGGCTCGAAAGTCTGCTTCATGTTAATGTGCTCCTCGTCGCAGGATGACAACCACGACCGTCATAAGCATGAGTTTGAGGTCGTGCCACGGGGTTCGTCGGCCGATGTATTCCATGTCCATTCGGATCCATTCGTCAAAGGTCACGCGCGATCGTCCACGGACCTGCCAGATGCACGTGAGTCCGGGATGGACATCGAGCCGCTTTCGCTGCCACTGCTCGCAGGCATCAGATTCAGCCACAGGGAGCGGGCGCGGGCCGACAAGGGACATCTCGCCCCTGAGAACATTCAGAAACTGCGGGAGTTCATCGATGCTCGCCATTCGCAGAAAACGCCCGATCGGCGTGACGCGGGGATCGCTGCTCATCTTGAATGCCGGCCCATCCTGTTCACTGCATGCGCGCAACGCGGGCTGCTGTTGCTCGGCATTCATCACCATGGTGCGAAGCTTGTAGATCCAGAACGGTTTGCCGGCCAGACCCGTGCGTTGCTGACGAAACACAACGGGCCCCGGCGATGTCAGCTTGATGAGGGCTGCAGCCAGGCCGACGATTGGAGCGGACAGCGCGGTGCCCACGGCGGCCCCGAGG
>CAYVKG010000033.1:0-42815 GCA_964451955.1 uncultured Tepidisphaeraceae bacterium
ATTTCCTTCAGCTTCAACGCCCCTTCTAGCGAAACCGGATAGTGATACCCGCGACCTAGGAACAACCAGTTCTCGCGATCGCAGAACTTCCTCGCGATCTCCTTGACATGATCGCTCTGCTCCAGCACGCGCTCCATCTGATCGGGCACCGCGCACAGCCCGTCAATCATCTCCTGACAAACGCTCTGGCTCATGAAACGTCGCCGCCCCAGGAACAACGCGAGCATCGCCAGTGTCACGCACTGGCATGTGAACGCCTTCGTCGAGGCCACCCCAATCTCAGGACCGGCATGCAGATACACGCCGCCGTCCGTCTCGCGGGCAATCGTCGAACCGACCACGTTCACGATCCCCAACGCCAATGCGCCTTTCTCCTTCGCCTCCCGCAATGCCGCCAGCGTGTCGGCGGTCTCGCCGGACTGGCTGATCGCCACCACCACCGTCCCCTCCTCGACGAGCGGATTGCGGTACCGAAATTCGCTGGCATACGTGCACTCCGTCACCACCTTCGCCAAATCCTCGAGCAGATAATCACCCACAAGCCCCGCGTGCCATGCGGTCCCCTGCCCCGTCAGGATAAACCGCTTGGCCCGAACCAGCTCACGCGTGTGGTCGGCGATGCCGCCCAGAACAATCCGGCCTTCCTTCTGCTCGGCGCGACCCCGCAGGCAGTTGCGTATCGCCGACGGCTGCTCAAAGATCTCCTTGAGCATGTAGTGCTCATACTCGCCAAGCTCGTATTCCTCCAGCTTGTTCTCTAGCTGCGACACCACCGGGCTGATCGCTATGTTGTCAATCGTCGTCGTGCGGAATTGGCCAGGCTTCAATACCGCCATCTCATTGTCGTTCAAGTAGACAACCTGCGTTGTATGCTCAACAATCGCGCTGGCGTCCGACGCCACGATGTACTCGTTCTGACCCACCCCAATAATCAGCGGGCTTCCCTTCCGCGCCACCACCAGCGTGTCCGGTTCCTCGCGACAAATCACCGCAATCCCATAGGTCCCCTCCACCTCGTGCAACGCCGCCTGCACCGCCGCCTGCAGCAACGATGTCCCTGGCGCAATGTGGTTCTTCGTCTGAAGGTCGGTGTACAGGTCGCCGATCAGCATCGCCAGCACTTCCGTGTCTGTCTGGCTGGCGAACGAGTGCCCCTTCTCCGTCAGGAACTTCTTCAAGGCCGAGTAGTTCTCTATGATCCCATTATGCACCAGCGCAATCCGGCCGGTGTCATCGGTATGCGGATGCGCATTGCTCTCCGTCGGAGCGCCATGTGTCGCCCAGCGGGTGTGCGCCATGCCAAGACTCGCTTCGGGAAACTCAGGCTTACGGCGCATGGCATCTTCCAATACCGAAATGCGCCCCACCGCCCGCCGGATGTGCATCTGGCCATTCCGGTCAATCACCGCGATCCCCGCCGAGTCATAACCCCGATACTCCAGCCGCTTCAGACCCTCAATCAGAAGCGGCTGAGCAATCTTCTTCCCGACGTATGCGACAATTCCACACATTTCAAGACCTCCATTGGGAGCTAATCAGTTCGGCATCCCGGAATGCTCGTGTCCGGTCCTTTGCGGCCGCCAGACGACTGTCTGCCGGCCCAACAACGCCCTCCCACAAGCGCGGCCCCTCGCGTATGATTCGTCCTCGGAGTGTACGGCAAACACGACGCGTGGCCAACCGCGAAAACTCGCACTGGCCTGTCGTTGCAGTCCACTCTCCTCCAATACCGGAGCACGAAACCATGGATTTGTTTCAGGATAGCCGCCGTCGGAACCTCGATCGCGTCGCGCCGCTTGCCGTCCGCATGCGACCGCAGAGCATTGAAGAGTTTGTCGGGCAGGAACACTTCTTGGGTCCCGGTAAACTCCTCCGTCGCATGCTCCAAGCCGATCGCCTCACCAGTGTCATCTTCTACGGCCCGCCCGGCACCGGCAAGACCACCCTTGCCCAACTCATCGCCAAATACTCCAGTGCGCATTTCGAGCAGGTCAACGCGGGTGCCGTGGGCGTCAAAGAAGTTCGCACGATCCTCGACGCCGCGCGCGACAAACTCGCCGCAGGTGGCCAACGAACCGTGCTTTTCCTGGACGAGATTCATCGATTCAACCGGGCACAACAGGATATCCTCTTGGCCGACGTCGAAAATGGACAGATTCTTCTTGTCGGCGCAACCACCGAGAACCCGTTTTTCTCTGTCAATTCGCCTTTGGTCAGCCGCAGCCAGATCTTCCAGTTCACGCCTCTTGGCGAACAACACATCCGGGAACTGATTTATCGGGCGTTGGCCGATGACAAGCGAGGCTTCGGACGCCTCAAGATCCATATCGACCCAAAAGCCGTTGACCTTTGGGCGGTTATGTGCGATGGCGACGCCCGACGCGCATTGACGGCACTCGAAATAGCGGTTCTCTCACAAACCAGAGAGCGTGCTGTCGAGAACATCGAAATTACCCTCGACGTTGCCGAACAATCCATCCAGCAAAAGGCGATTGTCTATGACGGCACCGGTGACGAACACTACGACGCCGCCAGCGCGCTCATCAAGTCCATGCGAGGAAGCGACCCCGATGCCGCCGTCTATTGGGTCGCCAAAATGCTCCAAGCCGGGGAAGATCCTCGCTTTATCGCGAGGAGAATCGCCATTCTCGCCAGCGAAGATATCGGAATGGCTGACCCCCAGGCCCTCTCTGTCGCATCCGCCGCCTACACCATCGTCGAACGCATCGGAATGCCCGAAGCTCAACTCACCCTTTCCCAGGCTGCCATTTACATGGCCACCGCGCCCAAATCCAATGCATCGGCAATCGCGATGTGGTCGGCCATGAAAGATGTCCGAGAAGGCCGCACAATTCCCGTCCCAAGGCATCTGCGCGACTCGCATTACAGCGGAGCAAAACGCCTCGCCCACGGAGCCGAGTATAAATACCCACACGACTTTGCCGGCGCTTTTGTCGTACAAGATTACCTTGGAGTCGATAAGGTATACTACGAGCCCTCCAACCAAGGGCTGGAGTCCGAAATCGCCCGGCGACTGCTCCGCCAACGACCCGCAGCACCCCAGACACCTCGCCCACAAGGCGGACCAGTGTCCGATCAGAACACGAACCGTCCGCACAACGATGTCCGGAGAAAGATATGACCAGTACCGCCAGCAAAGTCCAAATCCGCAAAATGCTCCGGGAGCGACTGGCGGCAATCTCGCCCGAGGCCCGCCACGAAAAAAGCCTCCTCGCCTGCAACTTCCTAATCCAGAGCGCCGAGTTCGCCGCCGCGCGCGTCGTCATGCTATACCTGAGCATGTCCCAGGAAGTGGACACCGCTTCCCTTGCGCTTCGATGCTGGCAGCAGGGCAAAGTGGTCGCTGTCCCCAAGGTCAGCCTCGACCAGCGACACATGCTCCCCATCGAAATCACCACCCTCAACACCGGCCTGACCACAAGTGGCCATGGCGTCCGCGAACCCGTCTCCGGAAAGCCTATCCCCGTCGACCTCATCAGTCTCGTCGTCGTGCCCGGCCTTGGTTTCACACCCCAAGGACAACGCATTGGCCGAGGCATGGGCTTCTACGACCGATTTCTGGCTCAACCCGGTTTCTCCGGTATCAGTTGCGGACTTGCCTTTCACGAACAGATCATCGAAGACATCCCCGTTCTTGACCACGATATGCCGCTCGGTATGCTTGTAACCGATCGTGGAATCCGACAGTTCGCGCCGGATCTGATCAGGTCTTAACAGCGTGTTCTCTTCGATTGGTGGTCCTGGATCTCTAGCCTCCGCTCGCGCCGGCAGATCGTCCCGGCTTCGAGAACCGCCAACCGAAAAACGATGAACATGGAGGTTCTCGATGAGCCGTTCCCACCGCCGCCTCAGCAGAGTACTTGCCCTCGTCCTAATCTTGACCCTCGCGGCAGGCATTATTGTCGCGGCCCAGAAAATCAGGGCCTCGCGAGCAGGTGCCGCCACCGCCGCCGAAAAGCCTCACGTTGCCAATCCGGACCCCAGGCAAGACCCCGCCCTATCCGCCGCTCCCATCGAACCAACCATCAAGACGGAACCCGCCCTCGAACCCCTGCTCACAACCACGCAAACCCCGATTGCTCCCGTAACCAACGAATCCGTTTCCCCCGCCATCGTCGCCGCCGCCACTCCCCCGCCCCCCCTCGCCTACCCAACCTCCGGCGAACCGCTTGCCGACGCCCGCGCGCGCATCGACGCTGGCGACCCGATTGCCGCCCGGAAAATCCTCAACGAGGCCCTCACATCCGGCCGTCTCGCCGAATCAGACTCCGCCGCCGCAAGAAACCTCCTCGCCAAAATCAGCCAAGATGTCACATTCTCCCGCAAAGCGTTCAAAGACGATAGCACCGCCGCTGTCTACGCGCTCAAGGCCGGCGACAGGCTTCAAAACGTGGCCGCGGCCAACGGCATAACATGGGAACTCCTCGCACGCATCAACGGCATCACCGACCCCAAGAAGGTCCGCGCAGGCCAAACCCTCAAACTCCTCAAAGGCCCCTTCCACGCCGTCGTCACCAAGTCCAAGTTCGCCATGGACCTCTATCTCGGTAACCCCGGCGAGACCGGCTCCATCTACATCTGCACGTTCGCTGTCGGCCTCGGCAAGGATGATTCCACACCCGCCGGAACCTGGCAGGTCGAGCCCCACAAAAAACTCAAGAAGCCCACGTACTACAGCCCCCGCGGAGAAGGCGTCATCGCCGCCGGCGACCCCAAGAATCCCCTCGGTGATTTCTGGATCGGACTCTCAGGAGTGGACGGCCAGGCCATCGGTAAGACCTCCTACGGAATCCACGGCACCATCGAGCCCGACTCCATCGGCAAAGAAGCCTCTATGGGTTGTATCCGCATGCGCAACGAAGACGTCGCCCTTGTCTTCGAAATGCTCGTCGAAGGCAAAAGCAAAGTCGTCGTGAAAGACTGACCTGACACTCCCCAGCTCTCGCCGAGTTTCGTCGGTAGGGCACTGGCCACCCGTTGCCGGACCGCCCCGGGCTGCGGCATCCCAAAGCCGCATTCACAGAGGTTGACAGCCGAAACGCCTGCTCTAGAATGCCTTCCTTCAATCCGCGCCTGTGGCGGAATTGGCAGACGCGCAAGGTTCAGGTCCTTGTGGCCGCAAGGTCGTGGAGGTTCGAGTCCTCTCAGGCGCATCAAGACCCTCGTTTTCCGCAAGAAAACGAGGGTCCTCTGGTTTGACGTTGTCCGGCCAATCGGCTGGCGGGGAAAACCGCAACAGCCCACGTTCACACCGTGAAATCCCACCCCTTCCGATACTCGCGACGAATGTATTGCGCAGCCTCGGGAGCATTCGTCGCCCTGAGATTCTGATGGTCCCACTCCAACTTCTTCCCACTCCGGATCGCAACATTCCCCAAGAGCACGACCTCGGCCAGCGGACCACCAAACAGCGCAAAATCCGATCCCGCCGGCGGACCCCCGCGGATCGCGTTCAGCCAGTCCTGCTTGTGGTCACCGGATCGTGGCAGAAATGACTTCGGCCGCTCAAACGTCTTCATCTTCGACTCGGGAATGATCCGCGGCGACGCCGCGTCGTTCACGAGTATTTTGCCCTTCTCGCCAACGAACAGCGATCCGTTGCTGGGCAGTTTACGCTCGGGTTCCAACTCCTCCGGCCGAGATGGAAGCTTGCCCCCGTCATACCATTTGACCGTACACGCGGGCAGCGAACCTCGCGCAGGAAACTGATACGTGATGATCGACCATTTCGGGCCGGTCTCCGCCGAGTTGCCTTCCTGTTCCGCCTCGACCGTAGTCGGAGCCGTAAGGTCGAGTGCCCAGACCGCCGAATCCCAGAAATGACAACCCATGTCGCCCAGCGCGCCACATCCAAAATCCCAGTAACCGCGCCACGAGAACGGATGCAACCCTTCGTGGTAGTCGCGGTACGGCGCCGGACCAAGCCATACATCCCAGTTGAGCGTCGCTGGAACGGGTTTGCTCGGCGGTCGTTTGGCCAGTCCCTGCGGCCAGATCGGGCGATCCGTCCAGATGTGAACCTCCCGCACCGGCCCGATCGAACCCGATTTCACCCATTCCACCAGCGCACGCAATCCGTCCAGCGCATGGTTCTCATGATCATGCTGCGTCGCCACCTTGTATTTCTTCGCCGCCAACGCCAGTTGCCTCGCCTCCCAAACCGTGTGCGCCATCGGCTTCTCCGTGCACACGTGCTTCCCAAGCTGCATCGCCAGCATCGACGCCGGATAGTGCACGTGATCAGGCGTCGAAATCATCACGGCGTCAATGTTCTTCTGCTTCTCCAGCATCTCCCGAAAATCCGCATACCCCCTCGCCTGCGGGTGGGCCTTCTTCGCGTCCTCGATGTGCTTCGAATCGGGATCACACAGCGCGACAATCGGGCATCCCAGCCGCGCAAGCCACTCGCGGTTCACGCCACCCATCCCCATCACGCCAATGATCCCCATGTTGATCTTGTCGTTGGCGGCAAACGACCGCACCAGCCCCTGCGGTATGATCGTGAACAGCCCCGCATACGCACCCGTCTTCAACACCGTCCTGCGAGTCGGTTGGCGAGCCATGGTGATGTCCGCTCCTTTCCTATTGCACTCTACCTCCCCCCTTTCCCGACGTTGTGTTTCCCAATCGGCAACCGTGCGGTATGCTCCTCCATCAGCACCGAGCGCGGCACTCAACGTGACCTGTCCGCTGTCGGTAGAACCTGTCAGATACATCCGGCATTCTTTAGATCAGCAGGAGCGGCATGCGAAACTCATACAGAAAGCGTTAC
Source organism: uncultured Tepidisphaeraceae bacterium (assembly GCA_964451955.1). GTDB lineage: Bacteria > Planctomycetota > Phycisphaerae > Tepidisphaerales > Tepidisphaeraceae > JAPLNB01. The sequence continues at coordinate 6,794 of CAYVKG010000033.1, forward strand.
GCTTGGTTAGCAGGGTGCCTCGGGCTCTTGATCGCCAGCAGTGCGGTGGCAGTCCTCCTAGCGGCGGAGAGCGGCCAGAAAGTCTACCGCTCCCCATTCGACGTGGCCTTCTCACCCGACGGGAAAACCCTCGCCGCGTCCGATCGAACCGCAGGGGCCGTCGTCTTTCTGAACCTGGCGACATCCAAGGTCCTGCGCCAGACCACCGGCCTACACAAACCCGCCGGCATCGCATGGGCCGGCAATGACGTGTTCGTCACCGAATACGACACCGCAACCATCGCTCAGATCGCCGCTGACACCGGCAATGTCCTCCGACGAATCCCCGTCGGAGTCCATCCTGCCGCGGTCGCCGTGGCGCGAAACAGGAAGCTCCTGCTTGCGGCAAATATGGCCCTGGGCGATGTCTCCGTGATCGACCTCGAGAGCGGAAAAGAAAAACGCAGAGTAAAGGTCCTGCGAGAACCCTTCCATATCTCGATCACGCCTGACGAATCCCTGGCAGTGGTCAGCAACCTCTTGCCCCATGGTGCGGCCACCAATCCCCTGATCACTTCCTCCGTCAGCCTCATCGACTTGAATGCCCTGGCCAAGATCGCCGATGTCCCCTTGCCACCCAACTCCACCTCCATCCGCCAAACTGCCGTCTCCCCGAATGGCAACTGGGCCTACGCCGTCCACACCGTCGGCAGGACTACACTCCCCGCCACACAATTGGATCGCGGTTGGGTCAACACCAATGCAATCAGCATCATCGACCTCAAGGCCAGGCAGTTGTACGCGACCGTGCTCCTGGACAACCTGGCCGAAGGAGCGGCCGATCCCTGGGGCTTGGCCTTGTCAAACGACGGAAACACAGCATGGATTACCATCGCCGGCACCCATCAATTGGCCACACTGAACATCGGCGACCTTCATCGCCTTCTAGCCGGTCAGGCACCGGCCAAACCCTCCACAAAGATGCCGCCTGGACGCACCGTCTGGACCGATATCAAGGCCGACCCGAACAAACGAGCAGACTTGGTCAACGATCTGGCTGCTTTGTACATCGCCGACCTGATCGTGCGCAGCCCCCTTCCGGGAAACGGAGCCAGAGGTCTGGCCCTCTCCCCCGATGGTTCAACCGTCGCCGTCTGCCAGTACTTCACCGGCGATGTCGTCCTCTGGAATGTGGGCGCCAACCGCGCCGCCACTTCCATCCCGCTCGGCCCGCAGCCCGATATGGATGAAGTCCGCCGCGGAGAGAGCATCTTCCACGACGCACGTTACGCCTTCCAGCATTGGCTCAGCTGCGCCTCCTGCCATCCCAATGAAGCCAGGGCGGATGGCCTCAACTGGGACCTGCCCAATGACGGCATCGGGAATCCGAAGAGCGCCAAGTCGCTCCTGAATTCTCATCTGACTCCCCCGGCCATGTGGCGAGGCGTCCGCGACACGATGGAAACCGCCTCCATGGCGGGATTCCGCTTTGCCATGCACCTCCCGCCCCCCAAAGACGTGCTGGCCCTGCAAGACTATCTGCGCTCGCTCAAACCCGAACCCAGTCCCTACCTCGTTAACGGGCAACTGTCCGAGAAGGGAAAACGCGGCAAACTCGTTTTCGAAGATCCCAAGGTCGCCTGTGCCACCTGCCATTCCGGTGATCAGTACACCAACCAGAAGGTCGCCAATGTCGGAACCAAGGGCGAGTTCGATCCACCCGAACACGTCGAATTCGACACGCCTACCCTTATCGAACTCTGGCGAACAGCGCCCTACCTCCACGATGGACGGGCCGCGACCCTCCAAGAGATGCTCACCACGTTCAACGACAAAGATCTTCACGGCACCACATCACATCTCTCCAAAGAGCAGATCGATGACCTCGTGGAATTCCTCCTGTCGCTCTAGATAGGCCTGACCGGGCGGCCTACCCCCCCTCGGTACGGAGGCACCGTTATGACCCTCTGTCACTGCCACGCAGCGGCCGCATCCTTTCTCGCCGCGTCAATCGCATGTGCAGCTGCGCTGCAGGACGACTGGATCACGCAGGCCAAGGTACGCGGACCCGCCCAGGCACCCGTCAATGCCACAACTGCCGAGGATGCAGCGGGAGGCTGTGATGGCATCAAGGACGGCAAGTGGGGATTCCATACCAGCCCCCTCAATGAGCCCGCCTGGTGGCAAGTCGACCTTGGAACGCCGCGAACCATCAAGCGACTTGTCGTCTACAACCGCTGTGATATGCCTGAGCGAACCGCCAAGATGCAGATTCTGACGTCAATCGATGGACAAACGTGGACCTCTGCCTACACGCACGACGGATCCGTCTTCCGCGGGTTCTCCGACAACAAGCCTCTCGTCCTGACGTTCAACGGAATCCATGCTCGCTTCGTACGCCTCCAGGTACCGCCACATACATACTTCCATCTGGACGAGGTGGAAGTCTATGGCGAAAACGACAGAGATAACCTGGCGCTCCATCGCCCGGCAGATCAGAGCAGCGTGAGTCAATGGTCCAGACGCCATCAGCCCCAAGAAGTTCCTGACTGGCCCGTTGCACAGACCATTGAGCGGGGAAGAGCTCTGGCCGCCGACCTCCGGGCTTCGGGCGTTGATGTCGGCCCGATGCTCCATTCCCTCAACGAAGCGGAGGCATTGGCAAGAAACGCCACAAACGCACACCAGGCGTATCTGCATGCCCGAGCAGCAGTCCGCAAGCTGGTCCTCGCCAATCCGATCATCGACTTCGACTCCATCCTCTTCGTCAAACGGGCGCCAGGCGTCTACAGCCACATCTCCGATCAGTTTTATAGCTGGTGGGCCCGCCCCGGCGGCGGCGTCTACGTCCTCAGCCGCATCAAGTCCGACACCCCCGTCGCCAAGTGCCTCACAAGCCAGTTCCCACCCGGGTCCTTTCTCAGCCCCGATCTGTCATTCGATGCCACACGCGTCCTGTTCTCCTATTGCCGCTTCTATCCCGGCCGCATCGAGTTGCCCAACAAAGTTGACAAAGAGTCCCAGCCGGAAGACGCCTTCTACCACGTCTTCGAGATGAACGTTGATGGGACTGCACTCCGGCAGATCACCCATGGGAGGTACGACGACATGTTCGCGCGATACCTGCCCAACGGCGAAATCGTCTTCCTCTCCACGCGACGCGGAACAGCCCTGCAGTGCGGCAAGACCAGCGCAATGGCCACCCTTGAAAAGACCCTGCCGGACAGCTACGTCCGCTGCGGCGGAGATCCGCATCGCCCCGTCGCAATCTATACCCTTCACACCATGGACCGCAATGGCCATGACCTCAAGGCCATCTCCGCTTTCGAGAGCTTCGAATGGGATCCCTCGATCGCCAGCGACGGCCGGATTCTCTACGCTCGATGGGACTATGTGGACCGCCATAATAACCCTTATATGAAGCTCTGGTCCACCAACCCTGACGGCACCAACCCCCGCATCGTCTGGGGCAACTACACCCGAAATCCACAATGCACCTTCGAGGCCAGGAGCATCCCCAATTCCTCCAAGATCCTCATGACCGCCACCGCCCATCATTCCCTCACCGGCGGATCCCTTGTCCTCGTCGATTCGGCCTCCGCAATCGACGGGACCGACACACTCACCCGCCTCACACCCGAAGTCTGTTTCCCCGAAATGGAAGGGTGGCCCAAGACCTATTACACAAACCCTTGGCCAATGTCGGAAAAGTACTACCTCACCGCTTGGAGCGACAAGCCCATTCTCTCCGAGGGAAATCGCAATAACGCCAATCACCTCGGGCTCTACTTCTACGATGTGTTCGGCAACCTCGAGCTCATCCACCGCGACCCCGAAATCTCCAGCATGTATCCCATCCCAATCAAGCCCCGCCCCGTGCCTCCCGTCGTGCCCGGCGCCGTCAACTGGAACGGGCGCCAGGAAGGAACCGTCGTCCTTCAGAACGTCTACGCGGGTCTACCCACAATTGCCCCCGGGACCATCAAACGCCTCCGCATCGTGGCAATGCCTCCCAAAGTTCAACCAAATATGAACCAGCCGGTCCTCGGCGTCACAGCCGAAGATCCCGGCAAACTCGTCCTCGGAACCGTTCCGGTTGAGGCGGACGGCTCGTCGTGCTTCCGCCTGCCCTCCGGCGTGGCGGTCTTCTTCCAGGCACTCGACGAGAAAGGGCACGCGGTCCAAACCATGCGCAGCCTGACATACCTCCAGCCCGGCCAGACCCTCGCCTGTATCGGCTGCCACGAGCCCCGCGACGCCGCCCCACCTGCCCGAAAACACCCCATCGCACTGCAACGCCCCCCTTCGAAATTGAAGCCGGGCCCCAATGGGTCTTGGCCGCTACGTTACGACCGGCTCGTCCAGCCCGTCCTCGATCGCCATTGCGTCTCCTGTCATCAACCCGGTGGCCAAGCCTCGAAAATGGACCTGACCTCGCCAAAATCCTATGACACTCTTGTGAATTACGGCAAACCGAGCTTGGCCGACCACGTCAGAGAACGATGGAATGCCGGGCGATCCGTCGCCAGCGCCGGCGCCGCCCAAAGCAGCGCCCTGTTGGCATACCTCAATAGCGAGACAATGCAACGAACCGTCAAACTCGAGCCCGATGACTACGAGAGGCTCGTAACTTGGATTGACACCTACGGCCAGCGACTCGGCCATTTCAGCTCGACGCAGGAAAAGGAACTCGATCAGTTCAGAAAAAGCGTCAACGAACTGTTGGATAACTGACTCTCCTTGCCCTCAGGTCGCCACCGGTTCCAGCGGCTCCGGACACAGTTCCGTCTGTATCTGCGGCGACAACGGATCACGCAGATCAATCGGTGACCCAACCAACGTCCACCCATCAGACGCCAGTCGCCTGACAATCGGCTTCATCGGACATCCCGCATTAATATCGGTCACCACCGCTGCCGTCCCGTCTGCCAACCGCACCCGGTATCCCGGCGGAAACGGCGGCGCCAATACCTGCAACGCCCTGAATACCACCGGATCGTACCAGCCCGCATATTGCGACTGCATCAGATTCAATACCTCCGCGTTCGTCCTACGACCTTTGTATCCCGGCGGACAGGCCAGTCGATCGAACAAGTTCGCACAGTATACAATCCGCGCAAATACGTGGATCCGGTGCCCCGATAACGTGTGCAACTCGCCGCGAGCTCCCCTCATCATCGGATAACCGCTTCCGTCAAAATGCTGGTGGTGCTGGTAAACCGCCGCCGCCGCGCTCGGCCCCACCTGGTCCCGAATCGTGCTGTAACTCAGCAACGGGTGCTCACGCCACTGTTCCCGTTCCCCTCGATCTTCCGGAGTGCTGATCTCACAATACCCCTGCAACGGCACCGGCAACCGCCCTACGCCCAAGTCGTGCATCATCGCCGCTACCCCCAGATTCACCACGTCCTTCGCCCGCTTGCTGCTCAAGTGCGATCGCTCGCTGACCAGGTACGTCTCCAGCTTCAAGCCCAGCAACAACGACAAATGCGCCACCGCCGCCGCGTGTGAAACCGCCTCGCCTCCCTGCCGGGACATCTGCTCAAGGTAGATCGGATTCTGCCCCTGCGTCAGCAAAGCCATGACCAGTTCTCGCGTCGTATTGCAGTACGCCTGATACGGAATCCCAGGATGCGTGCTCCGCTGCACCAGACCCATCGCCCGCTTGATCTGATCGTGCACCTCCTGCCTCGCCGGGCACAGGTAAATCTCCAAGTGACGATCCATGAAATCCAGTTCCGGATACTCGATGTAGACAAAACTGATCCCAAACGACCTCAACCGTTCGATGATGTTGTCCTTCAGGACAAAACCCTGCCTCAACAAGGTCTGGCTCGGGTTCTCCGGGTGGGTCACCGGCGCCGCCAGCTTCATTCCCGCTTCCGCCTCGTGGATCGGCAAGATCAACATATCTGGACTCCACACACATCATCCAAAATACCGACAACCCCGCGCCGCCGGATTCGAAGCCCGCAATGCCTCCCTTTGTCCTTTGGCCAATGAGATGGGCAAGCTGTAAGGCGTTTTCCCCCACTCCCCGCTATTATCGGCCCAGCCGGCTCTCGATAACCTGCCTCATGGTCGACAGGGGCGCTCCCACCCCTGTCCACGCCTCAAACTGTGCTGCCGCCTGACGCACAAACATCTCCACCCCCCCCACCGTTTTGGCGCGCGCAGCTTCCGCCTGCACCAGGAACTTCGTCCGCATCGGATTGTAGACCGCGTCAAACACCAGCATCCCCGACCCCAGTTTCATCGCCGTCCCATCCAGCGGACTCGCATCGACATTCGGATGCATCCCCACCGATGTGGTGTTAATCAGAATCTCGCATTCTTCGCCGCCCAGTTCCTCCACCAATCCCGCCTTCACACGCCTTCCACCACCGCCGAACTCCGCTGCCAACCCCTCGCCCCTCTTCTTCGTCCGGTTGTACACCGTCACGTCAGCCCCGTAATGCGACAACCCCGCCACCGCTGCCCGGCCCGTCCCACCCGCCCCAAAAACCGCCACTCGCTTCCCCCGAAGCCCCTCTCTCCCAATCCCGAGCGATGCCGTGATGCTGTCCAGAATCGCCGCGTAATCCGTGTTGAACCCCCGCAAACGAGGCTCGCCCTCACCGTGCTCAATTACGATCGTGTTGATCGCCCCAATCGCCCCGGCCAACGCCTCCACCTCCGCACCCTTCTCCTTCAGATACCGCAACGCATTCTGCTTGTGCGGAATCGTAACGCTCAACCCGCTCAAGTTCAGACCTCGCGCATGCGTGAACGTCTCCATGAAGGCCTTGAAACTCTCGTAACCCTCCTCCACCAGCAGCGGCAAATACACCCCGTTATGCCCGACCACATCGAATGACGCGTTATGGATCGCAGGCGACATCGAGTGCTTCACCGGCGACGCCACCACCCCGTATACCTTCGTCCTCTCGTTGATTGCGTCCCACCGATACAATCTCTTCATCTCCGAAACGGAAATCTGCCCTGACGCCGTCCCCACATCGCCGTCCAGCGTCGCGAAACTCAGAAACCCACCGAACTTCTTCGCCAACACCCGGCTAATCAGCCCCGCCTCGCCCATGCACAGCGCAATCGTCGGTTTCTGTCTGTGCTGCAAGATCTCAAACGCCTCCAGATTGTCACGAATAGTCCTGGCTGTCCAAACAATCTTCACGACCTCGGCCGCCGACCTGCTCATCTCCTCGATGAGGTTGTACAGCCGTTCCGGCCTCCCCTGAAAATCATGCGAGCTGATGACTACTCGCCGCAGAAACCCCGTGTCCACCGCCGTCGGCAATCTCCGGTACGTCTTCAGTTCCAGGTCCACATGCGCCGCACCCGCTTGCACCGCATTGTCCAGAATCCCCAGCCGCCGATCATCCGAAAGTTCGCATCGGCCCCCCTCCCAGGTCGGCCGACACGTCACAACGCACGGCAGCGGCGATGAACGCACCACCGCCGCAATCTCGGCAGTATCCCCCATGCAGTCAACGCGATACTCGACCAGATCCGCCCCGAGCTCTTTCGCCAACGCCGCATCCTGGGCCCCTTTCCCCGCATCCGTCACGAAGATGGCTGCACAGAGGTGCGTCATGCCTCACCACCCCCTCCGCTTCTGTCTATTGGCCGCCGGTTGCGGACTACTCGCTGCCGGCCACCGCCTTCATCAACTCCCCGATCTGCTTCTTCGTCCCCTCGCTGGCCTCCCACAAGGGCAATCTCAACTCTCCCGTGTCCCGGCCGGCCGCGCTCATCGCGTATTTGATCCCCACGGGGTTCCCATCCAGAAACATCGCCCGCATCAACGGGAACAACCGGTGATGCACCATCGCCGCCCGTCGAAAATCTCCAGCCAGCGCCGCTGTCGTGATCTGCTTTATCTCCGCCGGCAGCAAGTTCGACAACACGCTCACCACTCCCCTCGCCCCAATCGACATCAGTGGAACCGTCAGCGAATCATCCCCGCTCAAGATCGTGATATCACAAGTCGCCCGAATCTCGCTCGCCTGGTCCAGCGAGCCCGTCGCCTCTTTGATGGCCACGACATTCGCACTCCTGTACAGCCGCGCAACCGTTGCCGCTGACATCATCACGCCAGTACGCCCCGGTATGTTGTAAAGAACGATCGGCAAATCCACCTTCTCTGACAGCGTCATGAAGTGCCGATACATCCCCTCCTGCGTCGGCTTGTTGTAATAAGGAATCACCGACAAGCAGGCCGTCGCGCCCGCTCGCTTCGCAAATCCGTGCAGTTCCATCGCTTCGGTCGTCGCGTTCCCCCCCGTTCCCGCGATCACGGGCACACGACCTCTCGCCGCCTCCACCGTTACCGTGATCACGCGCTCGTGCTCTTCAAAACTCAAGGTCGGCGACTCGCCCGTCGTCCCGACCGGAACCAAACCGTCAATCCCCGCCCTGATCTGATACTCGATCTGCTCCCGCAATCGCTCCTCATCGAGCCGACCCTCTCGAAATGGCGTGATCATCGCAGTAAACGCACCACTGAACATGTCGCCTTGCCCTTCACTCCCCTCGTCTTCATCCGTGTTCGCTCGCAGACAACATCGCCTGCTTCATCTCGCGCACCGCTTCACGTAACCCGACAAACACCCCCCGTGAAATAATCGCGTGCCCTATGTTCAACTCACGCATGTCCGCAATCCCCGCCACGGGACCGACATTCCGGTAGTTCAAGCCATGCCCGGCGTGCAACCGCAAACCCTTGCCCACCGCCAACGCGCCTGCCCCAATGAGCCGCCCAAGTTGCTTCTCCGCCTCCGATCCCTTCGCGTTCGCATATTCCCCGGTATGCAGTTCCACCGCGTCAAACCCGAGCGACGCCGCCAATTCCACCTGCTTCGCATCCGGATCAATAAACGCCGAAGTGAACACCCCCACCCCTTTCAGCCTCCGCACCACCTCGCCAGCCCGCTCCGGTTCATGGGAAAGATCCAGACCACCCTCCGTCGTGATCTCCTGCCGCTTCTCCGGCACCAAGGTCGCTTGCTCCGGCCTCGTCCGCACGGCAATCTCCACGATCTCCGGTACCATGCTCATCTCAAGATTAAGCTTACACTGAACCACCCTTCGCAAAACCTCGACGTCACGGTCGTTGATGTGCCGCCGGTCCTCCCTGAGGTGCACTGTAATCCCATCCGCGCCCCCCAACTCCGCTTCCGCAGCCGCCCATACAGGATCCGGCTCGTACGTCCGCCTCGCCTGGCGCAGAGTCGCCACGTGATCAATATTAACGCCTAGCTCAATCATCTTCTGGCGATTATAAACCCTCTCGCACACACCGTCACGCACCCCCTCCACCGGGCGGCGCGTCCGCGCCATCTGGCGGGCCCTGCGGATCCGGCGGTCCCTGCGAATCCGGGGGTGTCTGCGGATTCGGCGGTGCCTGCCCCCCGGCTCGCGGAGCCTTCCCCCCAATCCGCTGTTGATACCTCTGATACGCCGTCCCCACTGTCTCCAGCACACGCGGCATCTGCGCCGCCGACAAAAACACCCGCGCGCTCACCGTACTCGTCGGATAGAAGTTCGTTATGAAATCAAAGAAAAACTCCGAGGGCGAATGCCCCACCATCACCGCATTCGCATACGTCCCCACGGCTATCTCATCCGAAACCTTGAATTCGTCGTATATCTCCTGGAGCGTCGGCCGCCGATCCGTCGGCGGCTTCGGCAACGTCGGCGGCGGTCCGAAACGCGACGTGTACTTGTTCAAGTTGTCTTGCAACGCCGCCACGAACTGCTCCATCACCGCAGGCGACAGCACGATGCGAGCCGCCACCTGAAATGGCCTCGTCAGTCCCTGCATGAAGTCAATGATGAACTCGTGCGCTCCATCCAGCACCAAGACACCCGTGCTCAACACCCCTCGAGCCACCCGCTCCGGCACACGCGCGCTCACAGGCTGATGCCGAAACTCCTGGCTAAAAGTCCCCCCAGCGTCTCGATGCGGCTGCCCAGGCGGTACATTGAAACTGTCCATGCTCATGGTCGGCTTGCCCCGTTTCTCCGGCACTTCCACGCAAAAAAACACGCGCCGCGCTTCAGCAGGCCTCTCCTCTCTCAAATTAGGCTAACCCCCATCCCTGTCATTGGCAAGAGCAGTTCGACCTGACCTATGCCCGCTTTGGCGACGCGACCAGGGTGCCTTGCCGAATGGTGCCAAACGCCCCACCCCAAGGCCGAACTTCGATCCGCCCCCCGCATCCCAATTCAAAATGCGCTGCGGCTCTCCCCCGTCTTGTTGGAGCACCGTCGCCCCCACGCCCTGCGACAGATACCGCTTTCTCAACCTCACGCCCGGCCTGAACGCAGTCGCCAATGAGTACGACCGCGAGCAATCAACCAATTTGCGGGAGATCACCGAGGCAAACGCTTGATGATCACAATCAGATGCTCTCGGCCAGAGGAGCGCATGACACGGCAGGGACCGCAACCAACTGCCTGAGTCCCCCTGGGTCCCAGACCTCTCTCTTTCCAAACCAGGACGCCACTCCTTCAAGCTCAAGCCTCACAAGAACGGAGTTGCCGATGAACAGGACCCCACCGACGCGTCCGCCGTTGGTCGGGGAAGTCACCCTCGGGAAAAACAAGAAACCGGTCATCTCCGTCGCCGAGGTCGCGACGGGGTTCTGCTTGCCGGCGGAAGTCTGATCGCCATCGGCCATGGTACCTGGAGGTACTTGGAGGGCACAGCGGCATGGCCGCGGGGTGTTGCGGATTGCAGTTGCGGGGATCACGCGATAGATTAGCGACCGTCGACCATTTGGGTGTTGCCGAAAAAGGCCAGCGGTGATTGGCCAATCCCAGGCAAAGGCTCATGCGCGAATCACTGAACCACGCGTCGAGGACTAGAATGAGACGATCCTTGTTAGCTGCGGGCGCGCCAATTCTTGCTATGGGCGTAATGGCATGGGGACAAGCGAGCGTCGAGCGGTTCGAACGCCAGCTTGAGCAGATCCAGCGGGAAACCAGGATGCTGGTGAATGCGGCAATCCCCGCTGAACAACGCGCGTTTTTTGACTATGGCGCCTACGTTGGGGTGTCATTCTTCTCCATCGACGATGTGCAGCAGAACACGCATCTGTTGAGCCAGTACGACCTCGTGGGGTACACCCGACTGAATTTCGACAATGTGCACGAGTTCTTTCTACGCGGCCGAACAAGCTATCGCCATGTGCTCTACGGCGGAGATTTTGAAGGCCAAGGCAACGAATCGGTAGCCCTGCTGGAGCAGGGATACTACCGTTTCGATCTGGCTCAGTACCTTGGGGCATACAAGAAACAGACGACACAAAACAACCTTGTTTTCCACGGGGGCAGGCGGTTCGTGAACTGGGCTAGCGGCCTGGTGCTGGCGCAGTATATGGATGGAGCAACGGTGGATGTGACCGTCGGCAACACCACGGTGTCCATCCTCGGGGGAGTCACAACGCCCCGGACTATTGACTTCGATTCCTCCCGACCGGACTACGATGATAATACGAATCGCGGTTTCTACGGGGCAATGCTGACCCAACAGATCGGGACGCACCGGCCATTTGTGTATGGGCTGTGGCAGCGGGACTACAACGATCGCGACAGAAGGCTGGATTACGTCTCCGACCCGCCCCTGGAGACGCGGTTTCATTACGACAGCTACTACATCGGCGCGGGCAGCAGCGGTGCCATCGGAGACCGGATCGCATACGCCGTCGAAGCCGTCTACGAGGGCGGGGAGGGTCTGACCAGCAGTATCAACAACTCCGGGGCCATCATAACGCAGGATTACCGCGACATCAGCGCTTGGGCAATGGACGCCCGTATCGAGTATCTCGTCGGCGGGCCAAAGCGAACTCGCTTGAGCGCAGAGACCATCGTGGCCAGCGGCGATGTTGATAGGCTCACCACCTCGAATACCCTCGGAGGAAATATCCAGGGACATGATTCGGCATTCAACGCCCTGGGTCTCTTGAACACGGGAATGGCGTTCGCGCCACAGGTGTCAAACCTGTTGATGTTGCGACTTGGGGCCTCCACCTATCCGTTTGAGACCTCTTCCGTGTTGCGACGAATGCAGGTGGGCGCCGACTTCTTTCTATACGCCAAGTATTCCCAGGATGCGCCCATCGACGAGTTGACGAATGACAAACGGTTCCTCGGCGTCGAACCCGACCTCTACCTGAACTGGCAGATCACCAGCGATGTGATGCTGGCCATGAGGTACGGCGTGTTCTTCCCGGGCAATGCGATCGAGGACAATGACAATCCGAGAAACTTCTTCTTCGTGGGGGTGACCTTTGCGTTCTAATAGGCACATCCGGAGGTACGAGGTGTCAAACGCCATTCCCCCATGGCCGATCGGCTTCATGCGCACGGCCACATTGCTTGGCATGCTGCTGATGGTCGGGTGCAAGTCGGCCTACGTCGCCCAGCCTCTGACTGCCGAACTGGCGGGCAATTCGGCAAAAGACCAGATGGCATTCTGGCATGCTCTGGCGGAACGCCCGGTCACCAGCAATGACGAGGCCTTTCATGGCTTGCTGCTCTACATGGACGGCAAGGACCTGTCGGCCGACTATGCGGCTCGAGTCGAGACGTTGAAGGCAAGAAAAATGTTGCCCGCAGGGTTCGACCGGGCCGCCAACGAAGCCGCCACACGCGGGACAATCGCCGTGGCAATGTGCAGAATCCTCGCAATCAAAGGCGGTGTGATGATGCGGCTCACAAGCGCCCATCCCAGGTACGCGGTGCGGGAACTCATGTTCATGGACCTCTATCCCCCCAGCGCCCCCTGGCAGACCTTCTCCGGCAACGAATACGTGGCTATTATCGGACGAATTGAAGATCACCAGAGAAGCCCAAAACCAACCACCAAGCCCACAACCCTGCCGGCCGATTAACGCAGGCATCTGATGCTACTTCCCTATGTTATGCCGATATCCGGCAAGACCGGCGGGCAAATAAGTCGCCAAATAGGTGGCTCACCCGCGGCAACGGTGATAGACTGTTGCAGTGGGCAGTTGGGTTCAGGACATGTTCTGTCCAGCGAGGATCTGGCTATGCGTATGAGAATCGCCTTTGCGACATCGGTTGTGGTCGCTTGGCTAGGGGTGAGCACCGTCGCGACGGCGGCAACGGCGCCAGCGACCGCGGAATCGCCTGACACGCAGCTCTCGGCAACCGTGACCGAAGTCGTCGGGCTCGTGGAAGTACGCCATGATGAAGACCAGCCCTGGCAGGAGGCGACAGTCGGCATGGTCGTCCCCGTGGGAGGCGAATGCAGGACCGGACCCAAGTCATGGATAACCATGACCCTCCCGCCAGCCCAGGTCATCAAACTCGATCGACTCGGAACTGTCAAAATCCTCGAGGCGATTCAAAAGGGCGGAAAACTCAAGACGGATCTGGGCATGAAATATGGCCGGATTCGGTATCACCAGGAAGCAGCCGGGCTCGAGCACGAGTCCATCATCCGAAGCCCAAGCAGCGCGCTGGCGGTACGCGGCAGCGACGTGGAAAAGACGGATTATGCGCTCATGTCCGAGATCCGCGTCTACCAAGGCTACGCCGAACGATGGAAAGGAATGCATCCCCCCGTCACCCTCGGAACGGGACCTGCAAACTCCTACGGGGAACGGCCTGTCGAAATCAATGAGCACGACGCAACGCCGGCACTCCATGCGGCTAACCAGGCGGCCCCGCCCTTCGTCGGCGCGGAGATCCTCACCTTCGGCGAAAAAGTCGTGGCTACGGCGGTCAACAACGTCTCCGGCATGGGAATGGGCATGAGGCAACCCCAGGATCTCCAGAGACCCCTGGTGGTCCAGCCCCAGGTTCTGGGTTCCCCGGGAACCCTGCTGTTTGACTTGAACTGGGTCGGCGATGGCACGTCCGGAATCACTCCCGATCTCGATCTGTTCGTCTGGTCACCAAAAAAGGAGCGACTCGTCCACGGAACGACCTCGCCCAGCGGCGGAACCATGAGCAAGAACGACGTCGGCGGAACACAACAGGCCAGCGGACATGAATGGGCCCAATGGAGCAAGGCCTATCCCCTGGGCACCTATACCTACGGGGCCAAGTACGTTGGCCGCGGCGACCCGGCAACGTTCAAGATCAACGTGATCCAGAACGGAAAACAGATCAACCCCGATTTCATCGACACGGTCCACGAGGGCGGGCGACTCGTCAAATTCACCATCGACGTCGGCAAAACCAGCCCGGCGGCGGCAACAAAACGAAAGTGACCCGGCGAGCCCCATTCGCTGCCGCATGCCGCCACTCCGCCTCCCACACCCGGTCTGGTGGCTGGACGAACACCAGGCCGGAAGTTCAAATGGTGCCCCAGTCCTATGACCCGGTCCGAACGAAGACTCCTGGTGGACACGAGCACGCTTGGAGTGTTGCTCACCTTGCTGGCACTGACCTTCGGATGGATGGGCGGCCTGGCCGCGGCGGAGCGACTCTTCTACGACTGGCGAGCCCGATATTGCCGGTTCTTCACCCCCGCGCCCACTGACCAGCTCGTCCACCTCGATATCGATGATCTGACCCTCGAGGCCATGGGGGCTTGGCCCTGGCCACGCAGCCGCCTGGCTGAACTGGTCGACGAGATCGCCATCGCCGGCGCCAAGGCGCTCGCCATGGACGTCATCTTCTCCGAACCTCAGGCGATCGCTTACGAGCCCGTCCGAAAAGGCAGCTCATTCGCGCCGACAACAAAACCCACAACACACGACGCCGTCGTCACCGCAACCGTCGTCGATCATGATGCGGCTCTGGCTAAGGCTTTGGCCCGCTTCGGGCGCGCCATCGTGCCTCTGTCACTGAGCTTCAACCTCCAGCAGTCAACCTCCCCCGTGTATCGGCCTATGGTGATCGAACTCTTCCGCAACCTCGAAATGGACCGCGATGCGATCATCCAGCGGTTGCGGGGAAAAGTAACCAATGAGGTGGAACTCGCCGGCGAGGTGAACCGCCTCTTCCTCGCGGCAAGACAAGAGGCCATGTTCGAGCGCATCGCCTCGGAGGCCGGCGGGGAGGAACTCACGATCGAGCGACTCACTGCCAAATTGCTCCCCCAGATGGACGCAAGAATCCAGGAGGATTCGCCCCTGCGAAGACTGCTGGAAACCCAATTCGAGCGATATCAGGCAATCAAGGCCCTCCGGCGATTCGCCAGACCCGTCGGGCCCGATCTGCCCCCCATGCTCACCACCGCGGACGAACGCGCAACCCTGCGCGTGTTCGGCGAAGCGGCCGGCTCTACCGCCTTCGTCGACTATGTTCCAATGGCGGACGGCATCGTGCGCACCGTGCCGCTCTGGGCAGTCCATCGAGAGTGGATGTACCCCCAGATGGGCCTCGCACTCGCATGCGCTTCCCTCGATGTCCATCCCAAGGACGTCAAGATCCGACGCGATGCCGTGATCCTGCCAACACGGGACGGAGATATCGAAATCCCCGTCCGAATCGAACAAACGCCCCAGGGCAACCGCGGCATGTTCTTTGACATCCCCTGGTTCGGAGCCGCTTCATGGGAAACAATGTATGACTACCCGAAGCACGAGTTGAAAAAGCAGCACATCTCGCTGGCTTTCGTCTGGGATGCCTGCCAGGTTCGCCATCGAATCGCCAAAAACAACCGAGCCATCGACGCTGCCATCGCCGCCATTCTCGACAACGACCAGGATTATCAGCTCGGCCTGGATCCAGCTAGGGCCAAACGCTATTTCGCGTCCCTGCCCGACGAAGGCGATACCAACGCGCGACGGGAAATCGCCCGCTGGACGCTCAAAGAGTCGGGCGTTGTCAAATTCCTCGATCGGTATGCCAAATACAAGGACGAGGAACTGGACGCCAACGACCTCTTTCTGCGCGATGTGCTCAGGCAGTCCTGCAAGTCCCTCGAGGACGGCATCGCTGAAAACGACAAACTGAAAAAGGACCTGGAGCATCGGCGAGCTGAATTGCGCGCTAAACTAGGCGGAAAGGCCGCGCTGATGGGGTGGGTCGCCGTAGGGTCGCTGGCGGATGTCGTCCCAACAAGCTTGCACACGCGATGCCCCGGCGTCGTCGTCCATGGCGTCATCTTCAATTCCATCCTCACACGGGATTTCTGGCGCCGCACGCCCCAATGGGTAACGTCCCTGATCGCCCTGGCCATGGGGCTGCTGGCAACCGGGATCGTGGCGTGGATGAACCCCTGGCGGGCGCTGGCGGCTACCATCGTGCTGATGCTGGGGTATCTTCTGCTTAACGGGCTCTACCTCTTCGACAAGCACAACCTGCTCGTCGGCGTGGCCGATCCGATGGTCACGGCCGGCGTGGTCTGGGCCGGGGGAACGCTCGCCAAGTACATCCTCGAAGCATCCCTCCGAGCGAAAATCAAACGTCGTTTTGAAATCTACGCCGACCCGGAACTCGTCAACTACGTGATGGAGAGCGATGCTCGCCTTGATGGACAGGTCAAGGAAATGACCGTCGCTTTCACCGATTTGGCGGAGTTCACCTCAAAAACCGAACGACTCGGTGAGCGAATCGTGCCCCTGCTGAATCGATACATGGGCGCCATGGTCCCGGTCATTCACAAACGCCGACATGGACCACCGGGCCTTCTGAACAAGTTCCTCGGCGACGGCATCATGTTCTTTCATGGCGCGCCCTTTGACAACCCGAATCACGCCCATGACGCCGTCGCGGCCGTCCTCGAAATGCTCGCGGCCATGGGACCATTAAACGACTCCCTGGCGGCAGAACATCTCCCTCGCCTGGAGCTCCGAGCCGGCATTGCTTCAGGTAATATGGTGGTCGGCGACGCCGGTTCCGAACATCGCAGCGACTATACGGTGCTCGGCGACACCGTCAACCTCGGGGCAAGGCTCGAACCGGCTAATAAGGTCTTTGGGACCAAAATCCTCATCAACCAGCGCGCCAGTGAGCTCGTGCGCGACAGCGTCCTCTGGCGCCCCATCGGCAAAATCCAGGTGGTCGGCAAAGCGGAGGGGGTAATGGTCGCCGAACCCTTGAGCCTGATCGAGAATGCGACCCAGGAGCAGATGAAATTGGTCGAGCTGACCACTGAAGTGGTTAAACGTTTCATGGATGGCGACTTCGCCGCATGCATCCAGGCGATCGACGTCATGGAAGCTGCAACTGGCAAGAGCAAACTCACAGCACTGTATCGCGCCCTTTGCGACCGGTATCTCCGGGAGGGATCAGAGGCATTCACCGGTCAGATCATATTGACGGCCAAGTAGCAACCGTAAGGTGACGCCGTGTCGGAATCACGCTCAACTCCGGACCTTGGCAGGCATCGGGTGGGATGTCTGGCGCCAATCGTCTTCGCGATCTTCTTCGGCGCGGGCGTCGCCATTTTCGTCGCGGTTTTCCTGGAGCCCGTAGCGAATCTGATCAAATCAACGCGGTGGGAACGAGTGAAGTGCTCGATCGTCACCAGCCGGGTTGAGCAAGTCCCTGCCCGGAAGGGCTATGTTGCCGATGTGAAGTACGCGTATCGTTTCGCGGGGGTGCAATTCCACTCCAACCGGGTCTGGTTCATCCGGCCAACATGGAATACCCTGGGGGATGCTCAGGAAGTGGCAAGAAAATACCCCAAAGGACTCGAGACCCTTTGCTATGTCAACCCGGACAATCCGGCCTATGCCGTCCTGGAACGTGGCGCCAAGCCGGAACTGCTCATCGCGCTGGCTCCCGTGGCCCTCATGGTCACCGGGTTGGCGGGACTCTTCTCCTCCGTCGGGCCTTTGGTGTTTCCGGCCAGTCGCCGTCGGTGGTGGGTCCTGGTCCGGCGCGAGGGATTCGGTCGCCCAAGCAAGAAACGGCGGGTCCTGGCGCCAGGCGGACCCTACACCTTTCGACCACGACACCGCAATAAGGCCACACGGTTCTTTGTCGTTTTCGCCTTGCTCTGGAACGGCGTTATCATCTTCCTCGTCCGGGAAGTCATTGATAATTGGCGGGATGGGATCCCGGGTTTCTACGGATGGGCCTTGACTCTTTTCGCCTTACCCATGGTGCTCATCGGGGTGGGTGCGATCATCCCCCCCATGTGGGCTCTCATGAGATGGTTGAATCCCAGGCCGATTCTGACGTTGAGTTCCACCACGGTTGCGCCAGGAGGAGAAATCAGCGTCCGCTGGCGGTTCTGGGGAAGCACCCGGCGCGTCCGACGGCTAAGGCTCTTCGTCGAAGGCCGAGAAGAGGCAACCTACACCCGCGGGACAGAAACCTATACCGACTACGAAGTGTTCTCCGTCACCCGCCTCATTGATGCGAGCGAACCGGCCCGCGTCCGCTCCGGGCAATTGAAACTGGCCATAGCGCCCGGCGCAGTCCCCAGTTTTCGCAGCGAACACAACGCGATCGTGTGGTCTTTGCGCATTCACGCGGATTGCGGAAGATGGCCCGATATCGACGAGGAGTTCGCCATCGCCGTCCTGCCACAACCAGAGTCCATCGCCAACTCCTGATGCGCCCGACCGCGGCTCGCCCGCGACGAGAATCACGCCGGAAACGTCGGGCTCGGACCGTCATCATTGCGCCACCACGCCTCCACCGGACTGCTCGCCGGCGCATTCGACATGCCAAGCCAGGCCGCACACGTCGCCGCACAGTGCCGAGCCTGCTGCGGAGAATCAAAAACCTGCTCAACGGTCCGCTGTATCTTCGGATTCCGCCACGCAACCAGAAAACTGCCGACCGTTCCAATACGGAAAACCTGCTGAAGCGGCAAAGCGATCTCCGGACGCATCACGGCCGTCAACGGAAGGTCGAGAATAGGGTTCTTCTGCGACATACCACATCAACCCGCGACTCATTCCCATATGTAAAGACCTCTTCTGATGCCACCGGTTTGCCCGAAAACAAAAGGTGCTGGAAACAGAGGCAGGAATAGAGTCTATCTAGGAGGGGAGGCCTCAACGGCACTCACACCCCATGGCCCTCAAGTTCAAGCAGCACACCCGCCGACGGCTACCATGCCATCCGGCCAGTGCTACCACACCTCATTCTATGAGCTATCATAACACAGGCCCAATTGATCTCAAACTCAACCATAAAAATGACCACGCCGAGCTCACCGCATTGCTGCCGCGACATGGCGATCATCGCTGCGAACGGCCGGCCAAACGCCAACCGAATCAGTGCCCAAACCCCGCACCCCGATCCCAGCCGAGGTGCGCACTCTCGGGTAAACGTGCCCAAAATCCCCCTCAAACGCCTTTGCGGTTTGCGAAGCCCGGACAACCCGTGCAGCCGAGCCAGCGGACGCTTGACAGGCCGCCAGAGGGGTCATACTGTCCCGGGCTGAATCGGCGACTCCGGTCAAATCAGGTGAAAGGTTGGCTGTTGTGATTCCTGTGCTCCAAGGCAATACGTGCGTGTTCGGGCTGCAATGGGGTGATGAGGGCAAGGGCAAAATCGTCGATTTCCTCGGCGAAAACGCAGATGTGGTCGTACGCTACTGCGGCGGGGCAAACGCTGGCCATACCGTACGCATCGGCCAAGAAAAATACGCCACCCACCTCCTGCCCGTCGGCGTCTTCCGACCGGGCAAGCTCAACATCATCGGCAACGGTGTCGTCCTCGATCCCGACGTCCTCTTCAGGGAAATCGACGAGTTCGCGGCAAGGGGCGTCGCCATCGGACCCGAGAATCTGCGCATCAGCTACAAGACCCATGTCGTCATGCCCTATCACCAGGCCGAAGACGCCGCCAGAGAACACGCGGCCGGAGGTGCAGGCATCGGAACCACCAAGAGAGGCATCGGACCGGCCTATGCCGAAAAGATGCACCGCACAACGGCGGTGCGCGTCGCCGACCTCCTCCACGAGCAAAAGCTCAAGGAGAAAATCGCCAAGGTAGTGGATGATCGCAATCGGGTTCTCAAGGTCCTCTACGACGCGCCCCCCCTGGATTGGAAGGCCATCTTTGAAACCTATCGCGGTTTCGGCAAGCGGATTCAGCCGTTTGTCGATGACGCCACCCTTCTCCTCCTCAAGGCCATAAAGGACGACAGAAGAATACTCTTCGAGGGAGCACATGCCGTGCTCCTCGATGTCGATCACGGAACTTATCCCTTTGTGACCAGCAGCAATTGCTCGGCGTTGGGCCTTTTCACCGGCGCGGGCGTCCCCCCCCAAGCGGTGCAGAATTACGTCGGGATCATCAAGGCCTATTGCACCCGCGTTGGCGGCGGGCCCTTCCCGTCCGAGCAGAACAATGAAATCGGAAACTACATCCGCGAACGGGGAAACGAGTATGGAACCACGACGCGCCGACCACGACGCTGTGGCTGGTTTGACGCGGTCGCGGCAAGGTACTCCGTCGAACTCTGCGGCGTCACCCACGTCGGCATGACCCTCCTCGACGTGCTCAGCGGGCTTGACCACGTGCAAATCTGCGTTGGCCATAAGCATCGCGGGCAGCCGCTGGAGTATTTCCGCGCGGACATGGACACGCTCGCGGAAGTCGAGCCCGTATACGAGACCCTGCCGGGCTGGAATGGAAACATCTCCGGCTGCAAGCGTTTTGAGGAGCTGCCCAAAGAGGCCCAGCATTATGTCAAGCGAGTGGAGCAACTAATTGGCGCGCCGATCAAAATCCTCAGCTTGGGACCCGAGCGCAGCGCGACGGTAATACGGTAATCGTGGACAGTTGATGGTTCGCATGATCGTCTCTGCAAGCTATAGAACCGATATCCCGGCTTTCTTCGGGGACTGGTTTCTCAATCGCCTGCGAGCCGGGTACTGCAAGGTGGTCAATCCCTATGGGGGACAGGTACACCGCGTCAATCTGGGTCCCGAGGCGGTCGACGGGTTTGTCTTCTGGACCAAGAACGGACGCCCGTTCTTAGGAGCTCTCCGGGAAGTGAAGGCGAGGGGACAAGCGTTCGTCGTGCAGTACGGCATCAACAACTACCCACGGAAACTGGAGCGAGCGGTTCCACCGGCGAAACAGGCAATCGAAGATGTAAAACAAATCGCCGATCAGTATGGGCCACGCGCAGTCGTCTGGCGGTATGACACCATTGTCTATTCAACACTCACCCCCCGGGAGTCTCATCTGCGGAATTTCGACAAGCTGGCCGCGCAGTTGCAGGGAGCCGTCGATGAGGTCGTGGTATCGTTTGCGCAGACTTATCGCAAGACAGTGAGCAATATGGGCAAGGCGGGTATCCCGTGGGAAGACCCCACTACCGAGGAAAAGCGGTCCCTCCTTCGAGAACTGGCGAACATCGCCAAGGCAAGGGGGATGCAGTTGTCGGTCTGTGCCCAGCGGTATTTGCTGGTTGAGGGGGCAACCGATGCAAAGTGCATCGACCCGGGGCGATTGCAGGACCGGGGCGGAATCAGGATCGACGCCAGACGCAAGGGAAATCGGGTAGACTGCGGGTGCTACGAGAGCCGCGATATCGGAGCATATGACACCTGCCCCATGGGGTGCGTGTATTGTTACGCGGTGAGAAATGCAGACGTCGCCAGGAGGAGGTTCAAGGAACATGATCCGCAACGGGAGTTTCTGACGCCTCGATGACTCCAAATTCCGGCCCTGCGGGGATATAGTGACCGCAGTATGGCCGTTTCACTCGACATTGCACCCGACAAACTCCCCCGGCATGTGGCCATCATCATGGATGGCAATGGTCGATGGGCCACACGACGCGGGCTCAGACGCGTGATGGGACATCAGCAAGGTGCCAAGACCGTGCGCAAGGTCGTCACCGAGTGCGCCCGGCTGCGTAAAGAGATGGGCCGACCGGACTACCTGACACTCTATTCCTTCAGTATCGAGAACTGGAAACGGCCGGCCGAAGAGGTGCAGTTCCTGATGGAAATGTACGTTGAGTACCTCCGCCAGGAACTGCCCACATTGATGGACAACAACATCCGTTTCCGGCAAATCGGCCGGCTCGATAACCTGCCTGAACTGGTGCTGATAGAGATGCAACGGACCGTCCAAACCACGAAGAACAACAGCGGGTTGACACTGGTCCTGGCACTCAATTACGGCAGCCGAGGCGAAATCGTCGATGCGGTCAAGGCCATCGCAATGAAGGTCAAAACCGGCGAATTGCAGGCTCCCCAGATCGACGAACAAACGGTTACCGAGCATTTGTACACGGCGGGAATGCCCGACCCGGACCTGCTCATCCGCACCGCAGGCGAAATGCGACTCAGCAACTACCTCCTCTGGCAAATCAGTTATGCGGAGCTGTACGTGAGCCAGGTACTGTGGCCTGACTTCTCCGAAAACGATCTACACGGGGCCTTGCGGTCCTTTGCAGACCGCGAACGCCGGTTCGGAGCAGTCGGCAAGGCCTGATGAGAGAGGACGCTGGGTGCATGGAACGGACACTTCGCAACAGACTCACCTTCGGCCCCATCATGTTGGCGGCACTCTTCGGGCTGTTGTGGCTGGATTACCTCATACAGCACTGGACCAAGGGATGCTGGCCTGAGCAACTGGGCAATTGCGGCTTGGCCGGCGCAGGACTGCTTGCTCTACTACTGATGATCCTGCCAATTGCCACACTGGAGTTGGCCACCCTCCTCAGTGCCGAACGGCTCGTGCCCTACACTTTCATCGCCTTTACGGGATCCGGGTCACTCGTCACCCATGCGTTTCTGACGCAATTCAAAAGTTTCAGTGCAATCGCAGCCTCGACGCTCGCATTCATTGTCGTTGCGGTCATGTTGCTGGCAGCACTCAGACGGGCATGGGCAAGACAAACACAGGAGGCGATCACCCATATGGCCGGCACCATCCTCGCCACCATGTACCTCGGCGGACTTGGGTGGTTTCTAATGGCACTGCGGGTCAAGCAGTCGATTCGCCCTCACGGTTTTCACGGGACCACAATGGTGATTCTCATGATTCTGCTCGTCGTGAAAGCCACCGACATCGGAGCTTTCTTCGGAGGCAAAGCCCTCGGTAAACACAAGTTGATACCCTGGCTCAGCCCGGGAAAAACCTGGGAAGGACTGGGATTCGGCGTCGCCACCGCGGCAATCGTCGGAATGGCCTGCGCCCGCTGGATCGGAGCTCCTGATTATAAGCTACTGTGGTGGCAGGGACTTATATTTGGCGCGGTCATCGGCGCAGTCGGGCAGGCGGGCGATCTGCTCGAAAGCCTCATGAAACGCGATGCCGAGGTAAAAGACAGTGGCAGACTCATTCCCGGCTTTGGCGGAATCCTCGATGTGATTGACAGCCCCCTCCTGGCAGCGCCGTTTGCCTACTTGCTGTTCAGCCTGTTCTAGCCCGGGTACGATAGCTCCCGCAACCAGTCCAAAAAACCACAGAGCAATGAATCTCAGCATCGCATTGGAACAACCCGACAAGAAACTGGCGATTTTTGGCGCTGCGGATCGCCACTTGAAAATGATCCGTGAAGCGTTCGGCGTGCACATCATAGGCCGTGATGATGAATTGCAGGTGTCCGGAGATCGCGAGAATGTCGGCAGAGCCGCCGCCGTGCTCGATCAGATCCAACGCAAACTGCGCAAACAGGACTGGGTCAGTGTCGAAGAAGTCGGCCAGACCATTCTCGACATCGCCGGCCAAAGCCGCCAGCGGACCGAAGGGGAAATTGACGTCTTTGTTCGCGGGCGGCTGATCAATCCCAAGACCCCAGGTCAGATCCGCTATGTCCAAGCCATGAACGCCCACGATCTGACCTTCTGCACCGGACCAGCCGGGACGGGCAAGACCTACCTTGCCGTTGCCGTGGCGGCCAGCCTACTCAAACACGGGCAGGTTAAACGCATCATCCTCGCCAGACCTGCTGTCGAGGCGGGCGAGCGGCTTGGCTTCCTCCCCGGTGACCTCCAGGCTAAGGTAAATCCCTATCTAAGGCCCCTGTTTGATGCACTGCACGATATGATGGAATTCGAGCAAGTAAAAAGATTTATGGTAAATGACGTCATCGAGGTCATCCCCTTGGCGTTCATGCGCGGCCGAACGCTCAATGACAGCATTATCATCCTCGATGAAGCCCAGAACACCACCCCCTCACAGATGTTAATGTTCTTGACCCGCCTCGGTCACGACTCCAAAATGATTGTGACGGGCGATCCCAGTCAGGTTGACCTGCCGGAGGACACCCCAAGCGGACTGGCCGACGCGATGCATAGGCTGCGCGGAATCAAGGGCGTGGCCCTCGTCGAACTCGAACGAGACGACATCGTCAGGCATCGGCTGGTTCAGAACATCGTCAATGCCTACGAAAAGCGAGATCTGTAAGAGTTCGCGGGGGATGTGAGAACGGGAGTCGATGTTTCGACTTGGCAAATATCGAGCTCGGCGAACTGAGATCCGCAGAAGCCGCGCTGAAGCAGAACAGTGGTGGCAGACTTTCCGCCTTCCGGAGGTGCGCACTTCCATCGTGATCGTCATCGGGTTCTGGGCAGTTGCAACGGGTGTTGCAACGCTTCGCGATCGGATTGTGCCGTACCGGCCTGATGAGTACGTCACCGATGATGTTCGCAGCCGCGTCAGTTTCTCCTATACCAACCCCGATCGCGTGGCCGAACTGCGGCAGGCGGCCCGCGACGCCGCCAGCCGCGTCTACCGCAGCCGCCCGGGGGCATTCGATGCCCTTGAGCGCACGCTCCTTGCGCTTCCCGACGATGTGAGCGGCGACGCCCAGGCTCTGCCCAAGGAGATCGCCGACCACCTCGATAGCGGCAGCATCACCCTCCTCAAGGAAATCCGCCGTACCAGTCTCGATGAGTACCGAAAAGGCGTCTCCGAGTACGTCAGTCAACTCCGCGCAGCCTGTCGCGAACTGAAACTCGTCGTGTTGCCCGCAGAGGATCGAGAGAAAGAACTGCAGACACCCACAAGACTTGCAGCCAAGATCCAAGGAGGAAGTGGGGGCAAGGATTATGTGAATCTGGATGTCGGACGCACCTATGCCGACAAGCTCACCGAACCGCAACGGGCCGAACTGCTCGCTTTGGCCAACGGCTACGCCGAGCGATTCTTCATGTCCCCGTTGTCCGCTAACGTCGCAGGCTTCTCCATTGCCGCACTCGGTGCGACTCACGAACTCGACCAAGAGATGACCGCCATCGAGCAAAACGAGGCGGCCAAACACACGCCGACTGAATCCGCCACCCGCAAAATACCCGAGAAGGCGGTCTTGGTATCCCGAGGCGCCACCGTTACTCAGGCTGCATGGAAGCTCCTCGTCGAAGAGCAGAAGACCTACGTCGCCTCCCTGGGAATCGCCAAACGATTCCAAGGCTATGCCGGCCTGGCTGGCATCGTGGCGCTGATCACCGTCGGTCTGGCTGTCTACGCGGCCTTGTACCAGCCGCGCGTCGTGAAGAACCACGCCCGTGCCGTCGGGATCGCCGCACTGCTTGCTTCAACCCTGCTCGTCACCGTGCTGGCGGCCATTGGCAACGGTCCGTTGCTGGTGTTCGGGACGGCGCCAACACTCCTCGCAGCCATGATTCTCGCCATCGCCTATGACCGACGCTTCGCCATGGGAATCGCATTCCTCCATGCCGTCCTCGTAACCACTGTCCTGGCCGAGGGCATCGGGTTCCTACTGATTCTGGGGACCGGCTTGGCCACCTGCTGTATCCTCTTGGATGAGGTGCGGACTCGCGGCAAACTCGTTGAAGTCGGCGGGGCAACGGCGGCAACGATGGCATTGGCAACCGCAGCGATCGGCGGTATCCAGATGCAGCCCCTCGCGGTCATCGGCCACACGAGCCTGAACGCCGCCGCCGCAGGGCTCGGCGTCGGGTTCGTCGTCCTCGGCATCCTCCCCTTCATCGAGAAAACATTCCGCATAACCACCTCCATGACCCTCCTCGAATTGGCCGACGTCAGCAAACCCCTGCTCAAACGACTCTCCATCGAGGCCCCGGGAACCTACAGCCACAGCCTCGCCGTCGCCACGCTCGCCGAGGCCGCCGCCGAAGCCATTGACGCCAATTCCCTCTTGTGCAGGGTCGGAAGCTACTACCACGACATCGGCAAGATCAACAAAGCAGACTACTTCTGTGAGAACTGGACCGACGGGGAGAACCGCCATCTCAACTTAAGCCCCAATGTCTCCCTCCTGATCATCCTCGGACATGTCAAGGACGGCACGGAAATGGCCAGAGTCTATAACCTCCCCGGCGTCATTCGCCAGTTCATCCAGCAGCATCATGGTACCATGCTGGTTGAGTACTTCTATCACCAGGCCTGCCAGGAACGAGGCCTGACCGACGTCAGCGAAGACGAATATCGCTATCCCGGACCCAAGCCCCGAACACGCGAGTCCGTCGTCGTCATGATCTCCGACGCCGTCGAGAGCGCCACACGCGCCATGAACGAACCTCACGCCAGCCGCATCGAATCCCTCGTCCATGAACTTGTCATGAAACGCCTGCTCGACGGCCAGTTCGACGAGGCGGATGTCACCTTCCAGGAACTCGCTCTGATCGAAAAATCACTGGTCAAAACGCTCCTGAGCGTGTATCACGGTAGGCTGGCTTATCCGTCCACGGCAACCATGACCCACGGAACGGAACCGGCGGCTAAACTCGCCTGATCCTAGCTACGGAATCGACAGCCCCTTTGCCGACAATTGCAGATAAAAGGACTTGTCATTGCCAATGCGTGATCTCCATGTGATGGTCGGGGGAACTACCGGAAACTCCCATCGCGCATTCTTGAGAAATCAGCTCAAGCGCGCGCACCCACTCGCCAGGTCCGCATTAAGGGAATTGTCCGTCGCCATCGTCGGCGATGCCACGATGACGCGCCTGCACCGGCGGTTTATGCGCATCGACGGCCCCACCGATGTGCTCAGCTTCGAAATCGAAACGGACCGCAAAGGCCAAGTCATCGCCGGCGAGATCGTCCTCTGCCTCCCTGAAGCGATACGCCAGGCAAGACGCAGACGAATCCACCCCAGACGCGAACTGCTTCTCTACGCAATCCACGGCCTGTTGCACTTGAGCGGATACGACGATAAAACCGAAAAGGACTTTCGACAAATCCATCGCATGGAAGACCGTATTCTCCGATCTCTTGGAGTGGGGACAACCTTCGCCCAACCCATCAAACCCCCCGACTCACCAACCCGAAGGCGCAAACCATGATCTGGAGTCTCATCGGCATCGCCTGCGCGGCAATCGCCTCGCTCTTCTTCTCGACCGTCACCTACGCCCTGCGCGATTTCTCGCGGTCACGACTCCAGGATATGCTCGCGTCCTACAGACGATCCGAGTGGTTCCAACGCACCCTCGAACACCGTGCCGATCTCGCGTTTGCCTCCGCTGTCGGGCGGCTTCTGGCAAACCTCCTGCTGTTCATGCTGCCCCTCTGGTTGTTCCGCTCGCTCGGCGGGGAGGCCTGGATACACTACGCCGCCGCTTTCGCCGTCGCCGCTTTCCTCGGCCTCATCTTCTCCATCGTGTTGCCTACCGCCTTGGCCGAATACGCCGGAGAGATGATCATCGCCATCTCCGTCCGGTTTCTGCATGCCATGCGACTCGCCTTGCTCCCCGTCACCAGACTATCGCGATTGTCCGACAGAATCGTCAGAAGAATCACCGGATGCAACCCGGAACTTGAACCGGAACAACTCGAAAAAGACATCCTCTCCGCTGTCGAAGAGGGCGCAAAAGAGGGCGTCGTTGGCCAGCAGGAACGAGAGATGATCGAATCCGTCATCGAATTCCGTGACACCAACGTCGATCAGACCATGACGGCCAGACCCGAGATCGTCGCCGTCGAACTCGCCGCCACTATCGATCAGATCAGGCACACAATCGAGGAAAGCGGACACTCCCGGCTGCCGGTCTACGACGGAACGCTCGATCACATCGTCGGAATCCTCTACGCCAGGGATCTGCTCAAGTACGTCGGATTGCCCGCCGAAGAGTTCGACATCCGCAGCGTGATCCGCCCCGTCGTCTTCGTCCCCGAAACCAAGCCCCTCCGAGATCTCCTCCATGAGTTCAAACTGCAAAAAGTCCACATCGCCATCGTCCTCGATGAGTACGGGGGTACCGTCGGATTGGTCACCATCGAAGACATCCTCGAAGAACTCGTCGGCGAGATCGTCGACGAGCATGAGCCCCATGAGCCGGCCATGCTCAAACGCCTCACCGAGAACACCTTTGAGGCCGACGCCAGACTCTCAATCGATGAGCTGAATCACCAGTGCGGACTGACGCTGCCCGAAGACGCCGGATTCGAGACCCTTGGCGGTTTCGTCGTCGCCGTTCTCGGCCGCATCCCGGCCGCAGGAACCGCCTTCGAACATGACCGCTCCCGCTTCACCGTACTGGCCGCCGAGCCGCAGAAAGTGGTACGCGTGAAAATCGAGTTGATGCCTCAACCGACTACAGACAACGGTGCCAACCCGCCGGGTTAGTCACCTCAGCCACGCCCGCCAACGCTCATGCCGACACACCCAGCCGGGCGCTCGCCTCGGTCCTTCGCCCAATATTCAGATCGCGTGAAGAACTCCCGCCTCCTTTGCCTTCCTGGCTCCCGCAGAAACTCCAACTGAAACGCGTCTTTGCGCCACGTTAACCCAAAACAAACACGGCGAGACTATCGTCTGGTGGCGAAAAACATCGGTGAACCCAAACTGAGTCACACAGAAAGGACTAGACTCATGGTGAAAACAGCATTGTCAATGGCGGCGATCTTGACCACTCTGACCCTCGGCGGAGTCGCCCAGGCCCAGGTCCGCATCAACGGAGCAGGGGCAACCTTCCCAAACCCCATCTACCAGCGTTGGGTGGTCCAGTATCAGACCAGTCATCCCAACATCAGAATCGACTACCAGTCAATCGGCTCCGGTGGCGGCATCAAGGGACTCACCGATCAGACCATCGACTTCTGCGGCTCAGATGCCCCCATGAGTAAAAAGGAGATCGCGGCTGCCAAAGGTCCTGTCGTCCACATCCCGACTGTCGCCGGTGCCGTCGTACTGGCCTACAACCTCCCGGGCCTCCAGGGCGAATTGAAGCTCACCGGCGAGTTGGTGGCCGACATCTTCATGGGAAAGATCACCAAATGGAACGACGCCAAGATCGCCGCGATCAACCCGGGGCTCGCCCTGCCCAACATCGGGATCACCCCCGCGTGGCGCACCGACGGCAGCGGCACAACCTTCGTCTTCACAAATTACCTGATCACGCAGAGCGAGGACTACAAAGCGACCATTGGAGCAGGCAAACAGGTGAAATGGCCTGTCGGACAGGGTGGCAAAGGAAACGAAGGCGTCACCGCCGTTGTGCAGAGCACCCCGGGCGCTGTCGGATACATCGAACTGAACTACGCGACCGCGAACAAGATCCCGTTCGCTGCCATCAAGAACAAGAATGGGAACTTCGTCAAGGCCTCGCCTGATAGCGTTGCAGCCGCCGGCGAAGGTGCCATCAGCCAAATGAAAAACTCCCTCGCGGTCGACATCTGGAATCAACCCGGCGAAAAGGCCTACCCCATCGCCGCCTTCACCTACATCATCGTCTACCAAGACCTCGGTTACCTCAAGAGCTCCGAGAAAGCCAAAGCCCTCGTCGCCTTCCTCACCTGGGCGACCAGCGACGGTCAAGCCCTCGCCAGCGCCATGGACTACGCACCCCTTAGCCCCGGAGTGCAGAAACTCGTCAAACAGGCGATCGACGGCCTGACATGGGAAGGCAAAGCCGTTGCGTCCGGCCAATAGACCGACGTGCCAAAGCATCCTCCCTCGAGGCTTCCATGACCGATTGGGCATCCGACAGACTACGATCCACCGCCACGCTCGCAACGAATCGCCGGGCGTGGCGGTCCATTATCAACACCAAACGATGGACCATCAGCACCGATGCGATCCTCCGATGGACTGTAAGAGCATGCTCGGCAATCGTCCTCATGATGCTCCTCGGACTCATCTGCATTCTGGCGGTCGGGGCAATGCCCAGCATCAAGGCGTTCGGCTGGTCCTTTGTCGCCGCCCGAGATTGGCGACCCAATGAACTCGAAGTCCCAAAACGCGATGCCGCCGGCAAAGTGATCATGGAGGACGGCGAAATCGTCCTCGAAACCATACCCGCT
This sequence comes from uncultured Tepidisphaeraceae bacterium, assembly GCA_964451955.1. Lineage (GTDB taxonomy): Bacteria > Planctomycetota > Phycisphaerae > Tepidisphaerales > Tepidisphaeraceae > JAPLNB01. The sequence continues at coordinate 36,851 of CAYVKG010000033.1, forward strand.
CGTTTCGGCGCGCTCCCCGTCATCTATGGAACCACCGTCACTTCAGCAATCGCCCTGGTCGTCGCTCTGCCTCTCAGCCTCGGAGCAGCACTCTTCCTGGTCCGCATCGGACCCCGGTTACGAATCGCCGGCGTCGTCTCCTTCCTCATAGAATTCCTCGCGGCAATACCCAGCATCGCCTACGGCATCTGGGGTCTGTTCGTTCTCGTCCCCTTCCTCCGAGGTGGCATCGAAGAACCCCTCCACCAGATCCTCCTGCATGTCCCAGGCCTCCACTGGCTCTTCCTCGCCGACGGCAGACCCATCGCGATGACCGGCCGGGACATGCTGTGCGGCGGTCTTCTCCTGGGAATCATGATCATCCCAATCATCACCGCCGTCGCCAGAGATGTCCTCACCGCCGTTCCACGGGCACAAATCGAGGGAACTCTCGCTCTGGGAGCCACCTGGTGGCAAAGCTCCCGCGAAATGCTCCGTTACGGCCGCAGTGCCCTCTTCGGCGCCGCTATGCTCGGCCTCGCCAGAGCCGCCGGCGAAACCATGGCCGTCACCATGGTCATCGGCAACAGCAATCAGATCGTGGCTTCCATCTTCGCCCCGGCCCAGACAATGTCCAGCCTCCTGGCAAACGAATTCGCCGAAGCCAGCTCCGATATCCACCGCGCGGCGCTCACCGAGGTCGCGCTCATCCTCCTCGTGATGTCTCTGATCTTCAACGTCATCGCAAGATACTTCGTCGTCGGAACTGAGGCGAGAACCGCCGCCGCACACTAGAGGAACCTATGCCGGCCAAGCAATGGTATGACCGACTCGTCCGGATACACAGCCATATCATGCTCGGCGTCTGCGCCCTGTTCACGCTCATCATCCTTGCCGTCCTCGGACTCGTCGTCGGGTACCTCATCTGGATGGGCGCCGGCTCGCTCAATTGGGCCTTCTTCACCAAAGTCCCCACCGGCGATGTCGCCAACCCCGGCGGCATGAGACATGCCATCGAGGGAACACTCATCCTCGTCGGACTCGCCGGGCTCGTCGGCGTTCCAATCGGCGTCGGAACCGGCGTGTACCTCGCCGAATACGCCAACGAACGCTGGCTCGTCGGCCCCGTCCGATTCATCGCCGATGTGCTCGCCGGCGTTCCCAGCATCGTCGTCGGAATCCTCGGCTACGAACTGCTCGTCGTCCCGCTTGGACGCTACAACGGCTGGGCCGGGGCGGCAGCCCTGGCTTTCATCATCGTCCCCATCGTCGCCAGAACCACCGAGGAAATGCTCCGGCTTGTCCCCAATAGCTATCGCGAAGCTTCCCTCGCCCTCGGCGCCAGCAAGGCCAGAACCATCTTGCGCGTCGTCCTGCCCGCCGCGGCAGGCAGTGTCGTCACGGGAATCATGCTGGCGGCCGCTCGCGTCGCGGGTGAGACCGCCCCTCTCCTCTTCACCGCTCTCGGAAGCCGACTCCTCACACGCGATCCCAGCCAGCCGTTCCCCTCCTTGACCGTCCAGATATTCACCTATGCCACCGGACCCTACCCGCAACAAAAGGCCCTGGCTTGGGCTGGGATACTCGTCCTGATTTCGCTCATTCTCGCCCTCAACCTCGCCATCCGCGGGGCCGTCACACGAGTCAAAACAACCCATTAGCTCGGAGATACCCATGACGATCGCTAGCGAACAACTCATCCTCCACCAACCAACCATTGACATGCCCTGTGCCGATGTCACAGACACGCACGATCGCGTCGATAACCAGGCGGCGGCCATACACTCCGAACTCGCAACCGAGCAGAACATCCTCTCCATCGACCAGTTCACCCTCTTCTACGGAAAACAGAAGTCCCTCCACGAAATCAGCATGGGCGTCCCCGCAGGCAAAGTCACCGCACTCATCGGACCCTCCGGATGCGGCAAGTCCACACTCCTCAGAAGCTTCAACCGACTCAACGATTTGATCGACAACGTCCGAACCGAAGGCAACATCTATCTCAACGGGCAACCCATCTACGCCAGAAATGTCGATGTCATCGAACTTCGAAAGAGAATGGGAATGGTGTTCCAGAAAAGCAACCCATTCCCCATGTCCATCTTCGAAAACGTCGTCTATGGCGTGCGACTCACCGGCGAAAGAAACCGCGGCAGACTCATGGAGGTCGCGGAAAAGTCCCTCCGCGGCGCAGGCTTGTGGGACGAGGTCAAAGACCGCCTCCACAGCAGCGCCCTCTCTCTTTCCGGCGGCCAACAACAACGACTCTGCATCGCCAGGGCAATCGCCGCCGACCCCGAAGTCCTTCTCATGGATGAACCTTGCTCGGCGCTCGACCCCATCGCTACCGGCAAGGTCGAGGAACTTGTTCACAAGTTGCGCGGAGAGTATACAATTGTCATCGTGACTCATAACATGCAACAGGCGGCCCGAGTCAGCGATTACACGGCCCTCATGTACCTCGGCCGACTTATCGAGTACGGGCCCACAAAGGCCGTCTTCGTCAATCCCCACCGGCAGGAAACCGAGGCCTATGTCACCGGTCGCTTCGGCTGATACAAAAGGACACTCATGCGGCATTTCGAGCAACAGTTGCAGGAGCTTTTGCAGCAGGTCGTTCTCATGGCCTCCATGGTCGAATCCATGATCGCGGCCGCCATCCGTTGCCTCGTCGAACGCAACGAAACTTTCGCCAATGAAGTCTATGCCAAGGAACAAGAGGTCGATCGCCTCCAGATCGAAGTCGATGACGCCGCCGTCAAACTCACCGCCCTGCAACAACCCGTCGCCGCCGACGTCCGCTTTCTCTTCATGGCATCAAGAATCGCCAGTGAACTCGAACGCATCGGCGACCAGGCCGTCAACATCCTCCAAAGCGCCCAACAGATCATCACCCAGCCCCCACTCAAACCCCTCGTCGACATCCCCATCATGGCCGAGTTCGCCCAAAAAATGGTCCGGGACAGCCTCAATGCCCTGGTCGATCGCGATGTCAGCATCGCCCATCGCGTCCTCGAAGTCGAACAAAAAGTCGATGCCTTCAGAAACCAGATCTTTCGCGAATTGCTCACCTACATGATGTCCGATCCGGGCACTATCCCAAGAGCGCTCCCCCTCATCCTCATCTCCCGCCATCTCGAGCGAATCGGCGACCACGCGACCAATATCGCCGAAGAAGTCATCTACATGGTTCAGGGCAAGGACATCAGGCATAGTGCAAACAAGGGCGGCTGATCAGCTGCAGGCAAAGGCATCAAACATGGGCAAGGGCACAATACTCGTCATTGATGACGAAAAAGACCTCCTCGAATTGGTCCGGTACAACCTCGAAAAAGAACAGTTCGATGTCATCCTCGCCAGAAACGGCGAAGAGGGCCTTCAGATTGCCCGCAAACACCGACCCGATGTCATCATCCTGGATATCATGATGCCCGGCATGGACGGCCTCGAAGTCTGTCGGCGACTGCGCGGCGAGGACCGAACCGCCCACGTCCCCCTCATCATGCTCACCGCCCGCGCAGCCGAGTCCGACCGCGTCGTAGGCCTCGAAATGGGGGCTGACGACTACGTCACCAAACCCTTCAGCCCCAGGGAACTCGTCGCCAGAGTCCGCGCTGTCCTACGCCGTTCGGCACGCTCCGAAGCTGCCCCCGATGTCATCAGTGTGGGCTGCATCCATATCGATGTCGGACGACATGAGGTCACCTCTGACGGCAAGCACGTCTCCCTCACCGCTACCGAGTTCAAAATCCTCTATTACCTCGCCAGCCGCCCAGGACGCGTCGTTTCCAGAGACGAAATCATCGACGGAGCCATGGATCGCGAGGCCGCCGTCACCGACCGCACCATCGACGTCCATATGACCTCCATCCGCAAGAAACTCGGGCCCGCTGGAACACTCATTGAGACCGTCCGCGGTTTCGGCTATAAGCTCAAGGAGACGAACGACTAGCCCGACCAAACGTCTTTCACCTGGCGACCCGTGCCCAGTCATGCGGGGACTTGAGGATAGGTGATCTTGCTGCATGGCGTCTTCTTCCAACGTCTGTTTCTCCCATACCTGGCGCTCATCTGTCTCGCAATCGCCGGCATCGGCGCCTTCTCCGCCGTCAGACTCCGATCAACTTACCTCGAAGGCCGCCGACAGGGACTTAGAAACGAACTCCATCTGGTCACCGGCCTCGTGCAGGACAATCTCAATAATCTCCGCCTGCAGCAACTGGCCCAACAAATCAAGACGCTCGGCCAAGAACTGGCCTGCCGAATCACTGTGATCCGCAATGATGGCGCGGTGCTCGCAGACAACTGGGCAGACCCCTCAACCATGGAAAACCACGCCAACCGCCCAGAAATCCTCCGAGCCGCTCACGCCGCTGAGGCTTCCGAGACCCGCTACAGCGATACCGTCCACTCGGACATGCTCTACCTCGCAAAGGCTATCACGCTTCCCTCCGGAAGACACTTCCTTCGACTGGCCGTCTCAGCCGCCGAGTTGCGGTCCCAGTTGCGGCTACTCTACACCGGAATCGCCGGCGCCGCCGTCGTTACCATGGCAATCGCCGGACTCATCCTCTACCTCTTCGCCCGCCGAAGCAGCGAGCCTATCGTCGAAATCACCGGCGTCGCCCAGGCTATCGCCAAGGGACAGTTGAACCGCCGAAGCATGACCGACGAAGCAGGAGAAATCGGAGAACTGGCCAAAGCACTTAACACCATGGCCGATGCCATCGGCCAACTGCTCGCCCAGGCCGAACACGGAAGGGCCGAACTCCTTACCATCCTCGCCAGCATGAGCGAAGGGGTCATCGCCACCGACACTCAACAGCACATTCGCCTTGTCAATGAGGCCGCCGGCAAGTTGCTCGGATTCGCCGTCGAGACCGCCACCGGCAAGCCCCTTTGGCAGGTCGTCAGAAACGATACACTCATCAAGGCCGCCACCGACGTCCTCGGCGGCGTGGAATCCCGCATCGTCGAAATCGGACCCATCGGCGGACGACACGTCGAGGTCCGACTCAGCCAATACCGCTCCAAAGGCGAACCCGAAGCCGAAGGACTCGTCGTCGTCGTCTACGACACCACCCATCTCGTCCGATACCAGGAACTCCGAAAGGAATTCGTCGCCAACGTCTCTCACGAACTCCGCACTCCTCTGTCCGTCGTACGCGGTTTCGCCGAAACCCTCGCCGACGGCGCCATACGCGATCCCGAAAAGGCGCCCCAATACCTCGGCGCTATCCTCCGACACACCGAACAACTGACCAACCTCGTTAACGATCTCCTCGCCCTCTCTCGCCTCGAAAGCCAGCCCGAACTGCCCCGGCGTACACGAGTCGATCTCGGCGCCGCCGCCAGAAAAACCGTCGAATTGCTCACCCCCGCCGCGCAAAAAAAAGGCCAGACCTTGACGCTCGATATCATGGCGGGGCTGCCCGCCATCACCGGTGACCCCGATTACCTCGAACGCGGCATCGCAAACCTCATCGACAATGCCATCAAATACACCGGAGAAGGCGGCAAGATCGACGTCGCCGTCGCCGCCCAAAAAGAATCCCTCGTTGTCGAAGTGCGAGACAATGGCATCGGAATACCCCCACCCGACCTCGAACGCGTCTTCGAACGCTTCTATCGCGTCGATCGATCCCGCTCCCGCGAAATGGGCGGAACAGGCCTCGGACTCGCCATCGTCAAACACGTCGCCCAGGTGCACGGCGGGACCGTCGAAGTCCAGAGCGAAGTCGGCAAAGGCTCCGTTTTTCGCATCAAAATCCCCGGACGATGGGCTTAGGCCTCAGTTCGCCATCGCAGGACCCGTCGCCGGCCGCGTCTCCGCCCGCCGCATCGCACGAGGAACAATCAACAGCACGTCCTCCAACTCCTCCGCTGGACCTTCCTGTATCAGAAACGCCCGACCCAGGCTCATCGGTGACAACGCCTCCGGCGACGCCCCCACAATCAAAAAACCATCCAGCGGCACCTCCGTCCG
>CAYVKG010000034.1:0-31178 GCA_964451955.1 uncultured Tepidisphaeraceae bacterium
CTATCTGCTAAAAGTAGCCCTCTCTTGAGCTTCCATCAAACGCAATCGCCCTGCAACACCACGGCGTCGTTCTGTTATATACATTGCAGATGCGCCAAATACTCCACATTCCCTTTGCCGCCCTTGATGGGGCTCGCTATCAACTCCAACACCCGAAAACCCGCCTCGGCGATGTCCCCCCTCACCTCCTCGAGCACTTCCTCCACCTTCTCAACACGCAATACGCCTTTCCGAAGCAGTGGGGGGGCTGCTTCATAATGCGGCTTGATCAGCGAGACCACATGACCCCCGTTCACCAACATACGCCGTGCCGCCGGCAGAATGTGACGCTGCCGCGTCCACGCCACATCAATCGAAATGAACCCCACACCCTCCGGAATCTCCGCGTGCATCGCGTTCGTACGCTCCATCACCACCACCCGCGCATCCTTCCGCAACTTCCAGTCCAATACGCCATACCCCGTGTCGATCGCGTAAACCCGACTGGCCCCCCGACGCAACAGACAATCCACAAAGCCACCCACATTGCTCCCCAGATCGGCACACACCAAACCCCCCACGTCTATCTTGAATTCACTCAGCCCATACTCCAGCTTCACTCCGGCTCGCGATACGAACTCGCCCATCCCCCTATTCTAAGCCATCACTTCCCTAATTGCGCCCTTCGCTCTGTTCACGCGGCCGGCCCAGCGGATTCGCTAAGTACCGAAACTGACACCTGCGACACAGCCGAAACTCAAACTGCCGATAAACCTGGTCCTGAAGATCGTCCGCCGTCAGGTCCTTCATCTGCTCAAGCAACTCCGCACAGGTCCTCTCAAAATCAAGACCCTCCACCTCCTCTGATGACAGCTCCGGCATCTCGGGATCCGCCAATACCTCAATACGCACAATATAATGTCCATTCGCGGGAATCGCTCTGCCGCATAGGTCGCAGATTACGCTCTTGGCCATGGCCAGGGTATTCTAGCCAAGACCGCGTTTTATAGCCCGCGATTGCTCAATCCCAAGGTAGAATCCCTCACCCAAGGAGGCACAATGCCCCTGCTCAGCTCGCAGATCGCGCGACAGGAAAATGGCCGGATCACACTCCGCGATGACCCCCTGCAGGTCACGTGGCATTTCGATGACTTGGTCGCCGCGGACGGGCATCTCCTCCAATGCGACTTCTCCTGCAGCGTCCGCGCCCTGCCCCAACCCGCCGAACAGAAAATGCTCGCCGAAGTCTTCCTGACTCACTCCCCCGTCCTCACCGCCGACCACCTCGTTCAGCACTTCCACACCGCCTTGCGCAACGCCGCAACAGCCGTGTGCCGCAATGCCCCCGCCGCCCAATGCATCGAATCCGATCGCACAACCATCCTCGATGCCCTCAAAGCCGAGGCCAACCGGCTGGCTTTCTCCTCGGGCCTCGAACTCCTGCACCCTTTCAATCTCCAGATCCGTTGCCCCACCCTCGAACAACAGCGAATCGAACGCGTAAACCGCGCCCTCGCCGAAGAACGCGCCGCAGGCCAGATCGAGCACTTCCAACACGCCGCCGAACTCTTCAAACAGTTCCAGACTATTCAACAATCCGCCCCACAACTCTCCCCGGGCCAGGTGCTCGCGCAAATCGGCCCCGCCGATCAGGCCATGCTCCTCCAGACCCTCCTCCTGGCCTCCGCTAAAGAAAAAACCACCCACGCGGCCTGGGCCGTCGCCGGTATGTGCCTGCTCCGCGCCGACCCCACAAACAACCCCGTCACCACCAGCCTCACCACACTGCCCGATCGCGTCGGACCCCTCCGCAGCGTCCAACCCGCCCACCCCAAACTGCTGCTGGGAGGACGTTCCGGAGTCATGCTCCTCGATCCCGCTTCTCCCTCCGATCCCCTCGCCTGCCTCGATCCGTCCTCCGCTTCACCACTTGGATTCAGCCGCGCCCTCCTCTGGCATGACGAAATCTGGGCCTGCCACAGCGACGCCGGAATCGTCGCCTGGAACCTCGCTCAACCCAACCAACCCCTCTTCACACTCCGCCCCCAAAACCTCGGTCTGCCTTCCCCCAGAAACCTCCAGTTTCTCGACGATTCACGCCTCCTCTTCAGCTCCGGCCCGAAACTCGTGGCACTGCGACGCAATCCCCCCGGACAAGATCCTCCCGTGTTCGCTCAACCAATCGAGCCCCCAGCACCAGCCGACATCGTCGCCATCCTGCTCCATCGCGACCAACTCACCCTCGTCCTCAACGACGGCCGCTGCCAGTTGCGCCACCCCGACTCCCTCCAACTCCTCCGCGAACAACGCCCCTGCGCCACAGCCTCCGCCGCAACCCTCCTGCCCTGGCTCGGGCATGCGCGCATCCTCCTCTCCCCCAATGATGGACCTCTCTTCTGTGTCAGTTGGGATGACGATCTGGTGACCCAGTATCAAAACCCCTATCGCCAGTGCCGCGAACTCGCCGCCGCTCACGACCTCATCGTCGCCCTCTCCGGCGACCGACAACGCGTCCTCCTCTGGCAACCCTGGAACGGCCGACAACTCCTCGCCGACCTCTACGTCCCCTCTCTCACTCGCCACCGCGCCGCCGATGTCGATCTGACCTGACGCCCCGCCCCCCCCCAACGCCCAAACCCCTACCTCATCTCCTTCACCTCTATCGCCGCCGTGTTCTCCCCGGTCGGCGGAACGTGTCTCCCCAGAAAATCCCGGATCTCTCGCACACCGCTCGGCCGAAACGACTGCGTCGGAACAGCCGCGCTGTCGAACATCAGGATCGGACACGAAGTCAACGCCGCCGATCGACGCTTGATGTCCAGATCCTCCGCATCAACCCGATACGCCAGCTCAAACGTCCACTTGCAGATCGGACGCATCCACTGCAGCCACGACTGCGGCGGACTCAGCCGATCCGAGATCAACTCGTCCACCCGCACCACCGCATGGTCCAGTATCAATGCCGCTACTTTCGAATCATGCTCCGCCGCCATCAACGCCGCATTCGCCCCCGTGCCCAAACCCAATATCGCGATCCGGTTCCCGTCCACCCCGGGATGCCGACGCAGAACCTCAACCGCCGCCTGAACGTCCGCCCGCTCCCTCAAACCGAACGTGCACCCGGCGCTCCCCAGACCCCCACTGCCCCGCAAACTGATCGCCAACACCACGTACCCCGCTTCGTGCAGCGGCTGAATCAGCGGCAGCATCTGCGATCGGCTCCCGCCGTAATCATGTACCAGGATCACCGCCGGACTCCTCATGCGCAACGCCTGATCCTTCTTCTCCAATACCTTCCGCGCGTCCAGCAGCGGCACCAGCCAGCCGTCCAAACGTACCCCGTCCTCCGTCACGAAATTCACCGGGTCGTAATAAATCCCCTGCGATAACGGATCCTGTACCGAAACGACCCGCGGCGGATGCGTCCCCAAATACACCAAAACCCCCACTACCCCCACCAACGCCAGCGGCACAAACAACACCCGGTACAGCAACCCACGAGCCATCCGCGCCAGGGGCGAGCCGTCTTCAATCTGCAACTGGTGCGATGCTTTCCAGAAACATAGGTCCGCCAGCAGGATCCGGCTTATCAACGACACCGCGGATAACCCCAGCCCCCGCTTCCTCCCAGGCTCCGCCCCCTCACCCTCAGACTCCAAAAACAACGGATTCATAACAGGACGCTGCATATCGCCTCGCAATCCTACTAAGACCCTGCGCCCGCAAAACGACGCATCATTCACTCATCGGCTTGACCCGGCCTACGCTGAACCGTAATCTATAATCCGGGTCTTTCGAGGGTAGATTCTTGGCGTCGGAATTATCGGCCTCATGCCGTACTCCGCGCAAGCAGGATGATGTGGAACGTCGTCCCATAACGCCTGTACCCGCAGGCGGGAAACGAGGTCATGGATGGCCAGGTCAAAGCACTCCACCGCGCTCTTTGAAGTCATCTCCAGGCCCCGCGCCCGTACCTTCTCACGACCGTGGGGATTCCTCCAGCGATTCACACAACGCTTCTCCTCTCGCCCAGATCCACAAAACCCAACCCCCGCCTTCGCCTCCACAACAGCCTCCACCGACGATCCCGAACAACAGCTTCCTCCTCAGCCGGCCTCCGGTACCGATGCCAGACGGTTTGCACGCGTTAACGTCGACAGCGATCGCTACGAGATCACCTTCAAACTCACCTACTCCTCCGCCATCATCTGCGCCTTCGCCATCGTCACCCTCATCGGTGCCGCCTTCATCGCCGGCCGCAAAATGCTCCTCGGACCCAGGCCCGCATTCTCCGCCAACTCAACCTCCCAACTCCAGTCCCAGCCACCCGCCTCCGATGTCCTCAAACTTGAACGAAAAACCATCGACGTCATGCCCCCAGACGATGCCGACCCGCAAGCAGCCAAAGCAACAACCTCCGGCGCCGCCGATGACAACCCCGCCGCTCAGCCAAACACCCCCAGAGAACGAACTCGCACTAAAGGCCTTAACTACGTCATCATCCAGAGTTACCCCGATCAGAAAATGGCCGGCGATGCCGTCAAAGTCCTCGCCGACAACGGCATCGACTGCACCATCGAAAAAAACGTCCCCGGCTGGGCCAAGTGGTACGTCGTCATGGGCTTGGATGGCTTCGATCGCCTCTCCAACAACCCACGCTACGATGCCTACATCCGAAAAATCCGCGAAATCAGTGACACCTATGCAAAAAGAGGCAGCTTCAAAGCCTTCGCGCCGGCCGCCTTCTCATGGGGAAAAGGCTCCTGACCTCACGCCCCCCGCAATACCCCGCCAGACTCTCGTTGATCGCATCCCCCCCTTACAGAGCCAATACCCCTTCCGACTGCCCCTGCTCACGCCCCTCGCCTGAGGTACGTCGGTGCCTCGCTCCTTGGCTCGCTCGCCGTTCGATCCCAATCCCCTCCCACGGCTGCGCCTTCCCCAGCTCCACCCGCCATCGCCCCCTCCGGCCAGCCGCCTTCCCTCAACAACACCTGTCGCCTCCCCCGTCATTCCTCTAAATCAGTTTCCCCTTTTGCAGTTATCTCCGCTTGGCGTTACGATTCACCTCTAGCTAAGGTTGGGCTCTCGTTGGTGTGCTCGGCCCACGGTTCTTGTGTCGTGCCAGTCGCCCAAAGCTGACCGCGCGATGCATTTTCCCGGCAACGAATGACGAGACAGCGGCGTCTCTTACAGGGCGTCCCTGCCTCCCGCTTTGACCCCACCAACTGGACCCGGCGGCGGCAGGTCTCCACGCAGCAGAGTCCGTGCAGTGAGATCGCATCGTATGAGTGCCGGCAACTTGAGGAGGTTCTATGGCGGCGTTTTGGCGCGACTTCGGCAGAATCATCAACAGGATCAGCAACAACGACCGAGCAGAGCGCACTGAGCCGCTTTACCAGCGGTTGAAAAGGCGGGGAAGAACACGCAATCACGCCGCTCGAACCGTGCGCAGCCTTATCGAGGCCCTCGAAGACCGCAAACTCCTCTCCACCATCCCCGGCCCCATCGTCGATAGCCGTTTCATCCTCGCTCAACCCACCGCCGCCGGCACCGACTACATCAGCAACAACACCCCCTCCATCACCTACGACCCCGTCAACCCCAACAAAATGGTCGCCGTCTGGGTCTCCAACCAACCCTACTGGCCCGCTAACTATCAACACGTCTACATCCAGGCCGCCTACACCACCGATGCCGGCGCCACCTGGAATCGATTCAACATCCCCGGCAATACCCTCGACCCCACCATCGAAACACCCCCAACACCCTTCGATCAGGCCACCGAACCCTCCGTCGCCATGGACCGCGACGAAAATGTCTACATCGTCTATCGCCAGCACAACGTCGCCGATACCGCCGGCCGCATCGTCCTCCAAAAATACAACTTCTCCGGCGGATCACCCCAGATAATCCTCAATAACCCCGTCGAACAGGTCGGTGGCGCTTACGCCCAACTCTATGGCTGGTACAACACCGAAAGCGCCCCCTATACCGCCGCTTACTGGCCTACCATCGCCGTCGATGCCAACGTCCCCGTCTACGTCGATCCTTCCGACTCCACTCAGGTCCTCACCGACCCCTACGTCGGAAATGTCTACGTCGCCTGGGCTACCTACGACCTGCCCCCATCCTTTAACGTCCCCAATACCTATAACCCCAACAGCATCCGCTTCGCTACCTCCAGCGACTCCGGCGCCAGCTTCGGACCCAGCCGCGTTGTCAACGCCAGCGGCACCAACGGCCTCGACCGCAACACCACCCCCCGCATCGTCATCAGCCAGGGAACCTGGGATGGCCGCATCGCGCCGGGACGCGTCACCGTCGTCTGGGATGACACCAACCCCTACAACGTCGGCGTCGGCGCAGACAGAATCATGGCCGACGGATTCGATGGCGGTCGCGTCTACAACTACCACTCCAACGGTGGCGCCATCAAGGAAGCCATCGACGGTAGCTACGAGGCCAGAACCTTTAACACCGGCTCCGGGCCCCAAACCATCCTCTGGGATGACTTCGACGGCGCCAACCTCAACGACATCCTCACCATCAACAACACCGGTAACTCCGTCACCGTCCTCCTCAATGACGGCCAGTATGCCTTCGCCGACGGCACCGACCCCACAAAGCCTCAGGTCACCACCGTCCTCGATTCCGGCATCGGTATCGCCACCAACCCCGTCTATGGTCTCCTCAGCGACCTCGACCGCGACGGCGTTGGCGAAGTCGTCGTCATCTGCAGCGGTACCAAGGACGTCTGGGTCCTCGAACGCGCCGGTGGCGGTACCTTCACCGTCGTCGGGGGCGCCGCCGGACCAAAAGCCCGTACAGGCACCAATCCCGTCTATGCCGTCTCCGCCAATGTCGATCCCCTCCGCGGACCCAACAACAACCTCGACATCATCGTCGTCAACCGCGGCGATCTCGTGAACAACGACTTCGGCGGTATCACCATCCTCCCCGGCAGGGGCGATGGCACCTTCGATGTCCCCATCACACTCACCGTCGGCGAAGCCCCAACCTCCGTCGCCGCCGACGACTTCGACGGCGATGGCCTCATCGATCTCGCCGTCACCACCTCTCGTATCGTCGACGGCACACGTGCCTACTTCGTCGATATCCTCATCGGCGATGGCCTCGGTAACTTCCTCCCCGGCGAGTCCTATCTCGTCGGTAACAGCCCCGTCCAGATCGCCGCCGGACGACTCGAAGGAAATAACGATCCCACCATCGACCTCGTCGTCGTCAATGCCGGCCTCACCGGCGGTATCTACACCGCCAATGTCCTCCTCGGAAACGGCGACGGAACCTTCCTTGACCCCGCCGTCCGAGCACTCACCAGCGGGCCTCCCCGCGGCCTTACCCTCGTCGACATCGACGGCGACGGCGCCACCGATGTCCTCGTCCCCACCGGCAACGGCCAGGTCCACGTCCTCTTCAACGGCGGACAAGGCCAACTTGCCGACTCCTATCAGGTCAACGTCGGTAACAACCCCTATCAGGTCGTCGCCTTCGACCAGAATGGCGAAGGCATGCTCGACATGCTCGTCGTCAACCGCGGCAGCAACAACGTCACCCTTCTCACCAGTGCCGCTGCCTCCGACGGCGCCATACCCATCGCCTCCTCCTTCGAAATCCCCGTCGATATCACCGATCCCGCTTTCGTCATCGGTGACCTCGACGTCGAAATACGCCTCACCACACCCGACCTCAATGATAAACGCATCGAACTCATCGCCCCCAACGGCCGATCCATCACCCTCGTCCAGAATCGCGTCGACAACCAGGGCAACGACATCGGTAACCCCCCCCGCGGACTCACCGGAACCGATCTCGGCGCCGACAGCGGTGCCGCTCTGCTCCCAACCATCTTCGACAGCCAGGCCAGCCTCAATATCTGGGCCAGCGCCCTCAATCCCAACCCCGTCGAACCTTGGGTCGGACGCTACCAACCCGAAACCGGTACCCTCAATACCTTCAATGGCATGACCGCCGCTCAGGCCCGCGGTACCTGGACCCTCCGCGTCACCGACTACACCCATACCGATCCCGATGTCAATCAGCCCAACGCCCTCCTCTCCTGCACCATCCGAATCCGCGGCCGCGAACAATGGATGGGCAATACCACCGTCGCCACCACCGGCGTCCGCGGAACCATCGGCACCGCCGCCTACGCCAACGCCGCCGACTTCACACCCATGCCCGCCAGAGGCGTCGGACCTTCCTTCTCCATCGCTTCCGACAATACCCTCGGCCTCTTCAGCCCCTACCAGGGCAGAATCTACCTCGCCTACACCGCCGGCGGAGGCGACAACACCGACATCGAACTCGTCTACACCGACGACGCCTTCCAATCCATGAATTTCCTCTACGGACCCGACCAGAATCCAATCACCGGACGTACCAGCATCAACGACGACGTCGGCTCCACCGACGGATTCTCCGAAAGCAACCGCGCTCAGTTCCAGCCTACCGTCGCCGTCGATCAGTCCAACGGCACCGTCGTCCTCGCCTGGTACGACGCCCGACACGACGGTTCCCGAACCCGCGTCGCTACCTACATCGCCACCAGCATCACCGGCGGCGCCGTCGTCAACGGCCAACCCGCTTTCGGTACCCAGGTCTTCGCCAACCGCCCCTGGATGGCCGTCGACGCCATCACCCTCGAAAGCAAAATCCTCGGCCCAATCCCCGACAACCAGGGCGCCGCTAACGCCGAAGCCGATGCCACCTTCGGCTTCGGCGACCACCAGGGCATGGTCGCCGTCAATGGCCACATCTACCCCGTCTGGGCCGGTAACCTCAACGGCATGGCCGGCGCCAGGCTCGGCATCCTCGGCGCAGACCTGCTCATGGCCTCCGGACCACGCATCGTCAGCTCCACCATGGGACCCGTCAGCCTCCCGGGAGACCTCATCAATCCCGCCCTGCCCGGCGGATCCCCTCAGGTCTCCGCCTTCGAAGTCGTCTTCGATCGCCCCATCGATCCCTCAACCTTCACACCCGCCGATATCACCGTCATCTACCGCGACACCAAAACCTCCGGCAACTCCAACGGCGTCGTCATCCCCGTCAAGTCCGTCGTCCCTCAGCCGATGACCTTCACCATCGCCGACGGCTTCCCCCCAAACACCAACCCCAACCTCGGCGCCACCACCTTCATCGTTAACTTCCAAACCCCACAAACCGCCACCGGTACCTACTCCTACTTCATCAACCCCAACGTCAACGACCGCATCCGACGCGATGTCACCAATATCGGTGGCCCTCGCGTCTATACCTCCACCGGTACCCAAAGCTACCTCCGCGTGCCCTCCGCCTACACCGGCGGCGAAACCTTCCCCTCCAGAGTCGCCAGCAACTTCACCACCTCCACCATCACCGTCCCCGCCACCACCTCCCCGGATGTCATCACCGATCTCAACGTCGAAGTCTGGCTCGCCCATTCCCTCGGCAGCGACCTCGTGCTCCAACTCATCGCACCCGATGGCACCACCATCCTCCTCTCCAACCGCAACGGCGCCGGCGCCAATTTCAACCACACCATCTTCGATGACGACGCCGCCACCTCCATTACCGCCGGCGCTTCACCATTCGCCGGTTCCTTCCAGCCAGAAGACCCCGCCGGTCTGGCCCAATTGATCGGCTCAAACCCCGCCGGCAATTGGCAACTCAAAATCGAGGACACCACTAAGCAGAACCAGGGCATCCTCTACTCCTGGACACTCTACATGCAGACCGCCGCCGTCTTCACCGCAACCCCCGCCCAGGTGAACCTCCCCATCCCCACCTCCGGCACCGGCGGCTCCGGCTCCAACAACGACTTCACCAACTCCACCATCACCATCACCGGCGTTCCCGACTACAACCTCATCGAAGACCTCAATGTCAACGTCACCCTCACCCATCCAAACGCCGGCGACCTCATCCTGACCCTCATCGCCCCCGATGGCGTCACCCGAATCCCCCTCGCCGTCAATCGTGGCCCAGGCGCAGCCGACTTCACCAACACCACCTTCGATGACCAGGCCACACTCGCCATCGGCGACCCCGCCGCTCTCGCCCCCTTCACCGGCTCCTTCAGGCCCGATGCCGATCTCAACCCCATCCTCGAAGACCTCGACCTCTGGCCCCTCTCCGCTGTCAATGGCTTCTCTCCCAACGGAACCTGGACCCTCCAAATCCAGGATACCGCCTCCGGAAACGCCGGTACACTCGTCTCCTGGTCCCTCGAAATCCGAACCGGCACCGGTAACCGCTCAGACCAAAACGCCAACGCCGTCCAGGCCGAACCCGCCGTCGCCAATACCTCCATCGGCGACGTCCTGGCAATCCCAACCCCCACTTCCCAGACTGCCTTCAATGGAACCTTCTTCGTCCCCTCCTACACCCAGGATACCCTCCCTCTCATCGTCCCAGGACCCCATGTCATCTCCACCAGCGTCTCCGCCGTCTATCCCGCACCCGAAAAACAAGTCGGTCTCCCCATCCCCGCCGTCGGCGCCGGCGGCTCCGGCAATGTCACCCAGGACCGCACAACCTCCACCTTCACCATCAGCGCCAACCCCGCCACCACCATCAACGACCTCAACGTCGTCCTCTCACTCAGCCACTCCAAGGTCGGTGACCTCCGAATCACTCTCATCGGTCCCGATGGCACCCAGGTCATCCTCGCCGACCACCTCGGCGCTAACGGCCAAAACTACATCCAAACCGTCTTCGACGACGGCGCCGCACAGTCCATCACCACCGCCGCCGCACCCTTCACCGGTACCTTCCGACCTCAGCAGCCCCTCAGCGCCTTCACAGGACGCCTCCTCCAGGGTCAGTGGACCCTCCGCATCGAAGATACCGTCGCCGGCGACTCCGGAACCCTCCTCAATTGGCGAATCGAGGCCCGGACCACCAACCCCCTCACCGGCGAAAACCTCATCCTCGACAACACCATCAACTCCATGGATGTCGTCTTCGACCGCGACATGACCGCCTCCACTTTCACCCCCGAAGACATCGTCCGTATGGTCGGACCCGTCGGACAAATCAAAGGCCCCTTCACCATCACCCCAAACCCCCTCGGCACCGACCCGGACCCCGCCTACCCCAGAACCTTCCGCATCGGATTCCCCACCCAGGAACTCAGCGGCACCTACACCATCACCCTCTCCTCCTCCATTGCCTCCAAACCCACCACCCAGGCCCCCAATGGCGAAGAACTCGACACCAACCTCAACGCCGGCGTCGATATGCTCCGCGGCATCGTCCCCGCTGTCACCGCCAATCCCGCTACCACCTCCGTCCTCTTCCCCTCCACCAATGTCCCACTCACCATCGGCAGCCTCACCGTCCCGGGCACCACCGTCGAATCCAAAATCGTCATCCCGACCGACCAGGGCTTCCCCATCCAGTACGCCAAAGTCCAGCTCGACATCACCTACGCCTACGATCCCGACCTCGAAGTCGTCCTCGTCGCCCCGGACGGCGCTCAAATCAGCCTCTTCTGGGGCGTCGGGCTCGGCGTCAATACTGCCAATTTCAACCAGACTATCTTCGTCGATGAACTCAACGTCACACCCATCGCCAATGGCGCCGCACCCTTCCGCGGAACCTTCAGCCCACGACCCAATCCGCTCCTCCCTGAACCCCTCCACCTCAGCTATCTCTACAACCCCAGCGATCCCTCCAAACGCATCAACTCCGCCGGTACCTGGACCCTCCGCGTCAAGAGCAACGCCTCCGGCAGGATAGGCTCCCTCAATAGCTGGTCCCTTACCTTCGACAAGCCCCTCCCCTCCACAGGCCTCGGAGAACACGTCGCCGACCAAACCACCGTCAGCGCCCGCATCTTCACCCAGGACCCCACCAACCCCCTCTCCCACAACGTCTGGACTTCCGTCGGGCCCGCCTCCAATAACAGCGGCGCTAACTCCGGCCGTATCAGCGGACTCGCCGTCGATCCCTCCGACCCCTCCGGAAATACCGTCTACGTCGGCGGCGCCAGCGGCGGCGTCTGGAAAACCTCCAACTTCCTTACCTCCGACCCCCTCGGACCTACCTACATCCCACTCACCGATTTCGGACCTGTCTTCTCCCTCAACGTCGGTAGCATCGCCATCTTCCCCAGAAACAACGACCCCACTCAGTCCGTCATCATCACCGGCACCGGCGAAGGCGACACCCGTACCACCGGCGTAGGCTTCCTCCGAAGCACCGACGCCGGTACCACCTGGGAATTGCTCGATTCCCGCGTTAACTACGACGCCACCGGACAACTCCTGCCCATCGACTCCCCTCTCCGTGACCACGTCTTCGTCGGCACCACCGTCTTCAAGGTCGTCGTCGATCCCAGGCTCACACCCTCCGGCGACATCATCATCTATGCCGCCGTCACCGATCCCGTCACCCCCGCCGCCGGACAAACCACCCGCGGCGGAATCTGGAGAAGCCTCGACTCCGGCCGAACCTGGGAACAAATGCGCGCCGGCGCCAACGCCTGCGATGTCATGCTCGACCTTAACTCCGGTTACTTCGACCAATACGGTAAACCCACCGGTAACCTCCAGATCGTCTACGGCGCCTTCGAAGCCGAAGGCGTCTTCAAGAGCCCCAACCGCGGCCAATCCTGGTTCCCAATGACCGGCGATGTCGGTAATCCCCTCCTCATCAACCGCTACACCTATCCAGGCGCTCCACCCATCGCCGTCGCTCACCCCGCTTACTTCGACCCCGACTACGTCGGCTTCAACGCCCTCGGCGCTCCCAATGGCGCCAACATCGAACGCATCGTCATGGCCAAACCCGCCATCACCAACGACCCCGTCATGGACCTCCTCTACCAGGGCTGGATCTACGTCGCCGCCGTCAGCAACGTCACCTACACCCCCACCAACTCCATCGTCCACTTCGCCAACGTCTATATCACCAAAGACTACGGCGAAAACTGGACCCGCATCCGACTCCCCATCGGTTCCAATGACACCCGAAACGCCGACTATAACTTCGGCGGCAATACCTCCCCCAGCGGTTACGTCCTCAGCAACTACAACCTCAGCATCGCCGTCGATCCCAACGACGCCAACGTCGTCTACGTCGGCGGCGTCGGACCAGGACTCGTCCGCGTCGACATCACCAACCTCTCCGATGCCCATTCCCTCTTCCGAAATTCCGATCGCACCGATGGCGGTTCCCTCGGCGACGGTCAGCCCGACCCCGTCCTCCAGAATCCAAACCCCCCCGGTGGTAACCCCGCCTACCACCCCATGAACAACCCCATCACCTATCTCCGACCCGTTCTCGAACCCTCCACCGGAACCAATACCCTCGGCGGCTTCATCAGCCTCATCTCCAACCCCTTCAACCCCTTCTCCGTCAATGCCTCCGTCCTCGTCGGCGATACCTATCAGTTCGCCAACTCCGGCGCAGGCGCGCGAAATATGATCTTCGGCAGCGCCTTCGCGTCCGAAACCAACTACCAGCACCGCCTCGTCACCCTGGTCGATCCCCTCACCGGACGCACTCGAATCATCTTCGGCTGCGATACCGGCGTCGGTACCGGCGTCGACAACGGCGATGGCTCCATCTCCCTCGGAATCGGTACCGCTCTCGCCACCACCGGCGACCGCAACGGAAACCTCGGCATCACACAGTTCTTCTACGGCGCCGCGCAGCCCAGCAACCTCGCCGCACAGGCCGCTCTCTCCCTCTTCTACGGCAATACCTACCACAACGGCTACGTCACCACCTCCCCCGACGTCCTCACCACCGGCGACATCAACTGGAACAACGACAGCACCTTCGCCGTCGCCAGCGACGGCAGCGGCGGCGGTGTCGCAACCGACGGCACCGGCAGCGGCACCGTCTATACCTTCCGATGGCCCGAAGGCGTCTACCCCCCAACCATGTTCGGACCACCCAACAACCCCAGCGACTTCTTCACCGTCCGACCCGACGGTTCGCCACTCTACATCGGCCGCACCAACGGCCTCCTCCAGACCACCACCGGCCCCGCTCTCACCTACGACCCCCAATGGGTCAGCAGCTATACGCCCCTCACCACCGGTTCCAATTTCGCCGTCAACCCCATCAACAAAGAGCAAATCATCATCTCCTCCACCGTCGGACGTATCTTCGGCACCGAAACCCAAGGCAAAAAATGGGTCGTCATCGGAGATCCCACCGCACTCGACGGAACCTACGCCCCCGCTCTCGCCTACGGCGCTCCAGACCCCCAGGGACCCGGTGGACCAGATACCACCAACTTCTTCCTCTACGCCGGTACCGTCGGCGGCAGAATCTTCGTCACCTTCACCGGCGGCGGCGCCAACGGTAACGCCTGGATCGACCTCTCCAATGGACTCGACGGATCACCTGTCCGCCAGATCGTCACCAACCCCATGCGCGGCACACACGAAGCCTTCGCCGTCACCGAACAGGGCATCTACCACATGCCCGATTCCACCGCCGCCAACGCCTCCTGGGTCAATATCACCGGTAACATCTTCTTCCTCAGTCACAACTCCTTCAACCTCGCCAACGACACCACCATCCCCAGCATGATCGAAACCACCGCCAGGACCCTCACCTCCATACAGGCCGATTGGCGATACGTCATCCCCGATAGCATCAGCAATCTCTCCGGCCCCACACACCCCGTCCTCTACGTCAGCTCCAATACCGGCGTCTATCGCTCCCTCGATAAGGGCCTCAACTGGAGCCACTTCCCCGATGATGTCATCGACGGATCCCCCGTCACCGGTGGATACCTCCCCTCCGTCGAAGTCACCGACCTCGATATCTCCCTCGGTAACATCAATCCCACCACCGGCCGCGAAGATGCCACCACAGGCATCAGCACCCTCCTCGCCTCAACCTTCGGCCGCGGCGCCTTCGCCATCCGACTCGCTCCCGTTGTCGCACAAACCACCCTCCTCATGGATACCTCCACCGACACCGGTACCTCCAACTCCGACCAGGTCACCAAAAACCCCACCCCAACCTTCACAGGCCTCAGTCAACAAAGCGCCTTCGGCAACCGCGTCCGAATCACCCTCCTCAATATGAACGACCCCAATAACCCCGTCGTCATCGGCGGTTTCTCCGGGACCCTCAACGACCCCACCGACGTCCAGGCCAACTGGACCGATGAGTTCGGCCGCTTCGCCGTCTCCGTCTACCCGGGCGCTCTCGCCGAGGGAACCTATACCATCGGCGTCCGCGCCACCGACGATGCCGGAACCGTCGGCGGTATCGCACTCCTCCCACGAACCCTCACCTACGACAATACCCCGCCAACACCCGTCGTCGGCCACAACCCCATCTCCTTCCCAGCCACCGAAGGCTTCCCCTTCACCGGCGTCGTCGCCGAATTCAGCGATACCTCCGCACAGTGCCTCGCCACCATCGACTGGGGCGATGGCACCACCTCCGCAGGAACCGTCCAGGCTAATCCCGGTGGCTGGTATGATGTCATCGGTACCCATACCTACACCGACCCCGGAACCTACACCCTCAGCATCACCATCACCGACCCCGCCGGCAACGACAGCGTCGCCATCCCGGCCTCCGCTACCGTCAGCAACCCCGCCATCGTCCCCGCCGGCGGACTCGCCTACACCGTCAGTGAAGGCGATAACTTCGCCTCTCAGCCCGTTGCTACCTTCATCGACCCCGGTGGCGCCGAATCTCTCGATAACTACTCCGCTACCATCGACTGGGGCGACGGCACTACCTCCGCCGGTACCATCACCTACAACGCCTCCACAGGCGTCTTCACCGTCTCCGGCGGACACTTCTTCCCAGACAGCGGCGTCACCACCATCACCACCTCCATCACCCACGACGACCTGCCCGCCGTCACCGCCATCAGCACCATGACCGTCCAGAACGTCGCCCCATCCCCAACCTTCACCGGACCTCAGTTCGCCTTCGCTACCTTCCCCGCTTCCTTCACCATCGCCGCCACCGACATGTCCCCGGCCGACCAGGCCGCCGGTTTCACCTACAGCATCAACTGGGGCGATGGGTCCGCCGCCGACGTCATCCCCGCCTCCGCCTCCAATGGCTCCGCCCGCACCGTCACCCATGCCTACGCCCAGCCCGGTACCTACCAGGCCGTCCTCTCCGCTACCGATAAGGACGGCGCAATCGGAGCCTCCAGCTATCTCCAAATCGTCGTCACCGATCCCACCACCCTCCAAAACGTCTCCGTCAACCCCGGTGAACTCCAACGCTCCATCATCAAGAAAATCTCCTTCCGACCTACCTACAACGGCGCCCCCCTCGCCACCTTCTCCTCCAAAAACCTCGTCCTCATGAAGAACGGCAATACCCCGGTCTCCCTCAAGGGCGCCCGCGTCAAATACTCCAATGGCGCCGCTACCGTCTTGCTTGATAAGGTCAAACTCCCCGAT
Organism: uncultured Tepidisphaeraceae bacterium; assembly: GCA_964451955.1. GTDB lineage: Bacteria > Planctomycetota > Phycisphaerae > Tepidisphaerales > Tepidisphaeraceae > JAPLNB01. Next base: position 16,386 of record CAYVKG010000034.1, read on the forward strand.
GGCGACTACCAACTCCAGGTCGCACTCGGCGGCGGCATCGTCCGACCCATCGATTTCCACAAACTCGAAGGCGACACCGACGGCGATCGCGCCGTCGGAAAGACCGACTACAACCTCGTCAAGAAACAACAGGGCTACAAGGCCGGTCAGCCAGGATTTAACGTCAACGCCGACCTCAATGGCAATCGCGTTGTCGATGGCGTCGATCTGAAATCCGTCAACGCCTCCTACGGTCACTCCCTCAAGCCACGCCGCATCACCGTCTCCATGTCCCCCACCAAAACCCCCAAGTTCCCCACCGTTGACTTCGGCAGCAAGGTCAAAACCACCGCCGGTGTCAAAATCGTCGAACTCAACTTCACCAACACCGGCACAAAAACCATGAAGCTCAAGAGCATGAGCCTCGCCGATGCCAGCGGCCGACTCAGCTTCGGCGTCCTCGGTACCCTCTGGGCCCCCACCACAGGCGACGTCTCCATCCCCGCCGGCGGAAAGGCCGGCGTCCGCATCTACCTCACCCCCGCTACTCCGCAAACCATCAGCAGCCAGCTCAATTTCAGCTACAGCCTCGACGGCAAAAAGTTCGCCAAAGGAACCATCACCATCAAGGCCACCATCGTCTGAACTCCACCCCGCATCAAACCCCGCTAGGCCAACGCCTCCGCCTTCATCCGGCGGAGGCGCTCTTCTTCCCCCTTGCACCTTCGCCACCCCCCGCCTCCCCCTACCCCCGCGACGCCAGCTTCGCCTTGATCTGCTCCAGCAACCCGCCGTCCGGAATCGCGTACGGCCGAAACTTCTCCATCATCCCCTGCTCCTCGCTGTAGCAAATCGCCCGGTGAAGTCCCAGCTTGTTCGCGATCGGTGAGTCGATCAGATTGCTCGAATCGTTCGCGCTCATCTGGAACAACACCCGATAGTCAAACTCCCGCAACGTCCCCCGGTCAAACATCCGCTCAATCGTCGCCGGCGTGTCCGCCCACGCCAATACGTGAATCCCCACCCCAGGCCCCTCCCTCAAAAGCTCCGCAAATACCTTGTCCGGCTGCGGCTTCTTTTCCTCCTCGCTCGCCGAAAAACTGAAACTCTCCTCCTGCTTCCGCAACACCCGATATCGCTGCAAACCGTATATCACCACGTATACCGCCGCCGCCCCACCCTCCTGCTCCGCCACCCGACGCTGCCATTCCTCCCCGAGTTCCCCCATCACTTCCGGAATCTCACGATACTCCACAAGCCTCGCCCCCTGCGGCAATACCCCCGCAACCCGACCCAATACCCCCGACAACGGCGAGTCCGGCGGCGAACCATCCAGCACAATGAACCGCGCGCCCCTCAAACCGTGCTGTGCGCCCAGCGAAATCATCGCCGCGCACAAAATCGCCATCGCTGACTCCTCCTGCTGACCTATGATGATCAGGTTCGACCCGCTCTGCCTCCGGAACGGCACCGCCGTCGGATCCTTGATCGCCACCGGATCCCCCATCCACGCCAACGCCGCCGTACTCGACCCCAGTCCCTTCCCACTGCTCAATACCGCCTGCAAACGCTTGTTCTCACCCAGATTCGCCGGCGCGTTCCCCTCAAATACGATCGGCTCCCTCGCCTCGCTCAATTCCGGCCGCTTCTGCGCAATCACACGCTTCAAAAACCGGTCCCGCACCTCGTCCGGCAGCCACGCCACCTGAAACGGACTGTTCCCCTCCACCAGCCCCCCCGCGTCGTTGTAAATCGCCTCACCCGGACGCGATAACAGCCTCGCCGCCGAATTGCTGTCCCCCAATATCAACTGCGAGTCCGCATCGCTGCACTGCAACGCGATCCGCACCGCCATCTGCCCCAGCGTGCTTCGCGCCAGCCCCGATGTGCCCCCAATCGTCTGCGATCCCAGCAATACGTGGATCCCAAATGCTCGACCCTGACGCACCAGCCGATCCAGCAACAGACCCGCGTCCTGCGATAGCTTGTCGTCCTCCGAAAAAAACTCCTGAAATTCGTCAATGATCAACAACGTCCTCGGCATCGGCTTCCCCGACGCCTGCCGATACGCCGCCAACTCCTGCGTCCCCAACTTCCGAAAAAGCTCCCCGCGACGCGTCAACTCCGCATCCACACGATGCAATACACTCAACCCAAACTCCCGATCGCTCTCCACCGCGATCGCCCTCGCGTGCGGCAACACGTGCGTCGCATACGTCTTGAACTCCACCCCCTTCTTGAAATCCACTAAATAAAACTCCACTTCCTCCGGCGAATACCACATCGCCAGGTTCGTCACCAGCACGTGCAACAGGTTCGACTTGCCGCTGCCCGTCTTCCCCGCAATCAGCGTGTGCTGCGCTACCCCCCGACCCAGCCGCAACGCCTGAAATCGCGTCGCCCCCAACCGACCAATCGGCACCGACAACTCCTGCGCACTGCTCTGCGTCCAAATCTGCCCGCCCGGCGGCGCAATCACCTCAAACGATACCTCCACTCGCTTCGCCTCCTTCGCTCGGGCCCCCACCACCTCCAATATCCGCGTCAGCAACTCCTCGCTCGGCGCATCATCCAGCATCAACGGCAATTGCTCAAATACCGGATCCTTCCAAACAAAACGCCCCTCCTCCCATACCAGGTTCACACTGTGCGATTCGATCTCATCCATGTGAATCCCCCCAGGCATCGCCTGCCGACGATCCCGCAATATCAGCGTGTAAACCCCGCATCGCGCCCCGCTGCTCGCTATGCTCGACAGCCGCTTCAATGCCTCCGGCGAAAAACTCTGCGGAAAATCCGCAATCACCAGATACCGATAGGGCTCCGCCAACTCCCCCGCCTGCGCGTTGTAGTCGTCAATCGTCTCGAATTCGTTCCGCAAATATTTCTGGATCACCGTCTCCATGTGCTCCGTCAGATCCGCCAAACGCTGCTCGATATGCTCCCCCTCCGTCCAGATCCGCGCCCCCACCAACGCCTCGTCATGGTCCGCCAAATGCATGAATCCCGCAAAATTCTGCCCCAAACCCACCGGATCTATCAGCGTGAATCGCACACGCCCAGGCGGCATCCCCGTCAGCAATCGCGCCATCACCATCTGCAACGCCCGCAAACCCTGTCCTCGACCCTCTCGGTCCGCCTGAATCAACAACGACGCCTGCCTCGGAAACGACAGCGACGCCGGCACCGAAAACGCCTCCGGCAACTCCAGCCTCATCTCTCCACCCCCTCGAACCGACGCCGCAATCTTCTTCAGGTCAATCTCCAAATGCCCAAATCGAATAAGCGACGGAAAACTCCTCGGCGGAACCCACTCCTTCCATGAACCCTCATCCCACTCCACGAATTGCTGCGACATCGCCGCCTTCATCGGCTCTTGAATCCGCGCCAAACCCTCACTCAGTCTCCTCTCCAACGCCAATCTCGCTTCCCCATGCCGCCTTTCTATCTCCGCCGCTTGCTTCTCCGCCTTCTCCCTCGCCCCCTCAATCTCCCGCTCGTATCGCTCACCAATCTCCGCCGCCGTACGCCCCCGCCACTCCTCCGCCTCAACCGCCGCCTGATCTCGCTTCCCTTGAATCGCCGCCAGCTTCTGCGTGTAGTCGTTCTGACAACTCAACAGCAACGCGTCCCGCTTCGCCGCCGCCGCCTGCAACAACGGCTCGTATCTCGCCTTCGCCCCCTCCTTCTCCTTCTGGCATCGCTCCGACGACTGCCGATGCGTCTCCTCCCTCGCCTCTCGAGCCCTCTCAGCCTCCGCCTCGGCCGCCGCCCTCGCCGCGTCCAACGCCACCCCCAGTGGACGATAGACCTCCGCTACCTGCTTCCGAGATACGTTCCGCAACACCGCCCCCAACACCAGCACCACCACCAGCGTCACCCCTCCCGCAATCCCCATCGGCGCCAGCTGAATCTCCGTCCGACTCATCACCACTTGCGCCGCAAACACCGCCGTCGCCACCAAAAACAACGCCAAGAAATGTGGCCTCGCCCCCACGAACAACTGCGGTAAACGCAACGCCGCCAATCCCGCTAAACCCTTCGCTATCGCCTCGCACGCCTCCTCAAACGCCCTCCGCGGATCCTCAATCACCACCTCCCCTTCCCCATCCGCCTTCGCATCCCGTACCACCGTCATCCCGTATAGCTGCATCAACGCGACCGTCTGCCGCTGCATCTCCTCCACCGTCTGCAACTGCCCCGCTAAGTGCTCCTTCGCCTTCTTCGCCTCCTCATGCAGCTGCGCCTGCGTCCCGTCAAATAACGCCTCCGCTTCCCAGATCGCCTGGTCAAACTCCTTCTTGATCTCCCGCTCCGTCGACTTGCTGTCTATCTGTATCCGCTGCCGAGCAGCCTTCAACGACGCCGTCAATGCCGACCCGTCCGCCTTCCACTCCTTCTCGTACTGCTCCACCCGCTCCTGATACTTCTGCGCCGCCGCCTCCTTCGCCGACTTCAACCGCTCCTCTATCGCCCACGCCGCCCGCTCCGACTCCTTCTGCGCCTCCTCCCTCGATTTCCGGTACTCCTGCTCGATCCGCTCCTCCGCCACGGCGCATTCCGTCGCCAACTCCACCAGGTCACGCAGCGTCTTCCGCTGCAGATCGTGATACGTCGGCGACAACCCCGCCGGCTCTGACCCGCCGTCCGATATTCCCTTCGTTTGCTCTTCCATTACCCCAAGATTAACCGCTCAACCCCCCGAGAAAAAGCCGCCCCGCCCCTAACGCAGCTTCACCGTCGCCAATGCCATCGCCGCCAGCATCGCCGTGATCAGCCAGAACCGCACCACCACCTGCGATTCTGTCCAGCCCTTCCTCTGAAAATGATGATGCAGGGGCGCCATCAGAAAGACCCGCCGACCCTCCCCGTACCGCCTCCGCGTATACTTGAAATACGTCACCTGCACCAGCACTGACATCGCCTCCAGCACGAATATCCCGCCTACCAGAAACAGAATCAATTCCTGCCGAATCACGATCGCGATGTACCCGATCAAGCCCCCCAACGCCAGCGACCCCGTGTCACCCATGAATACCGCCGCCGGATTGCAGTTGAACCACAAAAAACCTAAACAAGCCCCCGTCATCGCCCCGGCGATCACCGCCATCTCGTCGCTCGTACGAATGTGCGGCAAATACAAGTACGTCGCCACCTCACGCCCCGCAAAACTCGTCCCCACGATCAACGCCAACAGAAAAAACGTGAACGACACAATCCCCATGCAACCCCCGGCCAAACCATCCAGACCATCCGTCAGATTCACCGCGTTCGAAGACCCCGTCAATACCAGGCACCCCAGAACAATGAACGCCACCACACTCAACTCGATCTGCAGCTTCTTGAAAAACGGAAAATACAACGTGTGCGCCGCCACTATCTGCTCCCCGTGCCGAAACGTAAAGTAACTCAACAATACGCTCAGACCAATCTGAAAACACAACTTCTCCCACCCATGCAACCCCTGCCTCGACCCCGCCCGACGACCCGCCGTCAACTTCAACCAGTCATCCGCTATACCCACCGCGCCCAGCCACAACATGCAGATCAACGCCATCTTCACGTAAAAATTGCCCAGGTCCGCCAATAACAACGCGCTCACCAGTATCGCACTCAGAATCAACAGACCCCCCATCGTCGGCGTCCCCTTCTTACCCGCCATCAGCACGTCAATCTCCGCCTGATCAAATCCCGCCAGGTCCGCTATCTTCTGCCCCCGCAACCACCGAATCACCCCCGGCCCCATCACAACGCACACCAGAAAACTCAACACGATCGCCAGCGTCCCCCGAAACGTCGTGTACGAAAACACCCGCAGAAAACCAAACCCGCGGTCGTCCAGCCAGTCAATGGAATCCTTGATGAGCAGGTAGATCATGATGGGGCGATGCCAACGACTACGACGCCACCCGAAGACCTTCACACGCCCCAATCGCCTGCGCGATCGCCTCGAGCCGCATCGCTCGCGATGCCTTCAATAGGACCACGTCCCCAGAACTCAGCCCGCTTGGAATCGCCCCGATCGCCGACCCAACGTCCGCATAATGCACCACACGGTCCCCAACCATCCCCGCCTGCTTCGCCGATTCCCCGATCAACGCCGCCTTCTCCCCCACACAAATCAGCACGTCCAAGCCCCGCGCCGCTGCATACTCGCCAACCTCCCGGTGCAAACGATCCGTCGATTCACCTAACTCCCGCATGTCCCCCAGAATCGCTATCCGACGACCACACGCCTCCAACGAACAAAGCGTGTCAATCGCCGCCTGCATCGACGCAGGATTCGCGTTGTACGCGTCGTTCAATACCGTCAGCCCCCGCATTCTCACCAACTGCAGACGCATGTCCGCACCGTGCGCCTGCGATAAATTCTCCACAATCTCATCCTCGCTCAACCCCAGCCGCCTCGCCACCGCGATCGCCGCCAACGCGTTGCATGCCGTGTGACGACCCAGCAACGGCACATACACCTTCCGCCGTCCGTTCAATAGAAAATCCACCCCGCTGTAATCGCAACTGATCTCCGTCGCATATAGGTCGTTCGTCACGCCATAACCAAACGTCACACGGTTCCCCCCGTAACTCGATACCCGCTCCAATAGCTCCCCGTCATCCCCGTTCACCACCAATAAACCCTTCGGATTCAATCCCTCAATAATGCTCGCCTCCTCCTGCCGCACCCCCATCAGGTCCCCCAAACCCTCCAAATGCTCCGCCGAACAGTTCGTGATCACCGCGATGTCCGGCAACGCCATCTCCGACAAAACCCGAAGCTCCCCGTGATGATTCGTCCCCGTCTCCAAAACCAGGTAGTCCTGATTCGGATCCGCCGGAAATATCGCCAACGGCACCCCAATGTCATTGTTGAAACTCTTCGGCGATATCGAACCCCGTAACCGCCGACACAAAATCGAGTCTATCAGGTTCTTCGTCCCCGTCTTCCCGTTGCTCCCGCCTACACAAATCACCTTCGCCGTCATCTGCTGACGTACATAACGCGCCAGCTTCCCCATCGCCTTCCGAGTGTCCGCCACCTGAATCAGGTGAACGTTCGGTAACTTCACGCTCGGCTGCTCCTCCACCAACGCCGCAATCGCACCCCCCGCCGCCGCCGCCGGCAGAAAATCGTGCCCGTCGTACGTCTCCCCCTTGATCGCAACAAACAACGAGCCAGGCTCCATCCGACGCGTGTCCGTGCTCACCGCCGTGATCTCGGGGCCAACCGCCGGAATCGCGCTCAATGCCTTCCCTCCCACAACCAGCCGGATCTGTTGCAGCGAGATCGGTTTCATGTCCTTCCGATTCCCATTCACCCCCGTCTGCCCAACCCCCGTCCGTCACCGACCCGTTCCCATCCGGTCCTTCAACACCCGCGTCGCCTCTTCCACATCATCAAAATGCCGCTTCTCCGTCCCAATGATCTGGTACTTCTCGTGACCTTTCCCAGCCAACAACACCACGTCACCTTCCTCGGCTTCCGTCAATACCCGCTCAATCGCCCTCCGCCGGTCCGCTTCCACCACCACCGGCGTTCGCTTCCCCATCCGCTTCGTCCGCGATTTCGCCCTCGCCAAATCCCCATCCAACTCTACATCGGCAGACAACCCCGAAACTATTTCCTCCAGAATCGCTTCCGCATTCTCGGTCCTCGGATTGTCGCTCGTCAAATACACAACGTCCGCATCTCGCTCCGCTACCGCCGCCATCCTCGGCCGCTTGCTCCGGTCTCGATCCCCACCGCAACCAAACATCACCCGTAATCGGTTCCGCGTCAGCGGCCGCAATGCCCTCAACACGTTCTCCAAGGCGTCATCCGTGTGCGCATAGTCCACCAGCACCGCAAAAGCCTGCCCGCACCGAACCGCCTGCAGCCGCCCCGGCGCCCCCGACGCGCTCGCCAACCCCCCGGCGATCTCCTCCGCCGACATCCCGCATGCCTCCCCCGTCAAACCCGCCGCCGTCAACGCGTTCGCTACATTGTGCAAACCAATCAACTCCATCGTCACCAGCGCACGCCCCCTCGGCGTTATCAGCATGAACCGCGACCCCCCGGGACTGCTCACAATCTCCTCCGCCCGATAGTCCCCTCGACTACCCAATCCAAATCGAACCACCCTCCCTCTGCACCCCCGAATCATCCGCTCCGACCAGCTGTCATTCCCGTTCACCACCGCCACCGAACCCTCACCTAAACCCTCAAATAGCTTCGCCTTCGCCGCCGCATAGTCCTCCATCGTCTTGTGATAGTCCAGATGATCCCCCGTCAGGTTCGTGAACGCCGCTCCCCTGAACTCCACCCCACCCACCCGACCCTGCGCCAACGCGTGACTCGATACCTCCATCACGCACGCCTCGCACCCGTTATCACGCATTCTCGCCAGCAACTCCGCCAACTCCACCCCGCTCGGCGTCGTCATCGACGCTTCCCGCCGACTCCCCCCATCGTCTATCTCCACCGTCCCGATCACACCGCACCGCCGCTTCAACCACCCCAACAGGTGCCGCACAAGGTACGCCGTCGTCGTCTTCCCGTTCGTCCCCGTCACCCCAAGCATCTGAATCGACTTCGATGGCTCCCCAAAAAAAATCTGCGCTAAACTGGATGCTGCATACGACGCGTCCCGAACCACCACCTGTGGTAGGGGGGGACTCTCCATCGGCTCCGATGTCACCATCGCTACCGCCCCCTTCGCTCTCGCATCCAACACAAAACGACGACCATCCGTCTTCGTCCCGCTCCGCGCAACAAACAAGTCCCCAGGCCTCACCTGCCGCGAATCCTCCCGCACTCCCCTCACCTCCAGGTCCGTCAGTCCCTCCAACGAAATCTCAGGGGAAAACCGCCGAAGAAGTGTGTGCAGCAGCATCGGGACGTCCCTTTCCCAATTGCGACCCTGACGCACGATCGTGGAAGATTTCCCCTTCCACCGCGAGCCGACTCGCCCGCAACGATCACAAGCCTATCACGGCCGCTTTTGGGAATCAATCGGATATCCCCTTATCGGCCAACACCTCCACTTTTCTCCCATCTCCCTCCCCTTTCCTCCACCAATACCTCCGCCGCTAACCATCCCACCCTTCAATCCCCATTCCCTTCAACCCCCAACTCCCCCTTTTCTTGCCCGCCCCGTCGCCCCACAACACTCGACCTGATAAACTCCCCTCTCATCCAGCTAGGAGATTGCCTATGACCCAGAACCTCTCCACTCTCCCCACCCGACGCCATTTCCTCAAACACGCCGCTGCCGCCGGCGCTACCCTCGCCGCTCCTCTCTTCATCCCCGCCTCCGCCCTCGGCCGCAACGGCGCCGTGCCTCCCAGCGAACGCATCGTCATGGGCGCCATCGGCGTCGGTGGACGCGGCTCCGGCGACGTCGCCTGGCTCATCGGCGAGCACGACGTCCAGTTCGTCGCCGTCTGCGATGTCAAAAAATCCAACCGCCAAGCCGTCAAACAACAGGTCGATGCCAACTACCAGAACAACGACTGCGCCCTCTACTCCGACCTCCGACAACTCCTCAACGACCGCCAAGACATCGACGCCGTCCTCATCGCCACCGGCGACCGCTGGCATGCACTCGCCTCCATCCTCGCCATGCGCGCCGGAAAAGACGTCTACTGCGAAAAACCCGCCTGCCTCACCATCGCCCAGGGTCAGGCCGTCGTCGATACCGCCCGCCGATTCAACAGGGTCTACCAGACCGGCGCTCAACGACTCAGCGAACTCAACCACGTCTTCGCTATCGAAATGGCCCGATCCGGACGCCTCGGCAAAATCCACACCGCCTACGCCGACTGCAGATGGCGCGGCGGTATGCGACATGACTGGCTCCCACCTCAGCCCCTGCCACCAAACGACGAACTCGACTGGGAACTCTTCCTCGGTCCCAGCCCATGGAGACCCTATAACAACGCCTACCTCAGCGCCGGTTGGTATAACTTCTACGACTTCGCCACCGACGTCGCTATGTGGGGCGCACACTCCGTCGCTCAGGCCCTCGCCGGTCTCGACCTCACCAACGCCAACACCATCGAACTCCACTACGCCGGCCCCGACGCCTCCATCGAAACACGACTCTCCAACGGCCTCAAACTCGTCCTCTACCGCGTACCAGGCGACGTCTGGAAACCCTGCCAATACTGGCATGGCGCCTGCGGCGAACGCTTCGACGGCTCCGATGGATGGGCCGCTGCCGCCGATGGCTACTCCAAGCCCGACGTCTCCTCCCCCTCCATGCTCGACGAGTTCAAATCCCTCCTCGCTGACTACGCCGCACGAACCCAACGCCCCCCAAACCACGTCCGCGATTTCCTCGATTGCGTCAAGTCCCGCCGAACCCCCGTCGCAGGACCAGACCTCATGCTCCGATCCATGAGCATCTGCCTCGCCGCCGATATCTGCCAACAACTCCAACGCAATCTCAAACTCGACCTCCTCACTCTCGAATTTGTCGCCGACCCCCAGGCCAATCGCCTCAGGTCCCGCGCCTCCCGCGAACCCTGGTGCTTCTAGGAATACACAACCATGAAAAACCCCCTCCCTTTGCTCGCTCTCCTCCTCGCCACCGGCTGCACCGCCTCAACCGAAAAAGCACTCTTCAACGGCATCGACCTCGCCGGCTGGGATGCACCCCCCGGTTGGTGGCGCGTCGAAGACGGCGCTCTCACCTCCGAAAGCACTCCCCAAAAACCCTGCACCCAGTGCAACTACCTCATCTGCAAAGAAATCCCCCCCACAGATTTCCAACTCACCGCCGACTTCCGACTCAGCAACGACGCCAACTCCGGCATCCAGATCCGCTCCCAAACTCGCCCCAACTACGACACCTGGGGCTTCCAGGCTGATATGTCCGGCAACGGCGAACTCGTCGGCTTCATCTACCACCACGAACGCGGCCTCATCGTCGAACGCGGCCAAAAAGTCACCATCTCCCCTGATGGCAAACGCCACATCCAATCCCTCGCCGACCCCTCACAACTCCTCAAACACTTCAAACCCCTCGACTGGAATTCCTACCGCATCGTCTGCCGCGGCCACACCATCACCCTCTATCTCAATAACGTCCTCATGAGCCAGGTCACCGTCCTCGACCCCAAACTCGCCGCCTCCAATGGCATCATCGCCCTCCAAATGCACCCAGGACCACCCATGAAAGTCCAATTCAAAAACATCCGCCTCAAAAAACTCAGCTAACCCCACCCTCGTCACCAGCCCCCACACCCCCACCCCAACCCACAAAAGAGTAACCAAGTCACCACGCCACATTCGCCTTCTGACTCTCCACGCATCCCTCATCACCCCATCCGCCAACGCCGCCCAACCTGCCGACCCCCAATCCCAAAAACCCCTCCTCTGGACCACCGCCCAGGACCATCGCAACATGCTCGACCAACTCGGCATCCAAACCCTCCGACGAGGCGCCGATGGCATGAATCCCCGCTCACCCAACTACCAAAACACCGACGAAACCAAGGCCAACCCCTTCCCAATCCTCCCCGACCCCCTCACCCTCAACAACGGCCAAAAAGTCACCACCCCGGAACTCTGGTGGAACCACCGCCGACCCGAAATCATCGAACACATCGATCGCGAAATCAACGGCCGCGTCCCAAAAAACCTCCCAAACGTCTCCAGGCACCTCGCCTCCTCCTCCAACTCCACCATCGCAGGCATCCCCGTCATCTCCAAACAACTCCGCGGCATCGTCGATAACTCCGCCTGCCCCGATATCCCCGTCATCATCCAACTCTCCCTCACCACCCCCGCAAAGTCCCCTCACCCCGTCCCCGTCATCATCGAGTTCGGCTTCAGTTTCCCCTCCCCCACCTCTCAACCCGCCTCCCGCCCCCAACGACTTCCCCCATTCCCCACCTCACCCCCCAACTGGCAACAGCAACTCCTCGCCATCGGCTGGGGCTTCGCCATCCTCACCCCCACCAGCTACCAGGCCGACAACGGCGCAGGCCTCACTCGCGGAATCATCGGACTCTGCAACAAAGGCCAACCCCGAAAACCCGACGACTGGGGCGCTCTCCGCGCCTGGGCCTGGGGCGCCAGCCGCGCCCTCGATTACCTCCTCACCGACAAATCCGTCGATCCCACCCGCGTTGGCATCGAAGGACTCTCCCGCTACGGCAAGGCCGCTCTCCTCACCTTCGCCTACGACCAACGCTTCGCCATCGGCTTCATCGGCTCCTCCGGCGCGGGCGGCGCTAAACTCTTCCGCCGCAACTTCGGCGAACTCGTCGAAAACCTCGCCTCCACCGGCGAATACCACTGGATGGCCGGTAACTTCCTCAAATACGCAGGACCCCTCAACCCCAGCCACCTCCCCGTCGATTCTCACCACCTCATCGCTCTCTGTGCGCCCAGACCCACCTTCATCAGCTACGGCGCTTCCTCAGGTCCCGGCGCCGAGGGCACCTGGGTCGATCAACGCGGCAGCTTCATGGCCGCCGTCGCCGCAGGTCCCGTCTTCAAACTCCTCGGTAAAAATGACCTCGGTACCACCCAGTTCCCCCCCGTCCAAACTGCCCTCCTCGACGGCCATCTCGCCTGGCGACAACACGCCGGCGGCCACACCAACGCGCCCAACTGGCCCACCTTCATCCAATTCGCCCAAAAACACCTCTCCCCAACCCCATAACCCCCAACCTCCCTCCCCACCGCACCCCCCATCCCACACCGCCTCTCCCCCTCCCCAATTCCCCTGGACTTGCCCACCAACACCTCTTCTAATACCACTCCGTCGGGCACCCCATTTATGCCCCCAGGACGAAAGGGCGCAACCACATGGCCTCCTCGGTCTGCATCAGTCACCTCGCCGATCAAAAATGCCAACGCCCAACCCCTGATCTCGGACCCCTGCCTACTGCCTTCCACCTTCTGACTTCCGACTTCCACCACAAAAGCAACCTTCTGCTATTTTCCCCGTTGCGCCATCGGGAAAAATAAAAAAATCTTCTTCTCATTTTCCCCGGAAAATCCCCACTTCTCCCATCTCGCGCTGCGCCAAACCCCACCATTCCCGCGCAAACCCACCCCTATATATAGGAGGACTACGATGCGCACGACCGTGGCCCACGCTTGCCACCGCCAGACTGCAGCCGATAGGCTGCCGCCAACCCCGCGCCCCCTCCCCGCCCCATCCATCCCCTCCCGCCTCGACTCTCATACCTCCAACCTTCCTCTCAGTCCGTTCCCGGCCACCTTACGTCCCTCCCCCGTCCCTTCACGTCGCTTTCGGTCGGTTTCTGTCGCTTTTCGTCGCTTTTTGCCCCTTTTTTCAGCCCCTCAAAACCCACAACCCCCAGCCAATCCTCCCCTTACATCCCCCGCCCCCCTTCGCCCCCTCCATTTCCGCCTCCCCACCCCACCCCTTTACCCCCAACCAACCACTCCCGACTCCTCACCGCCCCTCCTTCGGTTACAATGCCACCCCTTGGCTTAACGGAGAAACCCATCATGGCTCTGCAAGTTGGTATCATCGGCCTGCCACTCGTCGGCAAAACCACCGTCTTCAACGCCCTCACCGCCGCCGGCGCCGAGTCCGCCGCCTACTCCAAGGCCTCCACCAAACCCAACATCGGCATCGCCCGCGTGCCCGACCATCGACTCCATATCATCAACCAGTTCATCGAAACCGACAAAATCGTCCCCGCCACCATCCAGGTCGTCGATGTCGCCGGCCTCGTCCGCGGCGCATCCACCGGCCAAGGCCTCGGCAACAAGTTCCTCGCCCATATCCGCGACATGGACGCCATCCTACACGTCGTCCGCTGCTTCGAAAACGACGAAGTCGCACACGTCGAAGGCTCCATCGACCCCGTCCGTGATGTCGATACCGTCGAAACCGAACTCATCTTCGCCGACCTCGAATCCGTCGAAGCCTCCCTCGACAAGGCCCAACGCGCCGCCCGCTCCGGCGACAAAGACGCCATCGCCCGCGCCGAAATCCTCAAACGCTCCGTCGATATCCTCTCCCAGGGCCGACCCGTCCGCGAAATCAACTTCACCCCCGAACAGAAAAAAATCATCAAGAGCATGGGACTCATCACCGCCAAAAAAGTCCTCTTCGTCGCCAATGTCGATGAAAACGACCCCCAGGGTCAATCCGACCGCGTCAAAGCCCTCCGACAACGCGCCGCCAACGAAAACGCCCCCATGGTCGCCGTCTGCGGAAAACTCGAAGCCGAAATCGCCGAACTCGCCGAACCCGAACGCGATGAAATGCTCGCCGCCATGGGACTCAAAGAACCCGCCCTCGCACTCCTCGCCCGCGAAGCCTTCAAACTCCTCGGCCTCCATGCCTTCTTCACCGCCGGACCCATCGAAATCAAGGCCTGGACCATCCCCATCGGCGCCACCGCCCCACAGGCCGCCGGCGCCATACACTCCGACTTCGAACGAGGCTTCATCCGCGCCGAAATCTACTCCCTCGATGACCTTGTCCAGTACAAAACCGAACACGAAATCAAACACCACGGCAAACTACGCGTCGAAGGAAAAAACTACGTCATGAAGGACGGCGATATCACCCATTTCCTCTTTAATGTATAATTGCTAAGACCCCGCCCGCCCCAAACCCCGCTTCTCCGGCTCCCAACGCGTCTCCAACGCGTGCGCCACCCCAACAAGATCCAGCAACTTCCCCGCCACGAAGTCCACCACCTCGCCCACCGTCGCCGGGTTCAGATACAGCCCCGGATTCGCCGGCGCCACGATCCCACCCGCATCTGTCAAAATCTTGTAGTTGTTCACGTCCACCGCCGACAACGGCATCTCCCGGTGACACACCACCAGCCGCCGCCGCT
>CAYVKG010000034.1:31188-42570 GCA_964451955.1 uncultured Tepidisphaeraceae bacterium
CCCAAACCGTGCGCGATCTCCCCCAGCGTGTTGCTCGAACACGGCACGATCACCATCCCGTCGTGCAGAAACGACCCGCTCGCGATCTTCGCCCCCACATCCCTGTGGCTGTACACCGTGATCCCATGCTCCTCCCGCCCCGCAAACGCCGCCAGATCCAACCCCTCCATCCCCAACTCATCGTGCAGCAGCCGCCTCCCGTTCGCCGCTACGACCCGATGCACATGCACGCCCGCCCCCCCCACACCCCGCACGAACCGCTGCGCATACAACGCCCCCGCCGCGCCCGTAATGCCAACCACGATGTCCATACCCCAATCATACGCACCCCAACCCCTCACTTCACCCCCCGATAACACACGCAGATCCCGAACGTCATCGGAAACGCCTCCACCTGCCCGAACCCCGCCTCCCGCATCATCGCCATCATCCGCTCCCGCACTATGAAGGTGTTCACCGACTCCGGCAGATACCGATAGGCGCCCGTTCTGTCCCGGCTGATCCACGTCGCCGTGCGAGGAAGGACTCTGCGGAAGTAGAAGTTGTAAAGACCTCGAAGCAGCGGGTTCCTCGGCAGGGAGAACTCCAGAATGATCACACGCCCGGCCGGACGCAGGATGCGATAGAACTCGCCAAGAACCTCGGCGGGGTCCTGAACGTTGCGAATCCCGAACGCAATCGAAACCACGTCGGCAAAGGCATCGGGCAGCGGAAGGGACTGGGCGTCGGCATTGATGAAGTGCGGCGGCTCGAACGGATCGGAGCCAGCCTTTCGACGAGCCAGCCGGAGCATCTCAAACGTGAAGTCGATGCCCACCGTTCGGCCGTCGATGCCAAGGGCACGGTTGAACTGCATCGTCAGATCCCCCGTGCCGCAGGCGACATCGACGACAACGTCCGTGGGCTTAAGCTGGGCGAGCCGGACGGCCTTCCTCCGCCATCGCTGGTCCTGCCAGAGGCTGTGCACCCGATTGTTCAGGTCATAGCAGGGGGCGATCGCGGCGAACATCTTCCGGACCCGGGCGCGTTTGTCGGCGACGGCGTGGGGATCGCCCAACAGGTCGTCCGTCCATTCGGTTGAAGTTGGGTCCGTCTTCTCCATGCCCGGCGCGATTATAGATGTCGAACCCATCAAGGGCCATGAAAGATAGCGCAGACGGAAGCTGGCGGGGCAGGCGATTCATCTTTTCGGCCGGCCTTGTCGATAACCATGGGATATTCGGATTGACAGGGAGGCTCCAGGTGTCCGCTGTCGCATCAGCGGTTTGCCGCGTACAATTCCGAGCCGATTCAAAGGACCAAGGTCATTCATGAACGACATCATCTGGCTTAATGGGAAGGTCATTGCTTTCAAAGAGGCGAGCATCAGCGTCGAGGACCGCGGGTTTCAGTTCGCGGACGGGGTTTATGAGGTGATCCGGATATACGGCGGCCGGACGTTCACGCTGGCGGAGCACTTGGACCGTCTGGAGCGGTCGGCAGCGAGCGTGGCGATTGCGATGCCGATATCCAAGGACCAGCTTGCCGGGGAGATCAGGAAGTTGATTGAGCAGTCGAAGGTGAAAGAGGGGATGATTTATCTGCAACTGACGCGCGGGCACGCGCCACGGAACCACGTTTATACGGATCCGAAGCCGACGCTGCTGTTTTACGCCAGGCCATTGGCGGCGATGCAATCGCCGGCGGCGGTGAAGGGTTTGAAGCTGTTGGGGGTACCGGACGAGAGGTGGAACCGGTGCTGGATCAAGTCGATTGCGTTGTTGCCGAACATTCTGGCGAAGAACGCGGCGGTGGCGGCGGGGGCGGACGAGGCGGTGTTTGTGAGTGACGGGATGGTGACGGAGTGTTCGACGAGCAACCTGTTTATTGTGAAGCGGGACACACTGATCACGCATCCGGTGGGGCCGAAGGTTTTGCCGGGGATCACGCGGGCGTTTCTGTTGAATCTGGCGGGGGAACTAGGGATTGGGGCGGTGGAGCGTCCGATCTCGGAAGCGGAGATTTTGTATGCGGACGAGGTGTTCATTACGAGCACGACGCGGGAACTAGGTTGGGTGTCGCAGTACAACAGGCAGGTCATTGCGGCGAAGGCCGGGCCGATGGTTTTGCGGCTGCACGAGGAGTATCAGTCGCGAGTCGCGGCGCTGTCGAAGGGGGTCTGATGGGCGCAGTGAGGCTTGGGCTCCGTTTTTTCCGGGGCCAATTGGATGCGGAAGTGATGCTGTTGCTGTTGGGCGTGGTGAAGCCGCTCACATTCGCGGATCGTAGTCGCGGGGCGGGCCGGCCTCGGCCTCTTTGAGGTCGTTGAGCAGGTCCACGTAATCCGCATCATCCAGCTCGAACCAATCGGGAATCGCCGCGACCGAGCAGCCACGCGCCGTAGCCAACGCTTCCAGCACACGCTTGCGCAGATCAGGGTCCACGATTTCACGAATCCGGATCATGTATTTATTGTACACCAGGGCAGTGGAACAGGCAGGCAAAAACCGGGAGTTTCGTCGCGAATGTGTTACTGATCGCTCTTAAGTTGGATCG
This sequence comes from uncultured Tepidisphaeraceae bacterium, assembly GCA_964451955.1. GTDB lineage: Bacteria > Planctomycetota > Phycisphaerae > Tepidisphaerales > Tepidisphaeraceae > JAPLNB01. Next base: position 33,724 of record CAYVKG010000034.1, read on the forward strand.
CGCCCATGAATCCCTCGTCGCGGCCGAAGTCAACGGGCCCGGCCCAGCTTGAGGATTCGCCTCTTGTGGCCAGGTGTTGTGAGAAATTGAAGCGGAGGAGGACGGGTCGTTTGTTTGCGTGGGGGGCATCGTTGATGACGTCCCAGGGGATACCGATTTCACCTCGCCAGACGGACTTGGCGACACTGTAGCCGTACATGACGTCGGAGGCGGCGAAGGCCTGCCATGGGCTGGCATAGAGGCGAGGGTCGAGGCGGCGTGAGATGACCAGTTGTCCTTGGGGCTTGCAAGCCAGATGGAGCAGCGGGCCGACGGAATTATCGGCGTAGACGGGCTGGACGAGCAGTTCGCAGACATCCTCGCCCCAGGCGCGGCGGAGTTGATACCTGACGAAGTTTGTGCCGGCGTTGGTGATGGGCGAATCGGCCCCGTCGATGCGAAAGGCGATATTGAGACTGGTGGGGGTCCAGGTGGAGTAGAGCGATGTTGATGTTTTTGCGCGATCGACCTGCTGTCTTTGGAGGGACGGCTTGTCGAGCATTCGGACGAGAGGGCCTTCATGCAGGGCATCTTCCGGGGCCCAATCTTCGAGCGAGCCATCGAGTCTCGGTGGGGCGCCATGGCGAGCTTCGCAGAGGGCGACGGGCACGATCATTGCGTTGGAATAAGATCGCCCGGTGAATCCGTCCGTGAACGTTGCCGTGATGGGAGCGATTGGATTGGTCGACTGCTTGGCCGGATCGACCTGGGTGTTCAGGTAGAAGCGATTCACGCTATAGGTGCCGAGTTGAGGCACCTCAACGGGCGGCATGTTAGCCAGCCATCCGGCCGGCATAGCCGACAGACGGAGTTGGTTCTTTTCCGGCTGTTGTTCCGCGGCGTTATAGATATCGACGCCCAGCCGCAGCGAGAGTGTTGTGCTTCCGCCGCCCTGGAAGATCCACTCGGTGGACCGGCCGATGAGATAGGGTCGCTCGTGAAGCTTGGTCCACCCGGCGAGTCTATACATCAGTTCTCGTTCGGCGGTGGGATTGAGGGTCTGTCCGGGTTCGCTGAGCAGGATGGTTTGCCGCAGGAGTTCCATCGCATCAGACCAGGTGCGCTGCTCGCTGCTTCCGGACATCAGTCCGTAGACGGCATCGGCGACTTGCGTTGGGGGGATTTCGACGGGTTTGCTGATGAGCCTTGCGAGCGTGTTTGCCCGCGCGAGTTGGCCTCGTTGTCTGGCCAGCCACAGGTACTCATAGTCCTGTTGTGCGCGGCGAAGCCACTTGAGTTGGAGGGTTGGCAGCGGCTCATTCACGCCAAACCATGATCCCGGGTAGAACCAGACGAGTTCTTCCGGATTGGCGGCGCTAGCGGGGTTGTTGGTGGCGGGCAAGACGGAGGGCCACTGAATGAGCTGGGCTTTTCGCAAGAATGCGAGCCATGCCCACAACCGCACTTCGCGTTCATCGGCGCCTGCGCCGCCGTAGGGAATGAGGCCGGGCAGGTCGGTGCGCAACCAGCGTGTTCCGCGGTTGTCGGGGAGTTTCTGTAGGGGGGATGCGGACACGAGTCCTGGCACCGCGTAAAGCAGGCGATCCAGGGCTTCAGCCGGGATGCGTTTTGGGGCGGCTGGCGTCGCCAACTGCAACTGTTCTTCCTCGATCGGGACGCTAACCCTGACGCGAGGATGGACGGCAAGCAATCGGTTTGCCGCCTCGGAGACTTCCATGGCTTCCATCAGGCGAGCGCGTTCCTGGCCCGTTGTTTCGACGGTGATGGCGGATCGTCCCAACCAGTCGTTCTGGTCGAAATGCTCTGCGGCGGCCGCCCAGTACTCCATTTGCGATTTCTCATCGAGCATTCCGATGTGGTCTGGCGCCGGCAAGGGCCAGTATCCGAGGGGCACCAGATCCGCGAACGCGTCGCCTCGCAACCAGGGGCTCGCCAGTCCATCGAAGTCTTTCCAGTCGATCTGCGGTGGCTTCCCGCTGGGCCATTTCACGATGGGCTGCAGTCGAGGGATGACCAACTGCGTTCGATGGGATTGTGCGAGTGTGACCAGGTGATCGAGGGTCTTGACGGCGGCCGTGTACCTGGCTTCCCGGCGGTTCAGGAGGTTGGTCTGCACGCCCATGAACTGTTCCGGAAACAGTCGGGTCAATCCGGTCCAATCGAGCAGGCCGACCATGAGCAGATGGCGCTCATCGGGGATGACGAAATCATCCACGAGCAATTTCAGTGGGGCGGACGCGACGGTCTTCCCGGCCTCGACCAGCTCACATGTTGCCTTATACTCGCCGGGCTTTGCGGTGGGGGGGAGTTGTAGATCGAACCATACGATAGGGGACGGCGCATCGGGTTCATCGGCCCGGGAGTCCCGATCGGCGGCCCGGTTGGCGTTTCGCAGGCGCGCGAGTGGAAGCGTGCCGTCATCCAAGGGAATTGGCAAGAGCGCCCTGGGCAGCGCGTTGACAGTTGGTTCGAGGCCAGTCTGCCTGACTATCCCGGCGCGGTTGATGTCCACGGGCATGGGGAGCAGCTGGTAAGCTCGCAGGCGATCCGGGCCGATGGCGGCGCCACTCTCGGTTTTGAACTCGGTGACGCGCAGGGCATAGAGCTTTTTCACGTTGATTGGCGGGAACTGGTTAATCTGGATGGCGCAGGTCACCGTTTCATTCCGTGCGCCGCGCACCGAGATATTCGCGTTTGAGGCAATGGCCTTGACCGGATCGACGAAGGTTACGCCCTGGAGTCGCCGCGGTCCTTCCGGCTGGGCGGTCGTCTTGTTTGCCAGGCACCCGGCAAGTCCGGCGGTGAGGATGGCGCAAAGGATCAGACGCCGTGGACTCCGAGCGGACAGCGGGCTGTTCCGCGTGGTGATCATCAGACGGTGAATCGGATGGTTCCGGTCAGACATCGGCTCTCTTTTTCTCAATGGTTGTGCAAACGAACTCGGTCAATCCCGCTTCGCCGGATTCCTCGAACTCGATCTGCAACTCCATCTGCCAGATGGGTATTTGGCCGGCACCGGGTAGACACCTGATTTTCGCCCAATCCTTTTGTGTGACCACGATGAGGTCTGCTCCTGCCGTTCTCGCATCCTGCCACACAGCCGCCAGGTCCTCATTGCGATAGTCGTGGTGATCTTCGAACCACCGATGACCGCGGTAGGCGTCTCCGCAGCGGGAGAGGCATTTGTCGAGTCCATCGGGGCGACCGATTCCGGCGACGGCAAAGAAGCGTGTGTTCGCCAGGTCGGCAAAGGTCATTCGTCTCGATGCGTTCGTCAAGCCTGTCAGCACATGCCTTGCGTGGTAGATCGGCGCGGGGGCGTTGTATTCTCGGAGTGTTTGCTCGATGCGGGCGCGTTTGTCCTGGGGGATCTCGTTGCTGTGCGTGATGACAAAAGCGCTGGCACGGGCCAAGCCGCTCAACGGTTCTCTCAGGAGGCCCCGAGGCAGGACATGGGCGTAGCCGAAGGGCTCTCTCGCATCGATCAGCACGAGATCGAAATCACGGGCGAGGCGGCGATGCTGGAATCCATCGTCGAGGACGAGGAGGTTGATGTGGGGGTGGTCAAGGAGGAGTTTTCTGGCGGCGGCGGCGCGATTGGCCTGGGCGTGGACGGGAATGCCGGGGAGGAGGTCGGCAAGCATTGCCTGTTCGTCGCTGATGCCAAGGGCGGATCGCTTGTAGCCCCTGAGGAGGATCGCGGGCTGCCAACCTTCATGGCGCAATCGCTCGACAAGCCATCTGACGACAGGCGTTTTTCCGGTGCCCCCTGTGGTGATGTTTCCGACACTGATGACGGGGACAGCGGCGTGCTTGACGCCCAGGCCGGAGTCATAGACGGCGTTTCGTATGCGTGTGGCGGAGGCGTAGGGGATACTGGCTGCTCGGAGCAGGCCTCGCGCGAGGACGGCGCGCATGCGGCGGTCTTTGCCGCTCATGCTTGCTTGCGCGATGTTCGCCCAGGGGGGACTCATTTTGATTGCCCATCGTCTATCCGGGCGACGATGATACTGGAAACGGTCGTGTTCCGCCCCGTTTGGGCGATGGCTAGCGGTTGTATTGGATGACCATCATCACGGTGGCGGCGATGGCGAGGATAGCCAAGACGAGGAAGGCGATCTTCCAGGCGCTGTAGGGTCGCTGGCCGCTGACTTCGCCAGTCCGCGCGTTGATGAGGAAGCGGTAGGTTTTTTCGCGGTAGAGGTAGGCGCTGATCCAGAGCGGCAGGAGGATGTGCTTATAGGTGATATTGAAGTAGCGGGTGTCGACGGAGTGGATGCGCTGGTGGTCGCCACCGATGTCGCCGCGGATGGTGGAGCGGATTTCGCTGGCCATGGGTTCTTTGGCCAGTTCGAAGCCGCTTTTCAGGTCGATCTGGTAGCTTTCGGCGACAAAGCCAGCCAGGTATTCGTCGCTGTAGGGGACCAGATTCTGCAGGTCCCAGGGTTCCAGTTGCTCGGTGTACTTTCGCGGGAGGGAGTGGCTGGCGAGGATGAGTACGTCGTCGAAGGCGTTCTCGACGGTTCCTGAGACGCGTCGCCAGCGGGTTTTTCTGACTTGGCGGGTCTTGGTGACGGTCTTCCCGTTTTCGATGGTGGTGTAGTGTTCGGTGTCCCAGTAGTCGTCGCCGCGTTCGCCGATGTATCGAGACTGGGTGTTGCAGTCATAGGTCCAGTAGGGGATGTAGACGCCTTTGAGGCCATTGGCGTCGGCAAAACGGGCGAGGTCGCCGGGGGCGAACCAGAGGCTAGTGACCCAGGAGCGAAAGGCGTTCATAGCCTGATTGCGGTTGACATGAAATGGGAGGAGGCTCTTGGGTTTGATCTGGCGGGTGGAGGTTCCCTGGGCGACGATGGCGGCGCCGCAGAAGGGGCATTTATCGGCGGTGACGTCGGGTTTGAGGGAGGACTCGGCGCCGCAGGCGGCGCATTTGACCGTGAGAGATTCCTGGGTTTCGTCGGCCGGATGTTGAGCAAGGGCCGCGAGGAAATCTTCCTCGTCGACCGGAGCGTTGGCTGTGGCGACCTCGTTTCGGGTCTGGCAGTAAGGGCACTTGAGCGCGACTTGTCCGGGTTCGAAGACCAGACTTGCGCCGCACTGTTTGCACGGGAACTGTCGCTGAGATTGCGTTGACTCACCCATTGGTGGGAGCTTTCGTATTGATCGCCTGAGCGAGGCGTTTTACACCTGCTGTGGCGGCAGCGGTGGGGGGACGGCGGCGAAGAGCGAGGCGAGTTCGATGACCTTTTCAGCGGGCATCCAACTGCTCATGCCGGATCTCCAGACGAGGGTTTGTCGGCCGAGTTCGCCGGCCTTGGTTTTTTCGGCCAGTTGGGCCAGGTCGAACGGGCCGGCCTGCTGGTTGTTGATGGCGATGAAGAAGGCCTGGGAGGTTGGGAGCGGCGGGGGCGATTGGGGGGTGGGGGATTGGCCGGCGTTGAGGGCCTGTCCCATCTGGTTGGCCATGGCGAAACCCATGCCCATTCCCATGCCACCGGCCGCGAGACCGCCCGGGTTTTTGGCGGCGTCTTGGAGGGCGTTGGCGGCCTGGAATTGGGAATAGGCGTTGAGGTTTCCGATGACGCCCATGCTGGTGCGCTTGTCCAGGGCCTGTTCGACTTCGGGGGGTAGGGAGATATTCTCGACGACGAGTGCGACGACTTCGAGGCCGAATTGGGAAAAGTCGTCGTGGATGCGGCCGGAGATGAACTTTCCGAGTTCATCCTGATTGCTGGCCATATCGAGGACAGGGATCTTGCTTTCGCCGAGAATATCGGCGAATCGAGCGACGACCATATCGCGGAGCTGGTCGCCGATGTCTTCGATGGTGAATCGCTGGTCGGTGCCGACGAATTGGCGAAGGAAGGCGGCGGCGTCGGAGACGCGCAGTCCATAGGTTCCGAAGGCGCGGAGGCGTACGGGTCCGAATTCGGGGTCGCGGAGCATGATGGGGTTCTTGGTGCCCCACTTGTGTCCGGTGAAGGTGCGAGTGCTGACGAAGTAGACCTCGGCCTTGAAGGGGCTGCTGAACCCGTATTTCCAGCCGCGGAGGGTGGAGAGGATTGGGAGGTTCTGAGTTTCGAGGGTGTAGGTGCCTGGTCCGAAGACGTCGGCGAGGCGTCCCTCGTTGATGAATGCAGCCACCTGAGACTCGCGGACGACGAGTTTCGCTCCGTACTTGATTTCATTGTCGTATCGCTGGAACCGGTAGACCATGTTGTCGCGGGTGTTGTCCAGCCACTCGACAATATCAATGAGTTCGCCGCGGAGTTTGTCGAATATTCCCATTGTCGCTCCCGTGTGAATGAAGGACCAACCTGCACGGGATGAGAATACCAATTTCGGCGCGCGGTGCGAATGCTGTGAACGTTACAAACACCCGCGTTCTTTATAGATCTGGGCGGGTGCTGTGCCGGATATCCGCAAGGAGAGGGGGTCGGGCGAGGGGTCACGGTGCAATTGGGCAAGCGATGGCGGGCGAGAGGCGTTTTTGGCTAGCCTTCGCCGCCCTTTTTCCCGATGCTGGCCATGTGTTCGCGGTCTCTGCTGACGGCCTCTCCGCCCTTGCGTCCGATGGCGGCCATGTGTTCGCGATTCTGGCTGATGTGCTGCCCGCCTTTGCGGCCGATGTTGGCCATATGCTCGCGGTTTTGGCTGATGCGCTGGCCGCCCTTGCGGCCGATCGCCGCCATGTACTCGCGGTTTCGGCTGACGGCCGCTCCTCCCTTGCGGGCGATCTCGCGTTGGCGGTCCTGTTCCATTGAGGCAAAACCCCTGGTGGAGGCTTGGATTTCCAGATCTGACATGGTGTGCTCCTTTTCTCCGCTACGGTCGTGCGGCAGCTGGCGGCGACTCGCTGGCCGCACATAGTGGAGTATTATAGTTCTATATAATCAGGTGGGGCAACTGGCGAATGGCCGCTATTGGCAGCTTATCCATCTTGCCTCAGTCACCTAGTTGGATAGTGCAAGACACTGGTTCTTGGCGTGTTACGGTCCTGATGAGCACCGATCTTTGGAAAGATGCAATAAATTTAACGAGATTACTGGCCTGACACGAGAATTGGGTTATAATGAGATGTAGTGGTTCTCGGACGGAGTGTAGTCCGAACTCAATTTCTCAGATGGTCTTTTTAGGAGAGCGGGAGAACATTATGTCTCAGTCGCGATCCCTTATGAGTGTGGTGGTTGTGGGCTTGGTGCTGGCTGCGGTGGGTTTTACTCAGGCGGCGGTGATATTAGCACCGAGCGATCCGGTGTATGCGGTCAATGCGGTGGCGGGTGACCAGCTCAGTGGTCTTCCAATCACAGCGGCGAACAACTATCCGATGGCCGAGTCACCCGCGAAGGCGATTGATGGCACGGTGGACACCAAGTATTTGAACTTTGGGAAGTTGAACACCGGTATCATCGTGGTGCCTGCGTTTGGGCCGTCGATGCTTACGAGCTTCAAGGTGGCGACTGCCAACGATGCACCGGAGCGGGATCCGATGACCATCACGATTGAAGGCACCAATGGCCCCTTCTCGGGTTATCTGGGTGTTTTCGACACGACTTGGACGCTGATCTACAGTGGCGCGTCGGGCGTGCAAGTGGATCCGGGCCGGAAGGTGTATGGGACGGAGATTGCGATTGCTCCGAGCAGCTTCTTCAGCTTCTACCGCATTCTGGTTCCGACGGTGCGTGATGCCGGCACTGCGAACAGCATGCAGGTGAGCGAGATCGTTCTGAACGGTATCCCCGTTCCGGAGCCTGCTTCGCTGTCTCTGCTGGCCTTCGCGGGCCTGCTGCTCCGCCGCCGGCACTAATTGCGGCCGATTAGAGATCGGATTGTCAGAGCCCCGGGCGTGCGTCCGGGGTTCTTCTTTGCGCGCTGAGATATTCGCCACGACCTAGAACGAGTGCGCGTGCGCTGGCGAAGGCACATCGGGGGGACCTTTGGACGCCCATTGCGGTCTCAATGGGCGTATTCTCAGCAGATGCGTCATGGTCTTGCCGTCTGCGTAGCATGGGCAAGATGTGCGATGTGGGAGGTATTCCGAATATAGGTAAATTGCTTCTAGTCAAGAGCATATATCAGTGAGAAGAATGGCAGAAATTCAGATTCGGAATTAGCCCCTCCGCCAAAGCGCGGGTATAATCGGCAAGAATTGCTGTTGGAGGACGCAGATAGTCCTGAGACATTTCTTGAGATCTCTTTTTGGAGAGTGGGAGAATTTTATGCTCAATTCACGATCGTTCTTGTGTACGGCGGTTCTGGGAATGCTGCTTGGGATGGTTGGCTATGCCCAAGCCGCGGTGATATTGGCGCCTACCGATCCGGTGTATGCGGTCAATGCGGTGGCCGGTGCTCAACTGAGTGGTCTTCCGATCACGGCGGCGAACAACTATCCGATGGCCGAGTCACCCGCGAAGGCGATTGATGGCACGGTGGACACCAAGTATCTGAACTTTGGAAAGTTGAACACCGGTATCATCGTGGTGCCTGCTTTTGGGCCTTCGATGCTCACGAGCTTCCGGTTGGCGACTGCGAATGACAGCCCAAATCGCGATCCCATGACGGTAACGATCGAAGGCGCCAATGGCCCATTCTCGGGTTACTTGGGCGTGTTCGACACGACTTGGACGCTGATTTACAGTGGCGCGTCGGGCGTGGAAGTGGATCCAGGCCGGAAGGTCTATGGGACGGAGATTGCGATTGCTCCGAGCAACTTCTTCACCTACTACCGAATCCTGGTTCCGACGGTGCGTGATGCTGGGACTGCGAACAGCATGCAGGTGAGCGAGATCGTGCTGAACGGTATCCCCGTTCCGGAGCCTGCTTCGCTGTCTCTGCTGGCCTTCGCGG
>CAYVKG010000035.1:0-3099 GCA_964451955.1 uncultured Tepidisphaeraceae bacterium
GGGGGGGGGGCCGGGGGCGGCCGGGCCGAGGAGGGGGGGTGTCAGGTTGCGAAGTTGGGGGGATTTTGGCGGGGTCGGAAGCGGGTTTATTTGGGATGGGGAGTTGGGCGGCGCGGGTTTTGTGGAGGGGGTTTGGAGTTTGGGTGGGCGGCTGGGGATCGGGAGTGGAGAGGGCTGGAGTTGGGGGGGGAGCGGAGGTGTGTTTGACGATGAGGATGCCGATGAGTACGGCGAGAGCGAAGACGGCAAGGGCGAGGAGGGTGGCGGCGATAGCGGAGCGGTAATTGGGATGTGACTTTTGGGGGATGTCATGGAGTGAGGTGGGCGGAGGGGATGGGAGCTTGTGAAGGGGCAGGGGTGGAATGGAGGAAGAGGGGAAGGGTTGGGGCGTTGGAGGTAGAGAGGGGGTGTTTGTTGCGGGTTGGAAGAGATTGAGGTCAGGAGCGAGGAAGGACGCGCCGCAGGCGGGGCACATGGTGGTGTGGCCGGCATCGGTCGGCTGCAGGGTGAGGGACTTGCGGCAGTTTGGACACTTGACGGTGAGGGTCATCGTGAGAGGTCCTGGGAATCTCCGATGGGTTTGACGAGTTCGAAGTTGCATTGGCGGCGTTCGATTTGGCCGGCGGGGTTGAGTTTGAAGGCGCCTGCGGGCCTGTAGGAGAGGAGGATATGGTCGCCGCGGAGGTTGGTATCCTGGAAGCCTGCGGCGGCGAGGTCGTTGCGGTGGAGGGCGATGAGTTGTTCGAGGACGTCCGGGGGCAGGAGTCCTTTTGTGGTGGCTTGGAGGGCGTCGATGGGAGTCCAGTAGCCGGAGTCTGTGGGGGCTTCGTCATCTTCGAGGCCGCGCCAATAGCCCCAGATGGTGATGTAGTCGTGGTTTGGGGGGAGGATGGGGGTGTGGTCTGGGGCGAGGAGATGGGAGAAGCGATCGAGGTGTCGGCGGTCGAGGATATAGCCTGCGGAGCCGGATTGTTGTCCGGTGACGTAGATTGCGCGTGGGTAGGTGGTGTGGAGTCCTTTTCGGGCGAGTTGGAGTGCGAAGGCGACTTCTTCGAAGGGGTTGTTGAAGCCATGGAGGAGTTGGGCCTTGTAGAGGGGGTTTGCGGGGTCGCCCGGGGGCAATTCGCCGACGCGGGAGATTTTCCAGACGAGGTGGATGCGGTCTTTGGTGCAGGAGTAGTAGGTTTGGTTGAGTTGGGAGAGTTTGACGGGTTTGGTGCGCCATCGTTCGGGGAGGAAGTAGTTGAAGAGTTCGGGATTGGATCCGACGACCCAGAGTGCGCCGCCGGTGGATTCGGTTCGTCCGAAGACGTAGTCAACGCCGAGGATGTTGGCGTGTTTGAGGTGGTCGGGGAATTGGGAGAGAGGGACGGGTTGGAAGCGGTTGGCCATCATATTGAGGTAGGCGGATCGTCCGGAGGCGCGGACGGCGTTTTCGTGTTGAGGGGTACGAGCGAGGAGTTCGTAATCGACGAGGGCGTAGGCGATTCGGCCGTTTCGTCGGAGGATGCCGTTTTCGCCGGTTCGGAGGATGAAGTGGGTGGGTTTGTGGTCGGCGACGATGAAGCCTTTTTTTTCGAGGTCGTCGTGGACGGTTTGAGTAAGTTCGGCGAGTTGGGCTTGTTGTTGGGAGGCGTCATAGAAGGATCGGTGGTAGGCTTCGACGGCGTTGACGCCTTTGATCCATCCGTAGAGGAGGATGTAGGAGCGGAGGATGTCGATTTCGACGCCCGGGTGTCGGGCGATTTGTCGGAGGATTTTTTCGCGGCTTCGGCCGGTTTGCCAGAGTTGGAGTTTTTCCGGGGGGACGTAGATGGCGAGGGGTTTTTGGGTGAGGATGCGGATGTCTTTTGGGCCGTATTCTCCGCGGCGCATTTCCTCGACGAGGGAGAATTCTTCGAAGGGGGTGTTGAATTCGCAGTTGACGGCGCGGTCGAGGGTGAAGGTATCGAGGGGGATATCCTGTCCGACGCGGGACCATTTGACGACGAGGTCGAGGGATCGGGGGAGTCGTCCTGGGAGTGGGCGTGTTTGGACGCGGTAGACGGCGGAGGTGCCTTCGAGGCGTTGTCGGTTGGCTTTGAACCACTGGTCTTCGTACCAGTTTTCGGGCATGAGTTGATCGACGAAAGGCAGGCCGTGTTCGGTGATATAGAGGTCGCCTTCGCCACGGGGGTTGAGGTGGATGTAGTTGGCGCCGAAGATTCGGAGGAAGGTGGCTTCGGGGTGGAGGGACTGGAGATCGATGGCCGAGAGATGGCCGATGGCGGGCGATTTGCGGGGCGTCGAGGGTCGGGAAGGCGATGTTGCGGTCATGGCATTGGAGAAAGGCGCAGAGCTTACCGGTTTTGGGCGGAGGGATAAAGCGGCGCATCGTGATGGGAGGAACAGACGGGACTACGAAGGGGAGGGGCGGTTGTGGGATGGGGGGCAGGTTGAGGATTGGGGTTTTTGAGGAGGGCGGGCGGAGCCGTTGGTGATTGGGGTGGTATGCGGGTGAAGGAGATGGATGCGTGGAGTGATCCGATCGAATGAAGCGGGTTTGGCGGGGGGGTTTATGGGTGATAATCTTGGGGGCATGGACAAGAATCGCGTATATCACTTACGGCGGATGGACCGAGACATGTCGGACCGCGGGGAGCAACTGGCGGTGATCCGAGGGCAGAAGGTGTTGACGCTGGCGATGTGCCGGGAGGGTGAGCCGTACCTGGTGGCGTTGGATTATGCGTTCAGCGAGGAAGAGGGATGTTTTTACGTTCACTGTGCGACGGAGGGGAAGAAGAATGACTGGTTGCGGGACAATCCGCGGGTGTGTGGGCAGGTGGTGGAGGACGGCGGGTATTTGGCGGGGGAATGCGTGCACGCGTATAGGTCGGTGATATTTGAGGGGGCGGCGGAGCATGTGGAGGACGCGGAGCAGAAGCGTCGGGCGTTGGGGATGCTGGTGGAGCGATTGGAACCGGATCCGGTGGCGGTACGGGAGAAGCTGATGGAGAAGGCGAGGCTGGAGAACGTGGTGGTATTGCGGGTGAGGGTGGAGCGGATGAGCGGGAAGAAGAGTCCGGGGTCGAGCGTGTGGAGTTGAGGGTGGGGTTCAGG
>CAYVKG010000035.1:3109-42469 GCA_964451955.1 uncultured Tepidisphaeraceae bacterium
CCGCCCCCCCCCCCCGGGGGCCCCGGGGGGGCGGTGGGGGGGGCGCCCCGGGGGGGGGGGGGGGGGTTGGCGGCGTCGGCGGTGTGTGCGTTGGCGGCCAAGGCGGCGCGACGGGCGATTAGTCGGATTTCGGAGGGGCTCAGGGGTGCCGGGCGGGGTTTGGCATGGAGGTAGCCTTGAGTGAGGCGGATGCCGCTGTTGAGGACGAGGCGGAACTGATTGGGTGTTTCGATGCCTTCGGCGATGGTGATGATGCCGTTTTGTCGGGCGGTTTCGGCGAGGTCGGCGACCAATTTGGCTTCGAGGGCGCTGGAGGCGGCGTGGCGGACGAGTTCGCCATCGAGTTTGATGTAATCGGGTCTAAGGCGAGCGAGTGAGAGGAGGGAGGAATAGCCTGCGCCGACATCGTCGAGGGCGACGCGGAATCCGGCTTTTCGATAGCATTGGAGGGCGTTGAGGAGTTCGCGGTGGTTGGTGATTTGATCGGTTTCGACGACTTCGAGGATGACTTGGTGGGGTCGGAGGCCATGGTCAGTGAGTTCCTGGAGCATTTCGGCGAGTTGGGCTCTGGGGTGGGTCATGGCGGTGGGGATGACGTTGATGAAGAATCGCAGTCCAGTGTCGGCGAGAGGGGCGGCGGTGCGGATGGCGGCGAGGCGGCACTTGTGATCGAGGAGGGGTAGCTTGCCGAGTTGTCTGGCGACGTCGAAGGCGCGTGTAGGGGGGATGAGCTGGCCGTTGGGATCGAGGGCGCGCATGAGGCATTCGTAGCCATGGATTCGGCCTGGGGGGAACTGGAGGATGGGCTGGAGATGGATGGTGATGCGGTCGTGCCGCAGGACGTCATCGAGCCATTGCTCGTGGGCGTGGCCGAGGACTTGTTCGATGCTTTGGGCGCGGAAGATGGAGTGATGGAGGTCGGCGGCGTTTTGGTGTGCATGGACGATGGCAATGCGGGTGTCGCGGCGTTCGGCGGAGGATAGGCCGGCGCTGATGGATTGGAGGATGGTGAACCAGTCGAGTGGAGGGCAGGAGATGGCCAGTCCGAAGTCGGACTGTTCGGTGGGGATGCCGGCGGCGGTCATATGAGCGAGGATGCGGTTGCCGGTGACGGAATTAGGGGCGGAGAGGAGGAGGCGTTGGGGGGGGTGGGGTCTCGTGGGGTGCGGGGGGAGGGTTGGGTCTGGTGCCATGCGACGACCTCGGGCTGTCGGATCGGATCAGGGGCCATGGTTGTATCGTCGCGAGGGTGCGGTCGCTTAATCTGGAGTATTGGAGATTATCGGGCGATGGTGGGGGAGGGATGAAGGGGGTGAGGGGAGGGGTTCGCCGATGATCATGATCCAGCCGACGTACCAGGTGGAGCCTTCGAAACGGGTGGGGTCGTCGATTTTTTCGTGGCGTTTTGCGAGGATGGCGGTCTTATCGGGGATGGCGGAATCGACGGTGACGCGAAGGGTATGGACGGTGTCGGGGAGGCCGGCAGCGAGAGCGAACGAGCCCAAGCGGTGGTATGTGGAGAACGAATCAAACCGCAGAATCGTTACAGGTTTCGCGTCGATGGTGGCGTTGAGCTGGCCGCAGTCGGGTCCGAGGAGGTCGTAGAATCCGGCGTAGGTTCCTTTGAATCGGAAGGAGAGGGATTCGCCGGGTTGTGTGGCGGCGTAGAGATCGGGGAGGAATCTGGAGAAGGAACGGGCGAGGCGGTGGTTGGGTGGGAGTTTTTGGAAGCCTGTGCTGAGGGAGGCTTGGGTGAGAGGGACGAGTTTGGCGGCCTCGTAGTGATCGGGGGTGAAGGGTGGGGGGAGTATGCGAGGGGCGGAGGGGGGCAGGGCGTTGATTTTCTGGAAGGAGCGGATGACGGCTTCGGTGTAGAGGCGGTGACCGGTGTTATTGCGGGGGTGGACGCCATCGGCGGCGAAGATCAATTTGTCTTTGGCAGCGGCGATTTGTTGGGCGGTCATGCCTTCGGTTTTCATGATCATGTGTCCGGAGGCGGCGAGTCGGGCGACTTCGAGGCCCATGTGGATGGAGGGGATGGCGTAGTGGTGGGCGATTTGTTCCATGGCGGCGGCGGAGCGGGGGAGCTGGCCGTTGGCGAGGGTGGGGACCATGGTATCGACGAGGGTATAGACGAAGCAGATATCGATGTTGGGGTCGTGTTTCCAGGCTTGTCGGACGATGCCTTCGATGCATTTATGGATTTGGGAGGGGTGGGCGCCAGCGTCGTTGACGGCGAATTCGATGAAGACGAGGTTGGGGTTGTGAGCGAGGACGTCGCGGGCGAAGCGGAAGACGCCGAGGTCGGAGCCGGTGCCGCCGATGGCGGCATTGATTTCGGAGATGGTGGAGTTGGGGAATTGGGTGGAGAACCATTTTGTGGTCTGGGCGCGCCACCCGTCGGCGGCGGTGATGGAGCCGCCGAAGTAGGCGATGGTGAGAGGTTGTTTGGCGTTGAGCCTGGCGAGGGTGTTGGGGAGACCTGCGCGGGGGTTGCATTCGACGGCGGGGGCGGGGGGAGGGGAGTCATCGGTGGCGGAGGCAGCGATGGCGAGGCAGAGGATCGAGAGGGTGGTGATGAGGGTGAGGGCGTTCATGGCGGGATTTTCGGAGAAGGGAAGTCCGGATGCAATGGAATGGGACGGAGAACGGGGCGCTTGAAGGACAGATGGGGGAGACATAGGATTGTGGGTGATGGATGTGAGTGATCCGAGGCTTAACGATTGGGTGACATCATGTTGAAGGGCATTCTGTTGGCGGGCGTTGCGTTGGGGTTGATGGTGGGGCTTGTGGGGTGCGACAATTCCAGCAAGGTGGACACGACGAAACTGGAGAAGGCGTTTGCGGGATCGGCGGGGACGGCGAAGGAGAATGCCGGGAAGGTGGCGACGGCGGTGAAGGCGGGGAAATGGTCGGAGGCGGCGGCGGCATTGAAGGAACTGGGGCAGGAGGCGAAGCTGACGGCTGAGCAGCAGGCGGCGATGAAGGATTTGGCGGAGCAGGTGGCGCAGAAGGTGAAGGAAGCGGTGGAGAAGGGGGCGGCGGAGGCGCAGAAGACGGCGGAGGAGTTGAAGAAGTCGCTGGGGAAGTAGGGGTTTTGGGATTTCCGGTTTTTGGATGGGGCCAGCTGAGGCGGGGGTACGGGATGAAGGCGGTGGCCGTCTCGCTGGGGTTTTGTGTTATTTGCTGAAGATGAGGGGGACGATTTTCTGGTTGGCGACGAGGCCGAACATAATGAGGAAGAAGGCAGCGGCGAGGACGAGGCCGAGGCTTTTGGCGGGTCCTGGTCTGAAGGGTTTTGGAAGGAAGCGGTGGTTGACATAGAGGGTGTGTAGGATGCAGGCGGAGATGGAGAGGTTAGCCATGGCGCCTGCGATTTTGAGCATATTGATGGGGGTGAGTTCGGGCTTTGGGATGCAGATGGTGAGCATAGCGCTGCCGAGGAAGATGAAGAGGGCGGCGAAGAAGTAGTAGATGTATTTGACGGAATGGGTGTCCATGGTTCGGGCGTATTTGCTGGCGGACCAGATGGCGTCGGTCCAGCGGCGGGCGGTGACATCGACGGTGAAGAACTGTCCGGGGATCATGATGATGAGTCCGATGAGTAGGATGCCGGTGCTGACGGCTGGGACGAGGGTGTTGGTGGTGAAGGAGGCGGGGAGGAGTTTGGCGGCGAGGGTATCATTGCGTTGTGCGGCGCCGAGTTTGAAGTCCTGAGCGACGGCGGCGGCCCATTGCCAGTCTTTGGCGTCCTTGAGGCTGTCGGTGTGGAGGTATTGGAGTCCGATCATAGCGGGGAGCATCATGGCGAAGAGGCAGCCGAAAGCCCAGAAGACGTACTGATCGACGCCGACGCGGGTGAACCATTTGCGGAAGCGGGAGGCATTTTCGGGGGTACCGGGGGCGATGGTGCCGATGTGTGAGAGGGTGATATTACGGCCGCCGATGGCGGAGGGGATGGCCCCGACCTTGGAGCCCATGCCCCAACCTTTTTCGCGGACGAAGTTGGAGGCGAGGATATTGCCCATTCCGCCGACGCCGGCGTAGGCGGTGAGAGCGGAGATGAGGCCCCAGTCGACGTAGGGTTTTCCGGTGACCTGATCGACGGGGAGGCGAGTGGGATCGAAGAGGGCGGACCAGACTTTCCACCAGACGGCGCCGCTGACGAAGAAGATGCTGGTGAAGAGCATGAAGAAGAGTGTGATGAGGAATTTTCCGGTGATGACGAAGGAGATGGTGTTGTAGATTTTTCCGCCGAAGAGGACGAGGATGCCGCAGAGGACGAAGACGACGTAGGAGGCGGCGATGATGGTGCTGGTGTAAGGGGTGATGTCGGCGGTGGGGCCGAGCTTGTACCACATGATGACGAGGATTTGGGCGGCGAGCATGGCTTGTGCGGGCCACCAGGAGCCGACGTCGAGGAGGAGGTAGAGGACGATCCAGAACTTGGGCCCGGGCCGGGAGCGCATGAACCCGGTCATGATGGGTTCACCGGTGACGAGGGTATAGCGCATGGCCTCGGTGTTGAGCATGAGTTGGGCGAGGATGGAGAGGACGACGACGCAGAAGAGTGCGCCGCCGTACTGGGCGGCGGTTTTGGGCCCCATGACGAACTCGCCGGTGCCGATGGCACCGCCGACGAGGACGAGGCCGGGGCCGAGCATGGCCAGGCAGTTGCGGAGGGTAAAGGGTGTGGGTGTCGGTAGTTGATCGACACTCCAAGCGGGGAGGCAGCCAGGGTCGACGGGGGATTCCAGAGTCTGGTCATCGACGGTCTGGGTCACTGTGCTGCTCCTTTCGAGATGAGAAGGCTTGGGGGGCATCTTCTCTGGAGGCGTGGGGAAAAACAAGGCTGGTTTGCGCGAATACATAGACAGTGGGAGGCGAGGCGGCCGGGTGAGCGTGTTCGGCTTGGTTTGGAGAGCGGATGGCGGATGAGCGGGAGTGAGGTAGAATCGTGGGCATGGTGATGAAGGCAAGTCGATGGGGGAAGGCGGCGATTTGTGGGGGGTTGTTCCTGGTATTGGTGGGCGGTTATTTGCGTGGGGGTGATCAGCCGCAATGGGGTGAGCGGCATACGCGGAACATGGTTTCGGAGGAGCGGGGGCTACCGGACTCGTTTGACCCGGCGACGGGCAAGAACGTGAAATGGGTGGCGCGGTTGGGGAACGAGACGCACGGGACGCCGACGGTTGCAGGGGGGAGGGTGTATATTGGGACGAACAATGGGGAGCCGCGTGATTCGAGGCAGCGGGGTGACCGGGGGGTGATGATGTGTTTTGATGAGAGGGACGGGAGGTTTTTGTGGCAGTTGGTGGTGCCGAAGATAGGTGGGGATGTGTATTTGGACTGGCCGAGAGGGGGTATGGTGGGTCCGGCGACGATTGAGGGGGAGCGGGTGTATACGGTGACGAATCGGGATGAAGTGGTGGCGTTGGATGCGCAGGGGATGGCGAACGGGAACGATGGGCCGTACCGTGACGAGTCGGAGCATCAGACGCCGAAGGGGACGGCGTTGATTGAGGCGGGTGAGAGGGACGGGGACATTTTGTGGATGTGTGATTTGGAGAAGGAGGTGGGGATATACCATCATGATGCGGCGCACTCGTCGCCGTTGTTGTACGGTGATTATCTGTATGTGAATTCGTCGAACGGGGTGGACAACACGCATCGGAAGATTCGGAAGCCGGATGCGCCGAGTCTGGTGGTGATTGACAAGCGGAGTGGTCGTGTGGTGGCGCAGGACGCGGAGCGGATCGGGCCGCGGGTGTTTCATTGCACGTGGTCGTCGCCGGCGTTGGGCGAGGTGAACGGGAGACCGCTGGTGTTTTTTGGTGGGGGTGACGGGGTGGTTTACGCGTTTGAGACGGTCCAGGAGGCGGCTGGGGGTGGGATTGCGAATTTGAGGAAGGTTTGGTGGTTTGACTGTGATCCATCGGGGCCGAAGGAGGACGTGCACAAGTGGGTGTCGAATCGGCGTGAGAGTCCGAGCAACATCAAGAGCATGCCGGTATTTGCCGGGGGCCGGCTGTACGTGACGGTTGGGGGAGACATCTGGTGGGGCAAGCGTCAGGGCTGGATCAAGTGCATTGATCCGTCGAAGACGGGGGACGTGACGCGGATCGGGGAGATCTGGTCGTATGAGATGAAGCAGACCTGCTCGACGGTGGCGGTGAGCAATGGGCTGGTGTATGCGGCGGACTGTGGTGGGCAGATTCACTGCGTGGATGCGGCGACCGGGAAGGGTTTGTGGGTTCATCAGGTGGAAGGGGAGATCTGGGCGTCGCCGATGGTGGCGGACGGGAAGGTGTATATTGGCACGTGTGGGGGCCAGTTCCTGATTTTCGCGGAGGGCCGGGAGAAGAAGGTATTGAGTTCGATTCAGCTGGACGATCGGATCAGCGCGACGGCGACGATAGCGAACGGGGTGGTGTATGTGGCGACGTGGTCGAAGATGTACGCCATTTCGAAATGAGGACGGGGGCGGGCGTGAAGGAAGGAGAAGCGGCGATGAAACTGGGCGGTTTGCTATTGGCGGCGGTGATGATGGCGGGGTGCGGGCGAGTTGGGGAGGTGACGGATCCGGTAGGGCGGCCTTATGAGTTGGATACGGGGCTCGTGTCGCGGTCGATATCGTTTGAGAATCCGACGGGTTTGCCTGGCGAGGGGGGCAAGGCGTCGAGCAAGCTCGGGGTTGGTCGGAAGGGTTTGCCGTCGAAGAAGATTCAGCCTGGTGAGACGGTGCAATTGTGCGATATTGAAGGTCCTGGGACGGTTCGGCACATTTGGATCACGTGTGACAACGATCCGGTACCGCAGCGGAGTTACGTGATTCGGGTATGGTGGGATGGGCAGGAGCATCCGAGCATTGAATGCCCGGTTGGCGATTTTTTTGGCGCGGCGCACGGGAAGGTGATGCCGTACATGTCGGCGGCGCATTCGGTGGGTCCGAAGGCGGGGCTGAACATCTGGTTGCCGATGCCGTTCACGAAGCGGATGAAGATGACGTTCACGAACGAGGGGACGGCGTCGACGCCGCTGTTTTATCAGATCGACTACACATTGGGGGACCGGCATGCGTCGGACGTTGGGCGATTGCACGTGTTGTTCAGGAGGGAGAATCCGACGACGGAGAAGCGGGATTTTGAGTTATTGCCGAAGCGGGAGCAGAAGGGTCGTTTTATCGGGTCGGTGATTGGGATTCGGAATCTGCATCCGCAGCAATGGTGGGGGGAGGGGGAGGTGAAGGTTTACATGGATGGGGACAAGGAATTTCCGACGATTTGCGGGACGGGCGCGGAGGACTACGTGGGGTTGTCATGGGGGATTCAACAGCACGCGTTTTATTACAACGGGTGCAGTCTGAACCAGAACAATTTCGTGACGATGTACCGATGGCATTTGCCGGACCCGATCGCATGGAAGAAGGAGGCGAGGATCACGATTCAGCAGATTGCGTACAAGGGAGGATTGGCGGAGACGTCGGATGACTGGAGCTGCGCGACGTTCTGGTATGAGCCGGTGCCGAGCGCGAAGTTGCCGGCGATGCCGGACGTCAAATCGCGGACGGCGGATTTATTTGTGGCGCCGGCGGCGGAGAAGAAGTGAGGTGGTGAAGCTTGTCAGAGCAGAAAGCTGAATGCTCCGACGGCGAGGATGAGGCAAGTGGCGATGACGAGGGTTGGGCGGACGGATTGGCTGCCAAGGGCGACGACGAGTGAGCACTTGCTGAGGGTATTGGCGACGGCGGCGATGGTGATGGCGATGGCGGCGGTGTGCAGGGGCGCGCCTTCTTTGGCGGCCTGGGACATGGAGAGGGTGATGGCGTCAACGTCGGTCAAGCCGGCGATAGCGGCGACGGCGTAGACGCCGGCGGCGGAGGCGTGTTTTCCGACGAGTTTGACGACCACCATGACGAGGGTGAGGAGGGCGGCGAATCTGATGGCGGCGCGGAGGCTGAAGGGGTTTTTGAGGGGTACGTCGGTGGGGGCGGGCGCGGGGGCGGAGCGAGCGCGGAGTAGAAGGACGAGGCCGATGATGAGACTGGTGCCGGCCATGCTGATGATGGGAGGCAGGAGGGAGTTGGCGAGGGGCGGGCTGAGGAGGAGCGTGGCGATGAGAATGCGGGCGAAGCTGACGGTCCAGGAGAAGAGGATGCCTGCGGCGAGGGGCATGGCGGAGGCGTGTGGGAAATCGTCGGCCTTGCTGCGTCGAGCGAAGGTGAGTGAGACGGCGGTGGAGGAGACGATACCGCCGACGATGCCGGTGAGGGGTATGCCTTGTCCTGGTCCGAGCCAGCGGGTGGCGACGTACCCGGCGAGTGAGAGGCCGGAGATGAGGATGACGAGCCACCACATTTTGTAGGGATTGAGGGCGTTCCAGGGGTCGATGGTGCGGTTGGGCAGGACGGGCAGGACGATGAAGGCGGCGATGAGGAGTTTAAGGGCGGCGTAGATGTCATCGCGGCCGATGCGAGTGATTGCGGCATGGAGGGGCTCTTTGAAAGCGAGGAGGCCGGAGGTTGCGATGCCGAGAGCGACGGCGAGGCTGGCATGTCCGAGGACGACGACGCCCCCGAGGAGGAAGACGATGATGGCGGCGACCTCGGTGGTCATTCCGGTGGAGGCGGTATTGAGGCGGGTCTGGACGACGTAGCCGACGAGGACGGCGGCGGCGATGCAGGCGCTGAGGCCGATGAAGACCCACGGGGAGTTGAGTTGTCTGGAGAGCCAAGCGGAGATGGCGCCGGCCTCGGCGAGGAGGATGAATGTGCGGAGTCCGGCGAAGGAGGGTTCGGCGGTGTCGATGCGTCGTTTTTCGCGATCGACGCCGACGAGCGCCCCGATGAGCAAGGCGATGGCGAAAGAGAGGAAATTGGGTTCCATGGGATGTGAGCACCTTATGCAGAGCGGGTGGACGGAAGGACGTGCCGGCGATCCGGCGGCGATTCAAGCGGGTGGTTCAGGGGTTAGCGGGAGGGTGTTGGGGGGCTGAGGCGGCGGCGACGGGGGATCGGGACTGGTCATAGTAGCGGGTGAGGGAGTAGAAGGTGGCGGAGATGGCGACGAGGAGCGCAGCCAGGAGGATGGATCGGAGGAGATGGTGTTTGCCGAGGGTATCGAAGATGGTGTAGCCGGCGACATAGACCAGGACGAATCCGAAGACGAGTTTGAGGGCGCGATCGGAGAGGTAATGGGCGATGTGGCCGCCGACGAGAGCGCCGACGACGAATCCGATGGCGATCCAGAGAGCGGGGACGAGCCTGACATTTCCTTGTCGGTAGTACTGGATGGCGGCGGGAAGGGCGACCGGGGGGATCATGACGGCGAGGCTGGTGCCGACGGCCTCGTGTTGGGAGAATCCGAGTGCGAGGACCATGATGGGGATCATGATGGTGCCGCCGCCAAGTCCCATGACGCCGCCGTAGATACCGACGATCACGCCGATGAGGAGGAGAGGAAGAGGGCTGTTCAAGTGAGGCTCCTTAATGGGGCCCCGGATGACAATGGGGCCTGCCGAAGAGCATAATAGGCGGGCGATGAGAGGCAAGATCGATGGAGACTGGGCGAAGCTGGTGGAGGAATGGAAGGGAGTGCAGGAGGGGCTTCGGGGGCGGATGGTGATTGAGCCCCTGCGGCGGTTGCCGAGGTATGTTGCCGGGGCTGATGCGGCATTTTCGTCGGACAAGCGGACGATTTATGCGTCGGCGGTGGTTTACGACGTGGAGGAGAAGCGGGTTGTGGAGGTGAAGGGGGTGGTGAGGGAAGTGAGTGTGCCGTACGTGCCGGGTTTTTTGAGTTTTCGGGAGGGGCCGGCGATACTCGAGTGTGTGAGGTCGCTATCGCACGAATGGGGGGTGATTTGTTTTGACGGGCAGGGGTATGCGCATCCGCGGCGATGTGGAGTGGCGGCGCATTTGTCGGTGATGCTGGATCGGCCCGGGGTGGGTATAGCGAAGAGCCGGCTGATTGGCACATTTGTGGAACCGGGAGAGGAAGCGGGGTGCACATCGCGATTGATGGACCGTGGGGAGCAGATTGGGGTGGTTCTGCGGACGAAGAGGCGGGTTCGGCCGGTGTTTGTGAGTATCGGGCATCGGGTGGACCTGGAGTCGTCGTGCAGGGTGGCGATGGCGTGCTGTACGCGGTATCGGGTTCCGGAGCCGACGCGGCAGGCGGATATTGAGGCAGCGAAGTTGAAGCGCCAATACGAGGGGCAGAAGGGGCGCAATTGACGGGTGGGGGGCGGGGATATAATGGTTCGTGATGGCAGAGCAGATGTGGAGGGGTGCAGGCAAGTGGGGTAATGTTTGATTGGAGATGTGGAAATGCGGGATTCGCATGGGCGAGCGATTGAGGATTTGCGGCTCTCGGTGACGAAGGAGAGTGAGAGCCGATGCATGTATGGAAATTCGGCAGAAGACGTTGGGTCTGGGATTGAGCCGCTATCGGCGGGGGAGATTGAGTGTTTGGTCAGGCATTTGGTTTTGAAGCATGGGATAAGGAAGGTGCGTCTGACCGGTCCGGAGCCGACGAAGCGGGCGGACTTGGTGGAGATCGTTGGCCGGCTAGGCGGGATTGGCGGTTTGGAGGACCTGGCCATGACGACGGACGGGCTGGCGCTGGCGGAGCAGGCCAAGGCACTGAAGAAAGCGGGGTTAAGGCGGGTGAACATAAGTCTGGATTCACTGGATCCGGAGAAGTACGAGCGGATCAGGGGTGTGGACGGATTGGTGGGGGCGCTGAGGGGGATTGACGCGGCGATGGCGGCGGGTTTGACGCCGGTGAAGCTGAACACAGTGGTGGTGCGAGGGGAGAATGATCAGGACGTATCGGAGCTGCTATTATTTGCGGTGGACAAGGGTTTGGAGATACGGTTCATAGAACTGATGCCGGTGGGACCTGGTGCGGGGCGGTGGGAGGAGCGGTATGTGGCGGAACAGGAGATTCGACAGAGGCTTGGCGATGTTGTGACGACGTGGCGGCCTGGGGTTCCGGGGAATGAATCGGCGCGGCGTTATCGGGTGGGATTGCCATACGGGCGACGGGGGACGGTGGGTTTTGTATCCGCCATGAGTTGCCCATTCTGCAACTCGTGCAATCGGATTCGGATTGGGGCGGACGGGACGTTTTACCCCTGTCTGATGAACCGAGGGGCGGGGAGCGTGATGGGTGCATTGCGGCCGGGGTTCAGGGCGGAGGAATTGGATCGTCTGCTTGGGCAGGGGTTAAGCGAGAAGGCGCAGGAGCATCCATCATTTGGGCTATCGGCGACGACTGGGATGGGCGGGTGATTGCGAGGTTGCAGAATCAAGGGGTTGGCAGAGCGGGTGCCCCTGTTGTGTTAGTGACGCGGGCGTGACAGCGGCCTCGGCCCGGTGTATGATCTGGAGGTCAAGATTGTGATGTGCGGGGAAGCGGGTTGGTGGCCGGGGCGGCATGAAGAGGCTGGATATTTTTGTTAGGTTTTTGTAGGCTTTTCGGTTGGGGCGCGTGATTTTTGATTGAGGGATGGGTGGAGGGTGGGACTGGGACCAGGAACCACGAGGGGTTTTATGGAATCACTGGGCAGCAAACTGCGTCGGAGGCGTTCCAAGCTTGGCCTGACGCTGGACGAGGTTTCGGGGCGGACGGGGATATCGAAGCCGTATTTGTCGCTGATCGAGACGGGGCGGGTGCCGAATCCGCCGAGCGATGAGAAACTGAGGCGGCTGGAGCAGTCGCTGGGTTTCACGCCGGGGGAACTGGTGACGCAGGCGCATTTGCAGCGGACGCCGCGGGATGTCAGGGCGGTTTTGCAGTCGCTTCTTGAGAAGGGTTCGGGTCCGGGGGGGGCCAAGGCCGAGAAACCAGAAAGTGCTGCGGGTTCGGATCGGGATGGACTCAAGGGGGGCGTGAACCTGGATGACGCGTATCTGTCGGGGGTTTTGCAGGATCTGGTTGAGAGGTCGGCGGGGAATGTGGAGCAGGTGGCGACGAACGCGGTGCCGGTGATCAACAAGGTTTCGGCGGGCTATCCGAAGGACTTTACCGATTTGTCGTATCCGCGAGGCGTGGCGGACGATTACGTGGCGTGTCCGGATGTGAATGACCCGGATGCGTTCGCGGCGAGGGTGTATGGGGACAGCATGATGCCGAAGTACGAGGAAGGGGACATTGTGGTTTTTTCGCCGGCCGCGAATCCGCGGAACGGCGATGATTGTTTCGTAC
Organism: uncultured Tepidisphaeraceae bacterium; assembly: GCA_964451955.1. Lineage (GTDB taxonomy): Bacteria > Planctomycetota > Phycisphaerae > Tepidisphaerales > Tepidisphaeraceae > JAPLNB01. Next base: position 15,319 of record CAYVKG010000035.1, read on the forward strand.
GATTTTCGGACGGGCATACGACGTTCAAGCGAGTGTTTTTCGAGACGGATGAGAGCGGGACGGCGGTTGTGCGGTTGCAGCCGAGGAACGAGCGTTATCGACCGCAGACGGTGCGGTCGGAGGACGTGAGCGGGCTATATAGGGCCGTGTATCGGTATCAGCGGATTGACGACGAATAGTGGGGCCTGGGGCGGGGGGGTCGGCAGTTCTAGGGCATGGCAGGGTGGCTGGGGGTGGGGCGGCGCCTTCGCGGCGGCGCAAACAGCATGATTTTGATAAAATGCGCGTTGCGCCATCGGTAAAAATAAAAAAAACTTTTTTTGCATTTCCTAGGAAAACCACGAAGTGTGGTCGCCGGCGCTGCGCCCATGGCGGCGAACCGGCGCAAACAGGGGGGTAGGGTGGAGGGACATGATGATGACGCGACGGGTGGAGACGAGAGAAGAGTCGCAGGGGAGTGGGAAGAGCGGGCACAGGTCTGCGTGAATGAAGGGGATGGTGGACGGGCAAGAGCAGGGCAGAGGACACATGGGTGGAGTGGCGTTATGGCATATCAACTTGAGAGGCTGAATCTGGCAGAGGGGCGCACGGCGGTGAGTGTGGAGGGGCTACGGTCGCGGATTGAGCGTTTGCGGAGCGCCGAGAGCGCGCGGCTGAGGCGGATGTGGGCGTATTATCGAAACCCGATGCGTGGCGTGGGCGTGGTTCGGCTGGACGGCGGATCTGATCGGCCTTATCGGCAGGCGCAGGAATGGGGGATGCCGTCGCGGATCACGGGGTTGCGGACGGGGCGCGATCCATGGGAATCGGAGGCTGTGGAGGGCGTGAGGCGGAAAGAGGTGGTTGTCGAGAACGACATTGGTTGGCGGATCGACACGATGGTGGACTATCTGTTCGGGAGGCCGGTGGTGATTCGGTCGGCGGCGCCGGAGGGAGGGAGGCGGGCGATTATTGACCGTCTGGTGAGGGCGATTGTGGCCCACAACGGCGGGTTGCTGTTCTTGCAGCAGTTGGCGTTGATGGGAGCGGTGTACGGTTTTGTGGACGTGCTGGTGAAGTTGGACGCCGAGACGTTTGGTGGGGCCGGCTGGCCGAGCCTGACGGAGGGAGGCGAGCAACTGCAGGGGCACGGCGGGTGCGGCAGGCAGGAACTGGGAGAACCGCCGCTGGGCGCGGAGTCAGCGGCGATTGGGGGTTCGGGCCAAGGGAAGGATGAAGGAGCGGGGGGAGCGAAGGGCGTGGAGCCCGCGTTGCCGGCGGAGTTGAGTGCTTCGGTGGCCCTGGAGGCTGGAGGCGGGGAGCCTCTGAAGGCGGCGAAGGATCTTGCCGAGACGGGCGCGAGGAGAGACTCGCTCGAGGCGCTGATTCAGCGCATCGCCCGGATGATTCGGCTGGAGATCGTGGAACCGACGCGGGCCCTGCCCTTCTTGTCGCATGAGGACTATCGGATTGTGGAAGTGTACGGGCAGTGTTACGAGGTGCCGGCGGTTGGTGGGCGTGCCGGGGGCCGGAGCGGGGGTTCTTTGGTTGCCGGGAGGTGGTGGGAGCGTCTATGGCGTAAGGCCGGGCAGATGGGTGAGGCGGCCGCCGGGCAGTTGGGGCTCAGATCAGCGGAGCAGACCACATTGGTGACCGAGCTTATTACGCGGCGTCGCTGGCAGCGTTATGAGGGTGAGGAATTGGCGGGGGAAGGGGAGAATTCGCTGGGGGAGATTCCGCTGGTGCACATTCAGAACACGGCGGTGCCATTTGAGTACTCGGGCGCCAGCGACGTCGAGCCGCTGTTGCCCTTGCAGGATGAACTGAACACGCGTTTGTCCGACCGGGCCAATCGCATTGCGATGCAGTCATTCAAGATGTACCTGGGCAAGGGGATTGACGGTTTCACCGACCTGCCGGTGGCGCCTGGGCGGATGTGGACGACGGACAATGCGGATGCGGAAGTGATCGAGTTCGGGGGGGACGCGGAGAGTCAGGCCGAGTCGCTGCACATTGCGGACCTTCGGGAGGCGTTGGACAAGGCGAGCGGGGTGTCGCCGATAGCGGCGGGCGCGGTCAAGGATCGGATCGGGCGTTTGACGAGCGCGGCGGCGTTGCGGGTGACGATGGCATCGCTGCTGGCGCGGACGGAGAAGAAGCGAACGACGTATGGTCTGGGATTGCAGCGGATGATTGAGCTGTCGCTGGGTTGGTTGGATCGGGCCGGCGTTTTTGAGACCGGGCCGGAGGAGCGGCGTGTGGAACTGCATTGGCCAAGCCCATTGCCGGACAACGAAATGGAGAAGTTGACGGAGGCGCAGGCCAAACTTCGGCTGGGCGTTCCAAAGGAGGTGGTGTTGCGGGAATTGGGTTACTGAAGGGAAGCAAGCAAGGGTTGTCACAATCAGAAAGGGGTGGAGCCATGGAAGAGACGAAGGTGCCAGTGGTGGAGGGGCCGCCGCCGGCGGCGCAGCCTGCGAGGCAGGAACCGGACCCGAGTGGTCGCCTGCATGAGATGGCTCGGGAGCTGATGCGAACGAGGAATCGTCGGCTGCTGATCGAGTATCTGCGGTTGAGACGGATGGTGCGGTAGGAGAAGAGCGGTTTTGGGAGAAGCAAGGCTCAAGGTAAGGGACTGGGAAACAAAGGAGGACAGCAATGGCATTTACGGGGAAAGCAACGTATTCGGCGGGGGCGGCACTGCCTGAGAAGGCGGAAGACGTAAGTGATCTGGTGGGGATTGTGTCGCCGTATGAGACGCCGCTGCTGGAGGCGCTGGGAGATCCGGCCAGACCGGCCCGGGCGACGATTCACGAATGGCTGGAGGACACGCTGTTGCCGAACACGGACATCATTTATGACATCACATGGACGAACCCGACGACGGACACGACGTTTAATGTTGCCAACGCATCACGATTCCGGGTGGGCGATCAGATTCAGGCGGATCAGTCGTCGGAAGTGATGCTGGTGACCGATGTGAATGTGGGGACGAACACGCTGACGGTGGTACGCGGCTACGGCGGGACGACGGCCAGCGCGCTGGCGGACTGCAAGCCGTTGCGGATTCTGGGCAACGCGTCGCTGGAGGGGGATGACGCATCGGCGGCGCGATTTACGAATCGGACGCGATTGGCGAACTACACCCAGATCTTCGCCTCGACGGTGGAGGTGAGCGGATCGGAGCTGGCGGTGCGTCAGCTGGGGGTGGCCGATGAACTGGATTACCAGAAGCAATCGCGTTTGAGGGAACTGGTGCGGGATCTGGAGAACTGCGTGATCAACGGCGCGGCGCCGACGGCCAATCCGCAGGGGTCGGCGACGGTGAGGCGGACGATGAAGGGGATATTCGGGTGGATCAGCTCGAACAAATTTACGCCGGGCACGGGCGGATTTCCGAGCGGCACGGCGTTGTCGGAGGAGCAGTTGAACACGGCGCTTCGGGCGATCTGGCAGAATTCGAACGGCCAGGTGGACCTGATCGTGGTCAATGGGAAGCAGAAGCGAGCGATCAACGGCTTCATTGGTGCGAACCGTCGCTTTTCGGAGGAGAGTGGAACGTACAAGGACATGGTCAGCGTGTACGAGAGCGACTACGGGGTTTGCAGGGTGATTTTGAGCCGCTGGGTGCCTCCGGGCAACGTATTGCTGTTGGACAGCAGCCGGATCGAGGTGTTGCCGCTGGCGGGTCGCAGTTTTCATTACCGGCCGCTGGCCACCACGGGGGATCGGGAGTCGGGCCAGGTGATCGGGGAATACACCCTGGAGTTTCGGAATGAAGCGGCGCATGGCCTGATCAGGGGTCTGGCGGTGTGACGGTGGGGCGCTGATCGCACTCGATCGCCGGGCCGTGGCGGACGGTGGTTATCAGGTGGCCGGTGAGCGCGCCAGCGGCAAAGCGCGGGGGCGGCCGGACGATGGGCCGCCCCTGCCCGCCAGAGGGAGGACAAAATGACTTTCTGCACTGATGTGGATCTTCTTCATTGGGAGCCGAGTTTATTCCGCGACGCGGTGTTTGCGTCACAGCAACTGCTGGCGGGGACCGGGAACCTGAACGGGACGACTTTCACGGTGTCGAGCGGATCGCTGACGGCGGCCCATATTGCCGCCAACCAGGTGATCGTGCTTAGCGGCTCGTGCAACGGGACGTATCCGATTGTTTCGGTGGACAGCGAGGCGCAACTGACGCTCAGCGTCCTGTATGACGGGTTGTTCCCGGACTCAGGCCCGGCGGCGCCGAGCCCTGTTGGGACGGCGACCGCCGAGCCGTTTGTGATAGAGACTTTCTGGCCGCAACGCAGAGTGGTCTCGGACCTTCTGGCTCGAGCGGCGGGGATTGACCCGCAGTCGACGACGGATGCGGCTGTACGGATCGTGAACACCGAGGCGATGCGACGGCCATGCGTGCTGGGGACGCTGCAGATGATTTACAGCGCGCTGGCTGCGGCGTCGGCGACGCCGACGGCGTTTCAGATTCGGGCGGACCTGTATGAGCGTTTGTATCGCCGGGCGATAGGGCAGGTGCGGGTGGAGCTCGACACAAACGGTGATGGGGCGGCGGACGTGGTGCGGCGGCTGAGCGTGCTGGAGCTTGCACGGGTGTGATGCAGGCGATGCTCGCGGCCAAGCGCCGAGGACATTCTGAAAGGGGGCGGCGATGCTCTGGGGATTTCTGGCCGAGACAATGCCGCTGGCCGAGTTGACGAATCTCGGCGCAGCGGGACTGATGGGGGCGATGTGGCTATGGGAACGCCGCACGAGCCGACAGCGGGAGGAGCAGCTTGATGATGCGCACGCCCGGATCATGGGAGACCGGGTACAGATCGATCAGCTGATTGACGTGGTGCGGCAGAATGCGGAGGCGATGAGCCGTCTGAGCGCGGCGCAGGAGCAATTGATCCGCGAGATCGACGCGAGGAAGGCCGGATCGTATGCGGAAGCATCCTAAACAGGGGGTTGCCATGAAATGGACTATTGTGCCGCTGGTTCTGCTGGTTGGCGGGTGCGGCGGCTACAACGAGGCGCAGATACGATTGCTGGAGCAGGCACAGCGAGGGATTTCGCTTTGTCGAGAGGCTCAAAGGGGACGATCGCAGCTGGTGGAGCAACTGCAGTTGCTGCAGCGCCAGCGGGTTGACGAGGCATTCGACAGGGACGTGCAGGAGAATGGTATGCTCTCGGCGGACTGGGTCATCGAGCACCGCAGGGCCTATGCCGCGGCGGTCGACGCGTTGGCGCGACAGCGTTACGCCAGCATCGAGGTCGAGGCGGCTGCGGAGCGCAACTTTGACGCGGTCGAACAGGCGTTGAATCGGATGCGCTGGCTGCAGGCGGCGCAACTGAAGCTGGTGTCATGGGAAGACGGATCCGGTTTGGGTTTGCCGGAAGATCGGGGCGAGTGAATTGAGACGGCGGCTCGCGAAGTTCAAGAGATAGGGGAGGTCATGATGATTTCGATAAGCCTGAAAGAGCAGGTTCAGAAGGCGGTGGCTGGCGAGTGGAACGGCTTTGCGGCGAGACATCCACGCCTGGCGGAGGTTGTTGACCAGACGCTCTTGATGGAGCAGGCGACGGCTTGCCTGGCCGATGATCCGGAGTTCCGGGGGGCGATGGAGGAGGCGGCGGCGACCGGGAGGACCGCGGAGGTCGTTGTGGGACTGATCGAGCGGTTTGTAAAAGACTGGCTGAAGAAGCTGATCTGATGGTCGGCGACATGGTCGTGATCAGAAGGGGGGACGGGCGGTGCCTGATGATGGGCCGCCTGTTTGCGTTGCGGGCGGGACTCCGCCGGGGACTGATGTATGATAGACAATGCGGCCTGCCCGTTGCCGCGACCCTATGGCCGACATCGTACTGACCACGTTCAATGCCAGGTACGCGCACACGGCGTTCGGATTGCGCTACCTGATGGCGAATCTCGGGCCGCTGCGTGAGCGCGCGAGAATCGTGGAGTTGGATGTCAGCCAGCGGCCGATCGACGCACTCGAGCGTATCCTGGCCGAGGACCCGAAGATCGTCGGGATCGGCGTGTACATCTGGAACGTCGGGCTCGCGACGGAGCTTGTTGCGTTGCTCAAGGCGGTTTCGCCGCAAACGGTTGTGGTGTTAGGCGGCCCGGAGGTGAGCCATGAGGTTGAGCGGCAGGCGATCGCGTGTTTGGCCGATCATGTAATCCAGGGCGAAGCCGATTTGGCTTTTGCCGGATTGTGCGGGGAACTTCTGAGGGGTCGACGGCCGGCCGACAAGGTGATGCGAGCGGAGTTGCCGGATCTGGGGACCGTCGCGCTGCCGTATGACCTTTACGATGATCGCGACATCGAGCACCGGGTGATCTATGTGGAGGCTTCGCGCGGTTGCCCGTTCGGCTGCGAGTTCTGCCTTTCGTCGCTTGATGCGGTGGTGCGGCGGTTTCCGCCGGATCGTTTTCTGGGGCAGATGCAGGCGCTGCTTGACCGCGGGGCGACCCAATTCAAGTTTGTGGATCGCACGTTCAATCTCAATGTGGACGCGGCAAGGACGATTCTGGAGTTTTTCCTGGATCGCTACAAATCCGGGATGTTTCTGCATTTTGAAGTCATTCCGGACCACCTGCCCGATGAACTGCGAGAGATCATCCGGCGTTTTCCTGCGGGGGCGATGCAATTTGAAATCGGTGTTCAGACGTTCAACGAAGAAGTTGCCCGGCGAATCAGTCGGCGGCAGGACATGGGGAAGGTGGAGCAGAATCTCCGATTTCTCCGCGAGCAGACGGCGGTCCATCTGCATTGCGACCTGATCGCCGGCCTTCCCGGCGAAGACATCGGGAGCTTTGCCGGGGGTTTCGATCGCCTTATCGCTCTTGGGCCACAGGAAATCCAGGTGGGGATGCTCAAGCGTCTGCGCGGTGCGCCGATTGCGCGGCACAGTGATGAATGGGGGATGGTCTATTCGCCGAATCCGCCTTATGAGGTTCTTCAGACGGAGGCCATTGACTTCGCCACGATGCAGCGACTTCGGCGATTTGCCCGCTACTGGGATATGGTCGGCAACAGCGGAAATTTCGTGCAGACGCTGCCGATGTTATGGCAGGGGGAGTCGCCGTTCCGGTCATTCATGGGTCTATGCGACTGGCTATTTGGGCGGCTTGGTCGGGCGCACGCCGTTGCGCTGCCTGCATTGGGGGAGCTATTGCTGGAGTATCTCAGCGGCGTTCTGCATCGCGATCGGCGGATGGTTGCGGAGGCTCTATGGCGCGATTACCAGCGTGGTGGGCGTCGTGAAATGCCCGTTTTCCTTCGCCAGGATCTGCCGCAGGAGAAGGCGATACGAGCCGCGCGCGGCGGCTTGCCGCGGCGGCAGAACCGGCACCTGGGGTGAGGCAGACGGCTTCGATTCACTCTGCGGCATTGCCGAGGATTGTGTTGATGATTCGCTCGACGGCGGTGATCTTCTGGTCCATTGTCGGGTAGGCATCGACGCACCAGAAGCGGGGATGGCCCGACCACAGATCGCGCAATCGCCGACCGATTGCGACGGCCGTCGTAGGCGCCTCGCGGCGAGCGGAATTGGACCTGTCGCCGTCATATGCGCCGATGGCGGCGCTGGTTTGCAGCCAGATGACGGCGTCGTAGCGTTGGTATTCGGCGTCGAGGGTTGTCTGCAGGGTGTGCCAATAGTCGTCGGGTCCATGCGGCCAATAGGCCGCCCCGTCAACGGTTCCGCGGTCAAGCAGCAGGGTTTTGGGCGGTGAGGCGGATGACGCGGCTTGTTCCTGCTCGATCTGGAGCCGGTAGATTTGCCGCTGCACGTCTTCCCTCGCGGGCGTGTCGAGTTGGTTCCAGTGCATTCCCAGGCGCCGGTAGACCAGGGTTGCCGCCTCGGGAACGGCGGAGAATCGGTCCGGCGACCTTGTCGCCAAGCTTGTGGCGATCACCGACTTTCCCGCGCCGGGTCCGCCGGTCAAAACAATGCGCCGCATAGGAGTCATCAGAGGCCGAACAACATCTGCGCGCCCGTCCAGACTTGTCCGCCAACCGCGGTCGCCAGCAAGAGCATGCAGATGGCCGTCAACCACTTCAGCCGCCTGCTGAAGCGGGTCACCATCGCGGCGATCAGCGGCAGAATCACAATGACAAGCGCCAGGAGCACGTGCAGAAGCAACCGAGTCTGGTCGGCGGTCAACTCTTGCCGGCCAACCCCGGTGATCGCCTTTTGAAACAAGGCGCGTGTTTCGGGGAGCCGCCAATGCAATCCCTCGGTCGTCCAAAGTCCGGCGGCGCCCGCCAGGAGCGACAGGATTGCCGCAACCAGCCAGAAACGAGCGGGAAAGAGGGGCGCCACGATTTCTCCGGCAGGCGCCGTGTCCGCCTCGGGTGCCTGTGGCTTGAGACTGAGCAGAGCCTCGCCGACGGCCGACTCATCCGCCCATCGTCGCAACGTCATTGCCGCGGCTCCGGTAGCCACAAAAAGAGCCAACCCGATCGCCAGCAAGTGCACTTGCACCGGATCGACCTTGATGGGCATGGAAAATGGATTGGTGGTCGGCATTGCCGCGGCGGTGGTCCGCGGTTCGGCTCCGACGCCGAGGACGTAGACCGCTTCTTGGCCGAACCATCCTCCCGCCACCGTGCCCGCCAGTGCCACGAGCATCACAAACAGCATCGGCCAGCGAAGCGACTGTCGTGCCGCATTGGAGAAACCCGCCCAGGCCAACGTGCCCAACAGAAAGAGTCCCGCCGCGCAGCTCATCAGCCAGATGTGCATGCGCATGTGAAACCACTGCTCGGGTCCCCAACGGCTTGCTTTGACCAGTTCTTGCCAACCAGCCGCGGAGGCCCCGCCGCTGCGATGGATCGCATCGTAGAGTGCGTAGATGCCTGTCGTCATGGCCGGAAGGGTTCCCAGCGCGCCCAGGAGGATCATCCAGCGTCCGGCCATGCGAACACTACTCCGCTTCCAGAGGCAGCTGAACAGCTCAATGAGGATTCCGGCGGCCAGCAATCCCAGGGGCAGATGAATGAGCACGACGTGCCAGTTCGGATGGATCAATACGTTGTTCACGATGACTCCAATGCGGTTTTTGTCAGACCGGCGGGCCCATTGGAAATCCGCAGCGGCGCATTGTCAATCATCTGCGGTGGCGATCCGAGTGTTCGAGCTGTTCCATGCCCGTGGTCTGGCCCCTATAATCAGCATCACCGATGTTGATCAAGGTAAATGGCCAGGAAAGAGAGATGCCCGAGGGCTCGAGCATTTTGAGTCTTCTGGAAGCCTTCAAGCTCGCGCCCGACAAAGTGGCCGTTGAGCTGAATCGGCGGCTGGTCAGGGCCGCCCAGTATGCCAGCGTTCTGAAGAGCGGCGACGAAGTGGAAATCGTCACATTTGTGGGCGGCGGATAGTGGATTTTCGGCTCTTGAATCTCGATTGGAAACAGCAATGGACGCATTGAAGATCGGTAGCTTCGAAGTGACGAATCGTCTTTTTGTCGGGACGGGCAAGTATGCGACGTACGAAATGATGCAGCAGGCATTGGCCGCCAGCGCCTGTCAGGTGGTCACGGTGGCGGTTCGCCGGGAGCGACTGGTGGACAAGGAAGGGCGCTCCCTTCTCGATTTTCTTGACCTCTCGAAGTACATCATCCTACCCAACACGGCCGGCTGCTTCAGTGCCGACGACGCGATTCGGGTGGCGTTGCTTGGGCGCGACCTGCTTGAGAAGCAGAAGAACCCGGGCGCCGGCTGGGTCAAACTCGAAGTGCTGGGCGACAAGAAGACGCTGTTGCCGGATCCCGTCGGCACGATCGAAGCCACCAAGGAGCTGGTCAAAGAAGGATTCACCGTTCTGGCGTATACGAGCGACGACCCGCGGTCGGCCGTGCGGATCAAGGAAGCGGGCGCGGCCAGTGTGATGCCCGCGGGTTCACCGATCGGGTCCGGGCAGGGTATTCTCAATCCGTTGAACATATCGTTGTGCCTGGAACTGCTCAAAGAAGGCGATCCCCGATTTCCGGTCATTGTGGATGCGGGCGTCGGGACCGCGTCCGACGTGACGGTTGCCATGGAACTTGGCGCCGACGGCGTACTGCTGAACACCGGCATTGCCCACGCCAAAGACCCGGTGAAGATGGCGCAAGCGATGCGGCACGCGCTGGACGCCGGGTATCTTTCCTACCGGTCCGGCCGAATTCCGAAGAAGCGCTACGCCACCGCCTCGAGCCCGTTCGAGGGCGTCATCAGTTACATTCCCGGCGAATGATCGAACTCTGGAATCAATTAGCTGCCGTTGCGGGTCTGAGCCTCAGCGAGTCTCAGCATGTCCTGTTGGATCGCTATGTCGCGATTCTTCTCGAAGCCAACAGAACGATGAATCTGACGCGGATCGACGATCGCGCCTCCGCCGAGGTTTTGCACGTCGGCGATGCCCTGACGCTTCTGCGGTTTCTTCCGAAGGAGCATTGCCGCCTGGGCGATGTGGGGAGCGGCGGTGGGGTGCCTGGGATTCCTCTGGCGATTGTCCGGCCGGACGCCCAGGTTTTCTTGATCGAATCCACGAAGAAGAAAGCCGCTTTTCTCGAACGAACCGCCTGCGAGCTGCACCTCGCCAACATCCGCGTTCTCCCCGATCGCGCCGAAGACATCGCCCGCGGCCAGTTCCGCGAGTCCTTCGATATCGTTACCGCCCGCGCTGTCGGCGCCATGAACCTCCTGGTTGAATGGTGCCTGCCGCTGGTGAGGAAGGGCGGGAAGCTACTGGCGATGAAGGGGGTGAAGATCGCGGGGGAGTTGCCGGCGGCGGAGCGCGCCATCAAGCTGCTCGGCGGCGGTCCGCCGGCCGTCCACCGCGTGCAACTGCCCGCCACTGCAAGTCACGTGATTGTGGAGGTGACTAAGATCGGGCGGACGGATGCCCGGTATCCGCGGCCGGCGAGTCAGGCGAAGAAGAAGGCACTGTGAGTCGGAATAATCATCGCTTTGCGCGGAGTTTCCGTTCCAAGTCATGCGCAGGCATGAACTGCCTTGGTCGCCGCGCACCGGTTTCAACAAGCAGCCCACGACTGGCCAAGCCCAGCAGATCCGTTCTGGCCGTCTGATACGTTATGCGGTGCGAGTTCTGATGACTCTCGAACGTGTGAACCTGGCTTGGGTCCAATGCGGGTGGTCTGGATAGCGGCCTCATGCCCTGGACATAGGAAGTACTAATCGGATTGCAAATTAGCACAAGCCGTTTCTGTCGGCGTTTGGTGGTTTATGCCGTCGCCAACTCGCGCTGGCTGGGCATTTGCAGTTTTCCCTTGAGGTACTGCCCGGTATAGCTCTGGGCGACCTTTACGATCTCTTCGGGTGGGCCTTGGGCGATGACCCTTCCCCCTTCATCGCCGCCCTCAGGGCCCATGTCGATGATCCAATCCGCGCACTTGATGACGTCGAGGTTGTGTTCGATGACCAGGATTGTATTTCCCAGGTCTGCCAGCCGACTCAGCACGTTCAGCAGGTTGTGAATGTCGGCAAAATGCAGCCCTGTCGTCGGCTCATCCAGGATGTAGAGCGTGTGTCCCGTGGCGGTCTTGCCGAGTTCCGTTGCCAGTTTTACGCGTTGCGCCTCGCCGCCCGACAACTGGGTGCTGGGCTGGCCGAGTTTGACATACCCCAGCCCCACTTCGTTGAGGCACTTGAGCATCTGCTGGATTCGCGGGAAGTTTTCGAAGAACGCCGCGGCCTCTTCAACCGTCATGCTCAACACATCGGCGATGGTCTTGCCGCGGTAGTGGATTTCGAGGGTCTGGGCGTTGTATCGCGTCCCGTGGCAGACTTCGCAATCCACATACACATCGGGCAGGAAATGCATTTCGATGCACTTGGTTCCCTGGCCTTGGCAGGCTTCGCAGCGGCCGCCTTTGACATTGAAGCTGAATCGCCCGGCCTCGTAGCCGCGGATTTTCGCTTCGCGCGTCTTGGCGAACACCTTGCGAATCTCGTCGAAGACGCCGGTATAGGTTGCCGGGTTTGATCGGGGCGTGCGTCCGATGGGGCTCTGGTCGATCTCGATGACCTTGTCGATCTTGGCGACGCCGATGATCTGTTTATGCGATCCGGCCTTCACTCGCGAGCTGTGCATCTTGCGCTTGAGCGCCGGGAGCAGCGTCTGGTTGACGAGTGTCGATTTGCCCGATCCGCTGACGCCGGTCACGCAGACGAGTCCACCGAGGGGAATGCGCACGTCGATGTTCTTGAGGTTGTTCTCGCGGCAACCTTTGATTTCGAGGCCGTTTTTCTCGGGGTCGAGCGGCCGCCGCGTGGCGGGCGGCATAATTGCGCACTCGCCGGTCAGATACTTCACGGTTGTGCTCTGGCGGTTTTCAAAGACCGCCGGGACCGGCCCCGTGCAGACGACTTTGCCGCCGTGCGCTCCTGCGCCGGGTCCGATGTCGATCATGTAGTCCGCGGACCGGATGCAGTCTTCGTCGTGTTCCACGATGATGACGGTATTTCCGAGATCGGTCAGCCGGCGCAGCGTGCGGATCAGCCGATCGTTGTCGCGCTGATGCAGGCCGATGGTGGGCTCGTCCAGGACATAGCAGACGCCCACGAGCCCCGATCCCACCTGTGTTGCCAGCCGAATTCGCTGCGCTTCGCCTCCTGAGAGCGAATACGTTTTGCGATCCAGCGTGAGATACCCGAGCCCGACATCGATCATGAAGCCGAGGCGATTTTTGATCTCGCGGACAATGGGCTCAGCGATGATCGTTTGCTCCTGGCTCAGTTTCAGATTCTCAAAGAACTCCTTGGCTTTGGCAACCGTCATTCCCGTGACGTCATGGATGCTGTACCCGGGCAGATCAGGCAGGAACGGCTGGGCGGGTTCCGACTTGGCATTTCGACTTTCCCCGTTCCCTGATCGCGGAACCCCGAACGCGGGGTCCTGGCCGTTGGCCTGGATCCTCACTGCCAGGGACTCCTTTTTGAGCCGTGTTCCTCGGCACGCCTTGCAGGGCATCTCCGACATATACCCGTGCATGCGTTCCTTCACCCATTCGCTCTCGGTGTTCTCAAATCGTCGCTGCAGATTTGGAATGACGCCCTCGAAATAGGTGTCGGTTCCCAGATCGCCCTTCTTTTCCGTGCCAAACATCAGAATCTGCTGGACTTTTTTGGGAATGTCCTTGTAGGGCATGTCATAGCCGATCCCAAAGCACCGGCAGAACTCGCGCAGCGTGCGCGCGTAATAGATGTTCATCCGCTTGCCGTTCTTGCGCCACGCCTCAATGGCGCCGCTCTCCAGTGACAAGCTGTCATCCGGCACGATCAGGTCCGGATCGAACTCAAACACGGTTCCCAGTCCATGACAGGTCGGGCACGCCCCGTGCGGCGAGTTGAAGCTGAAAATCCGCGGCTCCAATTCCTGCAATGACACATGCGGGTGCTCGGGGCAAGCGAATTTCTCGCTGAACATCTGATCCGCCCAGTTGTTTTCGCCGGGCTTCTGCGCCGTCGCGATCATCAGTCCCTGCGACAGTTTCACGGCAGTCTCGATGGAGTCGGCCAGCCGCGAGCGAATCTCCGGCTTGATGACCAGACGATCCACCACCGCCTCGATGTTGTGCACTTTCGTCTTGACCAGAGTCGGCGCCGCGGTGGGGCTTGTGAGCTCGACAATCTCTCCGTCCACCCTGGCCCGCACGAGTCCCTGTTTGTGCATGGCGGCGAAAATGTCCCGGTGCTCCCCCTTTTGGCCGCGGACCAACGGCGAGAGGATCATCAAGCGGGTTCCCGCCGGATTGCCCATCACCGCATCCACGATTTGCGCCGCGCTCTGGCTGCTGATCTTCCGGCCACACTCCCAGCAATGGGGCGTGCCGACTCTGGCAAACAGGACGCGCAGGTAATCGTAGATTTCGGTCGTTGTCGCCACGACCGAACGGGGATTGCTGCTGGCCGAGCGCTGTTCGATCGCGATTGTCGGAGGCAGCCCCTCGATTTCGTCGATATCCGGCTTCTGCAACTGCTCGAGGAATTGCCTGGCGTAGGCGGAAAGCGACTCGACATACTTCCGCTGGCCTTCGGCATAGATGGTGTCGAAGGCCAAGGTGGACTTGCCGCTGCCGGAAATGCCGGTGATGACCACCAGTTGGTCGCGCGGGATGTCCACGTCGATGTTCTGGAGATTATGTTCCCGCGCGCCCTTGATGCGGATATATTTCAAGCTCATTGCAGGTGGCTTCTTGGTCCGTAGCGTGCTTCAGCAACAGTGCAAACCACCTATTATAGGTCCTAGAGCGGTCCCGCGAAACGGAGCCGTTGCGGCGCGGTAGCTAACGGTGGCCGCTGGTCTTCGGGAGGTGCCCATGTTCCGTCTGGCTCTTCTGATCTGCCTGCTCGCGAGCGTTGCTCATGCCGACAAGCCCAGGATCGCGTTCTTCCCGCTCGGCGGCGAGGCGAAAGAGGAACTGCGCGAGAAATGCGGGTTTTCACTCCGAGCCAAACTCGACCGGACGGGAACCTACGAAGTGATTGACGGCCCCAAGATGCTCGAGATTGCCGCCGAAGCCAAGGAGTCGATTGGTTTTGACACATCGGCGGATGCGATTCGAGAGTTGGGCAAGCTGGTCGAGGCTGAGGTGCTGGTCTGGGGCGATCTTGATGGCGCCAACAACATGCGGATCAGAATCCTTGACCTGCGCGAACAGGACCCCAGGCCCCGCCAACTGAAGAAGACCATCAAGGAGCCGACGGATTTGCGATTCGTGTCTGAGGAGGTGCTGGAGACGTTGAAGGGGGTCGGCAAGTTTGAGCATCCGAGCGAGGAGGGGGTGACGAATGATGCGGCGGCGGCAGAACTCTGGAAGGAGAACCCGAATCTGGTGAAGAACTGGGACTTCTCGGCTGCCGGATCATGGCAGGCGATTTTTGAGGCACAGAAGTACGAGGTGCAAGTCAGCGACACGCTTCCGGCGATGGACAAGGTGAATATCTACCGGCTGAGCGAGGGTGGGAAGGTCAACCATGTGCTGGCCATGAGGTTGTCCAGGTACTGTGCGGAGAACAATGGGATGGCGTGCCTGTCGGAGTCGATCAAGATCGAGCCGGACACGCGGTATCGGATCAGCTTCCGGTACCGGAGCGATGGACCGACGCTTCATGTATTCATCAAGGGCTACACGTTCCAGGACAACATCAAGGGCGAGAAGGTGGAGAGAGAGGTTTATCGCCGACAGGTGCCGCCGAGCGGCAAGACGAATGGCCGGTGGGTTACGGTGGTGGACGATCTGAACCCGCAGCATGTGGCGTTCCCCGTGCAGACATTGCGGGTGGATCTGTATGCCTATCTGACGCCGGGAGTGGTGATGTTCGACGACATCGAGCTCAAGGCGGTCGGCAAGCAGACGCGGCAGGCCAAGGACGCGGCCATCAAGAAACCGATTGAGCGAACCCGGTGATCGCCGGTTATTGCTTGACCCGGCCGGCGGTGCTGACGTCGATGGATTCAAGGCCCAGCCTGGTGGCTGGAGAGTCCGGCTTGTAACGGTAGTCGCCTTTGGATGGGTCCATGAACAGAGGATCGGCAAGCGTGGAATCGGGGGGAGGGCCGCCGGGTTTTCCCTCGGCGGCATAGTCCCGCAGGCCCTGGGTGATGACCTTTGCGCCATGGAGAACGTTCCTGGACCACGTGGTCACGGCATTGGTGCCGCTGAAGGTGATCGTGCCTCGACTGTGGAGCACATTGCCCTCGAAGGTGTAACCGCCGCAACGGGGGAAGGTGATTTTGAGGTCGCCGTTGGTGATGAAGACGTTGTCGCGGATCACATTGTTCCTGGCCATGTGGTTGTGGCTAGGCCAGGCGACGTTGACGGAGAGGTTTCGCTCGACCGTGCAGTTCTCACATTGCTCGTCGAGGTAATAGGCGCTGGCGCCGTAGCCGCCCGTGTCGACGATGTCGTAGGCATGGTTCCCTCGGAGTGTCACGTTCTTCCCGCCAAAGACGTAAATGGCGGCGCCGTCGTGAAGCACTTTCATGCAGGCCGTGATGAGGTTGGATTCGATGATGGTGTTTTCGCCGCCGAAAGTCATGGCGGAGTAAGGGGTGTCGCGGATCTCGTTGTGGGCGACGACGCTGTTTTTGCCGCCTCCATTGATGCCGATGGAAGAGGGATAGGCCAAGCCGATGGAGTGAACCAGGTTGTTGCGGATTTCGGTTTTCTCGCCGGAGACGTAGATGCCTCCAGCGCCGCAGAAGGAGATGTCGCAGTTCTCAATTCGGGTGAACTTTGCGTTCTTTCGGGCTTTGATGGCGTGACCGGCGACGTTCTGAATGGTCAGGCCGTCGAGGAGGCAGTATTCGGTATTGGCCAGTTCGATGGCGGCGGGGTAATTACCGGCGGCAAAGCCACCGGTCATGATGGGGACCGTCGTGACAGCAAGGGTGAGATTGCGGAGAATGAGCTTCTTGGCGCCATCTATTCGGAAGATTGTATTCTGAGTGGGAGCAATCACTTCTGCGTTTGCCATGTCTTCGCCGGGAAGGGGCCAGTAGACGATTCTGTTATTGAGGCGGTCGTAGTACCATTGGCCTGGGGTGGTGAGGCCGGCGGCGAGGTTCCAGAGGCAGTATTTCTTGACGCCGAAGGCGCCCGGCGGGTGGCCCAGTTCTGGGGTGAGCTTGAGTGTGTTGTTGAGTCTGTCGTGTGACTGGATGGCGGAGACGGATTCATCCCACATGTGAAATACGGTAACTTCGGCGTTGGAAAGATTTTCGGGTATATCTGCGGGGTTGTACTTCAGGGTAGTCAGCTCCTCGGTGGTGGGTTTTCGCTGCCAGCCGCCGTAGGTTGTGGACATCCAAGGGACATCGAAGACGGATAGGTGGGTGAGGGTACCGTCTTTGGGGTAGCGGGCGCGGGGCCGGTACTGACCATTCACTTGGAGCAGGCGAACATCCCACTTGTGAGTGGAGGGAAGGGTTGCGTAGTATAAATGGTCGCTTTTGATCCATTGAGATATGGGGATTCCGCCGTACAGGATGGGTTTCTGATTGGGAGCGGCTTGGATGACGAGATCGGAGTGGGCAGTGGTGAAAGAGACGGCGGAGTTGTAGTAGGTTCCGGAATGCACGAGGACTCTTTTGGCGTTGCCCTGGGCTTTTTGGGCCATCTCAATGGCTTTTTGGATCGTGGCAAAGGGCTTCTCAGGAGATCCGGGGTTGGTGTCGGAGCCCGAGGGCGATACGTGGAAGTCTGCCAGCGCCGGGGCAGCGAAGGAAAGAAGTACGAGGAGCGGAATGCGGTGGTCCATACCAAGAAGTAGCTCGGCGTGGGGAACGTGTTGTCGAGGACAGGTTTTCAGGCAGGAGCCCGCCAGGGGGTTTGAAGAAGCCACGCATGAGCCCATGGTGCGAGACCCGACCGGCGAGCGATCGGGAGTGGGTGAAGTGGCTGACTCCGGGGTTGTACGATCGCGGTCTTTTGGGTCCAATGCGTCGGCCGCGTAGCAGTGTCGGCGTGGCATCAACGATAAAGGGAATCACCATGACGCAACCGACCCCACTGGGTTTGTCGCCGAGTTTTGGTTTTGGCGATCGCATTGGCGTGGCAACATCCGGGCATGTGCGGGCTTTGAAGGAGTCGGGGACCGGGATTGAGCCGATATTCGCGCAGCAGTCGATCCGCGAGATGACACGGACCGGCCGATCGCCGAAGCAGGTGATGGCGGACGCGTTGGACGGGGCGGCGGCAGCGGGCTGGAACCGCCCGCAGGGTGCGGACGCGGACCATCTGAAGACCCCGGCAGATGTCGATGCCACCGCCGACGCGGGATTCGTGTTTTTCACGATCGATCCGTCGGCGCAAGTGGACCCGAACGCGGACATCTACTCGCCGGACCAACTGACCGAGAAATTCCGGGCGGTTGCCGACGAGGTGGATTGGCTCGATCGGTACCAGAGCCAGATCGTGCCTTTGCCGACGGGAACGACGCTTCGATTCACCGCGCACGACTGCCTGAAGGCTGCGGTCAAGTATGGTCGAGCGATCAACCTGGCGACGTCGCTGTCGCGGCACATTGCGGCCACGATGAAGAAGCTAGGGCGCGACTACGAAATCGAGTTAAGCGTGGATGAGACGCCTCAGCCCACGACCTTGGCCGAGCATTACATCATCGCCGATCAGGTTCTGCATCGCGGCATGAAGCTTGTGAGTCTGGCGCCGAGGTTTATTGGAGATTTTGAGAAAGGCGTGGACTACAAGGGAGACCTCAAGGCGTTCGAGAAGTCGGCGGCAGACCACGCGGCGATTGCGGATGTCCTCGGGCCCTACAAACTCAGCCTGCATTCGGGATCCGACAAGTTGTCGGTGTACCGGATCCTGGCGAAAGTGACGGGCGGCCTGTTTCACGTGAAGACGGCGGGGACCAGCTACTTGGAGGCGTTGCGGGTGGTGGCGAGGCACGACGAGGGCTTGTTCAGGCGGATCATTGCGTTTGCGAGGTCGCGGTATGAGGCGGACAAGGCGACCTATCACGTTTCGGCGACGCTGAACAGCACGCCGGCGCCGGACGAAGTGTCAGATGTTGGGAAGCTGGAGTCGCTGTATCTGGAGCGGTGGCCGGAGGTGCCGGCGGGGAAGGGATTCACGGCTCCGGGCAGGCAGATCCTGCATTGCACATTTGGATCGGTGTTGACCGATGGGACCTTGAAGACCGAACTGGTGGACGTGCTCAAGGAACATCGCGGCACGTATGACCAGATGCTGGCGGAGCATTTTGGGCGGCACCTGAAGGCGCTTGCAGCGGGGATGTGAGGGGAAGACGGTTTGCGCAACGAAGCGGCCGCGCCTGCCAAGACGCGGCCGCCGGTGCTTGTTCGGTCAAGGAAGGGAGCTAATCGCGGCTCTTGCCGAGGATCCTCAGGAGGAACAGGAAAAGGTTGATGAAGTCCAGGTAGAGACTCAGGGAACCGACTATCGCCAGGCGGGAGGCGTCGATGCCCTGACTTTCGGCGGCCTGGGCGATCTGCTTCATCTTCTGTGTGTCGTAGGCGGTCAGGCCAAGGAAGATGAGCACGCCCGCATAGGTGACAATCCAGTAGAGCGTGCTGCTGGCAAAGAAGAGGTTGACGATGCTTGCCAGGATCAGCCCGATCAGTGCCATGAACAGGAATGAACCGAATTGCGTGAGGTCGCGTTTGGTGAAATAGCCAACGAGGCTCATGGCGCCGAACATGCCTGCCGTGACGACGAACGTGGCGGCAATGGCGCTGAGGTTATAGACGAGGAAGATCACCGAGAGCGTGAGGCCGTTGAGTGCCGAGTAGAGGATGAACAGGCCGGTGGCGGCGCCGGTGCTGATCTTCTGAACGGCGGCGCCAATGACCCACACGAGCGCCAACTCCGCGATGATCAGAACGATGAAGGTAGGGCCTTTGAAAATCGATCGCATGAGCTGCGGCTGGGTGGACACCCACCACGCGACCACGGCCGTGGTTGCCAGGCCGACGCACATCCACGCGTAGACCGCGTTCATGAATCCTGCAACGGTGACGGAAACCTGGCCGTAATCCAGCGGTTGTGTGCGGCGGGCATACGGATTGGGGAATTGGCTCATACGTATTCTCCTGTGCTAGTCAGTCCCGCTCATAATAGCGGTCTTGCCCGATATTGCGAGCGGTTCGCCATGGCTTTCTGGACGGCGTAATCGCGGCGTGTTGGCCAAAGCCGGATCTGAGGGCGTCTTGCGATCTTGCCTGGGAGCAAACGTGTGAACGCGGCGCGGGTTTACCCGCAGGCCGAGGGGCGGCATAATTGGCCGCAACTCGGAGGAGGTTGACCTATGTTCAACGCCGGTCTGGTTGCGGGCGCCATGGTGTTGTTTCTTGGGGTAGCGGCGGCCTCGGCCGAGGAGGGGGAGATCCGACTCATTGTCCGAGGCGACGACATGGGCGTCGCCCATGCGGCCAACGAGGCCTGCATCAAGGCCTACCAGCAGGGAGTGGTCCGGTCTGTCGAAGTGATTGTCCCGGGGCAGTGGTTTCTCGAAGCGGCCAAGATGCTCAACGAGAATCCGGGGCTGGATGTGGGTGTTCATCTTTGCCTGACCAGCGAATGGGAAGTGTGCAAATGGAGGCCTCTGACGAACGGGAAGTCCATCTCCGACGAAAACGGATATTTCTATCCGATGACTCGTCGGCCGGCGAACTGGCCTCCCAATACGGGTTTTCTGGACGCGAATCCGAAGCTGGACGAGGTGGAGGCCGAGCTGCGCGCACAGATTGAGATGGCCAGGAAGCACATCAAGAACGTCTCGCATCTGTCTTTGCACATGGGGACGCCCGCGGCGACACCGGAGATGCGAAAGCTGTGTGAACGCCTGGCCGGCGAATACAAGCTGCCGCTGGAATGCCCCGCCGCCAGGTATCTGCCGGGTTTCGGCAGAGACGCGAAGACGGGTGAACAGAAGGCGGCGGCGCTGGCGGCGATGATCGAGAAGCTGACGCCGGGGTTGTATGTGTTCGTTGACCACCCCGGGATGGACACGCCGGAAATGCAGGCCATGGGGCACAAAGGGTATGAGCAGGTGGCGGCCGACCGAGCCGGAGTGACCCATGCGTTCACCAGCGAATCGGTGAAGAAAGCGATCGCGGCCAGGCAGGTCAAGTTGATCAGCTACGCCCAGGCGCAGGAGCGATAATCACGGGCTCCATCGACAGCGGACGCCCCGACAGGAACGGGCGATTCCCGCCCGATAACGATCCGCTACGGGTTGCAACACGCGCGCCCCGCGGTGCGATTGGGTCATACTGCCTGATAATGCGCCGATTACCGGACGTACACGCGACCGAATAATCGCAATCGGTTCATGGTGACCTCTTGGACGCCGATATTGGGTAAAACGCCGAGTCGCGTTTCAGGAGAGGTGAACACGAGATGCGCACAGAAGCCGCTGTGATTGAGAAGGCGCGAATGCGTTGGCAATACTACGTGACGATCGCTAGGTGGAAACGAGCCGATCGGCTCAGACGCCTCCTGAAGCGACTTGAGGAGCGGCAGCGGCCAATGCTTCGCAAATCGGCTTGATCGGCCGCGCATCAGATCCCCCGCGAGAGGAATCCGCCATCGACAAGGATCGTCTCCCCCGTCGTGAAACTCGCCGACGGCGAGGCGAGGTAAATGGCAGCACCAACCAGTTCTTCGGGGTCCCCGAACCGGCCGAACGGCGTGTGTTTCTTGATCCATTCGCCGCGAGGGGTTCCTTCGATGAGGCCGCGATTCAGGGGGGTTGGGATGAAACCGGGCGCGATCGCATTGACACGAATCCCGTACTGCGCCCAGTCGTTTGCCAGAGACTTGGTGAGCGCGACGATGCCCGCCTTGGAGCACCCGTAGGCACAGACCCCTTCGAGCGCGGCGAAGCTGGAGGCGGACGCTACATGAATGATCGCCCCGCGAATGCCGCGGGAGTCGGGGGTCTGGTCCTTCATTGCCCGCGCCGCCGCCTGCGAAGTGATGAAGGAGCCCACGAGATTGATGCGAATGATGCGCTCGAAATCCTCCACCGACATCTCGATCGTGGGTTGACGCTTGATGACGCCGGCGGCATTGACGAGAACATCGACGCGGCCGAAAGACCGGACGGTCAATTCCACGGCGGCCTGGACGCTCTGGGGGTTGGCAACGTCGAGTTGAACCGCCTGACCGCTTGGGCCAAGCTCTTTCTTGATGCTGTCCACCTTTTCGGGATTGGTGGAGCCGGCGATGACTTTGGCGCCGGCTTGCGCGTAGGCGATGGCGATGGCGCGACCGATGCCGCTGGTTCCGCCGGTGATCAGGCAGACTTTGCCTTCGATGCTGAGGCCGGGATGCTCCATGATGCGTTCTCCTGACTGTCGGCCGGATCGACGGCAACACGCGGGATGCGAGACCCGATCCGGGAGAAAAGCTCATACGGAATGGTACCGGCAAGATCCGCCAACGCATAGACGCTGGCGGGCGAGAGAGGGTCGCAGTCCAGGACGGTGGCGGTGTCGCCCACCTGCGCTTCGGGGATGCCCCCGAGATCGACAGTGGTGTAGTCCATGCTGACGCGTCCCACAACCGGCGCCGGCTTGCCGCGGACGATCATCCTGGCCCGATTGGAGAAGGCCCGGAGGTAACCATCGGCATAACCGACCGGCACGAGCCCTATGCGCGTGTCGCGGTCGGCGATCCACGTCTGGTTGTAGCCCACCGACTCGCCTTTCTGGATCGGTCGGATCATCAGAAGCGGTGCAACCCATTTCAGAACCGGGCGGAGCGGGCGATCACAGCACGGGCGGCCGGTGGGGTCAATGCCGTACAGGCTGATGCCGGGACGGACCATGTCAAGATGCGTCGACGGGAAGAAGAAGAGGGCGGCCGAGTTGGCGGCGTGGCGAATAACGCCGCAGTGGGCCCGGCCGTACGCCGACGTGGCGGTTTGAAATCGGCGGAGTTGTTCAGCGGTGAACGGGTTCGCCGGCTCATCGGAGCAGACAAAATGGGTGCTCAGGCCGGTGAGCCTGAGTGCGGGGTAGGATTCGATGGCCGCGAGGACCTTCGGGAGTGCCTCGACGGACGTGCCTTCCCGATGGCATCCGGTGTCCACCATGACCTGGACGTCCGCGCGAACCGCGGAAGCGGCCGCGATGCGGGCAAGGTCGCCGGCGCCCTGGGGAGTGGCGACACTGAGCGCGTAACCCCGATCGATGGCCAACCGAATGGCGTCCCGCTGGCGAACGATCGAAGCACTCTCGAGTGGCCGGAGGATGATGACCGGCACGGGTGGCCGGGGGATTGCCATCGCTTCGTCGATTGTGACGACGGCCAAGGCGTCAACCACCGGGGCCTCGAGATGATCATGAGACCAGTTGGTGAGAGCATCGGCGATGACGGCGGCACTGTGACCGTATGCGTCGGCCTTAATCATCGCGCAGATCCTGGAGGAGGCCGAAAGGCGCCCCCGGAGAAGCTTGATGTTATGCAGCAACGCGGTGCGCGAGATGAGTGCTTGAGGCTGAGCGGAGCCTGACGATGCATCCATGCCTGAGAAACTCGCTTCTGGCCGGGTCCGTCCAGCCGCCGACGAGTATAGCACACGGCGAACTGTTAGAAAGAGGCAAACAACATCAAGTTGCCAATGCGCCCCTTCACGCACGGGAGCAGGTTGCCGGCTATGGGGTTGGCGTCGGCTGATTCCGCGCTTGCCCCTTTCCGACGGTAGAGCGAGAATTGCGCGGATCGGAGGAAACCATGAACGCCACACGCCGTCAATTTGTCACGTCCGTGGGCATCGGAGCGGCGGCAATCACGGTGGGAGGCGCCGCCGAATCCACAAGCTCGCTGCGGCCCGGGCGAACCCTCCTGGTTGATCCGCAGCCGCGGTTTGACCTGTCGCCGTTCCTGTACATGCAGTTCATGGAACCCCTCGGAACGACCGATGGCTCCGTCGAGGCTGCATGGGATTTCGGCCGGGACCGTTGGAGAGAGGACGTTCTGGATGTTACTCGACGCCTCGCGCCGCCGATGCTCCGCTGGGGCGGGTGCTTCAGCTCGTACTACCGCTGGCAAGAGGCCGTCGGCCCGCGGGAAAAGCGCGTGCCGATGCATAACCTCCTCTGGGGTGGAATCGAGACCAACCAGGTCGGCACCGCCGAGTTTGTTGACTTCTGTCGGCACGTCGGGGCGGACCCGTTGATGTGCGTGAACTTCGAGTCCGATGGCCGAAAGGCTTGGATGACCAGCCCTAAAGGCCACGTCCGCACGGCCGGACCCGATGAGGCCGCCCAATGGGTCGACTACTGCAACAATCCCCGGAACGCCACCCGGATCGCGCACGGCATGAAAGAACCCTGCCGAATCCCCTTCTGGCAAATCGGGAACGAAACGTCCTATGATCCCAACGGATTTGACTGCGAGACGGCTGCCCGAAAGACGGTCGACTTTGCCAAGGCGATGCGAAAGGTCGATCCGACGATCGCGCTGATCGGGTGGGGCGACAGCGGCTGGGCCAGGCGAATGATCGAGGTGGCGGGCCAGCACCTGCAATACATCGCGTTCCATCATATGTACGCCCCGGGCGGCGGGCGCTCGCCGCTGCGAGGCACGGAGTATCGCAAAGACCCTGCCGGAACGTGGCAGGTCCTGATGGACGCGTACAAGCCACACGAGGCCAAGATTCGGCAGATGCGCGACGCGACGGCGGGGACCGGGGTGCCACTGGCCCTGACCGAATGCCATTTCGCGATCCCTGGACCGAACCGTTGTGCGGTGCTGGCGACGTGGGCCGCGGGCGTGTCGATGGCGAGACTGCTCAATGTGCACACGCGAAACGGGGACGTGCTGAAGATCGCGACCGCGGCCGATTTTTGCGGCACGCGGTGGACGGTGAACGCCGTCATGATTCCCGTGCCCCAGGGCGGAGAGAAAGCGTTCATGATGCCGGTGGCGCGGGTGATGAGCCTGTACCGGGCGCACGTCGGGCAGAAATCGCTGAACGTCAGGCGATCGCCCCAGGAGCTGGATGTGACGGCCAGTCGGACCGGGGATCGGGTCTTTCTGCACGTCGTCAACACGAACCGGACGAGCGCCGTCGAAGCGGATCTGGCTGTGGAAGGCATGGCGATCCGCTCCGGCCGGGTGTTTGAGATCGCAAACGATCCGGAATTCGAGGTCTGGAGCGCTGTCGCGGAGGCGATTGCGCCGCGGCAGAGAGAGTTGGGTCCCGCGGGGGTATGGAGTTTTCCTCCCGCTTCCGTGTCTGCAGTGGAGCTGGATGTCGCGGCATCCAACGGATGAGGTCGGACCGGTTCCCGGGTCATTCGAGGTCGAATACGCGTGCGGTCCAGGCGTCGAGGGGTTCCTGGTCGGTTGCCGCCAACACGTGCCCGTCCTGCAGGGCGATGATTGCGGGGGTCGCGACAAACCACTTCTGTTCTGTGATCAGGTGACCGAGGAGGACCGATGGATGGCCCGAACCCGTCATGCGGCCGGGCGCGCCGTCCGGCAGCACATCGAGGATGGCAATTCCCGGAGCGTCGCGTCGGTCGCGCCAGTCGGTTGCCAGGCGTGCGCATTGCGGCACCACATCCGGACAGCGGCGGCATTGGGGATTATGGATTGCGACGACCCATCGCCCGGTGGAGATGCGTTGGCCGATGTCGATATGCGGCAGGAGTGGAAGCGGCTTTGCAACCCAATGCGCCGGATCGAAGAACACTACGTTTTTTTTTTTCGGGCAGATTGCCGGAGATGGATGGAGGGGCGAATTTCGGGCGGGCGAGCCAAATGCCGGCGAATGTCGCCGTGACTGCGATTGCAGCGGCAGCTGTGACCCACCGGGCTTGGGGGTTGCATGGTTTCTGTTGCCAGAAGTGTCTGAAGGTCAGACTGAGAGCCACGATGACGGTGGCGTCGAGGGCGGCGACGGGCCATGGGGGCGTGGTGAGGAGTCCGAAGCAGCCGCAGGTGAGATCGCCGCGCAGGGCCTTGGAGATGGAGACGGCGAGGAAGCCGGTGAAGGCGATGGTGGTGACGATCCAGGCTCCGCGCGAGAACGCGCCGGAGAGGAGCCAGAGGGCAAGGAGGGTTTCGCCGGCGATGTGGGCCAGGAGCAAGGGTGGGAATCCGAGGGTGGACCATTTGTTGGTGGGGATGGCGGCGAGTTCATGCCATTTGAGGGTAGCGGCCGCGAGCAAGATGGCTGCTATGGCCCATCGCAGAGGGAGGGGCAGTGGAGTGGCCGACGGGGCGTGGTGTCGCGGCTCGGGGGTGGGGGGGTTGGGATTGCTGAAAGCTGCTGTGCTGGTTGGTGTGGGGTGCATCGGGTTGGGGTCCGTTTGTGTGGTGGTTGGCGAGTGAGTGAAGTGATCCTCCTGATGGTTGACTGGTTCAAGCGGCGATTGTGAGGCCGAAGAGTTTGCCGATGAGGTAACCGACGCCGAAGGTGACGCCGGCGGCGGCGAGGCCGATGAGGATTTGTCGAGCGGCGGAGAAGAGGACGGAGCGGCCGGTCATGAGGGTGATGGCGAAGCCGATGAGGCCGAGGGCGAAAGTGGAGGCGGCGAGGGAGGCGATGATGGCGGGGTATCCGGCGAGGAAGACGAAGGGGAGGACGGGAGCGGCGGCGCCGATGATGAAGAGGAAGAAGGAGGTGAAAGCGGCTTCCCAGGCCGAGCCGCCGAGTTCTTCGGGATCGAGGCCGAGTTCTTCGCGGGCGAGGGTATCGAGGGCGGTGGATTTGTCGGAGATGAGTTTAGCGGCGAGGGATTCGGCTTCGGCCTTGGGGAGTCCCTTGGCCTGGTAGATGAGGGCGAGTTCGTGTTGTTCCTCTTCCGGGGCTTCGCGTAGTTCGGCTTCTTCGACAGCGAGTTGTCGGGAAGCGAGTTCACGTGCGCTCTGGACGGAGAGCCATTCGCCCATGGCCATGGCGCAGGCGCCTGCGAGGACGCCAGCGATTCCGGCGATGAGGACATTTCGGGAGGGTTGGCCGGCGCCGGCGACACCCATGACGAGTGAGAGAGTGGAGCAGAGTCCGTCATTAGCGCCGAGGACTGCGGCGCGGAGGGCGTTGCCGCCGATGGAGCGATGTCGGCCTTCGAGGCGAGCGAGGACGCCGCCCTCGACCCCGGCGGACTGGTGGCCGGCGATGGTGGTCAGGAGGCGGGCATGGGAATGCTCCGCGTTGGAGAGTTTGGCTTGTCGGGCTTCGGGCTGGTCGTCGTATCCGTTGCGAGCGGCCTGCTCGTGCATTGCGAGGGTGGGCAGGATGAATGATGGGCCAAAACGGCGAGCGAGGGAGATGAGGATGCGTGAGCGGAGGGATGGGCGGGCGGGGCGGAAGGTTGCGCCGGCCTCGGTCAGTTTTTTTTCCCAGAAGGCGACATGGTCGTCTTCGCTCTTGGCGAGGCTGGCATAGACCTGTTTGAGCTGTGGCTGGGATTCAAGCTCAGCCAGGGCGTGGTAGGTGGCGGCGCCGTCGATTTCGTCCTGTCGGAAGGAGAGCCAGCGCGGGATGGAGGATGTGTCAGGCATGGTTGCGACATTACCGAGGTGGGGTGAGGGTGTCCAGATTGGCGGCTGTCCGCGAATCGGGGTTGGCCGGAGTGGGAGAAGGTCGCAGCGTGGGCTCGTTGGTGGGGTGTGGGAGGCGGAAAGGTGGGAGCGGAGGGGGTGGGGGTTGTAAGGGGAGGATTGGCC
>CAYVKG010000036.1:0-41421 GCA_964451955.1 uncultured Tepidisphaeraceae bacterium
CCCCCGCGCGGCCCGCCCGCCCCGCCGGGGCGGAAGGAGCCGGTGGAAGCGATGGCGGCGAGGTTGGGGAGTTTGCCTTGTTTGATGAGGGAGTTGGTGAGGGCGTAGTCCATGCCGTCGATGCCGAGGACGATGATGCGGTGGGGTGTGGGTGGAACAGGGGAAGGGGGCGTGGTGGGATGTGGGGTTGCGGAGAGAGAGGGGAGAGCGGAGAAGGTGGAGAGGGAGGCTTTGAGGACTGTGCGGCGGGTGATGGGTGGGGAGGAGGGATTGGTGGAGGCGAGCGGATCGCGAGGAGTGAGTGGGGAGTGGGATTTTGGCGCGTATTTGTTGAAGGACATGGAAAGGCGACCCCCAGTTGGCGAGGCGCAGAAGATCTCGTGGAAGTGGAGATTCCGCGTTCCCCTTTTGTGGATAGGATGCGCAGGGAAGTGGGGAAATGCAAGGGCGAAATCGGTGGGGGATGGCACGTTGCCGGGGGTGGGCGATTCGCGTATGCTGAGAGGGTGGAGTGGTTGATTGCGGCGGAGTTGAGAACATGTCGGAAGATGTTAGTGGCGACCAATTGGTGTTGATCAGGATTGAGGGGATGCACTGTCACCGCTGCCAGCAGGCGTTGACGAAGGCGTTGCAGGCGAATGAGGGGGTTCACGAGGTAGAGGTGGACTTTGCGAGCGGGCAGGCGTCGGTGCTATACAATCCGTCGAGCGTGACAGTTGGGGTGTTGATGGAGACGGTGGCGCAGGCGGGATACCGTGCGACGGGGTTTAGCCAGGGTCGTGGGCGGCAGGGGTGAAATTGGGAGGGGGATTTGGAGGGGGGCTGGTGGGGCTCATTTGTAGTTAGGGCCGCACTCGACGCGATTGGGGGTGGGTTTGAAGGTTTCTTCTTCGAATTGGCCGACGGTGAGCCACTCGGCATGTCCGGCGACGCAGCTGACGATGGCGCCGGCGGCCTTGGAGGCGGTGCCGCCGAGGTGGGCTTTGAATCTTGAGCCGCCATGTCGAGCGGTGATGCCTTCGGTTTCGGTGTTGCAGCCATCGTTCCAGATTTCGAGGGTTTCGTCGGCTTCCCAGTAGATGATGTCGTTGCCTTTGAACTGTGAGAGTTTGTAGGGGTGGTACTGTTTTGGTGCGCCGGATTTGAGGACGATCATGGCGCGGTTCATGCAGTAGCTGGAGAGTTCGTTGGTGGTATTGGGGCGTGGAGGAGGGGTTTCGAAGGGGCAGCGGTAGATTTTGATGTTTCGGAGGTATTTCCAGAGGACGCCGGTCATGACGTGGTCTTGTTGCCATCGGCCGGTCTTGGCGACCTCGGTTCGCCAGTAGAGCCATCCGGGGCCGGTGAATCCGCCGCCGGTTTCGCCGGCGTTGGAGTTGCAGAAGGGGAGGACGTCTTTATTGTCGAGGGCGTAGGTTCGGGTTGCGAGGAGGAGTTGTTTATGGTGGTTCATGCAGAGGACGCGGTTGGCTTGTTCCTGAGCGCCGCGGAGGGCGGGCAGGAGCATTGCGATCAAGACGGCGATGATGCCGATGACGACGAGGAGTTCGACGAGGGTGAAGGCTTTTTGGGGGCGCATAGTCTCGATTCCTGACGTGAGCACCACAGTTCCGGGCATACCGCAGACGTGAGGGCGGATGCATCTATCTGATACGGTTAGTCTACCGAGCGGAGGTGGCAGGCGGCAAACAAAATAGGGGGAATTGTGGGAGGTTGTGACTCTTCGGTGGGTGGTGAAGGGCTGGAATTCCGGTGGGAATTGGGAGAGATTATCTGTGGTGATGCGGACGATTGCGCACATATCGGATTTGCATTTTGGCAACGTGAACGCGCGGGTTGCGGAGGCGTTGGCGGTGGAGTTGCGTGGGATGGTGCCTGATCTGGTGGTGGTGAGCGGGGATTTGACGCAGCGGGCACGGGCGGGTCAGTACGCGGCGGCGGCGGAGTATCTTGGGGGTCTTCCCGGGCCACAGATTGTGGTACCGGGGAACCACGACATTCCGTTATTTGATGTTGTGAGGCGTTTTTGGTGTCCGTTGGGTCGTTTTCGTGAGCGGATATCGTCGGAGGCCTATCCGCTATACCGGGACGATGAGATTGCGGTATTGGGGGTGAATACGGCGCGGTCGTGGAGTTGGAGTTTGAGGGGATTCTGGCGGGACGGTCGGATTGGGGCGGAGGAGTTGGGAGAGATTGAGCGTCGGCTTGGGGGTATTGGGGTGGGGGTGGTCAAGGTTGTGGTGACGCACCACCCGTTCATATTGCCGCCGAGGGGTAGGGTGCATGGGGTAGTGGGTGGGGCGGGAGAGGCGTTGGGGGTTCTGAGGCGATGTGGTGTGGAGGTGTTGTTGGCGGGTCATTTTCACACGAGCTACTGGGGGGAGGCGCGGTGGGAGGATGGGAGGGAGTGTCCCTGGCTGTTGACGGTGCAAGCGGGGTCGGCGATTTCGACGCGGCTTCGTCGCGAGCCGAATTCGTACAACATGATTACGATAGATGGCGGGTTGGTGAGGGTTGTGGCGCGGAGTTGGGTGGTGGATCGTTTTGAGGAGACGTCATCGGTTTGCTATGAGAAGGTGGAGGGGAAGTGGCGTGCGATGTCGGCGAAGTTGGTGGGGTGATCAGGGGATGTTTGGGGTGGGGAGAGGTCGGAGATGAGCCAGGAGTTGATCGGCGAGGGCGTTGACGCGGTGGAATTCGAGGGGGTCGAAGGGGCGGGTGGAGAAGTCGAGGATCAAGGTTTTGTTGATGAGCATGAGGCCGACGTCGTGGGGGAGGATTGCTCGGGCGGAGGATTTGGCGAGCGCGCGGGCTGCGGCGGGGTGGGTGGCGTGGACGACGAAACGTTCTCCGGGGGCCATGGTCTGTATGCTGGAGGGGGCGAGGTAATCCAGGATGCTATTGAGGTGGCGGGTAGGTCGGAGCCCGACGACAGGCCAGGATGATTCGATTTGACGGACGAGGAGATTCCAACGCATGCGAGAGGGGGAGGAGGGTTTTGCGGGGATGGGTGCGGCCTCCACCTGGAGGATGGTGCTGTTGTCATCGGTGAGCGAGAGGAGGGGTTTAGCGGGCTGCCAATCAATGGCGTTGAGTGCATCGGGGATGCGAGCCTGATTGGCTGTGAGGAGGGAGCGTCGATTGATGGCGGCCCAATCGACCAGCGTGAACCATCGCCGTTTGGTGGTCCAGTTGACGGCGAGGGTCCGAAAGATGGCGGTGGCCGCGACGAGAATGGCGGAGAGAACCAGAGGGACCCAAGGTCCGAAGAGGTGGTAGGTTGGGGCCATGGGAACTGATTGTATCATGGTGGGAGGGTTGCGGATGGAGAAAGGCGGCGGGGAAGGGGGGGGTTGTGGGCGTTGACGAACGTCGGAAGTTGGCGACCGTAGAGATAAGGTGGAGGCGAAGGCGGCCGGGTTTGCCGCTCAATCTGCCATGGCGAATGTGCCGATAAAGCGAAGGCCCATGTTGGACTTCTCGAAGATTGTACAACAGATGAAGGTGCGTCATGATCTGCGCATTCGGAAATGGCGACGGAGCATGAGCGGTTGTGCGTGGCGTGTGCTGTATCACGATGGTCGGTCGATCAACTGGATCGAAGCGCCATATCCGAAGACGACGATCAGCTTGGCGGTATTTCTGCATGAGGTTGGGCACCACGCGATCGGGTTTAGCCGATATCGGGTGAGATGTGAGGAGGAGTACCACGCGTGGTTATGGGCATTTGAGCAGATGCGGAAGCTAGGGATCGAGCCGGACGCGCGGGTGACGCGTCGTTTTCAACGTTCGATGCAATATGCGGTGGGGAAGGCGTTGAGGCGTGGTGCGAAGCGGATTCCGCATTTGCTGTTGCGTTTTGTGCCGGAAGCGGCGTGAAGGGGTGGGGGTTTGTGGTGATGGGTTTTGGGGCAGAAAAGGGAGAGGGGCACGTTTGAAGCGTGCCCCTCGCATAGCGGTTGATAGAGAGATAGAGAGCTAGAGGGCGAAGTCCTGATGGATGGCGTTGGGGTTTGTGTCTTGGGGCTGGGTGCGTAGGACGCCATCCTCCATGACCTGACGGATTTTGGCGAGGGCCTTGTTTTGGATCTGTCGGACGCGCTCCTTGGTGACGCCGATGATTCTGCCGACTTCTTCGAGGGTGAGTGGGGACTCAGCCTGTTCCTGCCAATTGAAGCGACGGCGGATGACGGTTTGCTCGATGTTTGTGAGTTCAGCGAGATTGCGATCGACGATGTGCTTGAGCTCGTCGATGCACTCTTCTTCGATGGTTTCGCGGCGGCGATCGGACCAGTCGCTCTTTTCGAGATCGGGTTCGAACTCTACGGGGAAGCGGGTGCGATGGCGTGAGGCTTTGAGGGCGGTTCGGCTGAAGGCCTTCAGGATGGCGCGGCAGGCGTAGGTGGAGAATTTGAATCCTTTATCGACATTGAACTTATCAACGGCTCGCAAGAGGGCCATATTTCCTTCGCTGACGACTTCTGCGAAATCGGTATGGCCCAAGCGGGTGCGTTTTGCCATGGCGAGTACCAGGGCGAGATTGGTTCTGACGAGGTACTCACGGAAGTGCTCGAAGCGGCGGTGCCAGTGCAAGGCCTGCTCGGCGAGATCGCGAGTGAGACCATCTTTGGCGACTTTTTTCTGGATATCGCACAATCGCCGTTTGGAGTAGTTGAAGCGGAGGAACATCAATCGTTCCTCATCACCCTTCATGAGTTGAGGGGAATTAGACAGATCGGCGGATCCGAGATCTTCGGCGGTGGGCTGATACCAGGAAGTGGAGGGGAGTTGGGGCTCCGGATGCTGGTCAAAGAGGTCCCGTTCGATGGATTTGCGGCGGAAGACGGGGGACTCCATGAAGGCATAATCTTCGCTAAGGATTGTCTCAACCTGCTCGCGCAGGGCCTTTGGGAGCCTTGCTGTGGATCGGGCTGGATGTTGCGTTGATGCCATAGTGACCATTGCCGCCTCACTTCCTCAAAATCTCTACAGAACGCAGGTCAGTTTCAGTCTGGTTTTGGTATTTTCCTACTCCTATATGTATCCAGTCGCAAATCCTACGACATCGCATATGCAAAGGACTGGATTTAAGGCGTTTGCCAATATAGTACTTTTCTACTCCTAATGCAATACCTCATACTGATATTTTTCAGATGCGGTTTCCATGGAGAAGGATGCAAAAAAGAGCAGTGTTCTATACCGGCCGGGCGGTCAGTTTGTCCCAAGGAGGGCATTATGCGCGATAGAGGAGGAAGTGGGGAACGGGTATAAAGCTACATATTATGCGGTATTTGGCATACGGCGGGAGTTTCAATCCGATTCACCATGGTCATTTGATTTGTGCTCGGGCGATTGCGGAGTCGGCGGGGTTTGATCGGGTGGTGCTGATTCCGTCGGCGCAGCCGCCACACAAGCCTGCGTCGGGTGAGTTGGCGTCGGCGGGGGATCGGTTGGCGATGTGCCGTCTGGCTGCTCGAAGCGATCCCGGGTTATTTGAGGTTGATGAGGTGGAGCTGTCGCGTCCGGGGCGCAGCTACACGATAGACACGGTTCGGTTGCTGAAGGCGCGGGGCTGGCCTGAGGTTCACTGGTTGTTGGGGGCGGACATGGTAGGTCAGCTACCGACGTGGCATGAGCCGGAGGCGTTGTTGCGGGAGGTGAGGTTTGTGTTGATTGGGCGTCCGGGCTGGTCGTTTGACTGGTTGTCGTTGCCGCCCAAGTATCGTGGGTTGGAGAGGAACGTGCGAGCGGCGCCGGCGATTGACATTAGCGGGACGGAGATTCGGAGGCGGATAGCGGCGGGGTTAAGCGTTGCCTATCTGACGCCGGGGATGGTGATCGAGTACATTGAGTCGCACGGTCTGTACCGGGCGGGGGCGGTGTGAGGGTGGGGCATCAGGGGATTTTAGAGACGGCGGTCTTCATTTTTTTGAGGCCGGTTTTGGCGGCATCGAGGGGGTCGAGTTTCCAGTAATCGCGGTTGAACAGTTCGAGGGAGAGGACGCATTTGGGGTTAACGGCGGCGAGGTTAGCGAGGATTTGGGGCAGAGGGGCGATGCCGTCGCCTGGGAAGACGCGGTGGGAGTCTTGGATTCGCGCTCGAGGGGGATCGGCGGGGTAATCATTGAGGTGGAGCATTTGGAGGAGGGCGTTGCTGAGGAGGCGGAGGCCTGAGAAGGGGGTATTGCCTTTGTACATATGGTAGACGTCGGCGAGGATGCAGGCGTGGTTGGCGCCGCTTTCGAGGGCGACGAATGCGGCTTCGCCGAGTTTGCTGAGGCACTTGGAAGCGCCCCAGATTTCGATTTGGGGGGAAATGCCGAATTCCTGGCCGAGGTCGGCGAGGGCGCGGTATCGTTCGGCGGCTTTGAGGAGGTTGAGATCGGCGCGATCGGTAGCTCCGACGGGTGGGGCCGCGATGCGTTTACCGCCGATCTGGGCGACGAGATCCATGTCGCGTTTCATTTGTTCGAGGCCTTTTTTTCTGGCGTCGTCGTCGTCGACGATCCAGGCGGCGAAACCGATGGCGTTTTCGACGGTGAGGCCGAGATCGCGGATGGATTTTTTGAGGTCGGGGAGTTTACCGCCGGCTTTGGCGTAGTTTTCGATGTCGCGGATCCAGGGTTCGATGGCGTCGTAGCCTGCTTTGGCGGCGACTTCGATTTGTTGGACGAGGTTGAGTCGCTGACCGGAGATGGTGCTGGTGTTGAGGCAGTAGCGGAACATGACGTCTCCTTTTTGAGAGGTGGGATTAGTTTGGGGCTGGCCCCAGGCGGTGGACAGGGTGGCACCGAGGGTTGCGCCGCCTGCCGCCAGAAGCGTTCGCCGGGAGATGTTCTTGTCCATGGCGTTACCCTTGTTTCCTTTCGCGTCTGCTGCGATGGTTGTTCGCAGGGACGGGGGACAAAGATAGCGGGATTTAGGGAAGAATCGAGTGTGGGGCGCGGTTTTGTTTGAGAGAGGCGCGGGTGTGGACCGGGGGTTTGATTGGACGGAGGGGGCGGGTTCCGTTTTGGTTTGATGGATCACAATAGGTCTTTGTTGTGGCTCGGAGGTTGAACGGCTGAGGTGTGGCGTCCGGCGTGGCGGAGTGTTTTCTGGCGGGGGCTAGTGAGCGGGTTGGGTGGTGAGTTGTCGGGCATATTGGCGGGCGAAATCGCGGAGGAGGTCGGCCAGACGGGTGACGAGCTGGGCGTCGGGCTGGTGGAGTTTGAAGGCGAGGGACCATTTGCGGCCGTGGAGGGTGACGCTCGCGCCGTTTGGGTCGTTATGTTGCCTGGGGTAGGTCAAGACGACTTTCTCGAAGACGTCGTCGTCGGGTGCAAACGGTTTAGCGGGGGAGACGCTCACGTCGATGCGATTATCGTGGTGGAGGAAGGAGGCGGCCTCGAAACGTGGTTTGCGATCGTAGTCATCCCATTCGGGCGCGTCGTACATGGGCCAGGCGCTGAAGTCGAAGACGGTGGCTTGGCGGGCGTGTTGGAATTGGTGGTCGGCGAGGTAGTCGAGGAGTTCTCGGAGGCGAGGCTGGGCGACATCCGGGGGCAGGGTGACATGCCGCGTGGGGTTGTGTGCGCAGCCGGCCAGGAGCAGGGCGAAGGACAGGGACAGAGTGACGGGCAGGGTTTTCATATGATCACCTCGGCTTTTCGGGAGGATTATATCCGGTTGGCGTGAGCTATACGTCGAGTGGATTTCAGGGTACAACGACGCGGCTGCGATGGTCAACTTATACGACATTGCGTACTGGTTGGGGCTGGTGTTGGGCAGCCCGTACTGGCTGTTGAAGACATCGGCGAGGCGGAAGGTTTTTGGGGCGTTTGCGCATCGGATGGGGCGGGTGGGGGTTCGGGAATCGGGCGGGCCGGCGGTGTTGATTCACGCGGTGTCGCTGGGCGAGATGAACGCGACGCGAGGGCTGGTGGAGCGGCTTCGCGAGCTTCGGCCGGACGTGCATTTGGTAGTTTCGGCGACGACGGAGACGGGTTTTGCCCGCGCTCACGAGTTGTATGGGAAGATGGCGGACGTGGTCACGGTGATTCGTTATCCGCTGGATTTCAGTGGGGCGGTTTCGCGTGTGCTGGAGGGTTTGCGGCCGGCGTGTGTTGTGCTGATGGAGTTGGAGATTTGGCCGAACTTTTTGCGGCAGTGCGCCAAGCGGGGGATTCCGGTGGTGGTGGTGAACGGGCGGATGACGATGCCGAGTTTTGGTCGATATCGGATGATCAAGCCGGTGGTTGCGCGGATGATGAAGCGGATGGCGATGGTGTGTGTTCAGGACGAGGTGAATGCGGATCGATTTGCGGGACTTGGGGCGTCGCGGGAGCGGATTGCGATTACGGGGACGATGAAGTTTGACACGGCGACGGTGGGGGACGCGGTTTCTGGGGATCGGGAACTGGCGGCGGCGGTGGGTTTGAGGCCGGGTCAGGAGGCGATCTGGGTTTGCGGATCGACGGGCCCTGGGGAAGAGCGGATGATTCTGGAGGTGTATCGGAGGCTGGTGGGGGAGGTGGATGGGAAGTTGCGTTTGGTGATTGTTCCCCGACATCCTCAGCGATTTGACGAGGTTGAGGGTTTGATCCGGTCATTTGACGGGTCGCTGGGGGTGGTTCGTCGTTCGAGGACCGGAAGCGGGGGAGTGGCGGGTGGGATGGTGGGCGGGGTTTGGCCGGCGGTGGTTCTTGGGGACACGGTGGGGGAGTTGCGCAAGTTTTACAGTCTTGCGACGGTGGTGTTTGTGGGCCGGAGTTTGGTGGATCTTGGACCTCGGCAGCACGGGTCGGACATGATTGAACCTGCGGCGTTGGGGAAGCCTGTGATAGTGGGTCCTTACACGGGGAATTTTTCGGACGCGATGTCGCGGTTTCGTTTGGCGAATGCGATTGTGGAGGTTAGGACGGCGGAAGGTCTTGGGCAGGCGGTGGCGAAGCTATTGAGGGCTCCGGAGGAAGCGGGGCGCATGGGGCGGCGTGCTCAGCAAGTGGTGGTGAGTGAAAAGGGGGCGACGGAACGTCACGCGCAGGTGGTTCTTGCGCAGCTGGCGAGGGGGGAGATCAACTTGGGGGCAAGGACTGTGCCGATTGAGCGGTGACGCTTCGGGATCGGGGCTTTGGGGGTGTGGTTGCGGCGGCCTTGTCCTTGGCGGTTTGGGTGCCGCGGGCCATGGCGATGACGCCTGTACGGGCAAGTTCCTCGATGCCGTAGGGTCTGAGCAGTTCGACGAAGGCCTCGATTTTCTCTTCGGTTCCGGACAATTCGAGCATGAGGCTGTCTTTGGCGATGTCGACGACGCGTCCGCGGAAGAGGTTAACGATCTGGATGACCTCGGCGCGTTTTTCGGGTCCGACGCTGACGGTCATGAGGAGGAGGTCTCGTTCGACATAGGCGAGGCCCTTGTAGTCGCGCACCTTGGCGACGGGGACGAGTTTGGCGAGTTGCTTGCGCACCTGTTCGAGGGTGGCATCATCGGCGGTGACGACGATGGTCATTCGGGACAGGTCGGGATTCTCGGTTCGACCGACGACGAGCGAGTCGATATTGAATCCTCTGGCGGCGAACATGCCGGCGACGTTTGCGAGCACTCCTGGTTCGTTCGTGACCAATGCCGAGATCACATGGCGCATAGTGTTGCTCCTGAAGTAGGAGGGGGTCATTCTACCCGCGGACCGCTGAATTGCCATGAATGGCGGCGGTGTCGTGTTTGGGGGAGTGGTATGAGGGAAGGCGTGGCCGAGAAGTTGAGGTTTGCGGGGCGGGGGGGGGAGATGAAGCGCAGGGGGTGGGGTGAGGATAGAAGCGGAGAGGGAGGAGTTGCCCGATGCGCGGCGAGAGCTGCGATATTGTGGGGGGCGATCGGGTCGTCTGGCGAGGCTGGCGGCTTGTGTGGTGGTGCGGGCTGGGTGTGCTGGCGGGGTTTGCCGGGTTTGCGTTGTACATTCTGTATGGCCGGGGTGATCCCGAGGCGGTTTCGTGGGGGCTGGTGGTTCTATTGAGCGTCGCGTTGTTTGGGGGCGTTGCGCATTATGTTTTGCGGTGGTGGCTGCCGCTGCGGCGTTTTCGTCAAGCATTGGATCTGATTCGGCAGGGGGAGGCTGCGATCGACGAGTTGTCGGTTGTTACGGGTCCGCTGTCGTCGTTTCGTGGGACGATTCAGGAGCTTCTGCGCGAACTGCGGCAGTCGCGGCTGGAGTTGGCGGTTTGTCAGCACGAGATGCGTCAGCGGATTGCGCAACGGACGGACGCGTTGGAGCGGATCGTTGGGGCGTTGCGGCAACAGGCGAACCGGGATTCTTTGACGGGGCTGTATAACCGGCGGATGCTGGACCAGCATTTGGCGACGATAGTCGATCGTTCACGGGCCGCGGAGGCCGACCCGTCGGTGCTGATGCTGGACCTGGACAATTTCAAGTCTCTGAATGACACGCTGGGGCATGCGGCGGGTGACGAGTTGTTGCGGAGCGTGGGACAGCTGATTCGATCGAGCATTCGCGAGCAGGACTTGGCGTTCCGATACGGGGGGGACGAGTTTGTGATAGTCTTGCCGGACCATGGCCGGACGGTAGGCGGCGCGTTGGCACGGCAGCTGGGTTGTCTGGTGGATGAGATCGGGCGGACGCTGAAGACGGTTCCGGCGGTCGGTGTGTCGGCGGGGCTGGTGTGTCTGAGCGAGTTTCCGGATCTGTCAGCGGCGTCGCTCTTGTTGGAAGCGGACAAGCGTCTGTACGCGACGAAGGCTGCGCGGAAGGGATGCCGAATGGCGGGTGTTCCGAGGGAAGGGGAGGTGGTAATGGGGGTTTCCGCGCGATAGGGGGCGAGCGACTGCCATTTGGGCAGGCGGGCTGAAGCGGGGCACTTTGGCGGACGGGTTCTTTCGCGCTTAAATCATTATTTGAAATGGCATTAAGCTCTAATCGTCTTGTTTGGTCCTTGATTTGCTATGAGTTGTTTTTGGATTGAACAAGACGGAGGCCGGATGACTCGTTTCGACAAGTTCACGATCAAGGCGCAGGAGGCTGTTGGGCGGGCGCAAGGATTGGCGCAGGAGCGGAATCACAGCGAGATACTGCCGGGGCACCTGCTATTTGCGTTGTTGGCTGAGGAGGGGGGAGTGGTGGTGCCGATTCTGCAGAAGGTTGGCGCGAACGTGGGGCGTATTCGTCAGCAGGTTTCGTCGGAGATTGATCGGATGCCCCAGGCTGCGGGCACGCAGCTGGGCATTGCGCGATCGACGCAGGAGGTCTTGTCGCAGGCGCAGAAGGAGGCGGACCGGCTGAAGGACGAGTACATATCGACGGAGCACCTGTTGCTGGCGATCAGTGAAGTGGACAGTGAGGCGAAGCAGGTTTTGTCGCTGAACTCGGTGACGCGGGTGGCGATTCTGAATGCGTTGAAGGATGTGCGAGGGGGTCAGCGTGTGAGTGATCAGAATCCTGAGGACAAGTACCAGGCGTTGGAGCGATATGGGCGGGACCTTGTGGAGTTGGCGCGTCAAGGCAAGCTGGACCCTGTGATTGGTCGGGACGAGGAGATTCGTCGAACGATGCAGGTGTTGTCGCGTCGGACGAAGAACAATCCGGTGTTGATAGGCGAGCCTGGGGTTGGGAAGACGGCGATTGTGGAGGGTCTGGCGATCCGGGTGGTGAACGGGGACGTGCCGACGGTGTTGCAGAACAAGCGAATTGTGGCATTGGACATGGGGGCGTTGATAGCGGGAGCGAAGTATCGGGGCGAATTTGAGGATCGGCTGAAGGCGGTTGTGAAGGAGGTTCAGCGGAGCGACGGGGCGGTGATTCTGTTTATTGACGAGTTGCACACGGTGGTGGGGGCCGGTCGGGCGGAGGGCGCGGTGGACGCGGGGAACCTGTTGAAGCCTGCATTGGCTCGTGGGGAGTTGCGGTGCATTGGCGCGACGACGCTGGATGAATACCGGAAGCACGTGGAGAAGGACGCGGCGTTGGAGCGGCGTTTTCAGCCGGTGTTGATTGGGGAGCCGAGCGTTGAAGACACGATCGCGATATTGAGGGGTTTGAAGCAGCGGTACGAGACACATCACGGGGTGCGGATCACGGACAGCGCGCTGGTTGCGGCGGCGGTATTGTCGGACCGGTACATTCAGGATCGTTTTTTGCCGGACAAGGCGATAGACCTGGTGGACGAATCGGCGTCGCGGCTGCGGATCGAGAACGACTCGATGCCTGCGGAGCTGGACGAGATTCGTCGGCGGATGATGCAGCTTCAGATAGAGATTGAGGCGTTGCGGCTGGAGAAGGACTCGGCGTCGAAGCAGGAGCTGGTGAAAGCGGAGCGGGAGCTGGCGGATTTGCAGGAGCGGAACTCGCAGTTTACGACTCGCTGGGAGAACGAGAAGGGCGCGCTGGATCGAATCAAGCGGCTGCAGGAGCAACTGGACCAGAAGCAGGTGGAGCTGGATCAGGCGAAGCGTTCGGGCAACTGGGAGCTGGCTGCCCGGATTCAGAACGGCGAGATTCGGGAGTATCATCGTCAGATAGACGAAGCGAACCAGCGGCTGCGGGAGTTGACTCGTGAGGGTGAGGCGTTGGTGAAGGACGAAGTGACGCCGGACGAGATTGCGGGGATTGTGTCGCGATGGACGGGGATTCCGGTGAGTCGGATGCTGGAAGGGGAGCGTGAGAAGCTGGTGAAGATGGAGGAGCGGCTTGGGGAGCGTGTGATCGGGCAGCGGGACGCGATTGGGGCGATATCGAACGCGGTTCGGCGAAACCGGGCGGGATTGGGCGATCCGAATCGGCCGATCGGGTCGTGTTTGTTTTTTGGTCCGACGGGCGTGGGGAAGACGGATCGATGCAAGGCGGTGGGCGAGTTTTTGTTTGACGATGAAGGGGCGATGATTCGGATCGACATGAGCGAGTTCATGGAGCAGCACTCGGTGGCGAGGCTGATCGGCGCCCCGCCGGGGTATGTTGGTTATGAAGAAGGAGGGCGGCTGACGGAAGCGGTTCGCCGGAAGCCGTACTCGGTGATTTTGTTTGACGAGATAGAGAAGGCCCATCGGGACGTGTTCAACGTGCTGCTGCAGGTATTGGATGACGGGCGGTTGACGGACGGGCACGGCCGGACGGTGGATTTCAAGAACACGGTGATCGTGATGACGAGCAACATAGGCTCGGCGGAGATACAGAAGCTGGCGGCGCAGCAGGTGCCGGAATGGGAAGTGGAGGCGAGCATCAAGGAGATGTTGAAGCAGTATTTTCGTCCGGAGTTTTTGAATCGGATTGACGAGATCATCCTGTTTCATGCATTGGGCCGGGAGCACATTCAGCGGATAGTGGATTTGCAGCTTTCGCATCTGGGCAAGCGGCTGGCGTCACGGAACCTGAAGATTGAGGTTTCGGAGGCAGCGAGGAGGCTGTTGGCGGAGGAAGGTTACGAGCCGCAATATGGCGCCCGGCCGCTGAAGCGAGTGATTCAGCAGCAGATTGAGAACCCGATTGCGACGCGGATTCTTGGCGGCGAGTTTGTTGAAGGGGACCGGATCGAGGTTGGGGTGGATTCGGCGCGGCGGAGCTTCACCTTTGTCAGAGGTTAAGAAGCGTGGTTGGAGAGGTCGGGGGCGGCGTATGAGGTCGCGGGTGGTGGGGATGGTGTTATACTGCGCTGGCTATGCAGTATAACGTCATGCGGCTATGCGATTGCCGGGAGCTGGCGGGGGAGGTGGACCGGCTGCACGAACGTGTTTGGCCGCGTTTTGTGGTGGAGGGTCATTCGCCGGACGGCGCGTTGGCGAAGTGGTATCCGCTGCTGGAGGAGTTTGCGGAGTATCAACTGGTTTTGGTTGATGGGGATGGCGCGGTGGTTGGGGCGGGGCACACGATTCCTGTGATTTGGGACGGGACGATAGAGGGACTGCCTGGGGGCTGGTCGGGTTGTGTATTGGAGGGTTTTGGGATTCGCGGGGGGAAGCGGCGGCCGACGGCGCTTGCGGCGTTGGGGATTGCGGTAGCGGCGGACCGGCGTGGGGGAGGGGTTGCGGGGGCGATGCTTCGGGCGATGAAGGCGATTGCGGCGGAGGAGGATTTGGATTGTCTGATTGCGCCGGTTCGGCCGAGTTGGAAGGAGCGTTATCCGCTGGTGGGGATGGAGCGTTATGTGGGGTGGAGGCGTGAGGGGGAGGAGCCATTTGATCCGTGGATTCGGGCGCACTGGAAGATGGGGGCGGTTGGGCTGGGTGTGGTGGAGCGGTCGATGACGATCACGGGCACGGTGAAGGAATGGGAGGATTGGGTGGAGATGAGCATGCCCGAGAGCGGTTTATATGTTGTGCCTGGGGCGCTGGTTCCGGTGGTGATTGACCGAGAGAGGGACGTGGGGGTGTATGAAGAGCCGAATTTCTGGATGAGGCATGCAGTGCGGTAGGACGGGGAGGGTTTCGGGTAAGGGAGCTGTTGAGGGTTAGGAGGAGTGGATCTGTCTGGCGAGGCGGATGACTTGCATCAAGTTACGAGCGGAGGCTGTGAGCAAACGTGGCGTGTCGTGGATAGCGGTCTGCAAGTCCATTGGGCGGTCGCAGATAGCCCAGCAGGCGTTGAATTCTTGGTGTAGGGCGTCTTCGGCCTGATGGTCGATTGCGCCGGCGAGGGCGACACAGGGGATTCCGATCTGTCGGCACAAGCGAGCGACGCCGACGGGTGTTTTTCCGGCGAGGGACTGAGCGTCGAGTTTTCCTTCGGCGGTGATGCAGAGATCGGCGGGGAGGAGGCGTTGGGGAAGTCTGACGGTTTCCATGACGATCTGGACTCCTGACTGCAATTTGGCGTGGAAGAAGGCGAGCATTCCAAAGCCGAGTCCTCCGGCGGCGCCGGCGCCGGGGGTGGTCGCCAGTTCGTCGAGTCTGAGCCGACGGGCGAGGTGGTGGAGGGCGTGGTCGAGTTGGCGGACCTGGAGGTTGTCGGCGCCTTTCTGGGGAGCGAAGACGGTTGCGGCCCCCGTGGGTCCATAGAGGGGGTTTGTGACGTCGCAGGCGACGGTGATGGGGGGGTGTTGGCGCCAGTCGAGTTCGACTCGGGAGACATGGGGCAGATCCCGTCCGCAGAGTGGTTGGTCGGCGTGTGTTCGGCGAGTTCCGTCATCGAGTTGGATGAGCGCGCCGCATGCCTGAGCGCATCCGAGTCCGGCATCGTTGGTTGCGCTTCCTCCGATGCCGAGGATGATGCGGGAGGCGCCCGATTCGACGGCCGCCATGATTAATTGGCCGGTGCCATAGGTTGTGGTGAGCAAGGGATTGCGTTGGTGTTGTTGGAGGAGATGGAGTCCGCTGGCGGCGGCCATTTCGATGACGGCGGTTTGGCCGTCGCCGAGGATGCCGAAAGGCGCGGGGACTGTGATATGGGGCAGAGGTCCTGTGACGAGGCGTTTTTCGATTATTCCGGAGGTGGCGGCGACGAGGGCGTGGACGGTGCCTTCGCCGCCATCGGCCATGGGGCACAGATCGACTTGGAGGTTGGGGTCGGCGTGGGTCAAGCCGATGGCGATGGCGTGTGCGGCCTGGGCGGCGTCGAGGCACCCTTTGAACTTATCCGGCGCCACGACAACGCGCATGAGTGCTCCTTGGTCAATGGCGGATGGAAGCAGTATGCCAGTTGTGGGATGGACCGGCAATGGAGGGGAATGGGGGTCGGTATTCGAGGGGGATTGGGAGCCGTGGGGGGCAAATGGAGGTGAAGGGATACCCGAGTCGGCAGCTGGCAATAGAGGGGGGCTCATTTGCCAAGGGAAGTGACCTTGTGTATTTTAACGGGGCAATGGGCCATGTTATTGGGCCACGGCCTTGTCCCGCCGGGCCTGAGGAACGAGCATGGGGCGTTGGATTCGGACCCGATGGAGCGGGTTGGTGATCAGGATGTTCCCGTCTTTGGCGGCTGCCTGGAGGATGTCCGGGTCTGATCCGCTCCTTGAGTCTGCATTATTGGTGGCGTTGCGGTTGGCGTTTATCGGCCAGTGATCCGGGGACGAAGGGAGTTTTCGCCGTGATCTTCGATTCGATCCTGGGCCTTTTCAGCCTGGACATGGGCATCGACCTGGGGACATGCAACACGCTGGTTTGTGTAAAGGGGCAGGGGATTGTGCTGAATGAGCCATCGGTTGTGGCGGTGAAGAAGGGGACGAACCG
This sequence comes from uncultured Tepidisphaeraceae bacterium, assembly GCA_964451955.1. GTDB lineage: Bacteria > Planctomycetota > Phycisphaerae > Tepidisphaerales > Tepidisphaeraceae > JAPLNB01. The sequence continues at coordinate 16,151 of CAYVKG010000036.1, forward strand.
TGTGTTGCAGAACGGGAACGCGGTGGGTCTGGTGGCGAAGGAGATGCTGGGGAAGACGCCGGGTTCGATCAGCGCGATAAGGCCGATGAAGGACGGGGTGATTTCGGATTTTGAGGTGACGGAGGCGATGCTCGCGTACTTTATTCGTCGCGTGCATGGGCGGAAGCATTTCATAGGTCCCCGTGTGGTGATTGCGATTCCGTCGGGGATAACGGCGGTGGAGAAGCGGGCGGTGTTGGATTCGGCGGAGCGGGCCGGCGCTCGGCGGGTGTACCTTGTGGAGGAACCGATGGCGGCGGCGATCGGCGCCGGTCTTCCGGTGACCGAGCCGACGGCGAGCATGATTGTGGACATTGGGGGAGGCACGACGGAGGTGGCGATCATATCGTTGGCGGACATTTCGGTATGCGAATCGGTGCGAGTTGCGGGGGACGACTTTGATGAAGCGATTGTGGGGCACATGAAGAAGACGTACAACATGGCGATTGGCGAGCAGATGGCGGAGCGGATCAAGATCGAGATCGGCTCGGCGGCGCCGATATGGGGCGACAATGAGCCGACGATGGACGTTCGTGGTCGGGACATGATATCGGGTTTGCCGCGGAAGACGACGATCACATCCGGGGAGATTCGGGAGGCGCTTCAGGAGCCGGTGACGCAGATCATTGAAGCCGTGACACGGACGCTGGAGCTGGCGGAACCGGAGTTGGCGGCGGACCTTGTGGAGAACGGGATCACGATGGCGGGTGGGTCATCGTTGCTTCGGGGGCTGACGAATGTGATTTCGAACGCGACGGGCCTGGACGTGAAGCTGGCGGAAGACCCGCTGACATGCGTGGCGCGCGGCACGAGCGTGTACCTTGAGAACCTGGAGCTTTGGAAGGACACGATGGAGAGCGACGCGGACGAGATTTGATTCGCGTTCTTAAGAGATGATGAGGATGAATCCGGAAACGACCGACAGGGATGTCACACCTTCGTTTCAATCACGTTTTTTTGTTGCTGTTGCTGCTGAGCGCGGTGTGCGCGTTTGTGGTGCCGGTGGAGATATCGGGCAGGATTCGTGGTCATCTTGACGTGTTGTTTTCCCCGGTGACGTATCCGGTTGGGAGGCTTGCCGGGTCGATTTCGGGTCGGATGAGCCGGATTCCGGAGGGCGTGGGTTCATCGGCCGGGTCGCTGAATGTAGGCGGGTTGTCTGGGGAGGCTCAGGCGGAGATTTCGCGGCTGCGTGCGGCTGTTGCGGCATTGACGGTGCAGAATGCCGAGCTTCTTCGGCAGCAGAAGGGCCAGCAGTTGAAAGGGGAGGTTGGGCAGTACAGTTTTGCGTGCAAAGTGATTGGGGCGGACAGCTCTCGCGATTCGCTTTCGCTGGCGGGGACGACCGCAGACGGTTTGGCGGTGGGGATGCCGGTGGTGTATCGGGACTATATTGTTGGTCGGCTGACGGCGGTGGGGATCGGTGGTTCGCAGGTTCGGCTGATTACGGATCGTGGATTTCGGGTGAACGGGGCGTTTGGGCGTTTTCGGGGCGCGGACTTTGTTCCGATTGCCACGAATCCGCCGCTTGTGGAGGGTTGCGGCGCCGGGCTGATGGCGATTGCGAATCTGACGATGAAGCAGATCGAGAAGACGGTTCAGGTTGGCGACTGGGTGGTGCTGCAGGACTCGGACGATTGGCCGCTGATGCTCAACGGTTATCTGCTGGGGTGCGTGGAGAAGATCGAGGAGCAGCCGAAGGCGCGGCTTTTTGCCCTGATCACGGTTCGGCCCACCGTGAATCTGCTGCAGCTTCGAGAAGCGATGGTTGTTACGAGGGCCGGGAGGTCATCCGGCGTTTTGCCGGCGGGCTCACAACCGCCGGTTTCGCTGCGTGCGAAGTCGCCTGATTCAACTGGCAAGAGGACGGAGCGGAGGGGGAGCAGGGACTGACGGCGGTCAGTCGGCCTTGGAGAATGCGAATGCGTTGGGCGGCTTTTGCCATTTTGGCTTATGTGATGGTGGCTCTTCAGATGGCGTTGGCGGGCTTTCTGAAGTACGGGGTCGCTTCGCCGAATCTGGTCTTGCCGATTGCGGTTTTCATGGCGATGAATGCTCGGCGGGAGGAGGCGTTGTTGGCGGCGTTTGTGCTCGGGTTCCTGCAGGATTTGTTCACGGTGCAGCCGCCGGGGCTCTATGCGCTTTCCTACGGTTTGGTGGGTTTGTTTGTGGTAGGTGCGCGTCCGGCGGTTTATCGAGATCATCCGTTGACGCACTTTTTTGTGACTTTGGTTGGCGCGCTGGCGGTTGGGGCGATTGTGTTATTGAACGAATGGGCGTACCCGCTGGTTCACCACACGGTTGACGCGGCGGGGCCGTCCGTATCGCAAGCGTTGGCCGGCGCGGTGTACACGGCGGTGATTTCTCCGGTGCTGCTGGCTCCGCTGACTCGGATGAAGTGGGTTTTCGGTTTTCGAGCGGTTCGGGTGACGGCGCCTGGTGCGCGACATCTGGGAGCGGGCGGGAGGAGTTGAGGGAGATGTACGAGCGTCGGCTGAAGGCGTTTTTTGTCGTGCTGATTGGGGTGACGGCGTTGTTGTTGGTTCGGTGTGCGCAACTTCAGATCATGCAAGCGGAGCATTTTCAGGGGAAAGCCGCGCGGAGCATGCGTCGGCCGGAGCTTTTGGAGACCACGCGGGGGCGGATACTGGATTGTCGGAAACGGGAGCTGGCGGTTGACGAACCGTGTCTTGTCGCGTCGGTGGATTATCGAGCGATTGAGCGGAACGGGGAGTGGATAGCGGAACAAGCTCTGCGTCGGCTGGGCTCGCAGTACCGCCAGGCGGACAGGCAGAGGAGGGCGGAGCTTCTCCGGCAGGAGATCGAGCGAGTGAATGGGGACATTGACCAGATGTGGGTGGCTTTGGCGACGGTTTCGGGCCGGAGTCTGGAGGACATTGCCCAGGTGCAGGTGGCCATTCGTCGCCGGGTCGAGATGCGGCGGCGGTATCTGTGGTACGCTCGGTATGAGGAGGCGAACGACCAGCGGGAGCCGGATGAGCCTCCGGCGTGGTTCAAGCGGTTTCTTTTGAGGGGGGAAGACGGTCCTGAGCTTGACAGTTTTGCGGTGGACGTTGCGGAGCAGGTGGAACCGCATGTGATTCTGACCAATATCACGACGGAAACGCACAACTGGCTTGCGAAGCAACTGGAGCGTTTTCCGGGCCTTGTACTGGAGCGGAGCAAGCACCGGGTGTATCCGCTTGGCGAGACCGCGTGCCACGTGCTGGGTCACCTGACCGTGGTCAACAGCGATGATCTGGAGGACGATCCGCACCCGACGGACGGGTTGCGTCGTTATTTCCCGAACGATCTGATTGGTCGTGGCGGGATCGAGGGGCTTTGCGAGGAGGCGCTGCGCGGCAGCCGCGGCCGGCGCGAGTGGATTACCGGCGACGCGCAGCCCGCATTGCTGGAGAGTCCGGTGGCTGGGGAGGACGTACAGATCACGATTGACGCCGAACTGCAGTTACAGATTGAGCGAGCATTTGGCGATGTGAAATGGTACGAAGACGGCCAGCTGGTGGAGCGTCACGAGATGCACGGGGCGGCGGTGGTGATTGATGTGCCGAGGGGTGAGGTTCGCGCGTTGGTCTCGTACCCGACGTATGACTTGAACCGATTTGCCGAGTTATATCCAGTGCTGAGTCGTGACGAGGTGAACAAGCCTTTTTTGAACCGCGCCACGCAATTGGCGGTGGAGCCCGGTTCGACGATCAAGCCGGTGGTTGGGATTGGAGCGATTACGCAGGGGCTGATTCGGACGGACCAGGGCATTGAATGCACGGGGTATCTGGTCATCAACGGCAAGCGTCAGTCTGTGGGTCGTTGCTGGACGGCCTCGAAGTTTGCGACGGAGTACCCCGGGCTTGTGGCTCATCACCGGATTCCGACGCAGGATCCGCATCCGGATGGTCACCTGGTATTTTCTGATGCGCTGCAGCGGAGCTGCAATGTCTATTTCGAGAACCTTGGCGAGCGTTTAAGGAGTCAGGGGCTGTCGTACTGGTTTCATCAGTTTGGGATTGGTCGAAGAACGGGGATAGGGATTCCGGAATGGACGGGATATGTTCCGGAGGACTACACGGGGGACGCGTTCTTCGCGTCGATGCACTGGTTTGCGGCGATTGGGCAGGGGCAGGTGGCCGCGACACCGCTGCAGATGGCGAACGTGGCGGCGACGATTGCGCGGGATGGGGTTTGGTTGCGTCCGAGGCTTCTGGTGAACGACGCGCAGGGTCGGCGGCGTGTTGGTGGTGAATTGGATGAACGCATTCCGGACCGGCGGGAGTTGAAGGTGTCGGCGGCGGCCATTGCCGCCGCCAAAGAGGGCATGATTCGGGTGGTGAACACGACGGCGGGCACGGGCAAGGCGCTGCACGATCCGCAGGTGCTGGTGGCAGGAAAGACGGGGACAGCGCAGGTTCCGGCGTTGCGTTACCGGCGAATCGATGCAAGTGGGCGTTCGGTGCGGGTGGATTATCCGGTGAGCACGCGGTCGAATCCGGTTCCGGGGATGCGGTGGTATCGCGGGACGGGGAAGAACCATAGTGAACTGTCGCATGCGTGGTTCATCGGTTTTGCGCCGGCGGACTCGCCGAGGATTGCGTTTGCGGTGCTGTTGGAATACGGCGGGTCGGGCGGCGCCGATGCGGCGGTGGTTGCGAAAGCCGTGCTTGAAGCGTGCAAAGAACACGGATACCTTGGCGTTTCGCACTGAGCGAATGGGGTTAATTTGCAGGCGGATGCCGCGAGCAGGCTGTCGGAGCTTGCCGTGGCGGGTTTAACTGTGCAGAGGAGGTTGTGTGACGGAAACGACCCATCCGGACTCTTTTCCTGCTGATCCGGCGGTGGGATCGACACGGCCTTCGGATCCGCCGCGCGAGCTGACGAGTCGGGGCAACCGTTGGGCGTGGCTGGAGCCTCGCGTTCGCGTGTGGTGGGCGTCGGCCCTGCTGCTGGCAATCATTGGCGCGTATCTGGTGATAGCGGAAGTGAGCAAGTCGTCATTGGATCGTCGGTTGGTCGCCGGTGGCGTTCGTGTTGATGCGGTGATCACCGACATCAAGGTCAGCGGTGGATCGCCCGGGAGGGACCGCTCGATTCTGCCATCCGAGCGGGCGCACTTCAGCATGTCGTTTCAGACGGCCACTGGGGAGAGGTTGAGCATCCTAGAGAGCCGGTTGAAGGATCAGCGCGCACCGTTGCGGGAAGGGGACTCGGTCGTGATATACGTTGACCAGTCGAGGCTCGCGAGCTGGAATCCAAGGGACACGGATCTTTGGACCGATCGACTGGAGTCGTCGCTTCGTGAGGATCTGTTTTTGGGCCTGCTGTTCATGCCGGTTGTGAACATTTTGCTGATTTTGGCGGTGATTCAGCGTATTCGTGTGATTCGTGTGTGGAAGACCGGGGAGGCTCAGATGGCGGTGGTTGTCGAGATTCGGCAGACGCCGTCTGCTCCGTTTTCGCGGCTGGTGCGGTACGCCTTGCGCGATGTTCGGGATCGGCGGATTTTCAAGGCGATCATCCCGACACGGGTGGCCAAGTTTGAGCCCGGCGACGTATTCTGGGTTGTTGCCAGGCCGAATCGCCCCGGACTGGCAGTTGTTGCCGCGTTGTATCAGTGAGGATTTTGCCGCGTGGACACTCAGGGTGATGATGACTGCCCGCCATGCCCAGCCTTTGGCGAAAACTCGGGATTACGCATCACTGGCCCGTTTTGATGGCGGTGGGTGTGTTGGTGGTATTGGGGTGGCTGTCGATCCTGGCTCGTTCGCAGGCCGATGCGCAGCGGCAATTGGCCCATGTTGCTATTGGGTTGGGCTGCATGCTGGCGATGCAATGGGTTAACTATCAGGTGATCGGGAGATATGCCTGGGGGTTTTACCTTTTGAGCCTGTTATTGCTGATCTACACGATTGCTCCGGGGATGCCGACGGGCGTGGTTGGAGGCGTGGTGGTGGTTCACGGCGCTCGCCTGTGGATCAACTGCGGGTTCATGAACCTGCAGCCGGCGGAGTTGACGAAGGTGGCGTTTTGTCTTGTGCTGGCGCGTTATCTTCGGTTTCGGTCGAATTACCGAACGCTTGGGGGACTTCTCAGGCCGTTTGCGTTGGCGTTGGTGCCGTTGGTGTTGATTCTCAAGCAACCGGATCTGGGCACGGCGTTGGTTTTTGTGCCAACGCTGTTTGCGATGCTGTTCGTGGCGGGCGCCAAGATCAGGCATTTGCTGGCGGTGGTGGGGATGGCCTTGGTGTTGGCGCCGCTGGCGTGGTTCAGCGGGCCGAAGGACGAGACGGGTCTGGGTTTTGAGGTTCCGGTGTTGAGGCACTTGCCGGTCCTGGTGAAATCGTACCAGAGGAATCGGGTGTATGCGTTGTTTTCGGATGATCCGGTGGTGTTGCGTCGGACGGGTTTTCAGCAGGAGAGGGCGGTGACCGCATTCGGCGCCGGGGGGACCTCGGGGCGGGGGGCGATGCAGATTCCTGTGGGTCGCACCGTTCCCGAGGCGCACAATGACATGATATTTTCGCTGATCGGCGAGCAATTCGGGTTTGTGGGATCGGCGGTATTGCTGGCGGCGTATCTGGTGGTGTTTGCCGGCGGGATAGAGATCGCGGCGGGGACGCGGGAGCCATTTGGGCGTCTGGTGGCGGTGGGGACGGTGGCGCTTCTGGCGGGCCAGACGTTTTTGAACCTGATGGTTTCGGTTCGCCTGATGCCGGTGACGGGGATTACGTTGCCGTTTGTGAGCTATGGGGGATCGAGTCTGCTGGCGAGTTTCATTGCGGTTGGGTTGCTGTTGAATATCGGGCGGCATCGGCCGCTGGTGATGGCGAAGGACGCTTTCGAATTTGACTGAGGTATCGCATGCGAAAGACATTACTGTGGAGCGTGCTGTTGCTGATGGAGGTTCCAATTGTCAAGGCGGGCGTATTGTCATCGCCGGAGGAGTTTCCGATTGCGGTGTGGCTGCAGGATCCGAGGAACGCCGCGAAGTACAAGGAAGTGGGGATCAACCTGTATGTGGGTTTGTGGAAGGGGCCGACGGAGGCGCAGTTGAAGATATTGGGTGAGGTGGGGATGGAGGTGATTTGTCATCAGAATGCGGTGGGGCTGAAGAGCGGGGGGAAGGTCATTGTGGGGTGGATGCACGGGGATGAGCCGGACAATGCGCAGAGCCTTGGAGAAGGCAGAGGCTATGGACCGCCGATAGCTCCGGAGCGGATTGTGGAGGACTATCGCAGGATCAAGGCGGCTGATCCGACGCGGCCGGTTCTTCTGAACCTGGGGCAGGGGGTGGCTTGGGACAACTGGTATGGGCGTGGAGTGAGGACACGTCATCCGGAGGACTACCTGAAGTACATTGAGGGTTGCGACATCGTGTCATTCGACATCTACCCGGTGACGCACGGGCATGCGGAGGTATCTGGGCAGCTGTGGTATGTGGCGTACGGAGTGGAGCGGCTGCGGAAGTGGTCTGAGGGCAAGAAACCGGTCTGGGCGTGCATTGAGTGCACGCGGATTGGAGGCGAAGGGAAGAAACCGACGCCGGGGCAGGTGCGATCGGAGGTGTGGATGGCGATCATTCACGGCGCCAACGGGATTGTTTATTTTTGCCACGAGTTCAAGCCGCGGTTTGTCGAGGCGGGGATGTTGGCGGATCCGGAGATGGCCAAGGGGATTGGTCAGATCAACAAGCAGATTGGGGAACTGGCGGCGATCCTGAGGGGGGCGACGGTTGAGGGGGCGGTTGCGGTTCGGACCGATGGGCAGCCGGTGGACGTGATGGTCAAGAAGGGCGGTGCCGCGACGTATGTTTTTGCAGCGGCGATGCGGGAGAAGGAGACGCGCGCGACATTCGAGTTGAAGGGGTTGGCCGGGAAGGGAACGGTGGAGGTTCTGGGAGAGGATCGGAGCATTGAGGTTGTGGACGGGCGATGGGAGGATGCGTTTGCGGGGTACGGGGTTCATTTGTATCGGGTGAGCGGGCAATGAGGGACGAGCGGATGGGCGACGGGTTTCGCATCATGTTGGTGGACGGGTGATTGGCGCGGGGGGGGGCGGCAGGCGGTTGCATGGGGATCGAGATTGCGGAAGAATGAGGCGGATGGCCCGGCGCCCCGTCACACTTGAATCGGTGGTCGGAATGGAGTGATGACGGGGTGTTTGGGTTTGCGGGCATGTCGAGGAGCGAATAGCGCCAATGCACCACTTACTGGGCGACATCGGGACTGCCATTCTAGCCGCCGCGGTTCTCGGTCTAGTCTCCTATTGGCTCAGACAGCCGATTATTCTCGCATACCTGGTCGCCGGGGCTCTGGTTGGACCGCAGATCGGATTCGGCTGGGTTCGGGAGAGCCAGAGCATTGAGGTGATTTCGGAGATCGGGCTGGTTCTGCTGTTGTTCGTGATCGGTCTGGAGATGAACGTGAAGGAGCTGTTGGCGTCGGGCCGACAGCTGCTTGTCGCGGGGCTGGGTCAATTTCCCATTTGCGCGTTGGTGGGCGTCGCGTTGTTCGGATTGCTGGGTTATGGGCTGAAAGGGGGCTCGATTGAGGGCCTGTATTTTGCGTTGCTGTGCGGGCTGTCGAGCACTGCGATCGTGGTGAAGCTGCTTTATGACAAGGGGGAGCTGGACACATTGCCGGGGCGTCTGACACTGGGGGTTCTGGTGATGCAGGACATCTACGCCATATTTTTGTTGGCGTTTCAGCCGAATGTTGCGAATCCATCGTTGGGGCCGATTGTGATGTCGGTTCTGGGCACGGTTGGATTGATGGCTGGGGGGGTTCTGGTCAGCAAGCACATTCTGAAGCGGCTCTTTTTGTCGATTGCGATGTCACCGGAGATGGTGCTGGCGGTATCGGCGGGCTGGTGCGTTACGGTATGCACCAGTGCGGTGGGGCTGGGTTTGTCGAAGGAAATGGGTGCGCTGGTTGCGGGGGTCAGCATTTCGGCATTCCCCTACAGCATCCACGTTACGGCGAAGACGCTGCCGCTGCGTGATTTTTTCCTGACGCTGTTTTTCGTATCGTTGGGGATGAAGATCATCAGCCCGACATGGGGGATGGTGTGGCCTGTGATTGGGATCTCGGCATTTGTCGTGTTGTCGCGGTTTCTGTCGGTGTATCCGCTGGTGATGATAGCGGGAGGTGGAAGGCGGGCGGCATTCGTGAGCAGCATCAACCTGTCGCAGATCAGCGAGTTTTCGCTGGTGATTGCGACGTTGGGCGTGCAATACCAGCATATCGGAGAGCAGACTGTGGCCACGATCATCTATGCCATGGCTCTCACCGCCGCCGTGTCCTCGTACGGCATTCGATACAGTCACCGGCTGTACCTGGTGTTTGACCGGGTGATGAGTCGGGTCAGGCCTGGGGCGTCGGCGGGACAGCAGCTCCCGAGTGGGGGTGAGGGGCACGACATTGCGATTCTGGGCTACCATCGTGGAGCCAGGGCGGTGGTGGAGGCGATCGCGCGGTCGCAGCCGGCGTTGCTGAGTCGGATCATGGTCGTGGACTTTAATCCGGTGGTTTTAGAGGAGCTGAAGGCCAAGGGAGTGTTTGGGATGTTCGGCGACATCAGTAGTCTGGAGACTCTGGAGCATGCGCACCTGGGCCAGGCGAAGGTGATTCTATCGACGATTCCGGATCTGTTGTTGCGGGGCATTGACAACCTGGGGCTGGTGAGGCTGTGCAAGGCGGTTGCGCCTCATGCGGCGATTGTGGCAACGGCGAACGACGAGGGGCACGAGCGGCGACTGCGTGCCGAGGGTGCCACGTATGTTGTCCGCTTTTACGAGCTGGTCGGGGAGTGCCTGGCGGGTTTTGTCAGTCAAACGATGGGGCAGGGTGGGCAGAATCGTGGGGGCGCCTTGCCGTCGGCGAGCAAGGCGGAGTCTGAATCGCGGTGAAGGGGATTTGGGGTGTGGTTGTGATGGGGTCAAGAAGAAGCCCCCGGGAGATTTCCGGGGGCCGATTCAGCATCGATGGAGAAATGGGGGTCATGCACGGCGGGCGAATCGCCAGCCGGCGAGGATGAGGAAGCCCAAGCAGCCGGCGATGACGGCCGAGGGGGTTGGCGCCGGGGTGGGGAGACAAGCCTGTCCTGTCAGGCCGCTGCCGCTGAACACATAGGAGTCTCCGAAGGTTGGCTGGAAAGGTGACGACATGAGCAGGACCGTGGAGAACTGGCCGGGCGCGAGCTCTTGTCCCTGGCCGCCGAAGAACATGAAGTACTTTGCGCCGTCGAGGCCGAGGAAAGCGAGGACCGCGTCGATGCCGGCGGGGTCGAATCCGAGATCACGGCCCAGGGAAGTGACCAGCTTGTTGGATTCGATTCCGACGCTCAGGAAGAAGAAGTTGTCGTTGGAGGCGGGGTTATTGTAGATCTGGTAGGCGTAGATGTAGTCCGTCGGCTTGGGTGGGCCGAATGTCTGGATGAAGGTGGCGTATGGGAGGAAGTTGGACAGATCGCGGGGGTACTGATAGGGGGCGTCGGGCGCGAACACGGCGTAGTCGACGTTGACATCGAGGCGTTTCTCGACGGAGCCGAGCATTCCTGACAAGGTCCAGTGCGTGGAGCCGGTGAATCCGGGGATAGCGGAGGGGTGGTTCAGCAGGGGGCGCGTGACGAAATCCGCGCGGGCACTGGCCAGCGACAGAAACAGGGTGCAAGCCGCAACAAGCGATATTTGGGAACGTAGCCGCATGTGTTTCTCCAACTCCAACACCCATCAAACGGTCGACAAGGCGACATCGCAGGGTGCAAACAACGATGTCAGAGAGCAAGACATCGCACCCATGAAGGCATCCTGCGGTTTTCCGGGCCTCGATAAGGCCGGCTGTGAGACCGAGCGATCGAGGGGGCCCAACTTTCTTTCACGGATTATAGGCGATCGAGTTTATCGGGAGCGGCGGAGCAGAGCGCCGACAGTGAAGAGGCCGAGAGCGAGGCTCGCGGGTTCGGGGATTGGAGTGGGGAGGGTTTTCTGGCTGCTCTGACCGCCGTCAGCCACGGAGGCGAAGGTGAAGGTGGGGGGATTCGGGTTTGTGAAAAGGAGGACAGGAGAGTAGCCGGGAGCAAGGAGATTGGGGGTAAAGAACACCCCAACCGCGCTGCTGGATTGCAGTGTCCAAGCGGTGGGGGGTGTGCCACCCGGGGTAGCGTAAAGCGGATCGACAGTGGCGTTGTGGGAGCCGGGGATGATCAAGCCGACAGTGAAGAAACTGACGGGGGCAGAGCCAAGCGAGAAGACCTGGTAGGCGTAGACGAATTCACTGCCTGCGGAGGGGTCTTGGGCGGCGGGGAAAGTGCCGGGTGCGAACACGGCATAATCGACGGTTGCGTTGAGAGTTCCGGATACAAATGGTTGCGTACCGGTGAATCCAGGCAGCCCGGCCGGATCGACGGCCAGAAGGCCGGCACTGGCAAGCGGGGCAAGGCACATCACCAAGGCGAAAGCGGCTGGAAACCTAATCATATTCAGCTCCCGAACTTGTCGTCTTATGGCAGGAACACCTCGGCGACGCCACAAAGACGCGCAGCGCCATGCGATTATGGCTCAGGAGCATGGGGGAGTCAAACAAAAAGAACCGCAAACCGTACCGCCGGCGCAAAAATAGACCCCGCCAAGGATAAAGGAGGCGGGGTCCGTGTGTCAGAATGAAGCCGAGGCGACTAGCGGGCCCTACGGAGGAGGGCACCGAGTCCAAGTGCGAGGAAAGCGAGGTAGGCGGGCTCGGGGATGGGGGTTGGGAGGATCTGCTGATCGCTCTGGCCGCCGTCGCCGACCGAGGCGAAGGTGAAGGTCGGTGGATTGGGGCTGGTGAAGACCATGACTTGCGAGAAGGATGGGGAGGTCAGTTCAGGAATAAGGAAGGCCGCTGCGGCACTGCTGGATTGAACAGTCCAAGCGGTGGCGGGGATTCCACCTGCACCACCATATAGTGTGTACTGCGTGGCGTTATGGGCGCCATTTCCAGTGACCAGACCCACGGTCATGAAGGTGACGGGATCGGTTCCTGTTGGGAATACCTGATAGGCGTAGACATATTCGGTTCCGCCGGAGGGATCGGGCGTGAGGGCATCACCGGCGAAATTGCCGGGAGCATAGACGGCGTAGTCGACGTTTGCAGTCATGCTGCCGCTGGCAAAGGCCTGAGACCCAACAAACCCGGGCATAGCCGTCGCATCTGTCGCTAAGAAACCTGCGCTGGCAAACGATGCAATGCCCAACACAAGTGCCACCACGAGAATGTTCCGAACCATTGCTCCTCCTACCTTATCATTTGGCCGAGTATGCCAATAATACGCCCCTGGAAACCCACAATGCGTATGAATTATGACACCAGCCTTCGGGAGCGTCAAATTATCACCCGATTAAATTTAGCGGGTGTGCAGGTTTTTCCACATAATCCGAGGCGGTCGGCGGGGCGGTCTGTATGGCGCAAAGGGTTTCGGGAGGGGTATTTTTGTGAGTTTTTCGGTTATTGTTGGGGGTGATGAGGGACGAAGAGCGGCCGGAAGGCGTGCGCAGGTAGCGTGGCTGTTGTCGAGCGGGATGTGAGGCGAACCGGAGGCGAGGCGAGTTCACGATACCAAGGATGCGATCTGCGTGAAGGTGTCTTTGAGGTCGCAATAGAGTTTTTGGTAGACGGGGTAATGCCGGTCGTAAAGGGCGGAGAGTTTCTTGTTGGGGGTTACCTTGGCGGTTTGTTTGATGGATACCTTGCAGGCTTCTTCAACGGACTTGAAAGCGCCGGTGCCGACGCCGGCGAGAAGGGCGACGCCATAGGCGGAGCCTTCGGTGGAATTGGTGAGGACGATGGGTGCCTTGTAGATATCGGCCTGGAGGTGGCACCAGAAATCGGAGCGAGCGCCACCGCCGCCGGCGCGGACCTGGGTGATGAGGATATTCATTTCGCGCATGATTTCGATGGCATCGCGCATGCCGAAGGTGACGCCTTCGAGGAGGGCTCGGACCATCATGTCGCGGTTGGTGCGGCTGGTGAGTCCGATCCACCCGCCGCGGGCGTTGGGGTCTGGGTGGGGGCATCGTTCGCCGGTGAGGTAGGGGAGGAAGAACAGGCCTTCGGAGCCTGGGGGTGCCTGGTTAGCTTCTTCGACGAGGAGTTCATAGGGGTCGACGGCGTGTTTTTTCTTTTGGGAGATGACGCGGGCGAGTTCGACTTCGATGAAGCCGAGTTCGTTTCGGAACCATTGGAAGGAGCCGCCGGCTGCGAGCATGCAGCCGAAGACGGACCATTTGCCGGGGACGGCGTGGCACATGGTATGGACGCGGCCGAGGGGGTCGCGGGTGGGCTTTTCGGAATGGGCGAAGACGACGCCGGAGGTTCCGAGCGTGGCGGAGACGATGCCTGGGGCGACGATGCCGTTTCCGACGGCGGCGGCGGCCTGATCGCCGCCCCCGCCGACGACGGGCGTGCCGGCGGCGAGGCCGAGTTGTTGAGCGGCGTCGGGGGTGAGCTGGCCGGTGACGACGGGGGATTCATGGACGGCAGGCAAGAGGGACTTGTCGATATTGAGCAGGCGCAGCAGTTTATCGGACCAGACTCGGTTGACGACATCGAGGAGGAGTGTGCCGGAGGCGTCGGAGACTTCGGTGGCGTACTGGCCGGTCATGCGATAGCGGATGTAGTCTTTGGGGAGGAGGATGTGCTTGGTCTTGTCGTAGATTCGGGGTTCGTGCTTGCGGACCCAGAGGATTTTGGGGGCGGTGAAGCCGGTGAGGGCGGGGTTGGCGACGAGTTCGATGAGTGCTTCGCGGCCGCCGGCGGCGTCGGTGATTTCCTGGCATTCGGTGGCGGTTCGCTGGTCGTTCCAGAGCAGGGCAGGGCGGAGGGCCTTGGGGCCGTCGCCGAGGAAGACGGATCCATGCATTTGACCGGAGAGACCGATGCCGGAGATATCGGCGGGTTTGAGTTTGGCTTTTTTGAGGACGGTCTTGGTGGCGGCGCAGGTGGATTGCCACCAGTCTTCGGGTTTTTGCTCGGACCAGCCGGGCTTGGGGGTGTAGATGGGGTGCTCGGCGGTAGCGGTTGCCAGCACCTTGCCTTTCTCGTTGCAGAGGAGTGTTTTTGTGCCGCTGGTGCCGATATCGATGCCGAGGAGATGAGCCATGGGGAAAATTCCTTACAATAGAGATTGCTCGCCGGATGGCGGATGCTCAGTATAGTGGATTCTCGGGTAGAATGCGTCAAGGGTGGTGACCGGGAACCAGCAGCCAGGAGACCTATGAGGCTCAATGAATTGGCGAAGTGGATTGGGGCGGAGGTGGTGGGGGACGGGTCGATTGAGGTGAACTCGGCGAACACGCTGGAGAGCGCGACATCGGGGCAGTTGAGCTTCCTGGCGAACCCGAAGTATGTGAAGCAACTGGAGACGACGCAGGCGTCGGCGGTGGTGGCGGGGCTGAACGTGACGAGCGATCGGGTGGCGCTATTGCGGGCGAATGACCCGTACTATTCGTTCACGCAGGCGGTGGTGATTCTGCACGGGCATCGGAAGCATCCGCACCAGGGGGTGCATCCCCAGGCGCATGTGGACCCGACGGCGACGGTGGGGGAGGGGACAGTGATCTATCCGGGGTGTTATGTCGGGCCCGGGGTGAGAATCGGGCGGGACTGCATTCTGTATCCGAATGTGGTGGTGTATGAGAAGTGTGTGCTCGGGGACCGCGTGACGATTCATGCGGGGACGATAATCGGGCAGGACGGGTATGGGTATGCGACTCATGGGGGCGAACACCACAAGATTCCACAGGTGGGGAACGTGATTATCGAAGACGATGTGGAGATCGGAGCGAACTGCGCGATTGAGCGGGCGACGCTGGGCTCGACGGTGATTGGGAAGGGCAACAAGTGGTGCGACCTGATCGCGATCGGGCATGGGACGAAGGTCGGGCCGCACGGGTTGCTTGTGGCGCAGGTGGGGATCGCGGGGAGCACGACGGTGGGGCATCACGTGACGATCGGGGGACAAGCGGGCTTGGCGGGGCATTTGAAGATCGGGGACAACGTGACGATTGCGGCGCAGGCGGGCGTGATGAACGATGTGCCGGACCAGAGCACGATTCTGGGCGCGCCCGGGATGCCGGCGTCGCAGGCGAGGCGGGTGTACACGCATTTCATGCAGCTGCCCGAGTTGGTGGATCGGATCAAGAAACTGGAGCAGGCGATGGACGAGTTGTCATCGACGGGGGAATGAGGTGGAGGCTGACTGGGAAGAATCGGAGCCCACGGCGAGGCCGTGGGCTTTTTAGTGGGCGCTTGCGGCGTGGGGCGATCACTGTTTCCTGAGGTCTGAAGGGGCGGGTTCGAGGTTCTGTTCGACAACCGCTTCCAGGGTGTTGGCCCCGGTGATGGTCAAGATGCAGGTGACGAAGGGGCAGTCATCATGCAAGGCGACGGAGCCGCGGAGCGAGACCATGGCGATGCGTTCCATGCCTTGGTAATCGAGGGAGAAGAACCGCTCGTTCTTTTCGGCCTCGGTGGGTCCAGAGAGCGTGATTCTGGGGGTTGGAGCGAGTCCTTGTTGCCAACCGGCGGGGAGGGTGAGCTGAACGGAGACTTTGCCATCGGGGGAGAACTGCCAGACGGCGTTTTCGAAGATCTGGCGGACCTTGATTTCCGATGCGGCGGCAGGCTGTTCCCGGAAGTTCGGGAGGCCGAAGGCGCCTTGGCCCCTGACTTTCCATGAGGCTTTTCGGATTCCTTCGTTTTCGATTTTGGCGCCTTTGTAGGCGCCGGCGATGGAGGCGGCATCGAGGCGTGCATCTTTCTTTGCGTCGGCGACGGCGCGTTCGATGAGTCCGCCGGCTTTGATGGCGGCGATGCGAATGGCGGGGTCGGGGTCCTGGCGGAGTTGCCGGAGGGCGTCGAGCGCGCCTTCGGCGATGGCGCCCATCGAGGCGAGGGCGTCGATGGCTGCTTTGCGTGTTGAATTGTCGGGGGATTGGAGTTCGTTGAGGAGGAGTTGAACGTCGGGCGTGATGGGTTTACGGGAGATGGCGGCGATGGCGTTCTCGGCCTCGTTTTTGACCTGGGGATCGGGATCCTTCAGTCGGGCTCGCAGCGAGGGCAGGGCGTTCTTGGCGGCGGGTCCGAATTGGCCGATCTGCTTTGCGGCTTTGGCGCGTATCGCGGGGTCTGTGTCGTTGAGGTGGTCGATCATTTTCGTCACCTCCGAAGCGACCTGGTCGGTGATTCTCCTGGCGGCGCGTTCGGCGATGTTGCGCACGTCCTCGTCGGCATCTTTCTTGAGGCTCAAGAGGGTGGGCAGGGCGGCATGGGCGGTGGCGCCGAGTTCGCCGAGGGATTTGGCGGCCTTCATGCGGACGAGGGGGTCGGAGTCCTGGAGTTTGTTGATCAGTGGTGGGACTTCCTTTTGCGGTTCGGTGGGGCTTGATTCGGCGGCGGACAAAAACGCCGGCAGAATTGTGAAGGCCATTGCCGCGAAGCGGATGCGGAAGCTCATCGTGTGCACCTCCGGAGGAGAACGGTGGGTCAGTTGGCTTTCTTGCTGACGCCAACGGCCATGATTTCGCCGTCCATGCGGACGACGTTAATCTCCTTTTCGGCGTCGGCGATGGCTTCGGCGAAG
The DNA here is from genome assembly GCA_964451955.1 of uncultured Tepidisphaeraceae bacterium. Lineage (GTDB taxonomy): Bacteria > Planctomycetota > Phycisphaerae > Tepidisphaerales > Tepidisphaeraceae > JAPLNB01. Next base: position 32,819 of record CAYVKG010000036.1, read on the forward strand.
GCGATCTTTGCGGAACGAGCGACCAGTTCGGGGTTGAGCGCGCCGAACTGGAGGGTGGTATCTCCGTCGCGGATGGCATCGGCGTGGTAGACGGTGATTTGGACGAGTCTGCGGGATTCGTCGTAGCCGAAGATGGCGAATCGGACGCCCTTGGCGAGTGTGCCGTGGGGGTTTCGGATGGTGTAGGTCTCGCCGACATTGAGGCCGAACTGTTCGTTTCGGATGGGTTTGGCCAGGACGACCTGCATCTTGGCGCGGAGGGAATCTGCGGCGGCGAGTTCCTGGGCCTCTTCTTCGGAGATCTGCGCGGGGGCAGCGACGTCGACGGTGACTTTCCATTTGCGGCCGGATTGCTGGCAGTCGGCGTAGAACCAGGTGGCGCCCTGTCCGCCGGGGGGGATGGGATCGGGCAGGCCCGGGACTTCGACGGAGTCGGTTTCTTTCTGTCCTGCGACATCCATCCATGTGAGTTTCAACTGGGCGACCTGCATGGGGACTTTGGCGGTGTTTTTGAAGGCAACGAGGAAGAAACGACGGTTGGGGTAGGTGCGCAGGCCGGAGGCATCGGTGTAACCTTTGCAGAACAACGAGACGGCCTTGACGAGCTGGATGTGGTTGGCGTTGTTGTTGGTTGCGGTGTTGCTCTTGGTGATTCTGGGGGCCGGTTTGTCGGTGTCGGCAGGGGTGTTGGCGGGGGTGGGGATGTTACCGGTGATCTTCTTGATGGCGCTGGCGGCGACGGCGCGGACGTCTTCGTCGGGGTCCTGCAGCAGCTTTTTCATCGCCTGCACGGCGGATTGGGCGGCGGGGCCTTTTTCGCCGAGGGCCTTGGCGGCTTTGAGTCTGACGAGGGGGTCGCCGTCAGCGAGTTGGCCCGCGAGTTTCGCGACATCGGCGTCGCCGGAAGTGCCGGAGCGGATTTTCTGGACGGCGGCCTTGGCGACGGCGCGGACGTCTTCGTCGGGGTCTTGGGCGAGTTTCTCAAGGGCTGGGAGGGCAGATTGGGCGGCGGGGCCGAGTGTGCCCAGTGAACGGGCGGCTTTGAGGCGGACAAATGCGTCGTCGGATGCCAGTTGCTCGACGAGTTTGTTCACCTGGGCGTCGCCCGCGGGTTCGGCGCCGTGGCCGACCGACGAACGGGCGATGAAGGCGAAGGCGACAATGCCCAATCCCAAGGCCAGGGACCAAGAAACTTGGCGGATCATGGGGCTTCCTCCATTTCTGATCCCCCTGCATCAAGAGCGTGGCTGCTACACCCGACGAGAGTATTCTGGTCTGCGGGAACTTCAAGTCAAGATTTCGTATATGCGCGGTTGGCAATTTGCGCATTATGATTTGAATGGGGGAGTGCTCAGGTGCGGGATTGGGGTTCTCGCGGCATCACAGCCCGGAGGACTTGTGGGCGGTATGGTCGGTGGGTTTGCGGAAGTGGGTGAGGTCGAGGCTTTTGAAGTAGGCGATGGTTTTGGCGAGGCCGTCTTTGAGCGGGACGGTGGGTTGCCAGTCAAGGCGTTCTTGGGCGAGTGTGATGTCAGGCCGACGTTGTGATGGATCGTCGGCCGGGCGGGGGAGGTGGACGATGCGGGATTTGGAGCCGGTGAGTTCGATGACGAGTTCGGCCAACTGTTTCATGGTGAATTCGACGGGGTTGCCGAGGTTGACAGGCCCGATGAGATCATCAGGGGCGTTCATCAGGCGGAGAATGCCCTCGATCAGGTCGTCGGCGTAGCAGAACGAGCGCGTTTGCAGGCCATCGCCGTAGAGGGTGAGGTCGTGGTTGGCCAGCGCCTGGATGATGAAATTGGAGACGACGCGCCCGTCATAGGGGTGCATGCGTGGACCATAGGTATTGAAGATTCGGACGACACGGATGTTGACGTGGTTGGAGCGGTGGTAGTCGAAGAAGAGGGTTTCCGCACAGCGTTTGCCTTCGTCGTAGCAGGCGCGGACACCGATTGGATTGACATTTCCCCAGTAGGTTTCGGGCTGTGGGTGGACGGTGGGTTCGCCATAGACCTCGCTGGTGGATGCCTGGAGGATTTTGGCTCGTACGCGTTTGGCCAGGCCGAGCATGTTGATGGCGCCCATGACGGAGGTTTTGACGGTCTTGACGGGGTTGTACTGGTAGTGCACGGGGGAGGCGGGGCAGGCCAGGTTATAGATCTCATCGACTTCAAGCCAGATGGGGTGGACGACGTCGTGGCGGACGAATTCGAAATTCGGCTTATCGAGCAGGTGGGATATGTTGGATTTCTGGCTTGTGAACAGGTTGTCCAGGCAGATCACGTCGTGACCCTGCGCGACAAGGCGGTCGCAGAGATGCGAGCCGAGGAACCCGGCGCCGCCGGTGACGAGAATGCGCTTTAACAGACTGGACATGGATGGGCCTTTCGTGGTTTTTCAGACTTGGCTGGATTGCGGGCCGTTGTTCGCGTTTGCGGTGATTCGCGAGCGGCAGTAATCGATCACTTTAGCCAGACCTTCGGGCCGGGGGACTTTTGGCGACCAAGCGAGGATTTGCTTGGCGCGGGAGATGTCGGGCTTGCGAACGCGGGGGTCGTAGGCGGGGGCAGGCGCGAAGGTGATCTTGCTCTGGCTTTCGGGGACCAGTTTGAGGACGTCGCGGGCGAGTTGCACGATGCTGATGTCTTCCGGGTTGCCCAGGTTGATCGGCTCGTGGAAGTCGGATTCCATCGCCTTGACGAGGCCGGCGACCGTGTCAGAGACGTAGCAGAAGCAACGAGTCTGCGTGCCGTCGCCGAGGATCGTGATTGGCTGATTGCGCAGGGCCTGGCAGACGAAATTGGTCAGGACGCGGCCATCATTGATGCTCATCCGTGGCCCATAGGTATTGAACAGGCGGACAATGCGCGTGTCGGCGCCGAATTGTCGCTGGTAGGCCATGGCGCAGGCTTCCGCGAATCGTTTGGATTCCTCGTAGGCGCTGTTGAGCCCGATGGGATTGGTGTGGCCGCAGTAATCCTCGCGTTGGGGGGTTATTTCGGGGTCGCCGTAGATGTCGGCGGCGCTGGCGACGAGGAAACGGGCTTGCTTCTGGACCGCCAGGTCCAGAAGGTTGCAGGTTCCCTGGCTGTTGACGCGGAGGGTCGCGACGCGGTGGGTGGTGTACGCGACCGGCGAGGAGGGCGAGGCCAGATGGTAGATCTGGTCGATGTCCTCGTCGACAGCCAGAGGCTTGATGACATCGTGTTGGATGAGGCGGAAATGAGGGTTGGCGTTGAGGTGGGCGATGTTGCGGCGATCCCCCGTGAGGAAGTTGTCGACGCCCAGGACGTCCTGTCCCTGCGACAGGAGCAGATCCGCCAGATGCGATCCGATGAAACCCGCAACCCCGGAGATAAGTGCTCGCATAATCAGGCTTGGCTAATCGAAACCAGTAATCTCGTCAATCAAACAGGCCAAAACGAAGGATCGCCAATATTGCTTTTGCGCCGTCCTTCCACGTGATCTTCTTGCCTTCTTCATACGACCGCCCGTAGTAGGCGACGCCGACTTCGTAGATTCGCAACCGGGGTCTGAACCGAGCGATTTTCGCGGTGATTTCGGGTTCAAAGCCGAACCGGTTGCACTTGATCTGGATCCGGTCAAGAATCGGTTTGCGGAAGACTTTGTAACAGACCTCCATGTCGGTCAGATTGAGGTTGGTCACCATGTTTGAGATCAGGGTGAGCATGCGGTTTCCGACGGTATGCCAGAAATAGAGAACTCGGTGAGGGGCACCACCCATGAATCGCGACCCAAAAACGACGTCCGCCCGGTCTTCGAGGATGGGGCGGATCAGTTTCGTGTAGTCGGCAGGGTCGTACTCGAGGTCGGCGTCTTGAACGATGACGATGTCGCCGGTGGCATGCTTGAATCCGTCTCGCAGGGCGGCGCCTTTTCCCTGGTTCACCGTTTTGTGAACGATCTTGAAATCCGATTGCGGGAAAAGCGACGGAAGCTCGTCCAGCTTGGCGGCGGTGCCGTCCGTGGAACAGTCGTCGATGCAAACGATTTCACGGCTGAGGTTGCCCGGCAGGGGCGCGCTGACAACCAGCGAGACGAGCTTTTGGACGGTGGCTTGCTCGTTGTAGACGGGGATGACGATGGTAACCTTGGTAAGGGCTGCGGTTTGAGACGGCGCGACACTCTGGGACTTCGTTCCCGGGGTGTCTGGGGATGCCGAGGTGGAATGGGCCATGTTGTTGCTCATGCAAAGTGTCCCACCGGGTGGCAAGACGGCACAGGACGCTGCGTACAATTGAGCATAATACTGGTCGAGGGATGGGTTGAAAAGCGTTGGTGGCCGGATGGCGTGTGCGGCCTCGCTGAGGCAAGTATGCAATATCACCGGCGGGAGCGGTTATGCGCAAGCCGCAGAAGATATGGCCTTGCACGTCCGCGAAATCATTTGCCCTTAACCCGAGGGTCTGATATTATTCATCAATCATCGTTCTGTTCATCAGGTCGCATGGTGCGGTTGAAAAAAAGGATAAGGACATGTCAAAGAAACCCAGAGTGCATCTTGGCTTCACACTGGTGGAGCTTCTGGTCGTTATCGGCATCATTGCATTGCTGATTTCGATCTTGTTGCCCGTGCTGAAGCAGGCGAAGGAGAAAGCCAACGCGATCAAGTGCCAATCGAACATGCGGCAGTTGATGCAGGGGTTCATCTACTTCGCGAACGATAACAAAGGCTCGCTGCCCGGGCGCGATAACGACCAAGGCGACCCGGTCTACGAGCACAGAGACTGGTGCATTGGGCCATTGATCGGTCAGGGTTGGGCCGACGCGTGGAACAAGGCCCCCAAAGGGGGAACGATCTTCAAATACGTGCGCAATGTCGATGTCTATCGCTGCCCGTCAAAGGTTTCGACAGGCGCGGTGTACACGAGCGGTGGTGGGCCGGGAGCCGGAACGAATGAGCGTTTTGACTACGCGTATTTTTCGGCGTGGACGGGCGCGAAGATGACGAAGATCAAGTCCACCGCCCAGTTCCGAGACGGAACGAGAGGGAACCTGGTCACGACGGTTCCGACGCCGATCATCTGCGAAGAAGCGCCGGACACGTTCCTCACGTCCAACCCCGAAACCGGGCACTCCAACGCCGACGCGCTGGATCACCATCATGCAAATGGGGCTCACTATGCCAGCATCGATGGCAGCGTTCACTGGTTCCAGGAGCCCAAGATCGGTCACCTTCAGTATCCGATTGCCACCTGGTGGTATTCGCAGGCGCCCAGCGGGAAGATGGTTTCGATCGGTCAGACGGCCACCAATTGGGGCTGGTGGAACAAGCAATAGACGTCCGCTGTTGCCCGACGGACGATAGTCAGATGGGCCGCGAGTCCTGAAACGACTCGCGGTTCTTTTTTTCGGTGGATTCGTGGCGGGGGAGTTGGTGGTCGCCGATGATCTTGCCGTCTTCCATGGTAAGGGTGCGCTGAGCGCGGGCGGCGAAGGACTGTTCGTGAGTGACCATCACGATGGTCTGTCCTCGATCGGCGATCTGCTGGAAGATGTCGGCGACGATCTCGCCGTTTCGACGGTCCAGGTTGCCCGTGGGTTCGTCGGCGAGCAATACGGCCGGCTCATTCGCCAGCGCGCGGGCGATGGCGACGCGTTGCTGCTCTCCGCCGGAAAGCCGATTGGCCTTGCGTTTCAGTTTGTCGCCCAGGCCCAGGTCTTTGAGCAGGTTGGCTGCCCGATCCATGGCCTGGGCTCGTTTGAGCCGGTGCAGTTTCAGCATCGGCAACGCCACATTTTCCTGGGCCGAGAACTCCTTGAGCAGATAGTGAAACTGGAAGACGAAACCGACTTTTCTGTTTCGGAGCAACGCCAGATCCGGGTCGCCGAGCATCGAGGTGTCCGCGCCGTCGATGAACACACGGCTGGGGGGATCGAAGGGGTGCGAGTCCTGATCGAGCTGACTCGGACGATCCAGTCCGCCGAGAAGGTAAAGGAGGGTGCTCTTGCCGGAACCGCTCGGCCCGACGATCGAGACGTATTCGTGATGTCCGATGGCAACCGACACGCCTTTGAGGATGTGGGTTGTGGTTTCGCCAGAGCCGAGCAGCCGATGGACATTTTGGGCACGGAGGAGCGGCGTATCGGTGTGGTCGGCCGGCGGTGGGGTCTGGGTGGGTGGCATGGGTGAGGGGATTATACGGCTGGCGACCAAGAGATGCTGCGCGGAGGTTTGCGGATCAATGAGCGCCGCGAATGACCTCCACGGGGTCATAACGGGCGGCGCGGCGAGCGGGGTAGACCGCCGCGATTGCGACCGCGATCATGGCGGAGATGAAGGCGGTGATGTACTGGCTGGGTCGCTCGCTCATGAGCAGGCCCTCGGCTTTGACGAGTCCTTCCAGTTGCACCGGGATTGTGCGGAGGATCTCGATCGTGATCTTGCCGAGTACGAGCCCGATGCTTGCGCCGATGAGGCCGATTGCGACGCCCTGGAGGAGGTAGATGAAGGTGATGTCCAGGCGCGAGAGGCCGAAGCTCTTCAGGATGGCGATGTCATTGACGCGTTCCAGGACCGCCATGATGAGGATATTGAGCACGCCAAAGGCGGCCACGACGAGGAGTGCGCCGGTGATGAAGTTGGTGATGATGGTTTGGATCTTGAAGATTTTGAGGAAGTTGGCGTTGGATTCCTGCCAGGATTCGGTTTTGTAGCCGGCGATGGATTCGATCTGTTTGGCGTAGGCTTCGGCGCGGTTGTAGTCGTCGGTGCGGATGATGATGCGATTGACGATGTTTTTCTTGTCGAGGAGGGTCTGGGCGCTGTTGAGGAGCATGTAGACGCGGGAGTAGTCGACGGGTGTTACGCCGGTCTGGAAGATGCCGACGATACGAGCGGTGGTTTTCCCGCCGGTGGAGGAGGAGAGCGTGATGGTGTCATCCAATTGCGCGCCGAGCACGGAGGCGACGCCATATCCGATGACGACGCCATCGGCGGCGGATCGCAGGCGGGCGAAGCCGCCCGAAAGGAGTTTTTCGCCGATGGTGGTGACGCGTGTCTGTTGTTCGGGTTCGACGCCGACGATGGCGACGGTGATGGTTTTTGTGCCGTAGGCGACGATGACTTCGCCGGTGACTTCGGGGGCGGCGGCGACGATGCCGGGCAACCGGCGGAGTTTGGCGATGAGTCCTTCGGGGTTTTTGACTTTCTTGACCTGTTCGCGGGGCTTGACGCCGCGGATGGCGATGAGGGCGTGGGGGTGGGTGTAGACCTTTTCGAGGATGGGGGTTTGGGTTTCGCGCGGCTCGTCGTTGATGGTGATATGGCCTGAGGACTCGACGGTTTCGATGATGAATTTATCGGAGAATCCGCACATCATGGCGTCCATGGCGATGTACATGGTGACGGAGATGGTGACGCCGGCGATGCAGACGAGGGTTTGGCGTTTGTGGGCGAGGAAATAGCGCATGGAGACGAGCCATCGCATCAGTTGAAGCCTCGGAAGGGGTTATCGGTTTTTTGGGGTTTGTTGAGGGCGGCGGCTTCGGCGGGGTCCATGAAGGTGGGGCGTACGCGGTTGCCGGGCTGCATGGAATCGATGGGGCTGATGAGGACGGTGTCGGTGGTTTGGAGTCCTGAGAGGACCTCGGTGCGTTCGACGCTGTGGAGGCCGAGGGAGACGGAGGCTTTGGCCAGGCGTCCATCGCGGACGACCCAGACCTGGCCGGCCTGGACGGCCTGGCTGGGGATGACGAGGGTCGAGGGTTTTTCGTCGATGACGAAGGCCAGTTCGGCGGTCATGCCTGCGGCGAAGGCGGGGTGTTTTTCGGCGACGGCGATATCGACCTCGAAGGTTCTGCGGTCGGTGTCGGCCTTGTCGTAGATTTTCAGGACTTTGCCCTGGAAGATGCGGCCCTCGTAGGCGTAGAGGGTCATGTGGACGAGTTGACCGAGGCGGACCTTGGTTTTGTCTTCTTCGTCGACGGCGCCGCGCATGACGAGCGTTTCAGGGCGGACGTCGGCGACGAGCATGATGCGGTCGTTGACGGCCAGGCGGGTTCCGACGGTTTGGGGGCGGTCGAGGACGACGGCGTTGTCGATGGGGCAGCGGATGGTTTGGCGGTCGATGTTCCACTGGGCGATGTTGAGGGCGGCCTGGGCGACATGGAGGTCTTTTTTGAGTTCGAGTTGTTTGGCTGCGCGTTGGGCCTTGAGGCCTTCGATTTCGGTGATGAGGGTTCGGACGCGGTCGAGGGCGCGGTCGAAATCGGATTGGCTGGAAGCGCCTTTGGCGAGGGCGTCGGTGATGCGTTTTTGTTCCCGGCGGGCGATTTCGAGCAATTCGGCGGCGCCGGCGAGGCGTTGGTCGTACTCTTTGAGGAGAGGGGAGGTTGACTCGTCGGCGAGGGTGGCTTTGAGGTCGCGTTCGGCCTTGGCCTGGTCGAGGCGATGCTGGGTGCCGTCCTCGGTGACGATGGCGAGGGGTTGGTTTTTGGTGAGGCGGTCTCCTTTATCGACGAGGACGCTGCTGAGGTAGCCTGCGGCATTGGCTTTGATGGGGTATTCACGTTCTGGCAGGAGGGTTCCTGTGGCGTAGAAGGCTTGGACGACGGGGCCTTGGGTGGGGTGAGTGACG
>CAYVKG010000037.1:0-725 GCA_964451955.1 uncultured Tepidisphaeraceae bacterium
TTGGCCAGGACCAGGGTTCCCTTGCCCAGATCGAGCGACGTCGCGTTGCCGACGGTGAGGCTCTTGAGGCTGAGGCTCTGACCAAGGTTGACGACTTCGACCGAGCTGACGCCGATCGACGTGCCGCCGAGAACGATCGACGTGTTTCCGATGCTGACGTCCTTGCCGGCGAGGTCGACGCCGATGACCTTGAGGGTGTCGGTTCCGGCGTCGCCGTTGAGCGTGATCGTGCCGTTGGCCAGCGCCGCCGACAGATCCAGCGTCAGTTCGTCCTTGCCGTTCTTGCCATTGACGATGATGTTCGCAATGGTGTTGAACGCGCGCTGATCCAGAACGGTTCCGCTGGCAGTATGGACCACCTGGACGTTGTCGCCCACGCGTTTGATCGTGACGGTGTCCGCATTGTCGGTGCCGTCGATGATCCAGTCGGTAACGACCGGGCCGACCTCCGGCGCGTTGTGGTCGAACTTGAAGCTGATGATGTCATGCTGCTCGTATGAACCGCCCGTCGCAGCCGTGAAGCCGACATAGGCCGTCGGCCCCAGCATGAACGCCGGGATGTTGACGTTCTCGTAAACATAGCTGAACTTCGGCTGACCGGCCGCATCCATGTCCTGCACCGTCTGGTACAGTTTCTGATTTGCGCCGTCGTACTTCAGCACCACATGCATCTTGCGGCCACTGGCCAGGGTGATGCCCGCGGGCGCCATGTTGATGGCATGCAC
>CAYVKG010000037.1:735-40957 GCA_964451955.1 uncultured Tepidisphaeraceae bacterium
TTCGCCGCAGGAGTAGAGACCCGTCGTGCTGACGCTCGGGTAGGTGTCGAACTTGATGGCAATGCTCTTGCCGCCATTGGCTCCACCGATCCCCGCGTAGCCCATCGAGCCGCCGCCGCCACCGATCGCGTATGGATCGATGTTCTGGATGACAAACGCCATGCCGTCGGCCCAGTTGCCGTTGGCAATGCGGAAATCGAACTCCGCGGTGAAACTCGTGATGTCGCGCTTCGCCGTGGTGAAGACGGTTCCGGTCTGGTTGCCCACGGCGTCGGTCAGACGCAAGATGTACGCACCCGCGCCGCCGTCGACAATCGCGGTCGTCCCGCCAATGGTCAGGTCCGTGTAGTAATCCAGGAAATTGGTGTAGTTCAGAACCGCGGGAGCGGTCGCCGGCGTGGCGGACTTCACGGCCGTCGCGGCGGAGTTCGGAGTCGCCGCCCGGCTGTTCGTCGCGGTGACGCGATAGTACTTGGTGCCCGCCGTCAGCCCCTTGTCGGAATACCAAGGCTGGTTGGCGGGAACCGTCGCAATCGCCGTGAACGGCCCGCCCGCGCTCGTTGCCCGCTCAACGATGAACCCTGTCTCGTTGTTCGAGCTGTCGGTCCAGGCCAGTTCAATGATGCCCGCGCCCGCGCCGGGCGCCGCCGTCAGGTTCGTCGCCGCCGCCGGGGTCGCAGTCGGATTGGAAAGGACCAGTTGCGTCCCCGTCCAGTCAAACTGGGCCGCCGCCAGCACGCTGCCGCCGGATGCCGCCGCAAACCCGACGTACACCTCGCTGCTCATCGGAACATTCACCACCAGGACCTGCGAAGCGGTGTCATACACCGGACTCCAATTCGTCCCGTCGTACGACGAGAAGAACGTAAACAGATTCCCCGTCCGCTGCACTTGCAGCCAGAGAGGCGCATATTCCATATTCCCGGTCACCGGCGTCAGCGACGCATGCGTGGCAACGGGACGAGCCACCACCGCCAAACCCGTCGCGGTTGAGATGCCGAAGGAGACGCTGGCCGCATCGGCATCCAGGCTCTGGCGCACCACCAGGCCCGCCAAGGACGGGTAATCCTGCGATAGCAGTTGCGTGGTGAACGTGAAGTCGTCGGTCACCTGCCGATACATGTAGTGGAACGAGTCGGCATAGCCGCCCACGCCCGCGCCGCTTCCGTGCATCGTCAGCGACCCGCTCTGCACGAGCGCATCGCCCGCGATCGGCGTCGCGCCAACTTCGGCCTCCGCCCAAGGCGACGGCAGCGGAATATTGATCGCCACAACATCCACCGCCGGATCATTCGCCGCCTGGCCCAGCGAGTTTACGGCAACAACCTTGTAGTAGTACCGCACGCCGTTCACAACATTCGTGTCCGCGTAGCTCGAACCGGATGCCAGCGTCGCAATATCCACAAAGCCCGAATTCGCGTTCAGGCTTCGCTGAATCTTGATCGAACGCGTGTTCCGATCCGCTATGTTCCACGTGATCACGTTCTTGCCGTTCACCGCCACCGCGCCCACGTTCTCCGGGGCCAACGGCGCCGCATCCGGATCAGGCAAGTAGAGTTGGCTCGTCGGGATGATCGTCTGCGCCAGCCCAGGGGCGGACCAGTAGATGTTCATCCGCGCGTCGCCGCCGTTCTCCTGCATATCCGCCCGGAACGCGTACTTCTGCCCTGCGACCAGGCGAATCGGATTGCTGGCGTACGTGCTGTCACCCTTGTCGAACATGCTGGCCACGATCTGTTCGAGCGTGCCGTCCTGGTTATAGTCCAGCCACAGGCTCGAGCCGTCATCCGACCGCGAGTAGAAGATGTAGTCGCCGGTGATCTGCGCTTCGACAAACCCGGTCCAGCGGCACGAGAACGTGTCCGCGCCGATCGACGCCATCGGCGAACCGGCGCCCCACGCGAAATCAACCGTCGGGTCAACCCGGCTGGTCACGTACGTCGTCCACGCGTACTCGTCGTAGTAGTCGCCAAGCAACCCCACGCCCGTACCCACCAACGGCAAAGACGCCGTAGCGCTGGCCACAGCCGAGTAACCGGAATTGCCGGCCAGGCCCGTTGCGCGCACGCGGTAGAAGTAGGTCTGCCCGACCGTCAGACCCGTCACATCGGCGTAGGACGTCACGTTCGCCGCGACACTGGCGATCTGCGTGAATCCGCTGTCCGCCGCCGTGCTGCGCTCGATCAGATACCCGGTGTCGTTCGGCAGATCATTCCACGACAAACCGATCGCCGCGCCGGCATAGCTGCCCGGCCCCTGCGCAACCAAGCCCGTCGGGGCCGCCGGCGGCAGGAACTCAACCCAGCTCGCCGCCTGCAGAATCACGTTGCCCGTTCCGCCGATCTGCGTCCAGTTCACCGTGATCAGCTTGTCGTCCAGCCCGGACTTGTAATCAATCGTGTAGCACGCCGTCTTGAGACTGCCCGACGCCACCAAGGTGCCGACCGTGAACGGCATCACGCTGCCGTCGCTCAAGGTCGCGGTCAATTGGCCTTGCGCCGTGCCGTCCACCGCCACATACACGTTCAACCGGCGCGTCAGCGTGCTCGCCGGTGCCGTGAAGCTAAGCCCGTTGCCCGTCCCGCTGATCGCCACGCCGTCATCCGTCGCCGTCACCGTATTCACATCGCTGCGATACAGTTCGATTTCGGAAGACTGCATGCTGTTCGCGCCCGCGGCGTTACGGACCGTCGGGATCGTCACCTTGTACATGGCGTACGAAACCGTGTTGGAGAAGCTGAACCGCTGCCACTGGAACCGGGCCGTGTAATTCGGAATCGCGCCCTGGGCGATAAACGTCCACGTCGCGCCGCCGTCATTCGAGCCTTCAATCAGGTAGCTGGCCGGATCGCGGTCGATCGCGTCGTTCGCCGACGCAATCCCGATGCCCGCGATCACCGACGGACCGCTGGCCGGCGTGATGATCGCGCCGGACGGCGTGGTCTCGCCGTTGAAGTTCAGGTACTTCGTGTTGACGGAGTTGTCGATCCACCGCGGCGGAGCTTCGCCGGCGGGCCAGTCGGTGCCGGGCACCGATCCCGGGAACCCGACAATCGTGTCGCTCGGCGAAGTCACGTCCTGGAACGCCATCGTCGGCGATCGGCCTTCAGTCCAGCTGAAGGTCTTGCTCGTGGCGCCGCTGGTGACATCGTACTTCGTCACCGTCCCGGACCCGATCTTCGTGTAGTTGGAAATCGCATTCGTGCCGAACCGCTTCACGGTCCACCCGGTGATGTCGCTCGGCCAGCCCCAGTGCGCCCAATCCAGGTTGCCCTGCACATCCAGGTTCGTGTCGCCGCTTACCGGCGTCTGAACCGTCGCGCTGATCGCGCCTGGAGGCGCATCAACCGTCTTCACATTGTACGTCGCGCTGACAGCCTGGGCCCGGCCATTGATGTCGATCACGCGGAAGTAGTACATCGTGTTGGGAGACAGCCCCGTCACGGTATACGTCGCCGTCACCGGAGCGCCGGCAGGGTTCTGGATCAACGACGGCAACACGCTTCCACCCGAAGCATTGTCGTCGTCGCGGTAATCCTTGATCGTCGTCCAGTTGACGCCGTCCGTCGATTGCTGGAGCAACGTCTGAACCTCGTTCAGCGCGTTATTAGACCAACTCAGCGTAATCGCCGAGGGAGTAACCGCGGTCGAGGTCAGGTTCGTCGTCTGGGCCGGCGCATCCGGGAGCAGGAACGCGCTGGAATCGATCTGCGTGTTCGCATAGATCAGCGGATTGCCGCCCGAGTCCGTCGCTCGCCACCAGAGCTGGGCGCCCCAGCCGCCGCCGCCTTCGAAGTAAATCACGCTGAACGGCACCTGCTGTCCAGCCGTCAGACTGAAGACCCCGCTCTCTTCCTGGGGGCCCACGCGACCACCGTCGCCTCGATACACCCAGCCGCTCGTGGTCGCCGCCTTGCCGTTCACAAACAGGCGCACGCCGTCATCGGACGATGTGCCGAAAACGTAGTTGCCCGTGTACGGCGCCACAATGTACCCTTCGAATCGGGCCGCATGGTACCGACCGTCCACGCCTTCCACCGGCGTCTCGGCAGGCTCCGCCCCGTAGAAGAACACGTCCGGACGAACCTGCTTCATGATCAGGTCCGGGCGCCAGCCGCTGTTGTTCGAAAGGCTGGGGTTGAAGTTGTAATCAGGATCCCAACCGTTCCACCACGTCGTCATCACCCCGGGGGTCTTCACGTTCGACCCGGTCTGAATCATCTGGCTCGCGCTGACCGACGAACCATCGTAGTTCCAGGCCCGCACCCGATAGTAATAGGTTTTGTTCGGCGCAATCGTCGCGTCAGTCGCCGTGTATGCCCCGGCTTGCGCCCGGTTCACCACCACCGCGTCGCTGAAATCCGCCTTGGTGGCTCGCTCGATCTTGAACTCCATTTCCGACTTGGAGTTGTCCACCCACGACAGCTCCACGTACCCGCCGTAATCGGTAACGGACAATCCCGTCGGCGCCGCCGGAGCGTCCATCGTCGCGCTGGTGTACGCGCTGGCCGGGATGATCTCGGTAACCCCGTCCGGCCGCTGCCAGCTCAGAACAATGCCGGCCCCGCCGGTCTGTTCCTGCTGCTGCACGACGAAATTCAGTTGCTGACCCGCAACCGCGTCCACCGGAATTAACGAGTAATTCGTGCTCGCGTTCGGATTCCGGATGAGCAACTGGCTGTCCACCCAAAGCGCGCCCTGGTCGTCCGTCTGCAGCGTGAAATAGTACGACCCCGTCTGCGGCGCCGTGATCTTGCCCGTGTAGCGAGTCGAGAACCACTCGATCCCCTGCAAAGGCGATCCCGCGATCAATCCCCAGTTATAATTGACATCGTTCACCTGCTGGATGTCCACCGCCGGTTCCGCAAAAGCGAAATTGCTGTAATAGTGCACCGTCGCGGACAGCATCTGCCTTGCTTCCAGGGTTTCCAACGCCTGCCGATGCGGCACGGCAACTCGCCTGCAGGCCTTCGCCAACGCCGACCGACGCTTGCTGCTCCAAAGTCTCATGCTTTTCATAAGTCCACCTGTCATACGCTCCTCCTTCTTCCAGTGGTCTGGATCTTGGGATATGCCAATCTCGAGTTCACTGCGTACCGGCACGCGCCGGCTCTCCTCGAACCGCCGACGCCGCGCCCACGATTTGCTGTTGCTGAATCTGTCGCATTTGTCCCCAATCGACTCCTCACCCGCCCCCAATCCAATTCCCGTCCGCCAGCCACGGCCCATGACATTCCCCCCCCGACCAACCCTTCACCGGGCCAAGCCACCATTCCCCTGATGAACGTGCTTCCTGACACAGCGACCAAAACAGTCGTCCCCTGCCAGCCCAAATGGACGGGCCTGCCACACAATCTCGAACCTGGCCATGCTCTGCAACAATCCGTGATCACTGCATCGCCCTTCTCCGGGCAGCAAGACGCCCACTCATCGCGCCGTTCCATCTACCCGAACCCGACAACGCCCTCTCCGCCATCTCAACCTGGCCCGAACTGCCTCGGCATCCCTGACGGAGAAACCGGCAACCTCAGCCGACAAACACACCTGTTGCTCTTCCAGATTTGAGACCCGACGCACCCAACCTGTCATACACCGCACGCAGCCCTGCCGTACGACTCCCACAGCAGATACCAAGAGACGTGCCTGCCGCGCGCACAAACCCAGTATACCCCATTCTGCCACGTTCCATAGCCAAGGCAAGTACCGTTGGTCCCATTTTCCGACCCCCTCGAGTGCCTCCATCTTCCTAGGCCCACCCGCTCTCGGCCAGCTCAGCCATTTACGCATACCCCGACCATGCAATTCACGCAGTTCACACTCGCACGCTTCCCAGTTTGCCGCACCTCACATCGCATCGAGCATTCCCAATGTTAAGACAGATAAAGACTCCACCACCAAGTCCGACCCGGAAAAATCGTTCCCCGCCGTGTGCCCGCTCGGCACCGCCACGCACTTCATACCCGCCGCCTTCGCCGCAATCACACCCTTCTCCGCATCCTCCAGCACAACGCACTCCCTCGCCTCCACGCCAAGCCGCCTGGCCGCCTCCAGAAAAACATCCGGGAAAGGCTTCGGTCTTGCCACCTGATCCCCCGTCACCACGCATCCAAACCTCCCCCCTATCCCCAACCGCGCCAACACCGGCCCAACCGCGTTCCAATGGGCCGACGACGCCAGCCCCAGCCGCTTGCGCCCTCTCAATCGCTCCAGCAACTCCAGTGCCCCCGGCATCGGTCGACAATCTCTCTCCACCAGTTTTGCATACTCAGCCGCCTTCTCCCGCCTCACCGTTTCCACATCCGCGTTCGCGCCCTGGCTCCTTAAGTACTCCGTCACCCCCAGCCCCCGGCGTATCCAGTGCTCCCAGTACTGCTCCTCTCGCAATCCCACACCATACCGCCCCAGCACCCTCTGATACGCCCGGCAATGCAACGCCTCCGTGTCGGACAGAAGATCGTCAAGATCGAAAATCACCGTCGTAATCATCGGATTCCCGCCCCTCCCTCCCCTGCTACCGCTCGATCCCAATTCCATCCGCTAACTTGCACCAAACCCTCCCCCCCACCGTCACCAACGCCAGCACTCGCCCATCTCGAAGCACACACAGACTCCCCCAATTCGCCGCCACTTCCTCATCGCCAACCAATCTCATCGGCCGCGACCAGCTTCGCCCGTCCCCGCTCATCACCAGCCCTATCTTCGCGTGTCGCTCATATACATACCGCCCCAATCCCGGATCAGCCCGCACGTCCCCCTGCCGGTACACCACATCCTCGTCCGTCTGATACGAAACCAGCAGCCGCCCATCGCCCATTTTCGCCAGGTATGGCGAGCCCGCCGCCCAACGCTGCCTCGCGGCGTTCGCAGGCTGATACACCAAGCCCCGCTCCGTACCCCAAGTCGTCCCACCATCCTCCGACCTCACCGTCCGCACTACAAACCGGAACGGCGGGACATCCGATGCCTCAAAACACGCCATCAACGATCCATCCCCCAGCCGCACCACGCTCGGCATCCCGTCACGTGACCCCGCCTTCCGCGCCACCGTCACCGCCGCACCCCAAGTCCTGCCCGCGTCCCCCGACCCCTTCATTTCGATCCGCTGATCCGGATAGATCCCCTCCTCGCTCGCATAATACGCCTGCAAATCCCCCTTCTTCCCCACCAGCAGAAAAGGCTCCCACAGTCCCACCTGCCCCGTCGCAATCGTGCCCCGATGCTCCCACCGCCTTCCACCATCCCCGCTCGCGCTAATCTCGATCCGATAGTCCCGCTTGTCCAACCTGTGATGCCGATACGCCACCACAATCGTCCCATCCGCCAATTGCACCGGAAACGCGTTCGCCACATCCACACGCCCCTGATCCTCCGCCATCCGGCCATACTCCCCCCACGTCCTCCCCCCATCCCTGCTCCTCACACACGCAATCGCCTTCCCGCCCGCAATCCCGTGGTCAAATGTCCCCAGAATGGTCCCGTCCGCCAGCTCCACCGCCCGCGGATAGTACGCCGCCCCCTCATACATCGGCCTCAGATCCCCCTCCTGCCCCCAAACCAAACCCGCCGACAGCATTACCGCCATCAGCGCCCATCTCAGGTTGCCAAGTCCGATCGAAATCATCCCACCCTTATGTCCCATCCCTTCAACTTCCGCAAGCCTCCAAAAACAGCTCGCCGATCCGACTCTACTCCTTCGGCGCCGGCCCCGCGAGCACCGCATACTCATCCAGCGCGCTCCGATCCCCGCTCAGAATCCTCTCCACATTCGCGCGAATCTCAGGCAGCCGCGTCTCAATGAATCGCCTCGCCACCGCTCGCTTGTGCTCGTTCTTCACCGCCTGCCCAAGGAACAGATGCCCCACCAGCACCGCGATCGCCGAATCCACAAGCCGCCGACCCTGCAGGTCCGTGTACTCAACCCCCTTCTCCTTCACAAACGCCACCGCCTTCAAAACCAGCTGCTTGCCCTCCGCCAACTTCGCCTTCAACGCCATCAGCATCTCGTCCGCGTAGCTCACCTGCTCCAACTCATCAATTCGCTTCTCAAACGCGCCCGAGCAAACCCCACGAACCGCCGCCACAATCTGCAACTGGCTCGTCCCCTCGTAAATCGTCGTGATGCGAGCATCACGCAGATACCGCTCCGACGGATAGTCCTTCATATACCCCGACCCACCCAGCACCTGAATCGCGTCCGACGCCACCTTCACGCACATCTCGCTCGAATAGTACTTGCTCATCGGCGTCAGCATGCCGTTCAGCCGCTTCAGCGTCCGCGACAAGTCCTTCCGCCTCTTCTGCTCCGCCAGATCCTTCGGCGAATTCAACTCCAACACCCGCAGGTTGTTGTTCTCCAGATCGCACACCCGACTCGTCTCATACGTCAGCGCCCGCGCCGCTTCGATGTGCACCTTCATCTCCGTCACCAGCTCCGCCACCGCCGGCAACCGCTCGATCGACACCCCAAACTGCTTCCGCGTGTACGCGTACCGCCTCGCCACACGAAACGCCGCCTCCGCCACCCCCAGCGACTGCGCCGCGATTCCCACCCGTGCCCCGTTCATCAGCGACATCACGTACGGCACCAACCCGCGCTGCCGGTCCCCGATCAGCTTCGCCGGCGCGTCATCGTACACCAGCTCGCACGTCGGCGAACCGTGAATCCCCAGCTTCTCCTCCAAATGACGCACGCGAATCCGCGGACTCCGCTCCGCCAGAAACAGCGACAAACCGCGACCATCCTTGATGTCCGGCTCCGATCGCGCCAGCGTCAATAGAATGTCGCCACACCCGTTCGTGATGAACCGCTTCACCCCCGTCAGCCGCCATTGCCCATCATCATCCTGCCACGCCCGCAGCGACACCGCCTGCAAATCCGAACCCGCGTCCGGCTCCGTCAGCACCATCGCGCCAGTCAACTCCCCCGTCGAAAACCGCGGCAAATACTCGTCACGAATCGGATCATTCGCAAACGCGTAAATCGTCTCCGCGATCCCCTGCAAGCCAAACAAATTCATCAGCGATGTGTCCGCGCGACTCACAATCTCCGTCGCCATCGTATAGATCAGGTTCGGACAGTTCAGACCCCCATACTTCCGCGGCAACGTGAAACCCATCAGATCCGCCTTCGCCAGATCCTCCAGGTTCTGCCTCACCAGCGGATTCAACGTCACCGTGCCGTCTTCGTTCAGCACGTTCCCCTCGTGATCCACCTGCTCCGCCCGCGGCGCAATCAGATTCGCCGCCACGTCCCCGACAATCGTCAAGATCCGCCTGTAGTTGTCGATCGCGTCCGCCGCATCGACCGGCGCATACTCCGCCCCGTCCGTCTGCGCAAAGTCGTCCTCCTGCGCCGCCGCAATCTCCGCCAGGTCAATGTGCCCAAACAGGAACTGAATGTCCTCGTTATCCGTGAAGAAGTTTGCCATAGGAGTCGCCAGTGCTCGGCAGCCAGTACTTCCGACAGCCCGCAGCCGATTCTCCGGCTGTTGACTACCGGCTGCTGGCCACAATTCATCCCCGTTCCTTGATCGCCTTGATCATCATCGGAATCACCTTGTTCAGGTCGCCGACAATCCCGTAATGCGCCACGCCAAATATCGGCGCGTCCTTGTCCCAGTTCAACGCAATGATCTTGGCCGATTCCTCCATCCCCGCCCGATGCTGCACCGCGCCGCTGATCCCACACGCAATGTACAACGCCGGCCGCACCGTCGTGCCCGTCTGCCCAACCTGGTGCTCCTTCCCAATAAACCCGCTGTCCACCGCCGCTCTCGACGCCCCCACCGCGCCGCCCAACACACCCGCCAGCTCGTGAATCAGCTTGAAGTTGTCCTTCGACCCAACCCCACCGCCCCCCGCCACAATGATCCGCGCCCCCTTCAAATTCACCTTCCGCTTCTCACGATGCCGCTCAATCAGCTTCACCGCCTGGTCAAAATCACTGAACTCCACCTTCTCGTCAATAATCCGCCCCGTACGCTTCGGATCCCCCTCCCCCAACGGCATCACGCCTTCCCGAACCGTCGCCATCTGCGGCCAACGATCGTAGTTGATGATCGTCGCTATGATATTCCCCCCAAACGCCGGACGAATCTGCATTAGCAGATTCTCATACACCGCCTTCGTCTTCGGATCCGTGTACTGCCCAATCTCCAGATCCGTGCAGTCCGCCGTCAGCCCCGCCCGCATCTCCGACGCCACCCGCGGCGCCAAATCACGACCCAGCGGCGTCGCGCCATACATCACAATCTGCGGCCTGTGCTTCGTGATCAACTGGCACAACACCCGCGAGTACATCAGCGTCCGGTAGTGCTCCAATCGAGTGTCGTGAACGTAATACACCTTGTCCACGCCGTGCGCAATCAGTCGATACGACAACTCCCGCACGTTCCAGCCCGCCAGCACCGCCCCAACCTCCACCCCAAGCTGGTCCGCCAGTTCCCTCGCCTTTCCGCAAAGCTCCAGCGCCGTATCGGTCAGATGCTCATCTTCCTGCTCGGCGAACACCCACACTTCGCCTCTTGGATTCGGATCTATCATTGGTTAACCGTCACTTGTCAGTTGTCCGTTGCCTTCACCCGCCGCCGGTGGCCACTTCTGCCTACTGGCTATTCTTCTCTATCCCAGCGTATGGTCCACAATCAGCTCGTGAACCATCTTCCGCACGCCTTCCTCGGTCGGCTCAATTGCCGTGAACCCTTCCTTGGTCAGCACGATCGACTGCACGCGATGCACCTTCGTCGGCGACCCGGTCACCCCGCACCATCGCAGATCGGCGTTGATGTCGTCCAGGTTCCACTGCTCAATGCTCAGCCCCTTCTCCTTCAACGGGCCCATCCGCTTCGCCTGCTCCGCCTCCCTCTGCTCCTGCGGCGCGTCCCCCATCGTCTTGGCCAGCTCCGCCCCAATCTCCATCGCCGCCCGCGCCCGCTTGAACCGCATCACACGCTTCGCCGCCGCAGGCCGAGGCTCGTTCGCCGTGTCCAGCACCGTCAGCAGCATCGGCAAACGCCCTTCAAGAACCTCCCACCCATTGCCCACATTCCGCCTCACGCGAATCGTCTTCCCCGACAGATCCACCAACTGTTCGTAATACGTCACCTGCGGAATCCCCAACTTCTCCGCAAGCTGTGGACCAACCTGAGCCGTGTCCCCATCAATCGCCTGACGCCCACAAAACACCAGGTCATACCGCGCCAACTTCCGCACCGCCTGGCTCAGAATATAACTCGTCGCCAGCGTGTCGCTCGCCGCCGCCCGACGGTCCGATATGATGATCACCCGGTCCGCCCCCCGATACAGGCACTCCCGCAGCACCTCGCACGCCGCCGGCGGGCCCATCGTCACCACCGTCACCGTCCCCCCAAACCGATCGCGAACCCGCAACGCCGCTTCCAACGCGTGCAGATCGTCCGGATTAAACACCGCCGGCAACGCCGCCCGGTTTACCGTCCCGTCCGCCTTCATCGCCTCGCCGGTGATGTTCGCCGTGTCCGGCACCTGCTTCACGCATACAATCGAGTCATAACCCAAGGGTCTTCTCCAGTTTGAAGCCCGAAACGCCGCCAACCATCCTTTATCCCCGAGCGCCCACCAGCCTTCACGCCGCCCGGAAAATAGAACGGGGATAGTTACCTGCCCTCTTCAACATAGTCAAGCCTGCCCCCCCCACTGCTTCCCTCACCGCCCAAAACACTCCCGAACCGTCTGCTCCGCATCCTTCAGCCACCGGCCCCGCTGCTCTACGCTGCTCATCACCACCGACGTATATAGCCGCCTCACAAACCGCTTCACCCCACAAAGCTCAAACACGCATCGCTTCCAGAGATTCTCCAGCGGATCCCCGTACAACTCCAACTCCTTATCCACCGGCGTGTTCGCCGTGTTGAACACCGCCACGCTCCGGGCCTTCAGCAGCCCGATCGACACGCCCTCCCCCTTCTCATTCGTGCCAAACTTGTACGCCACCCCCTGCCGCATCACCCGATCCAACCACCCGTTCAGTATCGCCGGCGGCTGACCCCACCAGTTCGGATGCACCACCACAATCCCCTCCGCCTCCGCTATCTCCCTGCAATGCTCCGCAATCACCGGCGGTAAAACCGCGTCTCTCGAAAGCTCAGGCTCCGCCAGAATCGGGTCAAACCGCTCCGCGTACAAATCGTGATAGTTCACGTCATGCCCGCACGCCCGCAACTCCCCCGCCACCGTGTCCCCAATCGCATGGTTGAAACTCCCCTTCTTGGGGCTCGCCAGAATGATCGAAATCGCCATAGTCCCTTCAGCCTACACCCTCCCCCCACAACACGTCCACACCCCCAATAAACAACCTCTGCCCCAACCTAACCGAAAAGGGCCCAAGCCCCCGCGACCTCGTCGCTGAGCCCTGGGCCCCAGTCCGCCAATCCTCGTCCGATCACGCCGGCAAATCCGCCGTGCAATTCCCGCACTTCTTCGCCTTGATCGGAATCGTCGAGCAGCACATCGGGCATTCCTTCGTCGTCGGCGCCGCCGGCGGCGCCGCCTCCTTCTTCCTCATCTTCATCAGGAATCCCAGAACCTTCACAATCGCAATGAACACCGCCGCCGCGATGATCAGAAAATTCACCACGTCCCCTAGAAACGCGCCAATCATCACCTCCCCCAGCTTCCATTCCGTGTACCCGCCCTTCCCGGGCAACACATATCCAACGAGCGGCATGATCACGTTCTTCACCAGCGAGTTCACCACCGAACCAAACGCGCCCCCAATCACTACCGCAATCGCCAGATCGATCATGTTCCCTTTGAACGCGAACGCCTTGAATTCGTCAAGCAACTTCATGGACCTTCTCCTGATGAACCGACCTCCCCCTTTGACATGCCCAATCCTCACCTCGCCCGCATCCGCTCGCAACTATTTCCCAAGCCCCGGGATCGCAGGCACTTTCCCCTCGCCAACCGCCTTCGCCGCGTTCAACGCCGTCCGCGCCTGCTCAATCTTCGGCCGAATCGCCTCCGGCAACGACGCCTTGTTCGCCTCCAGCTTCTTCAGCAATTCGTCCGCCAGATCATACTTCTTCTCCTTGACGTAATTCATCACCTCTTCCAGCTTGCTGTTCGCGTCCTTGCTCAACGCCTCCGCCTTCGCCGCCGCCGCATCCGCCGCCGCTTTCGCGTCAGGCGCAACTGCCGCGGGAGTCCCCGCGTCCGATTTTGCCGGGGCCGGCGTCGTCACCGTCGGCACATTCGTCTGACCCGCCGCCGCCCCTTCCACCTTCGTCGCCGGCGGTGCGCTCGGCGGTGTCGCCGTCTGATCCTTCTTCTCCTCACAACCCGCCAACACCGCCACGCCCATCATCGCCACACACAAGGCCGCTAAGTATCTCATACGCTTCTCCTTTTCTTCTTGGCCGTCTGCCACTGAACAACTATCCACTCATCTGCTCAACAACATCGTAACCACATCCCGCCCATTCTCTCCCCCTCTTCTCACCTGTTCACCTCGTCTCATCTGCCCTGCCTCTACGCCCCACGCATTTCACACCAAGGCCCAACCACCGACTTCCTTTGCGAACTGTGCTGCCCCTACTATAATAGCCGCATCGTATCCCAATTCTACAGAGGAAGGAACTATGAAACACATCTGCATTATCTCGGCCATCAGTCTTCTGACAATGCTCTGCCTGACCGGATGTGCCAAAAACTCCAAACCAAGCGAAAGCAAACCCGCCCCCAATGCCAAACCCGCCCCCAATCCTCCCGCCACCAGCCTCCTCATCCTCCCCAACCCCAATCTCACCATCCCCGTCGACGACTCCCGCTTCGTCACAAAATGGAACCTCCTCGGCCCCTTCACCTTCGCCGATACCGACTTCGGCGGCGACCCCCAAACCGCCGCCGCCGACAAGGAATTCATGCCCAATGAAGCCGCCCTCGACGGCACCCAAGAAACCCCCGCAGGCTCCACCGCCACCTGGAAACTCAACGACTTCCGCAACGGCGCCGCGATCGGCATCGTCGATCTAGACTCCTTCTACAACGCGACCGACCACGCCGCCGTCTACGCCGTCGCTTACCTCCTCGCCCCAGATGACATCACCAACGCCAAGCTCCTCGTCGGCTCCGATGACTACATCAAGGTCTGGATCAATGGCAAACTCGTCCATACCTACAAGACCGAACGACGCGCCGGCGAAGCCGACCAGGACACCGTCAGCGGCATCACCCTCAAAAAAGGACTCAACCGCGTCGTCGTCAAGTGCGTCGATGTCGTCCTCGACTGGAACTTCTTCCTCCGCTTCACCGACAAAGACTCCAAAGCCATCGGCGTCAAGGCCGAATAGCCACCCAAGACCCAAACACGCCTCTTCAACGCCCACGGACTCCCTTCCGTGGGTTCTTTTTCACTCCGCTTCCGTATAATCCCCATCTGCCGCCGTCTACGCATCAACCGACAAAGGACCAACCACCATTGACCACCAACAAAGACCAAATCCCCGACCTCATCAACCAAGCGCTCGACCACCACGCCGCAGGCCGCCTCGACGATGCCCAGTCCCTCTACCAGCAGGTCCTACTCCTCGACCCCGACAATGCCGACGCACTCCACCTCCTCGGCGTCATCGCCCAGCAACGCAACGACCACCAACGCGCTATCGAACTCATCTCCCGCGCCATCGCCTCCGACCCCTCCTTCCCCGGCTACCACAATAACCTCGGCGAAGCACACCGATCACTCAACCAACTCGACCTCGCCGAAAAAGCCTACCGCCAAGCCATCTCCCTTCAGCCCTCCTTCCCCGAACCCCATAACAACCTCGGCATGGTCCTCCAAAAACGCGGCGACGTGAACGAAGCCATCAACCTCTACCGAAAAGCCCTCCAGCTCCAACCCAATTTCCCCGAAGCCTACAACAACCTCGGCACCGCGCTCATGGCCAAAGCCCTTGTCAGCGAAGCCGTCGCCGCCTACCAGAAAGCCCTCCAACTCAACCCCAATTACGCCGATGCCTACAGCAACCTAGCCTTCGCCCTCGGCACACAAGGCGACTACGCCAACGCCCTCCAATGCTGCCAACACGCCCTCAAACTCAATCCCTACCATTACGAGGCCTATCGACACCTCGCCGCGCTTCACGAAAGAACCGGCGATCGCCAAAAGGCCGCCCAAGCCTACCAACAGGCCCTCCGCTGCCGACCCGATTCACTCGAAGCACGCTATTACCTCGCCGCCGTCACCCAAAAAGACGCCCCACCCACCGCCCCACCCGAATACGTCAAGCTCCTCTTCGACAACTACGCCCCTTCTTTCGATATGCATCTCACCGGCGCCCTCAACTACCGCGCACCACAACTCATGCGCAATGCCATCTCCACTGCCGCACCTAACCGTAAACTCGACATCCTCGACCTCGGCTGCGGCACAGGCCTCCTCGGCGCCGCCCTCCGCAACATCGCTTCCTCCCTCACCGGCGTCGACCTCTCCGCCAAAATGATCGACAAGGCCCGCGATCGCAAAGTCTACGACCAACTCCTCGTCGACGACCTCACCTCCGCCATGCGATCCCTCGCCCGCCAGTTCGACGTCATCGTCGCTTCCGACGTCTTCGTCTACATCGGCGACCTCGCGCCCACCTTCGCCGCCGCTGCCGACTCCCTCCGCACCCAGGGACTCTTCGCCTTCTCCGTCGAAGTCGATGACAAAACCGATTCCTATGTCCTCCAGCCTACACGCCGCTACGCCCACTCCATCCACTACATCCACTCCCTCGCCCAGTCCCACCGCTTCACCGAATTAAGCATCTCGCGCCAAGTCCTCCGCACCGAACGCCAGAAAAACGTCGATGGCTGGATCGTCCTTCTCCGAAAAGACACATAGGCCCCACGCACCCCACCGGCCTCCGTCACTCACCATCGCCTGCCCCCCCTGAATTAACGCCCCCTAATTGTCGTACTTCTTCGGCGCACCCGCCGGCGGCGTCAGCCTCGGCCCCAAACCGCCAGCCGGGGGCGCCGCCCCGCCCTGCGGCACCGCCGGCGCGGCCGCCTTCGGCTCCGCTACCGTGTCCGACAACGTCGACAACACCCGCGACCTCCCGCCCGCATCCCTCACCTCCAGCCATGACCCGTCCGCGTCCGCCGACATCACCGCCACCGCAACGCCCCCCTCATCCTTCAAACGAAACGCGGGCCCACCTTCATCAAACGTCACCATCGCTCGCGTCTTCCCGTCCGCATCCTTCAAACTTACATACGATGCGTCCTTCTGCGTCGCCATGCTCACTCGCATCTTCCCGTTCGGATCATTCAGGAAAAAGAACGTCCCCTCCTTGTCCGAACCCAGCGCCGCCCGCAGCTTCCCTTCCGTGTCCACCAGCCGAATGTACTCCGTCGTCACCAGCGGCGTCGCTCGCTCCGCCCCCATCACTATCGCGCAGACCAGCGCCGCACCACAAACCAGCATCCCCACACGCAACCGCCGATTCGATTTCTCCAACCTCGACAACCGATCCAATACCGCGTTCTCGCTCATATCAACTCCTTGCCTATACTTCGTCCCTTATTCGCTTGCCCCATTCACTTCACAATCCGCAATATCTGCTTGAACTGCTGCGTCCCCGCCTGACCCAGCAACTCGAAAATCACGCTCTCCGTCGTCGTGATCACCGCCCCCGCCTGCCGCATCCGCGCAATCGCCGCCTCACGATCCGTCGCCCGCCTCGAACTCACCGCGTCCGCGCACAAATACGGCACATACCCCGCTCGCAACAAGTCCAATACCGTCTGCTGCACACACACGTGCGATTCAATCCCCACCACAATCACCTGCCGCCTCGCCAACTGACCCAACGCCTGCATTACGCTCTCCACGCACGCGCTGAACCGCATCTTCTCCGCAACCGGCGCATCCCCCAACGACTCCTTGATCATCGCGCAGGTCGGCCCCAAACCCGCCGGGTACTGCTCCGTCACCACCACCGGCACCACCAGCACCCGCGCCGCCTCGATCATCCGCTTCGCCGCCGCGGCGCACGCCTCCCACCCGTCCATCACCGGCAACAACTTCTCCTGAATGTCCACCACCAACAAGACCGCCCCCCCCGGCTCCAACTTCATCAGCACATCATTCATCACAAAACCTCCGCCTCCCTCCTCAATTCTCAATCGGCAATCGGCAATTGGCAATCCCCTATTCCCCCGCCTCCCCAAAGTACCTCCCCAACTCTATACGCTCATACGCCCGCTTCGTCGCATTCTCCCCCGCCGCCAAATACAGCACCCGCTTCGCCGGCTCAAACACCATCGACTGCATCGTCTGGTCCTTCTGCGCTACCCCGTCCAGCATCTTCTCGATCTCCAACACCCCGATCCTCCCGTATTCCTTCTCCGCCGCCGTCTTCATCCGATCGTACCGCCAGCATTTCCCGGCCGTATCCTGATCCTCGCCCCGATGGTGGTTCGTGCTCAACAGCGCCTTCTTCTCCTGCCCCCGCCTCACCACCACCCCCTCCGGCGTAATCTCCGCAACCGCGCGATCCCCCGCCGCGTCCATCATCATCAGGTTGTTCGCCGATTGGCGCGGCGTCTTCTTCAGAAGCTCCACCGCCTCCCCCACCGTCCTGCACCGCTCCAACACCACCCGATACAGCAACGTGTACGGCATCGCCTCCGGCACCCGCATCGGTCTCCCCACCTCCATGTTCGCCACGCACAAACCGTGCTCGTTCATCCCCGATAACACCCCTACCAACCCCGGCCAACTCACCGCCGCAAACCCATGCCTCCCCTTCGGCTTCACAATCAACAATACGCTGTTCTTGTCCGCTATCCCATACGATGGAAAATCCAGATTCCGCCCGAATCGCGCCACCCCGTCGCTCGACGCATCCGCCGCCAACGCCATCGTCGAGCACCCCATCGAAGGCACAAGATCCAGAAAACAGTTCGCTAGCAGCATCTGACCAGGATCAATCTTCGCCGCCTCCGCAATCGCCCCAATCTCCTCAAGATGCTCCCGCTCCAACCGCGATCGAAACGCCATCGACGCCATCAACGCCTGCCGATAGACCCGATCGTCTCGCAAAAAACGCTTCAAATACTGCTCCTGCAGCGCCTTGATCTGCTCCCCCAATACCTTCCCATGCTCCGCACCGATCTGCGCGCCATCCCCCCTCAATTCCACAATCCTCACCCCCTCCGCTGCCCTCGCGGCACACGCGATCACCAACACCAGCCCCACCACCCACACCGCCATCAACCGTGCAACTCTCATCGGTCCCTCTCTGTTCGCATCGCTACTTGCCAGACACCGCCAACTCGCCTTACCCAGCCACCATACCACCCCCCGCGCCGTTCTCCAGCCCACAATCCCCCCACCCACAACCCACGCCCGCCTACTCTCGCTTCCGTAACAAACGTACTAAAAGAGCGTTATGATTGCGACAGCCGCTCTGGGCATACCCCCCCCGCCAGCGTAGAATCCCAGTCATTCTATGACCCAATCCACCACCAATTCCATCATCGACCACTACACCGGTCAAGTCGTCTACATCTACGCCTTCGACGTCGCCTACGAGATGACCCGCCAACCCGTCCGCGAACTCCTCGGACAGCCCGTCGCCCAATTCGAAGTCGATGCCACCAAACGCAGCCCCAGACAACTCTTCTTCTACCGCCCCCAAATGGTCCGCCTACCGCCCGCCGAACGCATCGGACCCAACGGCCCACTCCGCGTCGAACGCACCGTCAAACTCCTCCCCGTCGGCGCCATTTCCATCACCGTCCACGTCCCCTTCCGCGTCAATAACCTCGCCGAACTCGTCGATTACCACGACCTCCAATTCTCCAACGGCTCCCTCTACGACGAAGTCCGCCGACTCGCCGAAGACGTCCACCAGGAACTCCGTCCTTTCTGCGTCCGCCCCAACGACCGCCTCTCCGACGAAGAAGCCTACACCGTCTTCTGCATCAACGCGCCCCTTGCAGCCTCCGGCAATAAACCCCATCTGGCCAGCGAAGCCTGGCTCGCACAGCACCGCCGCGAAATCGCCGCCCTCCTCACCCAGGAGCCCGACATCGATCACCTCTCCCAGCAGGAAGCCGCCGAATCCACCGACCGCTGCCTCAGCTACTACGACCACGACCTCGTTGTCGTCGATTGGGATGCCGCCCTCATCCTCGACCAACCCGCCAATTTCGCCGAAGTCGTCCATATCATGGAACTGGCCAACCTCCAACTCGCCGAACTCGAAGCCTACGACCGAATCCTCGACGAGTCCGTCGACCGTTCCTACCGCGATCTCTCCCCTCGCCCCTCTCGCTCCCGCGCCGAAATCATGCGCCAGCTCGCCGAAATCCGCATCGACCTCGCACGCCTCTCCGATGAACTCTCCAATATCACGAAATTCTTCGGCGACTGGCACCTCGCCCGAATCTACCAGGCCATCTCCGCTCGCTTCCACCTCGCCGACTGGCACCGCACCATCGACGAAAAACTCAACACCCTCGATGCCATGTATCAGATCCTCAAACAAGACCACAACAACCGCTGGATGATGATCCTCGAAGCCACCATCGTCCTCCTCTTCATCATCGACCTCGTCGTCCTGATTATCGGACTCTAGCTCAAAATCACCCGCCGCCTGCCCCTCTCCTCCGGGCAGCCCATTCATACATCACACCCCCTTTCTCTTGGCCGACTTGCCAAACTCGCTCGAATTGCACAACATTCTGATAATTCCGCCAGCCCAAAGGAGCATTTTCCACACCCACCAACCCAAAGCCGTGCTATTTATCAGTCTGGACACATCGTGTTCTTGCATTTCGCTTCGGCAGGAGGCATCGCCGCTTGTGAAACATGCTAATCGCCTCCTCGACACGAGTCCGACTGAACGGGATGGTCCTGTTTCTACACTGAAGGGAGAAAGTGCATCATGAAAAAGTGGAGTGGAGCTTTGGCTGTCGCGGCCGCTATGGCGCTTGCCGGCTGGTCGCACGGAGCAATCGGTATCTTCACCGATAGCATCGACCTCGGCGTTCCGGGCGACAACCCCAAGCTCGCCGGTTCCGTCGCCTACGACGGCGCGGGGAAATACACCGTCACCGGCGGTGGCAGCGATTGGTGGGAATGGGATGGCGAACGCGCCCACTTCCTCTATAACCCCATCTCCGGCAACGTCCGCGTTGAAGCCACCGTCCAGGTCCTCGGCGACCCCGCCAATGACTGGGCCAAGTTCGGCGTCGCTATCCGGAACGACATCGACAATGGCAACGCCAACATCATGTCCATGAACGCCTTCACCGCCGTCACCGACCCCTTCCGCGGCGATGGCGCACGCGGCGTCTTCCAGGGCCGATTCCTCGAAAATACCCCCCCCATGTTCAACTACGAAAAGGGCGGCATCCAGCCCTCCCGAGTCGCCGTCCAACGCACCCTCATGCCCGATGGCGAGTGGTTCCTCACCGAAGGCTTCGTTGACACCGGCGCCGGTCTCCAGAAGATCGGCCAACGTTACCTCAAGATGAACAACAACGCCTACGCCGGCATCGCGGTCACCTCCCACGACAACGGCCGCACCGAATCCGCTCAATTCACCAACGTCACCGTCACCAACACCACCGCCCCGGAACGCTGGGACCGCTCCGAAGCGGCTTCCGTCGTCAACGGCGGCGGCGTCGGCGCCATGAACGCCTGGTCCGTCCGCGAACTCCTCTCCTCCTACGGCCTCGCCGGTAACATCGCCAATACCGTCCAAGCCCTCAATAACCAGGCCCCCACCCTCGATCACCTCTCCCCAGTCCTGAACTTCCATGACAGCGACGGCAACGGCCGATTCGGCGGCGACGCTAACTTCGGCGTCGTCGACGCCGGCTTCCGCGGCAAAGGCGGCGTCGATGACCTCGCCATCGTCGCACGCGGCGTCCTCTGGATCACCGACCCGGGACCCTATACCTTCGTCTGCAACAGCGACGACGGCTTCGAACTCTCCATCGACGGCCTCATCGTCGGCAAGGCCGACTACGGCAAAGGCTCCAGCGATATCGTCATGTCCGCCACCTACCTCACCGCTGGCGCCCACCCCATCCAGATGATCTACTGGGAAGGCGGCGGCGGATCCTCCCTCGAACTCTTCGCCGCCAAGGGCGATTGGCCCTGGTTCGACTATGACTACGGCGGCTGGACCAAGTACGCGGACTGGAAACTCGTCGGCGATTTCGCCAACGGCGGACTCCAGCTCGTCCCAGAACCCGCTTCCCTCAGCCTCCTCGCCTTCGGCACTCTCGCCCTCCTCTCCCGTCGCCGAAAAGCTTAACTCCCCCCTATTTCCTCCTGAACTCCTCAGGCCCTCCGACAACCGTCGGAGGGCCTGTCTTTTCACGCCGCCTCTTACCCGCATTCGCCCCCCTCCCCAGCCTACAATCCCCCATGCGTAACTCCATTCACAAGCACACCAACCGCCTCATCCACGAAACCTCCCCCTACCTCCTCCAGCACGCCCACAACCCCGTTGATTGGCATCCATGGTCCCCTGAAGCTCTTAACCTCGCCAAACAACTCAACAAACCCATCTTCCTCTCCATAGGCTACTCCACCTGCTACTGGTGCCACGTCATGGAACGAGAGTGCTTCGAAGACCAAACCATCGCCGCACAACTCAACCGCCTCTTCGTCCCCATCAAAATCGATCGCGAAGAACGTCCCGACCTCGACCAGTTCTACATGCTCGCCCTCCAACTCCTCACACACTCCGCCGGCTGGCCTATGTCCGTCTTTCTCACCCCAAACCTCCTCCCTTTCTATGCCGGCACCTATTTCCCCCCCACCGACGTCCCCGGCCGCCCCGGCTTCCTCACCATCCTCCACGCCGTCTCCTCCGCCTTCCACGATCGCCCAGCTGACATCCACGACACCACCACCCAACTCATGAGCATCCTCCAGGAAATCTCACGCCCCAAACCGCCCGACCAACCCCTCACCATCAACCAAACCCTCATCGACTCCCTCATCCAACGCTCCACCGCCGACTACGCCCCCCGCCACGCCGGCTGCGGCTCCGCTCCCCCCGCTCCCAAATTCCCCCGCCAAACCCTCCTCGAACTTCTCCTCACCCACTCTCAACCCCCACTCAACAATACCCCCTCCTCCCAATCGGCGACCGGCAATCCGCAATCCGCAATCCACCGCATGGTCCTCCATACCCTCGACGCCCTCGCCGACGGCGGCATCCACGACCACCTCTCCGGCGCCTTCCATCGCTATGCCACCGATGACCGTTGGCTCATCCCACACTTCGAAATCATGCTCTACGACAACGCCATGCTCGCCTGGCTCTACGCCGAAGCCTTCCGCCAGACCCAAGTCCCCCGCTACGCCCGCGTCGCCCGCGGCATCTGCGACTTCGTCCTCCGCGAAATGACCTCCCCTCAAGGCGCCTTCTACACCGCCTTCGACGCCGAAACAGACGCCCACGAAGGCCTCACCTACCTCTGGACCAACTCCGAAGTCCAACGCATCCTCTCCCATCACCCGACAACACCCCAGTCCCATGCCCCCACCCTCCCAAACCCCTTCCACCTCTTCGCCAAAGCCTATGGCCTCGACCGCCAACCCACCTTCGACGGCAAGTACATCCTCCACCTTCCCAAACCCCTCTCACAACTCGCCCACGAACTCCAACTCTCCGAAGATCAACTCGATCAACTCCTCTCCCCACTTCGCCAACGCCTCTACCACGCACGCCAGCAACGCAAACAACCCGCCCTCGACACCAAGATCATCACCAGCTGGAACGCCCTCATGATCCGCGCCCTCGCCCATGCCGGCCGAACCCTCGCCGAGCCCCGATACACTCACGCCGCCCATCACGCCGCCCAATTCCTCCTCACCCAACACCTCGCCCCCGACGGCGCCCTCCGACACACCTCCAACCAGCCCCATTCCTTCCTCGACGACTACGCCTTCCTTATCCAAGCCCTCCTCGAAATCGACCGCCACCAAGAGGCCCAGCACCTGTGTCACCATATGATCGATCGCTTCCACGCCCCCGGCGCCGCCTTCTTCTTCACCCCAGATTCCGCCGCCGACATCCCCCTCCGACAGCAATTCGCCTCCGATTCCCCACTCCCCTCCGGAAACGCCGTCGCCGCCCAAGTCCTCCTCAAACTTGGGCATACGACACTCGCCCAACACACCCTCTCCGCCTTCGCCCCTCAACTCCATTCCCACCCGGAATCCGCCAGCTCACTCCTTCACTCCGCCTCTCTCTACGTCCAACTCCTCGGCCCTCTCACCATAGACGCCCATCCCAAAACCGGCTCCGTCCCCAGCCCCCTCGACAACGCCGCCAATATCCTTACCCTCTCCCACAACTGGGTCAGCCCCCGCCAACTCCACCTCCAAACCACCATCGTCCCAGGCTACCACATCAACTCCCACCACGCGCCCCAAGGCCTCATCTCGACGAACCTTACCGCCTCAATCCCCGTCAACTCCATCGACTACCCCGACTCCACCGGTCCCTACACAGGTACCTTCACCCTCATCGTAAAATTCCCCACCACTCCCTCCTCGCCAATCACCATCCGCCTCGCCTATCAGCCCTGCACCGACTCCGCCTGCCTCCCTCCGACCGTCAAGGAACTCCACGTCCCTGCCCCATGACCCGTCATTTGCATTACCCACCCCTGCTTGACCATAATGCCCCCCAATCGCCGCAACTGCTATGGCACATAAAAACACCCCATTATCTCACCATGACCTTTCCTCACAGCCAGCACAACCCCTGCTCTTCGAAATCGCATGGGAAGTCTGCTGGCAACTCGGCGGCATCTACACCGTCCTCCGCACCAAGGCCGCCGTCACAAAAGACCATTGGGGCGACCGCTATTGCCTCATCGGACCCTACAACCCCTCCACCGCCGCTATCGAGTTCGAAGAACGCCCCGCAGAAGGTCCCATCTCCGAAGTCCTCGACAAGCTCCGCGACGAAGGCATGCCCTGTCACTACGGCGACTGGCTCGTCCCCGGCCGACCCCGTGTCATCCTCCTCGACTACCGCGCACGCTATGCCTGCCTCGACATCGACAAGTACCTCATGTGGAAAGACCACGGCATCTCCACCGTCGCCTCCGATGGCGAGGTCAATGAGGTCATCGCCTTCGGCTTCGCCGTCACCGAATTCTTCCGCCACCTCACCCATATCCTCCCGGCTCAACGCATCCTCGCCCATTTCCACGAATGGATGGGCGGCGTCGCCGTCCCCCGAATCGCCCACCTCCGTCTCCCAGTCACCACCGTCTTCACCACCCACGCCACCCTCCTCGGCCGTTACCTCGCTTCCGACGATCCCGACTTCTACGATCACCTCCCCAATGTCGATCCCGATGCCGCCGCCGCCCATTACAACATCTACCCTCGCTTCGCCATCGAACGCGCCGCCGCACATGCCGCTACCGTCTTCACCACCGTCTCCGAAGTCACCGCCGTCGAAACCTCAAAACTCCTCGGCCGACTCCCCGACGCCATCCTCCCCAATGGCCTCAATATCCAGCGATTCACCGCCCTCCACGAGTTCCAAAACCTCCACCGCAATTTCAAGGAGCGCATCCATGAATTCGTCATGGGACACTTCTTCCCAAGCTACACCTTCGACCTCGACAACACCATCTACCTCTTCACCTCCGGCCGTTACGAGTACCGCAACAAAGGCATGGATTTCTTCATCGAAGCCCTCGCTCGCCTCAACTGGCGACTTAAATCCGCCCCACTCAAGCCCACCATCGTCGCCTTCATCATCACCCGCGCCGCCACCCGAAATATCAACGTCGGCGCCCTCCAAAGCCATTCCATGTTCGAAGAACTTAAGAAAAGCTGCGCCAACATCGAACGCGACATGGGCCGCGTTCTCTTCGCCGCCGCCGCCAGCGGAAGACTCCCCACCTACAACGAACTGCTCACCGAATCCTCCGTTGTCCGCCTCAAACGCGAAATCCACGCCTGGCGATCCAGCCGCCAACCCGTCATCGTCACCCATGACCTCGTCGACGACGCCAACGACCCCATCCTCCAACACCTGCGACACCGCGGACTTCTTAACGCCTCCGACGACCCCGTCAAAATCGTCTTCCACCCTGATTTCGTCACCGCAACCAGCCCTCTACTAAACCTCGATTACGAACAATTCGTTCGCGGATGCCATATGGGCATCTTCCCTAGCTACTACGAACCCTGGGGATACACACCTATGGAATGCGTCGCACTCGGCATCCCAGCCGTCACCAGCGACCTCTCAGGCTTCGGCGCCTACGTCCGTAAACAAGTCCCCGACTCCGCTCAACACGGCCTCCTGGTGGTCAATCGCGGCCACTGCGATTTCGACCAGAGCGTCAATAGCCTCGTCGATTACCTCTACGACTTCACCCAACTCAACCGCCGCCAACGCATCGAACTCCGAAATCGGGTGGAAGGTTTATCCCAGAACTTCGACTGGCACGCGCTCATACACCACTACAACGAAGCCCATGAACTTGCGCTCGACCGCACCACACAATACCGCCCCGGAACCGTCGAAGTGCGCATGGTCTAGAAACATAACTGCCTTTAAAAGAAATCCTTAAGACATCGCATCCCATGCCGGGCGATTCTAGCTCTTATTCGGTACGGAATTCGGTTTTTCTCTTGCTAACCCCCTCTGCTGTGCTATTCTGTTAGTCGAGCCTTACCACCAGACGCGTTCTGGAGTCCGGCCGTGAGGGCAACACCGCGGCGCATGAGCAACGAGGATTCACGTTCCCAACCCAAAACTCACTCGAAAAGCCCCGCCGCCGCTTTCCTGCAACTCATTTTATTAAAATGGGTTGCAACCCATGACCCCCACCCCGGCCCATCTGGCGCCTGCGTCCGTCGGCTCGAATGCCTCTTTGCCCGCCGTTTCACGCACCGTCTGAGGAAGATTGTATGAGCAAACCACTCGCTCTCACCGCCCTTCGGAACCGTGTTCCACACCAGACCCGCTCACGACGCCTCGCCAAGCCCCACCTCGCCGAACCCCTCGAATCCCGCCTCCTCCTCGCCGCTCACGTCGTCATCAACGAAATCATGTACCACCCCGGCTACGGCGAACCAGGCGATTCAGGCTATATCGCCGAAAACACCCGCGAAGAGTACATCGAACTCCTCAACACCGGATCCTCCCCAGCCTCCCTCAACGGGTGGCGTTTCAGCCAAGGCGTCGATTTCACCTTCCCTGATCGCATCCTCGCCCCAGGCCAATACCTCGTCATCGCCGCTGACCTTCCCGCCTTCCAGGCCAAGTACCCCGCCGTCAGCAACGTCATCGGCAATTGGACCGGGACTCTCGCCAACAACGGCGAAGATATCGAACTCGAAAACAACCTCGGTCAGCGCGTCGACTTCGTCTC
The DNA here is from genome assembly GCA_964451955.1 of uncultured Tepidisphaeraceae bacterium. Lineage (GTDB taxonomy): Bacteria > Planctomycetota > Phycisphaerae > Tepidisphaerales > Tepidisphaeraceae > JAPLNB01. Next base: position 27,139 of record CAYVKG010000037.1, read on the forward strand.
CTACGCGACCGAAGGCGACTGGGCCAAGCGCCGAAGACTTGCCGATCCCGTCTATCCCTCCGGCATCACCGGCTGGCGATGGGTCTCCGGCGCCGACGCCGGACTCAAGTCTCTCGAACTCATCAACCCCGCTGTCTCCAACGAATTCGGCCAGAACTGGACCGCCAGCAACCCCGACAACGGCACGCCCGGCGTTCCCAACTCCGCCGCCTCCGCCGACATCGCCCCCATGATCCTCGACGTCAGACACCAAAACCTAATCCCCAAATCCACAGAGTCCGTCACCATCCTCGCCCGTATCGTCGATGAACTCGGCACAAACGCCACCGTCCGCCTCTACCACCGCACCGATGGCGCCACCAGCTTCAACTCCGATCCCATGTTCGACGATGGGCAACACAACGACGCCCTCGCAGGCGACGGACTCTATGCCGCAATCCTGCCCCCTCAACCCAATGCTACCATCGTTGAGTTCTTCGTCTCCGCCACCGACCCCGGCGGAAAAACTCGCTCCTGGCCTGCCCCCACCAACGACCAGGGCACCGAGCACGCCGCCAACGCTCTCTACCAGGTCGATGACTCCACCTACACCGGCAACCAACCCATCTACCGCATCGTCACCACCAAGGCCGAATGGGATGCCTGGTACGCCCAAATGAGCCAGGGCCACCCAGCCAACTACTCCAATGCCGCCATGAACGCCACTTTCATCTCCCGCGATGGTTCCGGCGACGAACTCCGCTACCTCGCGGGCGTCCGAAACCGCGGCGAAGGCACTCGCGCAGCCGTACCCCATAATTTCCAGGTCGAATTCCCAAACGATCGTGCCTGGAAACACTATGCCTCCATCTCTCTCAATACCCAGTACACCTGGTCTCAGGTCGCCGGAAACGCCATCTTCTCCGCCGCGGGACTCCCGGCTCCCTACGGAAAACCCGTCCAGGTCCGAGTCAATGGCGCTAACCTCGCCAGCTCGGCCGGACGACAGTATGGCTCCTACTTCCTCTTCGAACCCTATAACAGCCAATGGGCCGACATCCACTTCCCTCAAGACTCCAACGGCAATCTCTACAAGGCCACCATGTACGGAACCTACGGCCCCGCCGACCTCCGTTGGGTCCCCAACACCAACCCCAATGCCTCCCCATCCTGGTTCAAAAACGCCGGCTACTCCAAACAGACCAACTCCTCCACCGACGACTGGACAGACCTCGTCAACCTCCTCAACGTCCTCAATAACACCCCCGACGACCAATACACCGCGGAAGTCTCCAAGGTGCTCAACGTCGATGAGTGGCTCACCTACTTCGCCGTCAACTTCCTCATCGGTAACCGTGAAAACAGCCTCGGCGGAACCGACGACAACTCCAACCCCTCCATCGTCGGCGACGACTACTCCATGTACAGCGGCCAATTCGACAAACGCTTCCAACTCCTCGTCCACGATCTGGACACCGTCCTCGGCCAAGGCGACACCGCCGCCAAAATCGACCTGCCCCTCTTCCCCACATGGAAAGTCCCCACCATCGACAAACTCCTCAAATGGAAAGACTTCGCGCCAAGATATTTCGAGATCATCAAGCACCAGATCGACACCACCTTCAACCCGCAAAACATCAACCCCCTCCTCGACCAGCTCCTTGCCGGATGGATCCCGCCCTCCAACATCGCCGCCATGAAGCAGTTCGTCGTCGATCGCAATGCCTGGGTCCTCTCTCAAATCCCCCTCACCATCTCCGCCACCAATCCCCCCTCCACAGCCTCCACCTCCACTATCTCCCTCACAGGACTCGCCAACGCCATCACCACCCGCTCCGTCAGGGTCAATGGCGCCCTCGCTACCTGGTCCGCCTGGGAAGCCAAATGGACCGCTCCCGCTGTCCCCCTCCATGGCGGCCTCAACCACATCATCATCCAGGCCTTCGACGCCAACGGCAACGAAACCGACCACACCTACGTCCTCGTACGCTACGACACACCCCCCGTCACCACCCTCCCCGGCGGTACCCTCCCCTCCGACACCACCTTGACCGCCAACAACAGCCCCTACCAGCTCACCAGCTCCCTCACCATCCCCTCCGGACGAACACTCACCATCCAGCCCGGCGCCTCTCTCTATCTCCCCTCCGGCGCCAACCTCGTCGTCGCCAACGGCGGAACCCTCCTCGCCAACGGCACCAACGACCAACGCATCGTCATCTCCTCCATCCCCGGCGGCAGCGACTGGGGAAATATCACCGTCAACGGCGGACCCAACTCCCCGGAAACCCGCATCGCCTACACCCACATCGCAGGCAACGGCTCCTCCGCCATCAACTCCCTCGACGGAACCATCCTCCTCGATCACCTCACCTTCGGAAACACCTCCCGACAATACCTCGTCGTCGACCGCTCCTCCTTCCTTGTCCAGGATTGCGAATTCCCCGCCACCACCGCCAGCTTCGAACCCGTCCATGGCGTCGGTAATATCAAGACCGGCGGCCGAGGCATCTTCCTCCGCAACTACTTCGGACCTATCACAGGCTACAACGACTCCATCGACTACACCGGCGGCCAACGACCCGGCCCCATCCTCCAAATCATCGACAACGTCTTCGCAGGCACCGGCGATGACAACCTCGACGTCGACAGCACCGACGCCTGGATCCAAGGCAATATCTTCCTCCATATCCACAAAAACGGCCCACCCGATACCTCCAGCGCCGTCAGCGGCGGCGAAGACACCGGCTTCACCTCCGAAGTCACCATCATCAACAACATCATCTACGACGTCGATCAGGTCGCCAACGCCAAGGAAAACAACTTCTACACCCTCCTCAACAATACCATCGTCCGACAAACCCACGCCGGCGGACTCGACACCGACGGCGCCGTCATCGTCATGCAGGACAACGGCATGTCCGAAGGCCGCGGTATCTACCTCGACAGCAATATCATCTACGACATCGAAAAATACCTCCGCGACCCCGGCAACGCCGTCATCACCTTCTCCAATAACCTCCTCCCAACTCCCTGGACCGGCCCAGGCTCTGCCAACCTCGTCGCAGACCCCGCCTTCAAATATCTCCCCAAACTCGCCGAAACCTACTTCACCAACTGGACTCAAGCTCAAATCATGAAGGATTGGCTCAGCCTCGTCCCCGGCACCCCAGGCGCCGCCACAGGCCCCAACGGCGCCACCAAAGGCGCCATCGCAACCAACGGCGCCACCATCTCCGGCGAGCCCCTGCCCACCACCAGCAATACCTCCGCCACCCTCCTCGTCGGTTCCAACTTCACCGGCAATGCCATCCCCGTCTCCACGACCGAATTCCCCAATGGCTCCGGCTATACCCACTACAAGTATCGCCTCGATTCCGGCAACTGGAGCGACGAAATCCCCATCTCCACGCCCATCACTCTCACTCAACTACCCGACGGACCCCATTACGTCGAAGTCATCGGAAAAAACGACGCCGGCCTCTATCAGAACGACCCAGCCCTCGGTTCCAGTGCCTACATCTCCCGCTCACGCACATGGACCGTTGATTCCACTCTCCCCATTACCCCTCACATCCGCATCAACGAAGTCCTCGCTCTCAACACCGCCCTCCTCCACGACGCCTCACTCCCCGACATGATCGAGCTCTATAACGACGGAGAATCCGACTTCGACCTCTCCGGCTACTCCATCACCGATAACCCCGATGCCCCCGACAAGTTCGTCTTCCCCGCCGGAACCATCCTCCCTAAAGGCCAGTACCTCGTCCTCTATGCCGACTCCCTTTCCGTACAACACGAACTCCACCTCGGATTCTCCATCAAAGACCAAGGCGACTCCCTCACCCTCTTCAGCCCTCCCGCCACAGACTTCACTCGCTCCGTCGTCGATTCCGTCAAGTTCGGCCGTCAAATCCCCAACCTCTCCATCGGACGACTACCCGACGCCTCCTGGACGCTCACCCAACCCTCTTTCGGCTACGCCAACGTTTCCCAGCCCCTCGGCGACACCCGCAATGTCAAAATCAACGAGTGGCTCGCCGACGAAAAAGTCCTCTTCGCCGACGACTTCATCGAACTCCATAACCCCTCCCTACTCCCCGTCGCCATCGGCGACTGCTTCCTCACCGACATCCCCGCCGATCTGCCCCGCCTCTTCCAGTCCAATCCCCTCGCCGCCTCCCGCTACAGGATCCGCCCGCTCACCTTCATACCTCCCAACGCCAACACCGTGCTTCTCGCCGATTCCAATCCCGCCGCCGGCGCCAATCACCTCGATTTCAAACTCGCCGAACAGTTCGGAACCATCGGCCTATTCGACCAAGACGCCCACCTCATCGACCACGTCCTCTACGGCGACCAGTCCACCGATACCTCCCAGGGGCGCTCCCCCGATGCCGGCCAAGCCTTCGCCTACTACCCCATCCCCCTACCAAACGTCCCCAATCCCGGCGTCCAGGTCACCATGGTCGACACCACCATCCCCATCATCTCCAGTGTCGCCGACGGCAACTGGCGTTACTCCTACGGCGCCAACCTCGGCGACGCCTGGCGCGCCCAAGTCTATCCCAACGAAGCCTCCTGGTCCCAAGGCGCTGCCGTCCTCTACTACCGCGCCGGCTCCACCCAGACCCTCGCCGCCCCCATCAATACCACTCTCGCAGGCAATCCCACCAACCTCGACTCTTCCAACCGACCCCGCCCCTACCCCACCTACTACTTCCGTCGCCACTTCACCTTCAACGGCGACCCCGCCTCCATCACGCATCTCGCCGGCCGCGCCGTCCTCGACGACGGCGCCATCCTCTACCTCAATGGCGTCGAAATCGGCCGTATCAATGTCGATCCCACCACCACCATTACCTACACCTCCACCTCCCAAGACACCGTCAATACCGCCAACACCTACGTCAACTTCTCCTTCCCTCTCACCGGCGCCCTCACCGGACTTCTCCATGCCGGCGACAACGTCCTCGCCGTCGAAGTCAAACAGACCGACACCACCAGCTCCGATGTCGCCTGGGGCTGCACCCTCGATCTCAAACAGCTCTCCACCTCCACCACCATCACCAACCCCGTCCCCGACAACATCGTCAACCTCATGAACCAGCTCCGTATCACCGAACTGCTCTACAACCCCATCGGCGACAGCATTTACGAGTACATCGAACTCCAAAACACCGGCGACTCCCCCCTCGACCTCACCGGCGTCCGACTCTCCGACGGCATCGACTTCCTCTTCCCGTCCATCACCCTCGACCCACACCAGTACGTCATCGTCGCCGCCAACCAGGCCGCCTTCGAGTCCCGCTACGGAACGTCCTTCAATGTCGCCGGACAGTATTCCGGCTTCCTCTCCAATTCCGGCGACAACCTCACCCTCCAACTCCCCAATCCCTACGACGCCGCCATCCTACGCTTCGACTACAGCCCCGCCTGGTACCCCAACACCTACCTCGCCGGCCACTCGCTCGTCATCCTCAACCCCTCCGCCTCCCAAGCATCCTGGTCCCACAAAGACGCCTGGCGGGCCAGCGCCCAGCCCGGCGGATCACCCGGCATCGACGACCCCGCCGTCATCCCGGGCTCCGTCGTCATCTCCGAAGTCCTCGCCAACAACTCCTCCCAATTCGTCGAAATCCATAACTCCACCGCCACCACCATCAACGTCGCCGGCTGGTTTCTCTCCGACGACCCCTCCAACCTCACCAAATTCCGCATCGATCCCATCGCACCCGCCACCGACCGCCTCCTCCAACCCGACCAATACCTCGCCCTTACACTCCCATTCCCTCTGGCCTCCGACGGCGGCGCAATCTACCTCTCCGACGCCAACCCCGATGGCTCCATCGGCAACTACCGCGAAAGCTTCGTCTACTCCCCCTCCCACCCCGGCATCTCCTTCGGCCGTTACGTCAAATCCGACGCCAGCATCGACTTCGTCCCAACCTCCAACCCCACACCCAATACCTCCAACGCCTACCCCCTCGTCGGCCCCGTCGTCATCAGCGAAATCATGTATCACCCCCTCGCCGGCGATGAATACATCGAATTGAACAACATCACCCCCTCCCCGGTCACTCTCTACAACCCGGCCAACCCCGCCGACGCCTGGTCCTTCTCCTCAGGCATCAACTATGCCTTCTCCCAAGCCAACTCCGAAGTCGTTGTCCCCCCCTTCGGGTACCTCCTCGTCGTCCCCATCCTCCCGGACGACTTCCGCGCCAAGTACAACGTCCCCAATCACATCACCATCCTCGGACCCTACACCGGCGCCCTCAATAACGGCGGCGAGATCCTCTCGCTCGCTCGACCGGGTAATCCCCCCTCCTCCATCGTCGTCGACTCCGTCTTCTTCGACAACGACTTCCCCTGGCCCGTCACCGCCGACGGCACAGGACCCTCCCTCACCCGCATCGATCCCACCAAGTTCGCCAACGACCCCGTCAACTGGACCGCCGCCACACCTTCCCCAGGACTCCCCAATTTCGACAACCAGCCGCCCACCGCTACCATCGACGCCGGCCCCGATCGACAGGAATACCCGCCCCCATCTATCTCCATCACCTTCTCCAAGCCAGTCCTCGGATTCGATCTCTCCGACCTCACCCTCACACGCAACGGCCTGCCCCTCTCTCTCTCCACCGCCTCCTTCACCACCTCCGACAACATCCTCTGGACCCTCGCAAACCTCGACCCCCTCATCTCCTCCCACGGCCAATACTCCCTCTCCCTCAACGCCGCTTCCGCCTCCATCACCGACCTCGCCGGACAACCCCTCACCCTCGATGCCGCCGATGCCTTCACCATCACCACCCTCGCCGTCACAGGATCCGACCCCTCCGATTCCTTCCTCCTCTCCACCAACAACAACAACCTCCAGCTCCACAAAAACGGCTCCCTCATCGACTCCGCGCCTCTGACCGACCTCACCTCCATCACCCTCGCCAACGGCAACTTCTCCGCTAATTCCTCCCTCAATAACCTCAAAGTCTCCCTCCTCAGCCCGGGTCCCACCTCCCTCGCCTTCACCACTTCCCAGAATCTTGCCTCCCTCACCCTCGCCGGCGGCACGCTGGCCACCCTTGCCCCTGACGGCGGCATCCTCCTCCACACCCACACCCTCTCCCTCGCCGACGAAGCCATCCTCGACCTCAACGACAATACTCTCATCGTCGTCGATTCCATCCCCGCCGAACTCGTCAATCTCGTCAAATCAGCCCGAAACGGCGGCAACTGGTCCGGCCCCGGAATCACCTCCACCGCCGCAAGACTCGACCCCTACGCCGTCACCGGCCTCGCCATCGGACTCAACCCCGCCGGCCAGACCCTCATCAAGTACACCTACAACGGCGACGCCAATCTCGACGGCGTCGTCAATGCCGACGACTACTTCCGCATCGATTCCGGCTTCATCACACAGACCGGCGACTATGCCAACGGCGACTTCAACTACGACAACACCATCGACGCCGACGACTACTTCCTCATCGACTCCGCCTTCATCGCCCAAACCGCCCCACTCGCCATCCCACTCCCCTCCCCATTCGCCTCCACACCGCTCCAACGTATCCGCGACGCCTTCTTCAGCGATCAAACCCCAATCTGGTGAACCCCGCCTCCCAACTCATGACTGCCCCAGCATCGTCACCACACGCTGCGGGAACGGTATCTCGATCCCCGCCTTCGCAAACTCCTCCAGCACCGCCGCATAAATCTCCACCCGCGCAGCACCCCAGTCCGGTAGCTGTGCCCACGCCGCAATGCTTACCCCAACGCTCGAATCCTCAAGCGCTGTCACCCCCACCCACGGCGCAGGATCCGCCAAAACCCGCTTGTTCTCCTGCAGCACCTTCCGAACCGTTGCTATCACCAGACTCACGTCGCTGTCATACGCCACTCCAACCTTCAACAACAGCTGACGTCTCCGCCCGTGGTTGTGCACGATCTCCCCCACAATCTTCCGATTCGGTATCAACACTCGCGAACGATCGCCTCGAACCAGCGTTGTCGTAAACAACTCGATGTTCTCCACTCGCCCATCCACTCCCGCCACCTCCACATACTCATCCACCAGGAACGGCTTGCTGAAAATAATCAGCAAACCCGCCACCAGATTGCTCAATACCCCCTGTGCCGCCAAGCTGATGCCAACCCCCACCACGCTAATCCCGGCAATCAGCGACGCCGTCTGCACCCCAAACTTGTCCAACGCCAGCACCCCCGCAAAAACCAGTATCAACAGCCGCGCGATCCGCACCAACAGCAGACGCATCGGCGCGTAGGTCACCTTCTGCTTCAAGGCCGCGTCGATCAGCTTCCCCACCCATAGCGCCACCACAAAACCAATCCCCAGGATGATCAGCGCACCCAAAATCTGGAAACCGTACTGAACCAGAAATACCTTGATCGCATCCGTCCACTTCATGATATCCATACCCGGCACCGCTCCGTTTCCTCTCTCACAACTGCCTGCTCACCCCCGCTCGCTTCATCCTACCGCCCGAATTTCGTCTCCCCCGTCTTCTCGTACGGCATGGCAATCACTCCAAATGCCGTATCCACCTTCATCACTCCGGAAATCTTGTACTCGCTTCCATCCCCACGCAAGAGCCCGAACGCCGCCAAGCCAAGCTCCTTCGGCGCAAACGACACCGGTATCTCCACAACGCACTCACCACCCGCCTCAAACCGCGCCGCCTTCGTGATTTCCGCCGTGCCAATCGGGTGCCCGCCCAGGCTCACCTTCATCCCCACCTTTGACAACTCCGCGGCAAATTGATTCCCGTTCCCCACCTTCACGCGCAACAACGCCTCCGCCTTCTCAAAACTCAGACTCCGCCATTTCACCTCCGATAGCTCAATCGACGGCGCCACCGGCACCGGTAACTCCCCACTCTTGCTCAACGGCAGACTCACAGGCCCAACACCCGGTGCATCCACCGACAACCTCACGCTCGCTTCGTACGGAACCACCGCCCCGGGCCTGATCCCTTTCACGGTCTCAATCAGCTTCACAAACTCCACCTTCGCCGGCATCGATATCACCTTCGAGCCCTTCGCCGGCACCGCCCCGGCCGCCTCCGCCTTGCCCGACAGAAACGCCGCCCCCCCGCTCGCCAGCCCATACTCCACGTTCGTCAGCGGCAACGCCACCGAATACGGATTGCTTACCTCCACCTCAAACCCCAACACCGCCGACTCCAGCCTCAACTCCGAAATCTTCACACCCACAATCCGCGCCGTTGGCTTCTCCATCCCCTTCACCAGCGAATCCATCGCCGCGCAACCACACACCCCAACCGCCATCCCCATCACCGTCAGCCATCTCACCACCATCTCAGCCGTCCTTCTCCCCCTCCATGGCCCCGCTCATCCCTCTATCACCACCCCACCGCCACCACCGTCGCTACTCGCCTCTTCACCTTCCCGCTCCCTCGCCCATCGGCAATCGCAACGCAATAGGATATCATCTCCCCCATGAATACTCACCCCCCCACCCGCGAACAGGCCTTCGCACTCCTCAAAGAATTCAACCACACCGACAAAGCCATCAAGCACGCCCTCGCCGTCGAAGCCGCCATGCGGCACTTCGCCGGCCAACGCAACGAAGATGTCGAAAAATGGGGCCTCATCGGCCTTATCCACGACCTCGACTATGAGCAGTTCCCCGCCCAGCATTGCACAAAAACCCGCGAAATCCTCACCCAACGTAACTACCCACCCGACTACATCCACGCCGTCCTCTCCCATGCCTTCGGCTCCTGCTCCGATGTCGAACCCGTCCACCCCATGGAGAAAATCCTCTTCGCCATCGACGAACTCACGGGCCTCGTCATCGCCGCCGCCCTCGTCCGACCCTCCAGGTCCCTACACGACCTCGAAGTCAAATCCGTCAAGAAAAAATGGAAAGAAAAAAGCTTCGCCGCTGGTGTCGATCGCTCCGTCATCGAACGCGGCGCCGCCCTCTGCAATATCCCCCTCGACACCCTCATCGCCGAAACCATCGCCGCTCTACGCCCCATCGCCCCTCAACTCGGCCTCGCCAACAACCCCTGAAACCCATCCTACTTCCCAGGCCCGTGTGTGTGCGATGGGTCCCCCACCTGAACGTGCTCCACCGGCAAACGAATCGTAAACACCGAGCCCTCCCCGCTCTTGCTCTGAACGTCTATGCTCCCCTCGTGCTCGTTCACGATCTTCCTCGCCACCGCCAACCCCAATCCCGTCCCACGGTTCCCCTTCGTCGAGTGAAACAACTCAAACATGTGCTTCATCATCGGCTCCGGAATCCCGCTCCCATTGTCCGTCACCTCCATCACCAACTGCCGACTCTCCTCTTCATACCGGCACGTCACCCGAATCAGCCCCACCTCCTGCTCCACCGCGTCCAATGCGTTGCTCAGCAGGTTCATCAGCACCTGGTGCATGCCGTCCGGATCCATCGGCACCGGCGGCACATCAGCGTCCACGTCCGCAACCACCATCGCACCCCGATTGTTCGCCGCCGTCGCTATCAACTCCACGCACTCGTCCACCAATGCCTTCGGATTCACCATCTCCAGCCGCGGCTCACGCTCCTTGCTGTACGCCAGCAGATTCAACGTCAGGTTGTATATCTTCTCCAGGTTCCTCTCCACGATGCTCCAACCCTTGCTCGCCTGTACCAGATTCGACGCCCGCAATCCCATCTCCACCACGTCCGCGCCCCCTCGCAACGCCTGCAAAATGTTCTTGATCGAATGCGACAACGCCGCCGTCGTCTCCCCAATCGCCGCCATACGCTCCGCCTGCAGTCCCGCCTGATACAGCTTCGCATTCTGCAACGCCAAACCCGCCTGCAAACCAATCGCCGTCAACAGCCTCAACTGATCCTGCGAATACGTGAAGTTCTTCACCAGGCTGTCAATGTAGATCACCCCGATGATCTCATCCCCCTCCTTCCCGTCCAGACGCCTCGCCTTCAACGGTACGCACAACGCCGATCGAATCCCCAAACTGTGCACGCTCTTCCCCGCACTGAAACGCCGATCCGCCATCGCGTTGCTCGACAACACACCCTGACCGTTCTCTATCACATACTTGATGATCGTCCGCGATGCGTGAATCTTCTCGTTCCCCGCCCCCTTGTTCCCGGACTCCGCCTCCTTCGTATCGTGCCCCTCACGCGTCCTCACCACCTTCGGTATCAGTTCCTCCCCCTTCTCCGGCAACAACAATATGATTCCCCGGTCAGCCTTCACATGCTCAAATACCAGGTCCATCACCACCTCCAACGCCTGATCCACGTTGAAGTGGCTCCCCAATGCCGCCCCGAGCTGGTACAAAATCTTCAAATTCGACGCCGCCGCCGCCGATGGCTCCGGCACCGCCAACACCATCGAATCCTCGTTCGATGGCACCGTCGCCATGATCGCGCTGTCCATCCCGCTTTCCTCCCCCGCCAACTTCACATTCCCTCCGCTCGTCCGCGTCACGCCTGGCTGCGCCCCAAATACCATCAGCGTCCGACCCACCCGGATCTGATCCCCCAGCTTCAAAAAATGCGACGCCGTCACACGCACCCCGTTCACCCACGTCCCGTTCGCGCTCCCCAAATCGTGCAACACCCACTCCCCGTTCTCCGGAATCAGCTCACAATGCCGCCGACTCACCGTGTTGTCCGTCAACGGCAATTGCCGACTGTCACGACCCACCAACGCCGGCGCGTCCGGCAATTCATACCGCCGACCCTTGTCCGGACCCTGCAATACCAGAAGTGTTAGCACATCCCCTATCTTACCCCCAAAATGCCCCTCCGAAAATCACCCGCCCCCAACACCCCCCCCATCTCCCTCGCCCCTATCGCTTCGAACCCTTCGTGAAACCCAGCGGCCTGCCCGACTCCTCCTTCATCGCCACATTGTCGTACCGCATGATCGTCCCCTTCGCCTTCTCCAATTGCGCCACCGCTATGTTGTAATTCACGATCGCCTGAATCTCCGACCGCCACGCCCGCGCCAACTCCTCCTGACGGTCCAGCTTCAACTGCACGAACGACGGCGTCAACGCCTCCCCCCCTCGCTCCCGCTGGTTAATCGCCGCCAACGTGTCCGCCGCCGCATACCGCCAGTTCCGCGTCGCCACGATCTCGCTCCACGCCGTCTCCACCTCCCGGCAGTACTTCTTCACCTCCAACGCCGACTGCTCCACCAAGGCCCGATACTGAACCATCGCCTGCTGCTGCTGCAACAGCGTCCTCAAATAAATCGCCCGCGCCCCACGATTCCCAAATGGAACCTCAAACGATAAACCCAGACTGTACGTCACAAGCCTCGATCGGCTCGATTTGTCATAATTGTCCAGATAGTTGTCCACATCATCCCCCATCGCCTGCATCCCCACCGATCCCTGCAAATTCAACTGCGGCAACTCGTTGTTCCTCGCCGCCTTCACCACCGTCGACGCCGACGCAATCCGGTACTTCTGCTGCAGCAGGTCAAACCGGTTCTCCAACGCCGCCTGAATCTGATCCTCCAGCGAATACACGATCGCTTCCTCAATCGGCTTGTCCGCCGGCAATATCGTCTGCGGACTCACCACCGACAGCTCCGGATCGTTCATGATCCGCTTCAACTGATCCGAAACGTCCACAATCTGCGCTTTCAGCCTCACCAACTCCGCCCGACGAGACTGCACCGACGCCTGGCTCTGCGCAACCTGCACCCGCGAGACATCCTGCTTCAACCGCTTGATCAGGATCTCCAGCGTGTCTTCCGTCTGCGACAGCAGCTCCTCCTGAATCTTCATGTTCTCCCGCGCCTGGTACAACCGCCAGTATGCCTCCTCCGTGTCCGCCAGCGCCTGCTCCAGCTTGTCACGCCAGTCCAGTTGGCTGATCCGTTGATCGTATTGCGATATCGTGATCCGCGCCCGGTTCACCTCGCCCCCGAAGTCCCTCAACAACGGCTGGGTCAACTGCAACACCAACTGGCTCTGATAAAACGGATTCACCGCCGTTATCGACGCCGGCGTCACCTCCTGCCGGCTCATCTGGTTGCTTAACTCAATCTGACCACCATCCGGCAAGTTCTGCTTGATCCCCGTCTGAATCTGCTGCGCCAATACCTCCGACGGCTCCAGGCTGCCCCCTAACCCCAACTGCTGAAAATTCTTGCTGAATTGAAACGACTGCGAAAACACCGGGTCAAATCGCGACCTCGCCTCCGTTATCCTCGCCTCGTCTATCGACGGCTGAAACGACGCCACCCTCACGTCCAGACTGTTCGCCACCGTCCGCGCAATCACTTCCTGCAACGTCAACGTCACCACAGGCCCCATCCCCCTCTTCTCCGTCCGCGCCGGCAACGTCGTCGGAACCGTGCCCCCGGCAGGCGGCGCCGCGGGCAACGGCTCCATCACCGGCAGCCCCGTTTCCTTCGCCTGCTCCCTCTGAATCTGACCAAGCCGCTCCGGACTGAATGGCGGCGCTTCCCCCAAACCGCATCCGCTCAGGATCGCCGCCGCTACGCACAACGCCGCTCTCGCAATCGTTTTCGATTTCATCATAACCGCTCGGTCCGGATCTTCGATTTCGCCTCGTCCTTCAATGCTTCTGCCCCGTCCGGCAGCGTATCATATGGGCCCGCCCCCCATGCGCCAAACACCATACGACGCAATTACCGCAAACCCCGAAAACCACAACAGAATCACTCCTCCCATCGCGTCCGCGCCCGCCAACACCCATCGCTTGCCCAGCCGACCCGCCCCACTCATCACCGTCGCAAAAAACACCACCCACGTCATCGCCCCCATGCCGGCCCCCCCGCCGCCCCCCGGGCGGGGGGGGGGGGGGGGGGGG
>CAYVKG010000038.1:0-29514 GCA_964451955.1 uncultured Tepidisphaeraceae bacterium
AAGGGTACGCCGCTTTTGTTCAGTCCGCCAATCCACAGCTTTGGGTTATAGCTCGTCAGCACATCCTTGGAGGCCCTGCATCATTCCAAGGAGGCAGGCCGCCATGCATGGGGAAAGGTCCAATGGCTATTTGCGAAATTGCGACGGGCATGCTAGTTAGCGTGGGAGTTCCTTGATGCGGATGTCCTTGAACCGAATGCGCAGCTTGTCGCCCGTGTGAATCTGCAGCGCGATATGCCCCTTCATGCCCACATTGTGCTGTTGATGGACACCGTCATTCAGGATGCCGGTGCCATCGTAGTCGGTAATCGGGAGGCCATTGAGGCTGGCGGTGATTTCCCCGCCTTTTGCGGTGATTTCCAGGTCATTCCACGCGGGCGTTTCGTCCGAGAAGTACATTCTGAGAGCGGGATTGGCCATCTTCTCGTCAACCCATTGGCCCTTGGGGACCGCTGGGTACAGCCAATGCTGGACGCCGCGGGTTTCGTCCCAGATCATGCCCGTGCGCCAGGGGCCCGGCGGATTAATGTCGATCTGGGGCCCATCGAGCCATCCGGCGGCGTCGTCGTACCGTGAGCGGATTTGAATGCCGGAGTTACCGGGGTTGCCGCGATATGCCTGGAACTTGAGCCGGAGGATGAAGTCCGAATACTCGCCGTCGGTCAGCAGCCAGACGTAGTCGTGTTTTTGGACCTTCATTGAGTCTGCGACGATTGTGCCGTCTTCCACCGTGAAGAACGTGTATGATCGATCCAGAGGCTTGCACTTGATTGACCATCCGGCGAGCGAGTCACCATCGAAGAGCGGCTTGAAGCCGTCGCCTCCCGTGGAGGCACAGCCGGTCATCATCGCGGCGAGCAGAACGAGACCAAAGCACTTAAGGGAGTTCATTTGCCGTCCTTTTCTGTTTGTTGCTGCTGCCGTTTCACCAGCATGAAGAAACTGTAGGGGTCAACAAACCGGAGATCTTTGCTCAGTTGTGCCGCCAGGTCCATGGTCTGTTTGTGCCAGGTTGGGGTCTTGAGAATCGTTCGGATTGGCGCGAACGATGGAAGTTTGGCCCCGATCAATTGGATAATCTTGGCGGCGGCGTTTTTGGGCGTCCCATCCAGATCCCACGCCATCCGCGCATAGGGCATGGTGTCCCGATGCAGGCCCAGGGAGTCCGAGTGCTGAAAGAGGCAGCCCTGGGGGGAGAACTTCATATATTCGTCAAAGCCCCTGTCGCCCATTCCCGGAGCGAACCCGTCGATGATGAAGCCTGTGATCGCCAAGTCGTGCCGTCGGTAGTAGGCCGTGTTATGGGTCACCCAAGCCGTCCACCCATCGGGCACGGTTTGGTCCATCCGGGGCGCCGTCAGCATGCCCGGATTCAGATAGCCGGCGCCATTGTCGCCGGCAATGAAGAAGTCAGTGGGTTTGGCATGCATGCGGGCATAATGCATCGCATGGGGCACCCGGCGGTCCAGATTCGGATTGAACGCCCACGCGCAGGGTACTTGTCCACGAGCCGGGTCTTGCCACAGTTTTGGAACGTGATAGATCGGGTCCCCAGGCCGCGTTGGTTGGGCGAACAGTGCGGCCTCCAGCAGGCAGACGAGCAGTGTTACGACAGAGCTTTTCGGCATCGAAACCTCAACGCAACCCACGCTTTGTAGCGTTGGGAAGCGGACTTGTTGATCTTCGAGTGAGGCGGCATGGAAGGCCTGAGAACGCATCAACACTTGTGGAATGCTGGCGGTAATGAGGGCAGCAGCTCTGGCCGTTTCCCGTTCGGACCGGTGCGGATGTGTTCGGGAAGTGATACGGCGTTTGAGAATGTTAGCTAGACAGAAGGAGTACCTCGATGGTTCGTTGTCTTGGCGGTGTGGCGGTGTTGTCCGGTGTGCTGGCAATTTCCGGGGTTGCTTGGGCGGCAGACTGGCCGAGTTTTCGTGGGCCGAAAGGAGATGGCATCTGTACCGAGACGGGTCTCTTGACCGACTGGTCTTCCGAACCCAAGCTCTTGTGGCAGATGAAGGGCATGGGCCGGGGGTTCGCCTCACTGGCCATGGTCGGCACCAAGGCCTACACGATGGGTGATCGTGGTTCTGACGGCTACGTCATCGCGATTGACCTAGCCACACAGAAGGAACTCTGGGCCAGCAAGATCGGCGCTGCCTGGACCAAATCGAACGACCCCGGGTCACGCGGCACCCCCACCGTGGATGGCGATCTCATGTATGCCGTGACGGGCAATGGCGAAATGGCTTGCCTTGAAACCGGAACCGGCAAGATCCTCTGGTCGAAGAACTTCGCCAAGGATTTTGGCGGCCAGATGATGTCTGGCTGGGGATACAGCGAATCGCCGCTGGTCGATGGCGACAAGGTTGTCGTCACGCCGGGGGGCAAGAGCGCGATGATGGTCGCAATGAACAAGAAGACCGGGGAGGTCATCTGGAAAGTCAACGTCGGCGACCTTGGCGGCAAGGGCAAAGACGGGGCCGGATACTCCTCGATCGTCGTGGCGAACATCGCCGGGGTGAGACAGTACATCACGCTGGTCGGTCGAGGGGGCATCGGCGTGGCCGCTGAGAATGGGAAGCTGCTCTGGTCCTACAACAAAGCGGCCAACACCGTAGCCAACATCACCACCCCGCTGGTCAAGGACGACTTGGTCTTTTTGTCGTCGGCGTACAACAACGGCAGCGGCTGTGTGCGACTCACCTCCGACGGCCAGGGCGGCGTGAAGGCCGAAGAGATCTACTTCCTCGACGCCAGGACCTTCCAGAACCACCACGGCGGCGTGGTATTGGTTGGCGACCACGTCTACGGAGGTCACGGTCAGAACGCCGGACTACCCGTCTGCATCGAGCTGGCGACCGGCAAAGTCGCATGGAAAGCGCCAAGGGCCCCGGCGGGAGGATCCGCAGCGGTGCTGGCCTACGAGGGCGGCATCATTTTCCGCTACGAGAAGGGCGCCTTGGTGACGCTCATTGCCGCCGACCCGAAGGAATACAAGGTCAAAGGCCAGTTCAAGCTGCCGGTTGATGATGGCCCCGCGTGGTCACACCCGGTCATCCACGACGGCAGGCTCTACGTGAGGACCCAGGACACGCTCATGTGCTACGACTTGAAGAAGTAGCCGGTCCGGCCGGGGTTTCATGAGGTCACTTGCCCGGTCGGCGCGGTGCGGGCGTATCTCCTTCATGCGCTTCGTCGGAAACCAAGGACGGCGCCCCCAATTGCGGATCCCGCACCGGGAAGTTGCGTGGTCAGGAAGTTCCAGAACCCCTCGGCCTTCGGCCCCAGCCAAGTCGCGAAGGCATCGTATCGCTGCGAGAGGCTGCTCCAATCGAGCTGGATAAGCCCCGCGTACTGCAGTCCAATCGCGCCTAACAGCAAAACGCCCAGGATAATCGCGGCCACCTTGAAAACCGTTCGAACCGCGTAGGCAATACAGAAGCCGGCAAAGAAACCGAATCCCACGCCGAAGAGCCTTGGTGACCAGATGTCAATTGCGGTCGGTTCCGGCACCGTCGGCGTCCCAACCGAATCGGCCGGCCGATTCGTCGTTGTCTGCCCGACAAACGATCGAGCGCCGGGGGGCGTTGCGGAATCCCCGCCCAAGCCGGACGGCACCTGGGACGGAGAGGGTGAACGAAGATTGGCATATCCCCGAAGGCTCACCGCCCCGAGCATCAACAGTATCGACAGCAACACCAGCAGTTTCTTCCACAGGGGGACTCGTCGGGGCCTCAACTTTTGCGGCGGGGTCGTTACGGGCTCGTTTGCAGAACTCATGCTGGCTCCTCAACCTCATTATATCAGGCCACCAGCGACGCGGGCGCGGCAAACGCCCAAGCGGCCCGATGCTCTGCCATTACAATCATCTTTACGCCAGGAGCATTTCCAACTCCTCGCGCCCCAGTGAGCGGATCAGGCTGTTGTCCGCGGTGATGATCGCGTCCGCCAGTTGCCGCTTCGACTGTTGGAGGCTAACGACCTTCTCCTCCACTGTGTCCTTGGCGATCAACCGGCATGCATAGACTTGCCGGCTCTGACCAATGCGGTGAGTTCGGTCGATCGCCTGCTGTTCAACGGCCGGATTCCACCATGGATCCAGAAGGAACACGTAGTCGGCCGCCGTCAGATTCAGCCCCAACCCTCCTGCCTTGAGGCTGATCAGGAAGAGCTTGCACGCATCATCGCTCTGAAAACGTTCCACTCGACTGGCCCGGTCTCGCGTTTTGCCGTCGAGATACTCATAGGGAATCCGCGCCCGGTCGAGCTGCTGGCGGACAATGGCCAACATGCTCGTGAACTGCGAGAAGACGAGCGACTTGTGACCCTCGTCAATGACCTCTTCAAGTTGGGGGATCAGCACATCCAACTTGGCGCTCGGCTCGCCGCCGCGAGACGGATCAATCAGTCCGGGATGGAGCGCCGCCTGTCGCAGGCGAAGAAGCGCTTCGAGGATGTGCATTCTGGACTTGCCGATGCCATCGCGTTCGATCCGCTCAAGCAATGAGACGCGATAGTACTCGCGCAGCTCGTCGTAGAGTTTTCGCTGCGATTCGTCGAGTTCGCAGTAGAGCGTTTGCTCAATGCGAGCCGGCAAATCGCCCGCGACCTGCTCCTTGGTTCGGCGGAGAATGAAGGGTCGCAAGGCGCGTGCCAGCAGTTCGCGCGATTCGGGATCCGGATTGCGCAGGGAGGACTGCGAGTCCGCGAACACCGCTGCCGCCCCCAGCATGGCGGGGTTGAGAAAGTCGAAGACCGACCAGAGATCCCCGAGGTGATTCTGCACCGGCGTGCCCGACAGCGCGAGGCGATGCATGCCTTTGACCAGGCGTACGGCTTTGGCCGACTCCGACGCCGGGTTTTTGACCGCCTGAGCTTCGTCCAACACGACGTAGTCAAATTGCACGTCCTTGAGGAACTCGACATCCCGCCGAAGGGTACCGTAGGTGGTCAAAACCACATCGTAATTCATCAAGCGTTGCCCGTCGCGCGCGCGCTCGATGCCCGTGTGGTCCAGGATGCGCAGATTTGGAGTGAACCGGCGAGCCTCGGAAATCCAGTTGAACACCAGTGACTTGGGGACCACGACAAGCGACGGATTGGCCGGCTTTGAGCCGTCCGTGGCGGGCGTTGCATCGTCGGAGCGTTCAACTCGCCGCTGCTCAAGCAGCGCCAGCACCTGTACGGTTTTGCCAAGGCCCATATCGTCGGCCAGACAACCGCCGAACCCAAATTGCCGCAGAAAACCGAACCAACCCAGGCCATCTTGCTGATAGGGTCGCAGTTGGCCAACAAACGACGGCGGCGGCGACTGGGGCCGGACCCCCGCGAAGGTGCGCAGCTCCTGACGTATCTTGTCGAAGGTCTGGTCGCACGTCGCCGTTTCGTCGGCAATCAGAAAGGCATCCAGGAGCGCCGCCTGCGACTTGCTGAATTTGACAAGATCCTCCGCCGCTTCGCCGATCGCGGCCATCAAACCGCATTTCTTTAGCCACCGGTCCGGCACGACGCCAAGCGTTCCGTCATCGAGTCGGACGGTTTTTTCGCCGCAGCGAATGGCTTTCAGCAGTTCGGGCAGCTTGATCGAATACCCGTCGAAGTGGACATCTCCGCCCAGCTCGAACCAGTCAATTCCCGACGAGACGCGCAGGCGCATGTCGATTGCTCGGCGATACAACTGGCCGTCAGCCTCGACTTGCCAGCCTTCCGAAACCAGGCTGTGAACCAACCGGTTCAAGTGTTTCCGGCTGAACCAGAACTCACGCCCCCGCCTCGAATACGCAAACGCCTCTCGCACCCCAAGCCGACCGAGTTTCGCCACGGCCTCGCGCTCAGTCGCCGCGTCACGGACAATCAGCCGGCGGCGATCCGCCTGGAACACGGTCACTGAGATCTCCTGCTCGAACGGAACCCGCGTGCCGTCGTAGTCAAAGGTAAGTTCGCCCCGCAAGCGTTCCGGACGATGCTCGTCAGGGTCGGCCGAGCGAACCTTCAGAACGGGCCTAGGCGAGACGTGAACTTCTTCAACCCGCAGGGCCTCGGGCAAGTCCAGTTGGGGCAGGGTGGGCAGGCTGAGCAATTCCGCCAGCAGCTCGTTGGCCTGGGCAAACGGCACCGCGATTGCGCGGCTTTGCCGCAGAACCGGCAACCAGACAAGCTGCCCACGATCCTCGATAGCGGCAGCCTTGTCCGGGTAGAAGACGACCCCCCCATCAACAACCAGCGCCGGGCGCGACACCGGCATTTGCTGGTGGCCCCGAATCAGGTATCCGGAAAGAACGAACTGCTGGGTCGACTCATCGGGCGTGGCGCGCAGCACAAGCCGCCAAGGCTCGCCTTCGTCCCAGGTGAGCGATTCCGGTTCATCGTCATTGGACCGTTGGAACAGGGCTCGTCCCGTCCGGCAGATACGCTCCACGAGCATCGCGCGCATGGGCGGCACCACGGCATAAGCGGGGTCGCAGCCCTGCAGTTGAGTCTGACTCGCCCCACGAAGGAACGCCAGGATTTGCCGATCCTCCGGATCAGGCAGCGAGGTCAACTCCGGGAAGACAATGCCGCGCGTCTTTGGCCGGGTCCATTCGCCGGTTTGTCGGCGATCTCTGCAGGCGAGTTTGACGATGAGCGAATTGCATTCGCCGCATGCGGCCGCATCAACGATGTATACAATCTGCCGATCCGCCGGCCAGCCTTCCGGGACGGATCGGGGCGCATTCGCACTGGCCTCTTTCACCTTTGCCAATTGTTTCCGCCAGGAGGGAGGGGAAGGCCGATGCTCGACAACCGGGCGCGGCTCCTCGACATCGATGCGGCGCAACTGGCCTGTTGAAGACAGCCACATCGCGGGTCGGTGCGTGCCGCGACGGGGCAAGGTTTCCTTCACTGGCAACATCCGCGAGTGCGACTCCTCGATTGGCCGCAGAAGCCCGCCGGCTTGCGCCGCCATCGCCGTCGCCAGCACATGGGGGCAGAGTTGCCGCAACTGTCCTGCAGGGCATGTGCAGGAGAACTCCAACGTTTCCCCCTTACCCCAAGTCAACGTTGTGCGGTGCTGCTGATCGGCAGTGGTCACCATGGCCGTCAGCGATTCCGCCCCCGGGTTGTGTATGCGGACCGCGCCACTCTGGTGCAGATCGCGCCCCGCGGCCAGATCCTGCTGGCCCACGGGTTTTGAAAACCGATCCATGACCGACATCCAGCACACTCCGATTGCTTGGCCGTTTTGGCCGGACCCCGTACTGTACTGGCAAATGGACGCCGCGAAAACCGGATGGTGTCATTTTGGTCTCAGGCGGTGTGTCCCGCAGGCTCGGGCTGCTCCAGTTCTTCTTGTTCGGTGGCGGTGGGAGCGTGATAACCCCCGCGAAGGACGAAGAAACCGCCGGTCAGATTCCACACCATCTGCACCACTCGGATCGACATTGTCAGGGCAAAGGCCTGTGATACGGTTGTTCCGTACTGCTTGGTCAGTTGGATGGCGAAGAACTCCATAACCCCCGCCCCCTGCGGCGAGATCGGAATCGCGCCGGACAGGACGATCACGGGCACCGCCACGAAGTAATAAAGCGTCGGCAGGGGCAGCATGAACGCCTTACCGGCGAACATCGCCGAGATGACCACCGTCATGTGCACCGGAAACGTGCAGACGATGGCGCCGATGACCAGCAATGGCCGGCGATGATAGACGTTGATGACTTCGATCGCGTGCTGGATCGGTCTCTGGAACGGAAGTCGGCGAAGCAGGGAGTCCAACCCCGTCGCGCGACGAATCGGGTCGAGGAAGAAGAGCCCCCCCACCATCGTCCCCGCCACCAACACGACCGAACCGACGACAATTCGGAGGCACGCCCGCGCGGCGGGATCGTCGCGTTCCTCGTGCAGGATGTACTGAATGCCGGCCATGGCCCCCCCCATGATCACCAGTGAGAGCAAACCGATCACCCGATCGATAAACACGGACAACACCGCCCGCGTGCGGTGCGGGGTTTGCTTGGACGCGTAATATGCCTTCAGGACATCCCCACCCGTGACGCCGAGCATGAACGTATTGTAGAACGCGCCGACCATGTTTAGAACAAACGTCCGGGCCTGCGTCAGCCGGATGTCCAGCGCGCGCAGGAGCACATTCCAGCGGATGCTCGTAATCAGGAACGTCACGGGGAAGATCAGCACGGCACCCCAGAGGAGGGACGGGTCGGCGATCCGCGTCATTGTGATCACGCCCATCTCCAGCCGGGGATGCGGCACGCGAATCCTGTAGATCACCTCCTGGGGCGATTTCCAGACCCCCTTGCCCGTTTGAGGATCCAGAACGAGCACCCGGTTGACCTTGCGGAAGTTATCCGACAGATCGACGGCCAACAATTGTTGCCGCTGCGTCTGTCCTTTGACGTAGACGTATTTCTCGTCTGGCGGGTTGATCACTTCTCTGCGGGAGATGACGCGTTTTTCCCCGCTGACCGGGTCATAGACCACGAACGACGCGGAGTTCTCTCCATCGGTCGCCGGAACCGCCAGTTCCACGGCAACCGGGCGGTTGTCTGCGTCCAGAATCATCACGCGATCGCGCAGGGACATGTGGGAAACAACCCACCAGATGCCTCCGATGGCAATCGCCCATCGCAACGCGAATTTCAGCCAATAGCGAACGCGGGAAACCATTCGGTTGCCGATTTTGGCCGATTGCTCGTTTGGTGGCAATGGGAGCTGGAATGCTCGCCACGTCCGAGAATAGGATCGCCATCCGCGGAGCCGAGCGTCTCTTGATGGCGACAAGGGCGTCGCTCGCGAGGCAGTTGGCTCGCTTATGCCGTCGCTCCGCCACCGATCCTGTGCTAGACTATTGCATGGAGCGACCTCACGGTCGTGAGGGGATGTGCCCGAAACGGGAGATGGTTTATGCCAGTCGATGCCGCGGCGGATCAGAACTTTGGTAAGATAGCCCGCCAAATGGGCAAGATGATGGATCAGATGCAGATGGGGTTCTGCGGCTTCAGGCCCAATGAAACCTGGACGCCCGCGGTCAATCTCTACGAAGATGATTCGGCGTACATCGTTTGCGTTGATCTGGCCGGCGTTGACAAAGACAGGATCGACGTGGTCGTCGCCGACAACCAGTTGAAGCTGCGTGGACAGCGAGCCGTTCCCTTGCCGGACCCGAGCGCCGACCACTCGGGCCGTCCGACACGGGTTCGCGTCCACCTCATGGAAATTGACAACGGCGCTTTTTGCCGGGAAGTTGAATTGCCGAAAGACGTCAACCAGGCCCACGTCCGCGCGAATTACCGCAACGGCATGCTCTGGATCGTATTGCCCAAAAAGTAATCGGGGAACGATTCGCCTCTGACGTGGCATCGAGAACATCGACATACACAAATGGCTGAAACCCAAGCAATTGATTCGAACTCGCAAACGACCACCATCCGCACGGGGTCCGATGGCCAGGAATTGTCCATTCCCCATCAGTTGCCAATTCTTGCTATCCGCAACATTGTGGTCTTTCCGGGCACGGTGATGCCTCTCAACATCGGCCGCCCCAAGAGCAAGAGCCTGCTGGACGAAGTCATGCCCGGCGCCAAACTGATCGGCGTGCTCACTCAGAGGAACCCCGACACCGATGACCCGACTCAGCAAGACCTGTACCCTGTGGGTGTCGTTTGCACCATCTTGAAGCTCTTTCGCCTCCCCGACGGCAACCAGTCGATCATCGTTCACGGACTGGCGCGTTTCCGCCTTGTCCGCCTCCTCCAAACGGAGCCTTTCCTCTCGGGCCAGATCGAGATTCTTCATGACACGACGGTAGCCAATCCCGAGATGGACGCCTTGATCGCCTCGGTCCGGCAGCAGGCCAACCGCATCATCGAACTTACGCCCAACGCCCCGGAAGAAGCGGCCCAAGTCCTCGGCAGCATCACGGAGGCGTCCGCTCTGGCCGATTTCCTCGCCGCCAACCTTCAGACCGATCTAGCCGAGAAACAGGCGATGCTCGAGCAGTTGAACGTGGAAGCGCGCATCCGCCAGGTGGCCGCTCGAATGGCCACGCAACTGGACCTGCTGGAGTTGCAGAACAAGATTCAGAAACAGGTCTCTGAGAACATCGACCGATCCCAGCGGAGGTTTTTCCTTCAGGAACAGATTAAGGCCATCCGCAAGGAGCTTGGCGAAGGAGAGAAGGGCACCGGTCTTTCTGAAGTGGACGAACTCCGCCGCAAACTTGAGGCCGCCAAGCTCCCTGAGCCCGTCATGAAGGAGGCCAGCCGCGAGCTTTCGCGTCTCGAAGGCCTTCCTTCCGCAAGCCCCGAGTATGGCGTCATCCGAACCTACCTTCAGATTCTCGCGGAGTTGCCCTGGGAAATCCAAACCCAAGACAAGATCGACCTCGCCGAGGCTCGGCGTATTCTCGACCGCGACCATTTTGATCTCGACAAGGTCAAACGCCGAATCATCGAGTACCTTGCCGTCCGGAAGCTGAAGCCTGAAGGCGGCGGCGCCATCCTCTGCTTCCTCGGGCCACCGGGTGTCGGGAAGACGTCACTCGGCAAGAGCATCGCGGAAGCCATGGGTCGCAAGTTCATCCGCGTCTCGCTGGGCGGCGTGCGCGACGAGGCGGATATTCGAGGCCACCGGCGGACGTACATCGGCTCCATGCCTGGCCGGATCATCGCCGAGATCCGAAAGGCGGCGACCCGCAACCCCCTCATGATGCTTGATGAAATTGACAAGCTTGGCGCCGACTTCCGCGGCGACCCCGCTTCCGCCCTCCTCGAAGTTTTGGATCCCGCTCAGAATCACGCGTTCACCGACCATTACCTGGATGTCCCCTTCGACCTGTCGAAAGTCCTCTTCATCGCCACGGCGAATACCATGGACACTGTGCCCGCGGCTCTTCGCGACCGCATGGAGGTTATTGAGATCCCCGGCTACACCGACGGCGACAAACTGGCGATCGCCAAACGTTACCTTGTCCCCAGGCAGCTGGAAGCCAATGGTCTGACCGCCCAAAACGCCTCGTTCCAAGACTCCGCGCTCAAGTACATAATCGAGTCCTACACCCGCGAGGCCGGTGTGCGGAACCTCGAACGGAACATCGGCTCGATCGCGCGCGGAATCGCCGCCGAAGTGGTAGGCGGGAAGACCGCGCGTCTCGGCGTCAACCCCAAACAGGTCGAGCGATTCCTGGGCCCCCGCAAGTTTGAGCCCGAACTCGCTTCCCGCACCAGCGTGCCCGGCGTCGCCACCGGCATGGCCTATACCCCTGTCGGCGGCGAGATTCTCTTCATCGAAGCCTCCCGAATGCCAGGAAAAGGGAACATTATTCTCACTGGGCAGATCGGCGAGGTCATGAAGGAATCGGCAACCGCCGCTTTTTCGCTCATTCGCTCACACGCCAAAGACCTTGGCATCGACCCGCAACTGCTGACCGATTCCGATATTCATGTTCACGTCCCTGCCGGCGCAGTTCCGAAGGATGGCCCGAGCGCCGGAATCGCCATGTTCACTGCGTTGGCTTCACTCATGCTGAACAAACCTGTCCGTCACGATCTGGCAATGACGGGAGAAATCACGCTTCGCGGACTTGTCCTGCCTATCGGCGGCGTGAAGGAGAAGACGCTCGCCGCCATGCGTGCAGGGATCAAGCACGTCATCCTCCCCCGCCGCAACGAAAAAGACATTCCGGAGGTTCCGCAGGAGGTTCGGTCCGCACTCCAGTGGCATTTTGTCGATAACGTCGAGCAGGTTCTCAGAATCGCCATCAACCTGGGCAATAACAAAGGAAAGATCGGCAAGCGTGTGGATAAGAAGCGTCCTTCAAAGCACAATACACGCGGGAAATGATGCAACGCTGCTTCGGCAATCTTGTCGGACTGCAAGATAGGACACTATGAGCCACTTCATCGTGCAGGAACGAGCGCCTTACACTGTCGTGGAGTTCACCACCCCTTCCCTGATGGACCCCATCGAGTTGGAGAAGATCGCCCAGGAGCTTTACCGACTGGTGGACGAGGAAGACCGCCGAACCATCATTCTGGATTTCGAGAAGGTCGCTTATCTGTCTAGCCAGGCAATCGGGATCCTGCTGGCACTCCACAAGAAACTTGCCTCGCTGTCCAAGAGCCGGCTCATCCTGTGCGGCGTCGGCGACAGGCTCATGGAACTGCTCCGCATCACCCGCCTCGACCGCGTGCTCACGCTTCGCCCCACTCAGCAGGAGGCCGTCAAGCTCGAACCCTGACTACCCGGTAATCCGGGTTGATTCTGCCGGTGTGCCAGGCCAACAATTCAATGGCTCAACCATCGAAAGGAGCGCTATGACAGAAATCAGGATTCAGACACAGTACAGCGTCTTCCTGGTCAACAAGCCCGGTGTCCTCGCGCAGGTCACCAGCGCCCTAGCCGACGAGAAGATCAACATTGTGGCCATGACTCTCGTTGATTCGCAGGAGCATGGCGTGCTCCGCTTTGTCACCGACGACGGAGACCACGTCCGACAGGTTCTCGCCCAGATCAACCTCCCCACGACGGAAACCGAAGTCCTCTGTGTCGAAATGTCAAACCGCCCCGGCGCTTTGGCCAGTGTCGCAGGGCTTCTCGGCAAGAACCATATCAACATCAACTACGCTTACGTCAGCAGTGGGGCCCCCGGTGGCCGAACCACTGGAGTCTTCAAGGTTGCCGACCTCAATAAGGCTCTAAAACTCCTCGGCGCATCCAGCGCAAAACACCGCGAATCGCACGTCCGCCGCCCCCCAACGCGACGTTAACCTGCGCGGCGTATCGTCGCGTGGCATAGTCCGAGTGTGCGGGGGTATCCCGTTGTCAGCCGCAGCCCCCCCAAACGACGGCTTGGGGGGGCAAATAGACACAATTTCTCTTGCGGTTTGCACCGGACACGCTATACTTGAATTGCACATATCGTCAGGTTGTTATTTGGCACATGTCTGGTTTGCAGTGACGGTTCTTGGCAGCCGGCAGTGGTATTTTGGAAGGTGTGGTGTGCGTGTGCGTGTTCGCTCCAAGCGGACGCGTGGGATTGTGGATTTGCCCTCAACCGCGGGCAGGGTCGCTCCCCTCGGGTGGCCCTGCCTCTCTTTCTGTCCGAATTGGGCGTGACTTGCCAACGGGCGGGCCTTGGTTATCATTCCGCACCCAAGATATAGACATCCATGAAAACTGTAGTCTTGCTCACAATCAGCAATGTCTTCATGACGTTTGCGTGGTACGGTCACCTCAACTTCAAGAAAGCTCCCCTCTGGATCGTCATCCTCGCCAGTTGGGGGATCGCTTTCTTCGAGTATTGCTTCCAAGTTCCCGCCAATCGCATCGGCTCCCTCGAAGGCCTCCCCGCCGCCAAGCTCAAGATCATCCAGGAAGCGATAACTCTGATCGTCTTCTGCGCCTTCTCGGTTGCCTACCTGCGCGAAGCGATCAAATGGAACTACCTTGTCGGATTCGCCCTCGTCCTTGCCGCCGTCTTTTTCGTCTACCACGAGTGGTAACCGCTCACCATTTGACCACCACGACGGTCGCATCATCCGCCAGCGACTCCATCCCCGCGTGCTCCCTGACCGCCCGAAATAACGCCGACACTTCGTCCTGTCCACCGCCCAAACCCGCCAAGCAGCTGGTCACGCCCTCCATTCCAAACGCCCGCCGCGTCTCGCCGGCCGATCCTGGCTGTTCGACAATGCCATCGCTGATCACCAGCACGCGCGCTCCCTCATACAGTGGCACGGAATTGGCAGGGTAAGTGGCCTCGGCACTGATCCCGACCGGCATTCCCTCCTCACTGCCCAGAACGCATATTTCCCCACCGGCGCCCACCATCATCCCGTAGCCATGCCCCGCATCCACGTATTCCAAGGTCATCCTTCGAGCATCAAAGACGCCCACCCACATCGTGATGAACTTACCCACGGGACGACGTGCCATCACAAAGCGGTTCAGATCGCTCACGGCTTTTTCCACGCGTCCATGCTCACACAACGCCGCGTGCAGAAATCCCTGCGCCGCGGTCATCAGCACAGATGCCGCCACGCCCTTCCCCGAGACGTCGCCCACGGCCACCGCTACGCGATCCTCACCCAGTGCAATGACGTCAAAGAAATCACCGCCTAGTCCACGACCCGGCCGGCTCTCCCCAACATAGGCGAAGCGTCCCACCGATGCTGACCGTCGCGGCAGAATCCATCGCTGAGCTTCCACTCCCGCCGCAAGTTCCGCCTCAATTACCGCCTGCCGCCGCTCCATGTCGATCCGCTTGAGATTCGCCAGCGACAGGCCCGCGATCCGCCCCAGGCCCACACAGAAGGCGGACGCGTTCGCCCGCATTTTCAATGCCCCCATCCCTCGCTCGCCGCGCGAATCCAGATACAGATAAGCTGCCACCGCGCTCCCCAGCATGAGCGGCACGCAGATCGCCGTCTCGATCCGCATTTGCACGATGCTCTCCGAAGTCATGGGTGCCGTCATCGGCGACAGTTCCGCCACCACCCCGCCGCTCGCAGCGGCCAGCAACGCTCTGCTGTACGCCGCACCTTGCTTGTCCCCCGCCGATGACCGCCGTGACGCCACGACCTCCACTCGCCCCTCGGCGTCCAAAGGCCGCAGGACCGCCCCGTTCGGCAATCCGGTCCCTCGAACCGCCGCCTCCAGCATCACCTCCGCCAGTTTCTGTTCATCGTTTGCCGCGTGCATCCCGGCCGCGCTCTCCAACAGCAAAGCCAGCAGATCGTCTGCCATTGCTCCCGTGCTGCTATCGGCACCAAAACTCCGCACCATCGTCTGCATCCGCCGGACGTCGTCCACGGACTCCACACCCTCGCGCCCCCGCGACTTCATCGTGAAGCTGAACGTCCACGGTGTGATCCGGATCAGATCCCCCTCGCGGAGCAGCATTTCTTTTCCCCCGGCCTCCAAGCGACACCCGTTCAGAAACGTCCCCCAGCGGCTGTTCAAGTCCGCAATCCGCCACTGCCCAGCCTCGCATCGCAACCGCGAGTGGAACCGTGACACCGTCTCAGCCAGCAGGCGGATCTCACATTGTTCGTGCCGACCGATGGTGATGAGGCCCTGCTTCGCTGGCAGATCGATTTCCTTCTCGCCCGGCCCGCAAAGCGCGACCAGCCACGCCATCCCGGTCTTCTCCTGCAAGCTCATGCCCGCCACGATACCGCGCCCGATGCTTGCTCTCCAACGCCAACTTCGCTCGATCTTGATTCCAAGCTCAAATTCAATAATATGCCTTTGAAGGAGAATCACTCACGGGCACTGCCGCATTCCAGCACGTCACCAGTCTCCGGGTCCGTTATTCCGAGACGGACCAGATGGGTACTTTTTACAACTCACGGGCCCTTGAGTGGTTTGAGTGCGCCCGCACCGAGCTTCTGCGCAACGCCGGCATTCCCTACGCCGACATGGAGCGTAAAGGACTGCTCCTGCCGCTGGTTGAGGCCCACATCAACTTTGTCGGTCGCGCCCGTTACGACGACCAGCTCACCCTTACGACATCCGCCGCACCGGCCGGGAAAGCGTCGGTCCGCTTCGAGGTCTCCATCGTCAACAACACTGCAAACGCCCTCATCATCACCGGCTACACCGTCCACGCCGTCACCGATCCCGCCGGTAAGCCCATTCGTCTCCCCAATTGGATTGTCAACGCCCTCACCTCACCCGACCCGAACTGTAATTTCTGTAAGGGCCAGCAATGTCTCGGCGCCTGCCGCGACTGATTGCTGGCAACGAGAGATGATCGACAGCAATGTGACCAATATCGTCGCCGCCGGCCTCGGCGGCCAGGGCGTCATCAAAGCCTCCGACATCCTTGCCGACGTCGCCTTCCGCGCCGGACTCGACGTCAAGAAGGCCGAGATCCATGGTATGTCTCAGCGTGGTGGTTCGGTCACGTCGGACGTCCGCTTCGGGCCACGGGTTCTCTCGCCCATGGTCCCCGCCGGTCACGCACATTTCCTTCTCGTCTTCACACCCGACCAAGTCGACAACAATCTTCACTGTCTTCGCCCGGGCGGCATCCTCATCACCCCGGACCTCATCGATGAATCGAAACTCGCCTCCAAACGCTCCCTTAACGTTGCTCTCCTTGGCGCCCTTTCGCACCACCTCGATTTTCCCGAGGCCCTCTGGCTCGATGCGATCAAGTCCAACCTTCCCGAAAAGGCCCTTGACGGGAATGTCGCGGCATTCCGGCTCGGTCGCTCCGTCGCCGCTTCAACCACTCAAAGATAAGGAACTATCATGAGCACATTCACCATTCCCTGGAACGACATTCCCGGCGGCTTCCACCCCGAATCCAGCCCCGATTTTCTGCCGGTCCCCCAGTTGCAGGACCTTCAACTCCGCCGCCTCAAGGCCACCGTTCGCCGCGCCTACGATCACGTCCCGCTCTTCAAGAAGCGAATGGAAGAACGAGGTCTCACTCCGCATGACCTGAAATCGATCACTGACATCGCCAAACTACCCTTCACGATGAAGGCTGATCTCCGCGACACTTACCCCTTCGGGCTTTTTGCCAGCCCGATGGACGAGATCGTGCGTCTGCATGCCTCCTCCGGGACGACTGGGAAACCGATCGTTGTGGCGTACACCCAGCAAGACATCCACGTCTGGTCCTCCTGCATGGTTCGCTCGTTCGCCGCCGCCGGCGTTCATCGCGGCGACGTTATCCAGAACGCGTACGGCTACGGCCTGTTCACAGGCGGACTCGGCGCCCACTACGGCGGCGAAGCGCTTGGCGCCACCGTGATTCCAGTCTCCGGAGGAAATACCGAACGTCAGATCATGATCATGAATGACTTCGGATCCTCCGTCATCTGCTGTACACCCTCCTACTTTCTGCACCTGTGGGAACGCGCCAAGGAAATGGGCGTCAGACCCCCCAACTTGCGAGTTGGCGTGTTCGGCGCTGAACCTTGGACCAACGAAATGCGCATTCGAATCGAGGCTGAATCCGGCATCAAAGCCTTCGATATCTATGGCCTTTCCGAAATCATCGGCCCAGGCGTGGCCATGGAATGCTCATGCCAGAACGGGCCGCATATCTTCGAAGACCACTTTTTCCCTGAGATCATCAACCCGGAAACCGGACAACCTCTCCCCGATGGGACCGAGGGCGAACTCGTACTCACAACTCTCTCCAAACAGGCCATGCCCATGATTCGATACCGGACCCGGGACATCACCTCTCTCATCAACACCGCCTGCCCCTGCGGCCGAACGATCCGCCGCATCAACCGCATCTCGCGCCGATCCGACGACATGTTCATCATCCGCGGCGTCAACGTCTTCCCGTCGCAGATTGAAACCGCCCTCCTCGCCGCCGAAGGCACCATGCCCCACTATCAGATTGTCCTCACGCGTGTGAAAGACCTCGACCAGATCGAAGTCAAAGTCGAAGTCACGCCGGAGGTTTTCTCCGACAAGATCCGTGCCATGGAGAACCTGCGCAAGAAACTCGAAAGCTCTATCGACCATACCATCGGCATCCGTGCCGCCGTCACCCTCGTAGAACCCCGGACCCTCCAACGATCCGAAGGGAAGATTCGCCGTGTGCAGGACCTCCGAGTCATGAAATAACCTCTGGGTACTAACTACTGGCTGCTTACAAGGGACCATTACCATGAAACTCAACCAACTTTCCCTCTTCCTCGAAAACAAGCCCGGCCAACTCAAAGTCCCCTGCAGAATTCTGTCGCGGGCCGGCATCAACATCATTACCCTTTCGCTGGCCGATACACAGCAGTTCGGCATCCTCCGCCTCATCGTCAAAGACTGGCAGAAGGCGCGTCAGGTCCTCGAAGCGGGCGGATGCGTGGTCAATGTCACTGAGGTTCTCGCGGTGGACGTTCCCGATCGGCCCGGTGGACTCTATGAGATCCTGGAAATCATCGACGACGCCGGACTGGCCATCGAATATATGTACGCCTTCACCACCGGCCCCCAGACTCAGAAAGCCACGATGGTCTTCCGCTTCGAGAATCCTGACGCCGCCATCAAATCCCTCTCAGCCAAGGGTATCAACCCCGTGGCATCCGCCGACCTCTTCGCACGGATGAACTGATCTCCAAACGAATCTTTCATTCGCTGGCGGACTCAGGCGAGACCTCCGTCATGAATCGACGGACACGTTGGTCGTTTGGTCTGTACAACACAATCCAACAGCCGCTGTATCGCTCAAGGCGTCATCTCGCTCCCTGATATCCGGCGCCAAGGAGTCTCTTTGATGCGAACCACACGCCCATCCAGGTATTCCCATCCCGACTCTCTCCCTGGGACGGCTCTCCTCCATACCTCATTCGGCCCCACCACCAGCACGCTGGGCCCCGCAAGCACCCTGTCCCGGCGCTGCCGGATACAACGTCCCAAACCCCCGCTTGTCCGCAAACTTGGCGGCAACCGGTTGTCCATGGCCACTGTGACTTTCGCCCTGCTTCTCGCCAGCCGCCTCCTCGTCGCTTCACCCGCCCCGGTAGCAGTTGACCGACTCAGGACCGTCGCGGTCAAGAACGTCCAGATCGAGGGATTCTGGAATGATCGCCTTCACGCCTGCATCGATCAGTTCATTCCCCACGCTTGGCAGTACATGACCAACGAAATCCGCGCTGTCCGTAAAGCCGCCGGTGAGAAGGTCGAGGGCGAACTCAATGGCACGTGGGGTGAAGCGAACCTTTTCAAATTTCTCGAGACGATCGCCTATTCCCTCGCCATATCCCCAGACCCCGCCCTCGAAAAGCGAGCCGATGATCTCATTGCTCTGCTCGGAAGGGCACAACAGCCCGATGGTTACGCCCACGCCTATATTGTTAACTCCAAGAAACCGAAATGGGACCCCGCTTTTCTCGACGGCTCCCACGACGGGTATGTGCTCGGTCATTTGATCGAAGCTGCGATCGAATACCACGCCGCCACGGGAAAGCGAGCGTTCCTCGATATCGCCTGCAAAGCCGCCAACCAGGCATACGAGCATTTCCTCGGCCCCAATGGCAAACCTGGTTTCTGCGGACACGCAGAACTTGAAATGGCCCTCGTTGAACTCTATCGCGTCGTCCCAGACCCCCGCTATATGCAGCTCTCCAAAGCCTTCGTCGAATGGCGAGGGCATGGAATGGTTACGCCAGCAGGCCCCACACCCCGCGCCTATTTCCAGGACGAGCAGCCCCTGCGGCTCCAGCGTACCCTCGAAGGACACGCCGTCCGCGCGATCTTCTTCGCCACAGGCGTCACTGACCTGGCCATCGAATCTGCCGATCCCGACTATCGCCTTGCCGCCAACCGATTCTGGGACAGCACGACTCTTCGACGAATGACCATAACAGGCTCCGTCGGACCGCGCAAAGAACACGAAGCCTTCGGTGAGGACTACGAACTGCCCAACAACGGCTACTACGAATCGTGTGCGGCCTGCGGCCTAGCCGATTTCGCCCATCGCATGTTTCTTCTCGAAAAGCAGGCTGATTCTGTCGAAGTCCTCGAACGCGTCCTCCACAACGCCGTCCTGCACGGAATTGCCCTCGACGGCCTTACAACCTATTACATGAACCCCCTCTCCGACCGCGACAACCCCCGCTACAACTCATGGGTCTGCTGCCCCCCGAATCTCTCGCGTACCATTCTCCAGATCGGCCGCTACGCCTACGCGCATTCCAGTTCTGAAGTTTACGTCAACCTCTACGTCGCCGGCACCGCGACTCTCCCCCTCAAGTCCGGCCCCTTGAGACTGACCGTTAAGACCGACTACCCATGGGACGGGCACATCCTCCTCAAAGTCGATCCCGTCAGCCCATCCCGCGTCGCCCTGAACCTCCGCATCCCTCAATGGTGCCGCGCCGCAACTCTCAGGCTCAACGGCCAAGCAATGCCTGCGTCTCGCCATGGGTGGGCAAAGCTCGAGCGCGAGTGGCACCCAGGGGACACGGTCGAACTCCACCTCGACATGCCTGTCCAACGCATTGTCCCCCACCCGAACATCCGCGACTGCGGTGGCAGAGTCGCCATCCAGCGAGGCCCACTCGTGTACGCCGTCGAAGCTCTTGATAACGCTGGCCGCATCCATATCGAGCTTCCCCCCGATCCCGCTTTTCAAGTCGAGCGCCGCCCCGACCTTCTCGGCGGCATCACCGTCATCACCGGCAACGCCGCGGACGCAAAGCCTTTCACGGCCATCCCTTTCTACACCCTGGCCAACCGCGTCAAGTCATCCCAGGAAGTCTGGTTCCGACAAAGCAACCTCAAGCCCACCGACGAGTGGTGGACCGGCCAACTGTACCGGGCCCTGAAACCGACGGAACTGGCCAAGTGACGTTTGCTGCACAAATGCCTTTCGCAATTCCCCCTCAGATGGGTACCATCTCCTGTGATATCGGCTGTTCGCGCAGATCATTTCCCGCGAGGTGACACATGCCACACAGAGTCAATCGCCGCAAGTTTCTCGGAATAACCGCCGCTTCCGCCGCCGCACTCTCAATCGTGCCTCGCCACGTACTCGGCGGAGAGGGCAACATCGCCCCTTCCGAGAAACTCACCATGGCGCTCATTGGCTGCGGCACCCAGGGCCTCACCGAGCTTTTCCGCATGCTCGCCACACCTGAAATCCAGCTCATCGCCGTCTGCGACCCCAACAAGGACTCCGACGACTATGTGGAATGGGGCAAAGGCAGCATTCGGAACGCCATTGCCTCCGGCCTCAAGAGACCCCAGTGGCGTTCCTCGACCAAAGGCGCGCCCGGCGGCCGCGACGTCGGCAAGGAAATCATCGAAACCTACTACGCCGACAACAAGCCCTCCGGCAACTTCAAAGGCTGTGCCTCCTATTCCGACTTCCGTGAACTTCTCGACAAACAAAACGGACTTGACGCCGTCAAGGTCATGACCCCTGACCACCTCCACGCCACCGTCGCCATCGCCGCGATGAAGAAGGGCAAACACGTTCTGATGCACAAGCCGCTGGCAAACCGCGTCCTCGAAGCACGACTTGTCATCGAAACCGCTCGAAAGACCGGCGTCGGCACCCACTTCATCCCCGCGGACTCCGGCCAACAGGTCGAAACAGCCTTTCAGTGGATCCGTGACGGCGCCATCGGAAACCTCCGCGAAATCCACAACTGGTCTCATCGACCGATGTGGCCCCAATACGCGACCATCCCCACTGATACACCGCCCGTTCCCAAAGGCTTCGATTGGGACCTCTGGCTCGGCCCCTCCCTCGACCGACCGTACCACCCACACTACACACACGCCGTCTTCCGGGGCTGGTACGAGTTCGGCGGAGGCCCCATCGCCGACATGGGACACTACAGCTTGTGGCGAGTCTTCAGCCAACTCGAACTTGATGCCCCAACCTTCGTCGAATCCACACCCAGCCACCTGTGCGCAATCCATGACGGCGTGAGTTCCAAGGTCCGCAACGACTACTCGTTCCCGGTCGCCTCCACCATCCGCTTCAGATTTCCCGCCAAAGCCAACCGCGGCCCGATTGACCTCTTCTGGTACGATGGCGGCATCAAACCCCAGACTCCTGACGAACTCGAAGAAGACCGCGCGCAACTCGACTCCGAAGGTATGCTTCTGGTCGGCGACAAGGGCAAGATCCTCGGCGGATTCCTTTGCGAAAACCCCCGCATCATTCCCGAACGAAAATCCCGCGAATACTGGGCCTCACGAAACGCCCCTCCACAACCCAACCCCAGCCGGGCCAACAACACGCCCAACTACGTCCGGGCTTTCAAAGGCGGCCCCGCCACCAACGGCAACTTCCTCCTCGCTGGCCCCATCTCCGAGGCCTTCAACCTCGCCGCCATTTCCCTTCGCCTCGGCGGCCGCCGACTTCTGTGGGACCCCATTGCCATGAGAGTCACCAACATCCCCGAAGCCAATAGATACCTCACCCGCGAGTACCGGAAAGGCTGGGAGCTTACGGTCTGATCGGCCTTTGCCCCTTTTCTTGCCTCATTGCGCAATTCAGCGTCTTCGCCTCGCGCGGCCGCTCTTCCTTCGCAACACTCAGGACCTGAAATCCAATCCATAATGCTCGTGACGGGAATCAGGGGATAGGAAGAAGGGCCAAGAAAGCTCTGAAGACCCTTGCCGCATGTTCGGCATCGCGACGGCGGAAGTGCTCTTGCACACTGCGGGTTGTCGGTTACCCGCAAGTCAGCATGGTAGGCGATGAGAGATGCGGGAAATGGGGGCAAGACGCTCTCATGGACGATGAGGAGCGCATTCGGTTTGGGCCTAAAGGAGGGAAGGTCGTTGGGTGTGCCAGGGAGTGGCGGATTCATACATTTGGGCGATGCGGAGGAGGGACTGTTCGGAGAAGGCAGGGCCGAGGAGTTGGAGTCCGATGGGGAGGGGTTTGGGTGCGGAGGTGAAGCCACAGGGAAGGCTAATGGCGGGGATGGCGGCGATGTTGGCGGTGACGGTGAAGACATCGAGGAGGTACATTTGGAGTGGGTCAGCGGATTTCTCGCCGATGGGAAAGGCGGGAATGGGGGAGGTGGGACAGAGGATGGCGTGGCAATGTTGGAAGGCATTATCAAAGTCGCGGCGGATGAGTGTGCGGACTTTGAGTGCGCGGAGGTAGTAGGCGTCGTAGTAGCCTGAGGAGAGCGCGTAGGTTCCGATCATGATGCGTCGTTGAACTTCTTCGCCAAAGCCTTCGGCGCGGGACTTGGAGAAGAGTTCGACGATATCGCGGACGGGTTCGGCGGTGCGATGTCCGAAATGGATACCGTCGTAGCGTGCGAGATTGGAGGAGGCTTCGCAGGGCGCGATGATGTAGTAGGCGGCTATGCCGTAGTCGGTATGAGGGAGAGAGACATCGACGATCTGCGCGCCAAGAGACTGGTAGGTCTGGATGGCGTCGTGGATGGCGGACTTGACATTGGGGTCGAGTCCTTCGGCGAGTTGGTACTCCTTGGGGATGCCGATGCGGAGGTCTTTGACGGGTTGATGGAGTTGGGCGGTGTAATCGGGGACGGGATGAGGGGCAGTGGTGGAGTCCTTGGGGTCGTGCCCCGCGATGACATTGAGGAGAGAGGCGGCATCGGCGACGGTCCAGGCGAAGGGTCCGATCTGGTCGAGGGAGGAGGCGTAGGCGACGAGGCCATATCGACTGACGCGGCCGTAGGTGGGTTTGAGTCCGACGAGTCCGCAGAGAGAGGCGGGTTGTCGGATGGAGCCACCGGTATCGGAGCCGATAGAGGCGCAGCACATATTCGCAGCGAGAGCAGCGGCGGAGCCACCAGAGGAACCACCCGGGACGCGGGATGGATCCCAAGGGTTTCGGGTGGGACCGTTGGCGCTATTCTCGGTGGAGGAACCCATGGCGAATTCATCGAGGTTGGTTTTTCCGAGGAGGATGGCGCCGGCATCTTCGAGTTTGCGCGTAACGGTGGAGTCGTAGGGGGAGTGGAAGTTGGCGAGCATTCTGGAGGAGCAGGTGGTGGTTCCGAAGGAGGTGCAGAGATTGTCTTTGATGGCGATGGGAACGCCTGCGAGGGGACCGGTGATGCGGCCTGCGTCGACGAGTTCGGCGCGAGCGATGGCGCGGTCAGGGAAGACGCTGTTGAAGGCGTTGATGGTCGGGTTGAGCTTTTCGATTCTGGAGATGGCAGCGAGGACAAGTTCGGTGGAGGAGGCTTTCCCGGTTTTGATGGCATCGAGTGCGGTGGCGATGGTATCGAAGGTAAGCATATTGAGAGGCCTATGAGGTTGGGGATCAGCTGGCGGAGTCTTCGTCGCCACTGATGATCTTGGGGACCTTGAAGAAGGGGCCGTCGGTGTCCGGGGCGTTTTGGAGGACATTTTCGAGAGGTAGGGCTGGCTGGGGGACGTCATCGCGGAGGACGTTGTGGAGTGGGAGAGGGTGAGCCATGGGTTCGATGCCGTTGACGTCGACTTCGGCGATCTTGGCAACGTACTGGAGGATGGGTTCGAGTTGGTCGGTGAATTTCCGGAGTTGCTCGTCGGAGAGTTGGAGTCGGGCAAGCTTGGCAACATGCCGGACTTGATCGAGGGAGATTTTCGGATCGGGCATAGAGGCAATCCCGTTGGTTAGGTTGGTCGGCGGGAGGTGTTTGTAACGGAATGGAGCGGCGGGCTCAAGGGGCAAATAGAAGAAGCCCACGTGATGAGCGTGGGCTCGAGGTGTCGCTGTTTGAAGCAGGCAATCAGGCGTTGGCAGCGGGCTGCGGTTTCTGGTAGACGCGGCGGGCGGGCTTAACGATAAGACCATTTCGGATGGCCTTGGCGCTGACCTTGATACGGACGATTTTGCCGTTGATGACAGCCCGGACCTTCTGAATATTCGGGCGGAAGGACCGTGGGGTGATGCCGGTGACCTTAGTTCCGACGCCGCCGAGGTATTTGGCCTTACCGCGGTGGGTAATCTGGTTGCCAAAAGTGGTTTTCTTACCGGTAAAATAGCAGACGCGTGGCATTTATGACCTCATGCATTACGGACCAAAGAGTCGAGCAGTTTAGAAGAGGGGAGGAGTTAATGCAAGGTGGCGGTTTGAAAAAAGCGATTGGGGAGCATGTGGTAGGAGGTGGAGATCACGAGGCGGGAGCACAAGCAAACACAAGTGTTTAACGGGAATGCATTTGTGTTGATGGCAGAGGACGAGGGAGCAGGTGGCTGGTGGTTGGGTGGGCTCAGTTGCCGGTGTTGCGGGTTGAGAGGAATTCGAGCCAGGCTTGCTGGTCGTAGCGGAAGTCTTTTCCGGTGATCAGTCGGAGGCTCTGGCGGGCCTGGAAGGAGAGGCCGAAGTTGCGGTCTCGCAGGACACGGACGAGGGCATTGGCGGATTCGGTATTGTTGAAGTTACGGAGGGCGTCAGCGCAGGCGATGCGGACGTCGGGGTGTTCATCGCGTAGTTCGAAGCGGTCGGTGAAACTGATGCGGATTTCGGCGCGTTCCTGGAGGTGTTTGATGAGGGGTGCAAGAGCCGAGGGGTCGGGCATGTTGGCGAGAGCTTTGGCGGCTTCGAGGCGTACGGCATCGCGTTCATCGTCCAGAGCGCGCAGGTAGAGGTCGATGACCTGTTGTCGGCGGGAGCGGTTGAGGGCGCGGATGGACATGGCCTGGACGGACCAGTCTTCGTCGGAGCGTGCCATTTCGGCGTAATACTTGACGTAGGGTTCTTGTCGACCGAAGGGGCGTTTTGAGAGGTAGACGACGCCTTCGCGTCGGCGGTCGGGATTGAGGGGATCGAGGAGAGCTTTGGCGGCGTTGAAGGGGGTGTTTCCGACGATGTAGTTGTAGATATCGACGAAGAAGTTGCCTGTGGCAGAGCAGGCCTTGTCGAGGAAATCGAAGGCGACCTGTTTCTTGCGTTCGTCTTCGATCTTGAGGCGTTCGTTGTTTTCGTCGATGGCTTTCTTCCAGGCTTTATCGGTCCAAGGTTGTTCCTTGTATCGGTGCCAGCCGCAGCCTGCGAGTGGCCAAAATGCGGAGAGGAGGAGGAGAGTGGATAGAATGCGCATTAGGCAGCCTGTTGCAAAAACGCGAAGGGCGGGACGGTTATCCAGCCGTCGCGATGGGGAAAGTTTGCCGGAGAAAGGGCGAATAGTCAAACGGCGGAGCGGAGTGGGATGGAGTGCGTGATGGGTAATGTGGGGTTAGGAGGGAGGCGAAGGGGGGCAAGATGAGGGACACGAGTCTCGGGCGTCGGAGGTCGGTTTTCGATGGAAGCGGCGGCAAGGTGGAGGTCATCGAGGGAGACGAGAGTCGGGGGGACGATGTGTAAGCCGAGGAATCGTGAAGCGAGGGAGGCAAAGCGTGGGGAATCGTCGGTGACGAAGCAGCGGAGTGAACCTGGGGCGTCGGCGGGAGCGCGTTGGAGTTTGGCAGCATGGAGTCGGCAGAGGACATCGTGGGCGCACTGATGGGCGGAGTCAATGACGGAGACGCGAGGTCCGACGATATCGGAGATGAGGTGTTGGAGGATGGGATAATGAGTGCAGCCAAGGACGAGGACATCGATGTTTTCGCGGAGGAGAGGTTGAAGGTATTGTTCGAGAGAGAGGCGGACGATGGGGTCATCGTGAGAGCGGCCTTCTTCGATGATGGGTACGAGGAGTGGGGTTGGACGGGCAATGACATGAGCGGTGGGTTGGAGAGCGAGGATTGCGTGGAGGTAGGCTCTGGAGCGGACGGTGGCCTCGGTGCCAATGATGCCGATGCGGGGATGAGTGCGGTCTGAGACGGCACAAACGGCGGCGTGTGCGCCGGGGTCAACGACGCCGGAGATCGAGAGGGCGGGAAACTCATTTCGGATGGTCGGGAGAGCGAGGGCAGTAGCGGTGTTGCAGGCAAAGACGACGTGTTTAGGGTCGTAAGGTTGGAGGAAGGCGAGGATTTCGCGGACGAAGCTGGTGACGGTGTTGGCGGACTTGGGGCCATAGGGAACGCGTGCGGTGTCGCCGAAGTAGAGGATATCGTCCTGAGGGAGGGCATGCCGCAGGGACCGGACGACGGTAAGGCCGCCGAGGCCGGAGTCGAGGACGATAATGGGAGAAGACGGCGAGGGCATTTGCGGGTTGGCGATCAGTGGTCGCTAAGTACTTTGGCTGTAAGGGCAAGTGAGATCATAGGAAACACAGGGGACGCCAATAGTCTTTATCGGACTTGTTGGGGTTATGGCTTGACTTTTGTTGGGGGTAGTCGGAGACTGGGGCGTTGGGGTAAGCAGTGGAGACTATCATGAGTCAAGTACTTGAGGGCAAGCGGGTCTTGTTGGTAGATGACGATGCGGACATTTTACAGAGCATCCAGGCGGCGTTTGAGCCGACGGGGGCGATTGTCGAGACGGCGGCAAACGGGAATAAGGCGGTAGAGTTGGCGGAAAAGGATCAGCCGGACCTTGTGATTCTGGATATGATGTTGCCTGGGCGCAGCGGTTTTCTGGTACTGGAGAAGATCAAGGCGAGGAAGCCTCGGAATCAGAAGCCGTTCGTCATCATGATAACGGGGAATACGGGGAAGCGGCATCAGATGTATGCGGAGAGTCTGGGAGTGAGCGAGTATTTCACGAAGCCGGTTAAGATGGACAAGTTGCTGGCGACGGCGGAGCGATTACTGGCGGCACCTGCGGCGCAATAGATGTTTGGCCGGTTGGAAAGGGATCGCAAGAAATGGGACACCCACGGAGCAAGCTTCGTGGGTGTTTTTGCGTGCGGGTCATGGGCGCCTATGCGGCGGATATTGGGGCGGTTTTGCGGCGTCTGAAGAGTCTGACTGCGCCGAAGATGGCAAGTGCCCATGGGGCGACGAAGAGGATGCCGATGACGATGAGTGAGAGGGAGTACATGAGGCCGCGGAATGCGACTTCCCAGCCATTGCGGATGGCACCACCCATGGAGCGGCTGACGTCAGGGGAGAGGAGTGAGATGTCGAAGCGAGTGCGGGCGATTTCGCCGTCTGGGCTTTGGATATTGCGGGCGGTTTCGAGGAACTGGACGGTACCGAGGTCTTTGAGTTGTTGGCGGAGGGTATCGGCTCCTGCGAGGGGGCACTCGAGGACGATGTGCGAGGAGCTTTCTCCGGGGCCGGCCTTGGACTGGGTGCTTTCGACGATGCGTGCGGAGGCGGAATCGGAGGTTTTGAGGAGGGTGGCAGTGGCAGAGTCAATATTGGGGACTTGGACGCGCATAGTGACTATCTCGCGGGGCGCAATGCGATCGAGGTTCATGAAATTGACGACGATACGGACCTTGGTATCGACGCTGGACTGGGTGTCGGCGACTTTGGCAACGACGCGGGAGTAGACGAATCCGGCGTCTTTGATGGCCTTTTCGACGGCGGGTCGCTTTTCGCGGACGACTTCGAAATCGAGGAGGCCGGTGATGTTCTGAACATCCTGTTCGTTGAGCTGGGACTGGATGACACGGGAGCCATGATCATGGAGAGCGGAGAGGAGCGTCCGATAGGACAGGGGGACATCTTTGGCTGCGATGCCGAGCGTGAAGGTCTCGCGAGGGGAGATGCGGTCGATGCTGAGGAGTTTGACGGAGATGCGGATTTTGCTGTCGACGGTGTTTTCGGCATCACTCGAGCGGGCGGAGCTGCGGGAGATGAGGTCGGCTTGGGCGGAGATGGCCTGGCGGACGTCGGCCTCTCTGGTGCGGAGGACTTCGAAATCGAGCTGGCCGTTGACGTTTGAGGCGTCCTGCTGATTGAGCTGGGAGACGAGGATGCGGGCGTCGGCTTTCTTGAGGGCGTCGAGAATGGCACGGTAGGCATCGGCGACTCTGGCATTGGTGGCGATGACCTGGGTCTCGGTTTCGCGTGGCGGAACAGTGGCGAGGGAGGTGATGACGACGCTGAAGCCGCGTTTGGCAGTGGTGACATTGTTGGTGTCGGGGTTTTCGGTGACGGTGAGTGAGAGGACATCGCGTTCGCGGCGGAGTTCGGCGAGTGTGGCATCGGCGTCGGCGGAGGGGACTTCGAAGGAGATGGAGCCGGTGGTCTGTTCGGGCTTCTGGCGGTTGAGTGCTGAGGAGACGACGCGGCCATTACGGGCCTTGACGGCGTCGAGGATGGACTTGTAGGCATCTTCGACGTTGGTGACGGCAAGGTTGAGGACGGTGGTTTGGCGCGGGGCGATGTTGGCGAGGTTGTAGATGGAAATGGAGAAGCGGGTGTCTTTCTTGTCGATGCGGGTGGGCGGCGGGGCGCCCGTGGAGCCGGAGGGGGTGGTTTGTTTACGGTCGATGTCGAGGCGAGCGATGCGGCCGAGTTGTTTGAGACGGTCGATGAGTGGGCCGGAGGCATCGGGGGCGATTTCGCAGACGATGGTGGCGGCGAGCTGACCGGCATCGAACTTTTTGAGGTTGGATTCGACGACGCGGCCTTTGGCTTCCTCGATGGCCTTGATGGCATCGGCACGGGCCTTTTCGACATCGTCGGTCTCGATGCCCATGGAGACACTTTCGGACTGGGAGGCGAAGGCGGCGGACTTGATGTCTTTTTCGGAGAGGGTGATCTTGAGGGTGGAGAGGGAGACGAGGTTGTTGTAGTAGCGGACCTCACCTTCGAGCTTTTCGATCTTTTCGCGGTAGTTTCCGAGTTGCTTTTCGGCTTCGATGAGGTCTTTGATTTCGCCTTTGCCGGTCTTAATAATGTTGAGAAGTCTTTCTTCCATGGCGCGGGCGGCCTTGAGTTCACTTTCGAGGTCGTAGTAGACCTTGGTGACATCCTGGGCGGCGATTTTCTGGGTCTTGAGGTCGCCCAGAGCGCGGAGCTTGAGGATAAGGGTGTCAAGGCGGTCGGGGGGAACGCGGACAGCAAGGGTCCCTTTGACTTTGCCGTTGGGGAGTTTCTCGGAGTCGGTTGAGGAGACGTAGCCACCTTCTTCCTGGACGATCTTGTTGACCTGAGCGGCGGCGGAGTCGAAGGCTTCGACTTCGAACTCCATTTCTCCGTTTCGGATGATTTTGCGGGCGGAGAGTTGGAGTTGGGTCTGGACATTGGGGGGTGGGGTTTGGCCGGCGGTGGGATTG
>CAYVKG010000038.1:29524-35531 GCA_964451955.1 uncultured Tepidisphaeraceae bacterium
TCCTTTTCGCGGTTTGGTTTTTTTGGGGGGGGGGTGTGTGGGTGTGGGGTGTGGTTAGGGGGGGGGGGGGTGGGCCGGGGGGGGGGTGGGGGGGGGGTGGTCTCGGCAGGGAGTGGATCAAGGGAAGGCGGCGGGGGCGAGTTGAAATTCTGGGCGATAATGGAGGTATTACCGCTGGCGTTTTCGAAGTGAGCTTCGCCCCAGGCAGCGGCGGCGTTTTCGGGGTTGGGTTTGTCTCCAGCGCCGCCAAGGACGTGGAAGCTGTCGTGGAGTTTGACTTTTTTGCCGAGGGTTGCGGTCTGTTCGGCGCTCATTTCAAGCTCGGCAGCGACAAGTCGCGGCTCAAGGGCCCAAGTGCGTTTTTGGTCGG
This sequence comes from uncultured Tepidisphaeraceae bacterium, assembly GCA_964451955.1. Taxonomy (GTDB): domain Bacteria; phylum Planctomycetota; class Phycisphaerae; order Tepidisphaerales; family Tepidisphaeraceae; genus JAPLNB01. The sequence continues at coordinate 29,895 of CAYVKG010000038.1, forward strand.
CGGCAGCGTCAGCGGGTTTGAAGTAGGGAGCGACGAGGCGCTTGCCGGCGACAGAAGGGACGCCCTTAGCGGCAAGTTCGGTTGCGCGACGGCCATCAACATCACTTGACGGGGTGCGGCCGAAATCGCTGGACGAGGGGCTAGAGCCGAAGGCGAGATGACCGGCGTCGGTTTTAGCGGCTATGGCGGAGAGTTCAGTGAGAGATTCTCTGCAATAGTAGGCGTCGGGGCCATCGGCGGGAACAGCCTGCCGGCCCAGCTGCAGGCTGCCCCGGTTTCGGACGGTACTGCCGTTGGTGGCGACGACGTTGGACTTGGCATCGAAGGAGCCATCGGCACGGGAGGCAGGAGAGGAGATTATTGAGGGGGCTTTTGCGGTCACGAAGCGACCGCCAGTGGATTCGGCGAGTCGGCGTTTGGGGAGTTCGACATCGCCGTCGCCATCGACGTCTTCGGAGACCGGCGATACGGAGCCGATGGCGCCAGGGGTACGGGGTTGGTTGAGGGTGTAAGCAAATTGTGGAGCGAAGGGGAGACGGTTGTTGAGGACGAGGTCATTGGCGACGTAGCCAATGGCGCCGAGGGCGAGTCCGGCAGCGATGCCGGTTATGGCTCGTCGAACCGAAGGATGAAGCAGCCTCCAAGGTGCGGCGGCCGAGTCGATGGGCAGGCGGAGGCGTTGGAGGAGGCGGTCCTCGAAGCCTGGGATGGGGCGAGCGTTGTCGAAGAGCTGAGTTAGGGAGAGATCCATATTCCGAGCCTCCTGAAGTTGTGCGGCGCAGTGGGGGCAGTTGGCGATGTGAGATTCGAGCTGGTCGAGTTCATGTCCTTCGAGGCCGCCGGCGATGTAGGCGGCGAGTTTTTCGAGGACTTGGTTATGTTCGAGCATTTCGGTGTTCATTGGATGACCTCATCACGTGATCGAGTCGGGTTTGATGGTTGAGGTAATCATGGTTGCCGGGTTCAGACACATTGGCGGGCCAATTCGGTCCGCAGCATGGCCATTCCGCGGTTGAGCAATCCGCGGAGGGAGCCATTGGATATTCCGAGTTCTCGGCCTATGGTTTCGTAGTCGGCGCCGGCGATATAGCGGAGCATGAGCGGGAGGCGGTATTCCTCGGGGAGGCCCCGGAGTATGGCGAGGACGCGGGCGCGTTCTTCAGTGCGTTGGGCGGCTTCGGGGGGTGAATCGCGCTGGTCGGGCACGGTGAGGAGGGCCGAATCGGGCGAGCGGGATCCGGATCGCTTTTTTCGGGCGTCACGTCGGATGTAATCGACAACGGCGGAATGGGCAACGCTGAAGAGCCATGAACGGACACCTTTGGGGTCGGTGACCTGGCGAATGGATCGCCAAGCGAGGAGGAAGGTCTCCTGGACAATGTCTTCGGCACGGTGGACATCGGGAACTTCGAGGTAGACGCGTGAGAAAAGGAGTCGGGCGGTGCGCCGGACGAGTTCCTCGAAAGCCGCACGGTCGCCGGTCTGGCTGCGTTGGACGAGGACCTCATCGGTTTCGGTCAAGGCTGTCTCCATGCAAGAGAGGTAACGTCATTCGGACGCGGGTTGCGCGCGGAAGTTGCAGGCTTGATGGGAGGTAGGGGGTGGTTCACAATACGCAGCCTCATGGGTACGAGCAAATGCATCTTGTGTCTGGGAACAACGCCGGCGATCCAGCGGGCGATGATCTTTCGGCGGCTGGAATGGGGAGGCGTGAACCGCACTGCAGAGGTGATTGAGGCGGCGGCGGGAAAGTCGGTAAATGTGGCGAAGGTCGTGTCGACGTTGGGTAGGAGGGTGCTGGCGACGGGTTTTGCCGGCGGGTCACGGGGGAAGATGTTGAGGCGGTTTTTGGATGCGGGTGGTGTGGGGCATGATTTTTTGGAGGTGGAGGCGGAGACGCGGATGTGTGTGACGGTAATCGATCGGGGAGGCAGGGCGCACACGGAACTGGTGGAGGAAAGCCGGGAGGTGAGGGCAGAGCGGTTTGAGGCGCTGCTGGAGAAGCTGAAGGTGCTGTTGGGGGGATGCGGGATGCTGGTGTTATCGGGGACGCTGACGCCGAATGCGCCGGGGGATTTTTATGGGCGGTGCATTTCGAATGCGCGGGTGGCTGGTGTGGCGGCGGTGCTGGATGCGACAGGGGCGGCGCTGTTGGGGGGAATCGCGGCCGGACCGCTGGTAATCAAGCCGAACCGAGAGGAGTTGGGGAAGACGGTGGGGATGGCGGTAGAGACAGAGGGAGAGGTTTGTGCGGCGATGCGGCGGGCATGCGAACTAGGGGCGGGAAATGTGGTGGTGACGCTGGGGGCGGAGGGGGCGATGACGTTTGATGGGGCGGCGGCGTATCGGATCTGGGTACCGAAGTTGGAGGCGGTGAACACGATTGGGTCGGGGGACGCGTTTTCGGCCGGGCTGGCAGTGGGGTTGGTCGAGGGAAAGGAGTTGGCAGAGGCGGCGCGGTTGGGGGCGGCATGCGGGTGCGCTAATGCGATGACAAACCTGGCGGGCGAGGTGCGGGTGGAGGATGTAGGGCGGCTTATGGCGCAAATTCGAGTGGAGCGGGTGGGGTGAACTGTTTTCGGGCGTCGGCGTCTATCGGGGAATGAAGAGTATATTCGTGGCGGCGGCAATGATAGGATGGGCGTGTGTGTGGGCGCAGGGGTGGCCTTCCCCCACAAATCATACCAATGCTTGTGTCAGTAAATCCATAGTCCTATGTTGCTGATCCGTCGGCAGCGCAGCGGAGGGCGGATCAGCAACGATCGCCTCCGGCGCCGGCGGTCGATACCCCAACGCCGAATGCGGCCGAACCCGGTCGTAATGCTCCCGCCATCGCTCGATCGGCACCTTCGCCTCCTTCAGGCTGTAGAAGATCTCACCCGCCAACAGCTCATCCCGCAGCTTCCCGTTAGAGCTCTCCACATACCCGTTCTCCCCACGGGCTGCCCGGCTCGATGAACAGCGTCTTCCCCCCGATCTTCCCCAGCCACTGACGCACCACCGTCGCCGTGAACTCCGGACCCTTATCGCTGCGAATATGCTCCGGCACTCCCCGCGTCGCCATCAGCCACGCCAATCGCTCCAGCACATCATCGCTCGTCAACTTCCGCCCCACGTCGATCGCCAGGCACTGGCGCGTGAACTCGTCCACGATCGTCAGCATCTTGAACGCCACTCCATCATGCGCTCGGCCCGTCACGAAATCGTACGCCCACCCATGATCCTTCCTCTCCGGACGCAGCCGAATGCAACTGCCATCGTTCAGCCATAATCTTCCTCTTTTGGGCTGTTTCTGCGGCACTTTCAGACCCTCCTCCCATCACATCCGCGGCAACACGATCAACGCGAAACTGGCCAATACCGCCGCCGGCGCCAACAGCCCGCGGTCATTGTCGCCCACGACGAGCGGCGATCACGATGCCGGCCACGGCTCCGCAGGCCACCCCGATTCCGCCGCCTGCCATCGCATGGCCCTGTCGCGCCGCCAGGTCGCCGGCCGCGCGATGGAATCGCCTTGATGCTTCGTCCAGGTCGGCCTCGCGGTTCCCCGTCATCGGCCGCTCCTGCGTCGCCGCGTCGGCGTTCTGCATTCGCCGCGAGACTTCCATCGTCCCGACGAATCCGACGATTCCCATCACCATCGCCAGCCCGACCACGATCAGCACTCGCATCACATTCCTCCTGTTCCTAAGGCATAGGTGCCCCTTGTGTGCCTCATTCCGGCTCCTCGCCTCGCGCGATCCGCTTCTTCCGCTTGGCCTCCCGTGCGATCTGCGAAAGGTACTCCGCTCGCTCCTCCAGCGGCATCGCCATCAACTCGGCCAGTTCCGCTTTCTCCCTGGCTTCTTCTTCCGGATCGGGCTGCGGCGGCGGAATGAGGTGAAAGTAGTTGATGTAGTGCTCCTCGGGCTCGGGCAGTGTTGCATGGGTGATCTCGATGATCTTGCCCCGCTCGGTATAGCTCCACTGCGTTGACGGATCGCCCCCGATCCACACCCGCGTATTGGGCAGAACCGGGAGGAGGTTCAGCCCTTGAATTTCCAGCTCATCCCGCCACCGTTCCAGGAATTGGCCGATCAGGTAATCCTGAAAGGACTGCTTCATGTACCCTTTTGCAGCCAATTCTTGAGTACATGGACCCCAGGCCGTGATTCCACCGCCGGCATAGATGGAACGCCGGGGGCGAGTGGTGCCAGGGCGGTCAAGGCGCACATCAAGACTTTGTGTGAGCCAACTGGTTGGGCGCGGTCCGACTGCTGTCGATGCCACATCGCCAAACCGCACCCAGACCCGGTGGGCCGACGGGTCAATCTCCGGCTGCATGCCGATGGTTCCCGCACAGACGCAGCAGAAGTTCGACATCGCCGCTCCAAGCACTTGGCCATCATTTGCCGATTCATCGATTTGAATCTGAATGAGTTCGTGCGATTCGCAGTATTCGATCATATCAAAGCGATACATGCGTCACCTCAAGGTAAAAGGTCGTAATCTGGCCCAAGCTTGGCCTTGAAATGATTCACACAGTCGTCTAACAGCGTTGCATAATCGGCATTGGTATTGAGCTTGCCCTTGCTTTCACGGAGCCTCATCTGGTTTTTGAGCCATTCCTTCACATCCGCATTGTACTGGAGGTGTGGCCCATGGTACTGCTTGGTGATGGCTCCATTGATGCCCGGATCACTATAGTCCCAGTTCGCCTTCGACGCCTTCTTCACGGCCCGTGCGATGTCCGGATCGTCCAGCGCCTCCAGGGGAATCATATGATGGGCGTTCTTGCCGTTCAGCGCGCTTTCACCGTGCAGCGCCACGAAGCGATGCCGGAGCACCTGCCGCTCCCCTTCGCGCATCGCTCCCTTCTTGATGGCACGTGCGGCGGAGCCTTGGGGATCGGCTTTCCAAAGTACCTTCGCCCGCAGCTTGGCCTTCTTGAGCACCCCCGTGGCCTGCAGGGCCAGCATGCCGGCCCGGACGGCATTCGGGTCCACATTGATGTTCGCCTGCGCCAACAGCGACAGCCCGGCGCTCATCACCGGCGTCAGAGCCTTCTCCGCCACCTCGCCCACCACGAAGTTCCTCGCCACCCGCCGCGCGACCGCCGCCAGACCCGCCTTGGTCGTCAGGGACGCGGTCGTGTACGTCCCGCCGCTCAGCAGCCCCAGCCCGTACTCGGCCTTCTCCAGAACCTTGTGCGTCGCCTGGACAAGGCCGATATTCACTTGTCAAGGAACGATCGACTGGGTCCGCCAGACCGCGTGATCTCCGCCGTGGCCACCACGTCACCGCGCGAGCTTTTGGGCTTTTCAGGTCTGCCGAAAGGACACAAAGGACTACGTCGTTTAGCACTGTCGCGAGTCGGCAATCGCGACATGATCATGAAGCCGCTTGAGCGGTTGGAGACACTGGAAGTCCTGGCTATCGACCAGAGGCCATCCTCTGCAGCCATCGAGACCTTTCGAGCGTTGCGGAGCCTGCGAGTCCTGGATCTTGTTGGATCAGGCATGACAGATGCAGAGGCTCACCATCTCGCGGCAGCCCTGCCAAAGGGAGCGGTGGTTCGATATGGAGACTGTGTGCGCTGAACAAACCTTTCAATTACCCACATGTTTGGCCAAGCTGAAGCCGAGATGGATGTCGGTC
>CAYVKG010000039.1:0-35480 GCA_964451955.1 uncultured Tepidisphaeraceae bacterium
TGGAATCGAGGGAGGAGGCGACGTTGAAGAGGTGGCGGACGGCCTCCTGGTCTGATTTTCGGTAGAGGTGGGGATCGAGTTCTTCGTTGGCGAGACCGCTGAGGCCGGCGATGAAGGAGACGATTTCTTCGATGCGAGGGTGGCCATGGACGCCGCGGGCGGCATAGAGTTCGACGCGGTTGCAGGTGGAGAGGAGGACGGCCTCGGCCTTGTCGAAGCGAAGGCGGAAGGCGTCGAGGAGTTGGCGTTTTTGCGAGTCGGCGAAGGCGAGGCGTTCGCGCAGAGTCAGCGGGGCGGTTTTGTGATTGAGGCCAACGAGGAGCAGGCGGTGCATCAGCGTTTGCCTCCGGGGATCAACTGGACGACGACGATGGTGGCGACGAGGAGGACGAAGCCGAGCATGCTAAGGAAGGCGGCTCGGCGGCCGCGGAGGCGTGGATTGAGGGGTACGTGGAGGACGACGGCATAGAGGATCCAAGCGAGGGTTCCCGGGACGAGTTTGGCCAGAGGGAGGAGCTGGTTTCGTTCGAGGAGGCGGATGAACCCGGTGATGAGGCCGATGGTGAGGAGGGCGAAGCCGAGGGTGACGGAATGCATGACGAGATTTTCGAGGCGTTCGAGGCTGGCGAAGAGGGGTTGGGGGGTTTTGGTGCGGAGGCGGCGGCTGGCGATGAGGTACATAGCGCCAGCGGCGGCGGCGACGGCGAGGACGATGGCGCCGCCGTAGGTGGTAAGCCGATGGACCCAGAGCCAGGCGTCCTGGACGAAGGGCGCGTACTGATGGTAGTCGACGGTACCGAAGATGCCCGCCACGATGAGCAAGAGGACGACGATGGGCATGACGAACCAATCGAGTCCCGGGAGGGGCCGAGCGTACTGGACGTACATGACGAAGGCGCCGAGGAGGAGTGCGAGGAAGACGAGGGCGGCGAAGTTGTCGTTCAGCGGGCAGAGGTTTCGGGCGGCGGCATGCCAGAGGACGACGGCGAGGGCGGCGCTGAGGCCGGCGCCCATGCACACTTTAGCGGCCATGCGGAGGGACTGGCGGTCTGCCCAGAGGCGAGCGGCCGAGATAATGCCACCGATCGTCAGGAACAGGATGGTGATCGCGAGGAGAACGAGTTGACCGGTTGTGGGCATATCAGTGCACCGATAAACGACGTTTCATGGCATTTCGGATTCCGGCCAGTTTGTTTTGATCCAGTCGAGGAGCCCGTTTTCGCCGCGTTGGGCGAGAATGTTGACGGCATCTGGTCCCGCGAGTTGTCGCCAGAATTCGCGGCGTTGCATGGGGCTCATTGGCGACCGGCGGACCAAGGGGCGAAGGGATTGCATGGCGCGTGCCATGCGGAGGTGGAGGGGATCGAGGTTGGCGGCCAGATGGTCGCGGATGGCGGCGGCGAGTGCCGGGCTGCCGCCGGCGGAGACGGTTATGGTGACGGCGCCTTCGCGCCAGAGGGCCGGGGTGGTGAAATCGCAGGGGTCGTCCTCGTCGACGTCAGCGCGATTCACGAGAGCGCCGCGCTGTCGGGCATCGCGGACGACCTGTTCGTTGACTTGGGGGGAGTCGGTCGCGGCGAAGACGAGGGTTGCGCCGTGGAGATGGTGGGGTTCATAGTCAGCGGGAATCCGTTCCACCTGAGTCGGCAGGTCGGCATGGAAGATGGGAGCGACGCAACGGACGCGTGTTGCACCGGCGGCGATGAGACCTTTGGCCTTGCGGACGGCGACAGCACCACCGCCGATGATCACGACGAGGCGTTCGGTGACATCGAGCATCAGAGGGTAGAGGTGGCGCATGAATGAAGGGATTCTATATTGTGGGGGGGGTTCGGTCTATTTGGGGCAAGTGGGGATGAGGGAAGACCCGCGGCGAGGCCGTGGGTCTTCTGGTGGTATAGGAGAGGGTAATGGCTCGGTCAGCCGTTCGGGTTCTGGACCGGGTTGATACGGTAGACCTGGCCGTCGATTTTGACGGTGCAGCCTTCGGGCAAGGCGAGGTATCGGCGGAGGTTGGCGTTGGAGCGGGCGAGTTCGAAGTAGCGATCGGAGAACTGTTCGACGACCTCGGCCTTTTTTTCATCGTCTGGGGTAACGGAGGGGTCGACCCAGCGGTTGGACCGGCGATACAGGGCCTTGTTGCCGACGACCTGGACGTTTTGTTCGACTTCGTACTGGCCTTTGGCATTGAGATAGCGTTGCTGTCCCTGGCTGGGCGCGATGGCGGCCCGTTGCATGTTGGCTTTTTGGAGGCGGAGGTTTACGGCGTCTTCGCCGGTGACGCTGGAGAGACCGCCGCCGGCGCCGCCGAGTCCTGGGGCGCGTGCGCCGCGGCCGGGACTGCCGCCGCCGAAGGCGTAGTCTTGAGCTCTGACCGCGTTTTCCCTTACGGCGGCCAGGCTGGTGCGTTCGTCGGCGAGGAAGGCGGTGTAGGGGGTAAGAATGCCATGCCTGGTGCTGAGGCGAACGAGTTCGTCGATCAATTCCTGGTTGCGGCCGCGCAGGTCGAGTTCATTGATGATCTCGCCGATGCGGCGGGTTGCCCAGAGTTTTTCGACGAAGGCGTAGGTATCGTCGTGGTAGGTTGTGGAGAGATGGGCGGGGAACTCGAAGGTCTGTGGGCGGTCGCCGACGCGTCCGGTAAGTCGGATGGTGGTGTGGCCGGGGGTGCGATAGCGTCCGACGGCGATGATCTGGGATCCGGCAAAGAGATCGGGGATATCGCGGGGGTAGAGGCGGTTGACGAGGGCGTTGGGGATGTCGAGTGTGACATGAGTCAAGACGGGGGCGGTCATGCGGGCATAGAACTTGGCGACGGCGGATTCGATGTTTTCATTGGGGCGTACGTATTCGCTGGAGCCGGCATTGTCGGTGGTGAGCTGATCGAGGAGGCGGGCGTTGACATCGAAGCCGACGCCGAAGGCAAAGAGGCGGGCATGGGATCGATTGGCTTCTTTGGCGTTTCTGGCGATCTGTGCGGGGTTTGTCACACCGGCTGTGGGGAGGCCATCGGTGAGTAAGATTACATAGGTCGGGCGACTGGTGTCGCCGGCGAGTTCGAAGCTTTTTTTGAGGGCGCCGTCGATGTTGGTGGACCCGCCGTCGTTGATGGAGTCGATGAAGTGGTGGGCCTGAGCGCGTGTTTCGTCGCTGAACCGTTGAAGCTCGGGCTTGAAGGTTTCGATGCGGTCGTCGTAGGCGATGATGTTGAAGGTGTCGTTTTCGCGGAGGTTATTGAGGACGAATCTGAGGGCATTGCGGGCCTGTTCGATTTTCTGGCCGGCCATGGATCCTGAGCGGTCAATGGCAAAGATGACGGTCTTGCTCAGGAGATATTTTTCGGGGGCTTTGACTTCGGGGCTGGCCAGGAGGAGGAAATAGCCATCCTCGCGGTCATTTGGGCGGAAGGAGAGGAGGCTGGCGCCAATGGGTTTTTCGGAGAGGCTCCAGAGGACGCGGAAGTCGTCGGCGGGGACGATGCCGTTGGCGAGATATCGTACGGTGGCGGAGTTGTCGTTGGGTCGCTCGACGTTAATAGCGTAGGAGGGGCTATAGACGGATTTGATGTGTCCGGGGTTATCGATTCGGGCGGTGATGCGCAGTTCCTCAAGGGGCCGGCTGGAGAGTTTTCCGGACATCAGGGGCAGGACCCATTCGGTGACTTCGCGGTCGCGGCGGCAGACCTGAGAGTATCGGAGTGAGATTTTGCGTTCGCCGTGAGGGGGCAAGGGAAAGACCTGGGTCTGGACGGCGCCGTAGTCGAGGTATTCGAGGATGGCGGGGTCTTTTCGTGTTCGGACGATGGATTCATAAATGCGGCGAGCTTCGTCTTTGGTGTAGATTTTGGCGGGGACTTCCTTGCCGTCGATGAGGAGGACGAATTGGCTAATGACGGCATCGGGGGGTACGGGGAAGACATAGGAGACTTCCATTTGTTGGCTGGAGAGGTTTCGGAACACCTGGGTCAGTTGGACGTCGGCCACTTGATCCTTGATCGAGGCGTCGATGGCGACGGATCTGAGGGAGAATGAGCCGTGGATGGGGAAACGGTGTTCCTGCGGGATGAACATGCCCTGGGCGAAGAGCAGAGAGGGGGCAAGGGCAGCCAGGGTGAAGACCGTGAACGAGAAGCGATGTTTCATAGCGGACCTCCGACAGCCTATGTGCGTCGATAGTGTAGACGCTCGTTGGTGGCGCGAGTTGCGAGGGGGGTGGTGATGTTACAAAGCCGTGACAATTTGACCGCCATGGGAGGTGGTGGTTAACTGGGTGTTGTGATGGGGATCGATTTGGAGGAAGACCTGATGAATCGCATATTGAGCGGGCTTGTGGTGATGGTGGCGGCTTTGGCGGGATTGGCGAGTGCAGCGGATAATTCGGAGGCGGCAAGGCAGGAGGCGCTAGGAGGGGCGCGGTTGCGGTACCAGGCGGTGTTCAGCGGGGGTGAGTTTCCGAGGATGGAATTTGAACAGCCGGGGGTGATGAGGCAGGTTCTGGGGAGTTACCGGATAGAGGCGGAGTATTACGACGCCGACATGAACAAGGTGAGCGTGCCCCAGAAGGCGGGTCGATATGGCGCGATTGTGAAGATTTCGTACGGGGAGGGGAAGTCTTTCAAGCGGTTTGTGACGCTGTTTCGGCAGCCAGCGGGAGGGCGAGGGGAGTGGAGGGTCGTCGGCAGCGTTGAGCCGCCGGAGCAAGCGGGCATTTTGCCGACGGTGGCGGCGGAGCAGTCGGGGGCGATCGGGGATTATGTGAGGGAGCAGCTTCGGGAGAGCATGGCGCGGGATTCGCGAGGAGCGGTGTTGCTGGCGGCGTTGTACGAGAGCAAGCCTGGTGCGCGGAAGATGGGGGCGTTGGACGGGCCAGCGGTGAGAGATCGGGAGTGGTGGATCAAGCTGAAGCAGAAGACGGGGGATTACCAGCCGTTGAGATACCTGTTGCACATTCCGGAGGGGTATGACCGGGACGGGCAGAAGAAGTGGCCGCTGATGCTGTTTTTGCACGGTGCTGGCGAACGAGGCGAGAACATTGAGGCGGTGAAGACGCACGGCCCGCCGAAGATTGTGCAGACGAAGAAGGACTTTCCGTTCATTGTGATTTCGCCGCAATGCCGGTCGAACGAATGGTGGATGCCGTACGAGGTGATGATGCTGGTGGAGGAGGTTTCGGCGAAATACCGGGTTGATTGGGATCGGGTGTACTTGACGGGGCTGAGCATGGGCGGATTCGGCACGTGGGCGACGGCGATGACGTATCCGGATCGGTTTGCGGCGATTGTGCCGATCTGTGGTGGGGGCGAACCGGCGGAGGTTGGGCGGATCAAGCACATTCCGACGTGGGTGTTTCACGGCGCGAAGGACACGGTGGTGCCGTTGGCGCGGAGCGAGGAGATGGTTGAAGCGATGAAGAAGGCCGGCGCGCAGCCGAAGTTCACGGTGTATCCGGAGGCGCAGCATGATTCGTGGACCGAGACGTACAACAACCCGGAGCTTTATGACTGGATGTTGAAGCAGAAGAGGCGGTAGTTAGGCCGGAGGCGAAGGGAAACGCCCACGGACCGGAGTTCGTGGGCGTTTGCATTTGGTCGGGCAACGGGGATCGCTGTGTTATTTGGGGATGTTGACCCATTGTCCGGTTTTGGCACTGGTGAGGACGGATTCGCAGACCTGTTGGGTTTCGAGGGCGTCGCGGAAGGTTGGTCCGACGGGTTTTCCGGCGGCGAGACCTTCGAGGAAGTCTGCGATCTGGTGGACGAAGCTATGTTCGTAGCCGATTTGGAGACCGGGGACCCACCATTTTTTCATATAGGGCTGATCGCCGTCGCTGACGTGGATGGATCGCCATCCACGGACGATGCCCTCATCGCGATGGTCGAAGTACTGGAGGCGGTGGAGGTCATGGAGGTCCCAGCGGATGGAGGCTTTTTCGCCGTTGATTTCGAAGGTGAAGAGGGCCTTGTGGCCGCGGGCGTAGCGAGTGGATTCGAAATTGCCGAGGGAGCCGTTGTCGAAACGGCAGAAGAAGGTGCAGGCGTCGTCGATGCCGACGGGTTCGACCTTACCGGTTTCGACGTTTTTGCGTTCTTTGACGAAGGTTTCGGTGACGGCGTTGACGCTCTTGATGGAGCCGTTTTGCCAGATGGCAATGTCGATGCAGTGTGCGAGGAGGTCGCCGGTGACGCCGGAGCCGGCGGCTTTGACGTCGAGTCGCCAGGTCGCCATGCCGCCCTGGGGGACATCGGTGGAGATGGTCCAGTCCTGGAGGAAGTTGGCGCGGTAATGGAAGATGCGGCCCAGGCGGCCCTGGTCGATGAGTTGCTTGGCGAGGGTGACGGCCGGCACGCGGCGGTAGTTGAAGGAGACGAGGTTGGGGACCTTTGCGGCCTCGACGGCGTCGACCATCTGTTTGGCTTGGGCGACGTTGAGCGCGAGCGGTTTTTCGCAGATGATCATTTTGCCGGCCTTGGCGGCGGCAATGGCGACATCGGCGTGCATGTTGTTGGGGAGGCAGATCTCGACGAGGTCGATATTTTTGTCTTCGACGACTTTTTTCCAGTCGGTGGTATAGGACTCATAGCCCCACTTGTCGGCAAAAGCCTTGGCTTCGGCTTCGACGAGGCCGCAGACGGTTTTGAGGACCGGCCTATAGGCCAGGTCGAAGAAGTTGTTGACTTTGCGGTGGGCGTTTGAGTGAGTTCGGGCCATGAACCCATAGCCGATCATTCCGATGTTCAGGGGCTTCTGTGCCATAAGTGATCTCCGTGAGAATGAATGCCGTGTGTGTGTTTACGCCTGCCAGCCATGCTGTTCGCGGACCTTGAGCATAGCGGCGAGGATATCGTTCCAGGTCTGGGGGTTCATCATGACCGAGTTGGGGAACATGCAGCCGTCCCAGCAGACGTGCTTAAAGGCTTTGGTCTGCTTGCCGGATTCATCGCGCATCCAGTAGCCGGCGTACTTGGCGATGTCGAGTTTGCCGTTGGGGTCGGTGGCGAGGCAGTGTCGGCCGGTTTTGTCGTGGGTTCCGGAGCCTTTGACGGTGGCGTCGTTTTGGGCGATGTGGAGGTCGATGGTCCAGGGGCGGAGGGCGGCGGTGAGTTTTTTCATGGCGGCGTCGAGGACGGTTTTGTCTTTCCAGTCATAACCAGGTGGGAGGATGGCATCCTCCGGGGCGTTGTAGCCGAGGGTGTAGAGGAGGGTGTGAGCCATATCGGCCTGGAAGCCGAGGGTTTTGGGTCGGCCGACCATTTCGAGGAGTTTGACCATGTTTTTCCAGGAATGCATGCCGCCCCAGCAGATTTCGCCTTCGGCGGCGAGGCGTTCGCCGAAGCTTTCGGCGACGGTGCAGGCTTCGCGGAAGGTGTCGGCGATTTTTTTCTGGTTTGCGTCGGGGTCCTTTTCCCAATCCGCGGGTGCGCAGGCGGAGTCGATGCGGATGACGCCATAGGGTCGGGCGCCGAGTTCTCTGAGTTTTTTGCCGATGCGGCAGGCTTTTCGGACCTGGGTGACGAAGTTTTTGCGGTCTTCGGGCCCGCCCATAGCGGATCCACCGCCGGTGGGCGGCCAGACGGGCGCCACGAGGGAGCCGATCGCGAGGTTCTTGGCACGGAACTTGTCGGCGAGTTTTTTGAGGTTGTCGTCGTCGATATCGATGCTGATGTGGGGATCGAACAGGAAGAGATCCATGCCGTCGAATTTGGCGCCGTTGACCTGGGCGGCGGCGGTGAGGTTGATCATGGTATCGAGGTCGATGCAAGGCTCAGCGCCGGGGCTGCCTTTGCCGACGAGGCCTGGCCAGGCGGCGTTGTGGAGTTTTGGGTAGTTGTTGGCCATGTTTATTCCCTTTCCTTGTATAGCCACGGAGGACACCGAGGAGATGGAATGGTTTATGTGTTCTCGGTGTCCTGGGGGTTACTGTGGTTTAGAGCTTGATACCGCCTTTGTATTTGAGTTCCGGCGCGTCGGGATTGACTTCGGGGCCGAAATAGCGAAGGGCGACGAGGGGTTCGGTAGCTGATGTATTTTCGAAGACAACGCCGGCCTTGGCGGCATCTTCGGTGCAGAACACTTCGTCATCGGTCAGTTCGTGGAAACCGATCATTTTGGGGCAATTCAGGGTAAGTTTGTTCATTTTGCCCTGGCCTTGGACGAGGGTGAAGCCATAGGCGCCTTTGTCCTTGATTGTGACCTTGACGCCTGGGTCGATGGTCAGTTCTTTGGCGCTGAAGAGTTGCTCACCGCGGACTCTTCCGTAAACGATCCAGCGATCGACGTAGCCTTCCTTGGCGGTGTCGGCGACGGGGATGGGTTTGAGGTGGTGGTTTTCCCAGAAATAGGGATCGACGTTGGCTTCCCAGTCGAGTTGGTCAACGATGAAATCGAGGTCCTTGTGTTTTTTTTCCGGCATGTCTTTGACGAGGAGGGACCAGGGCACTTCGCGTCCTTCGACGAGTGACTGGTACATGCCAAAGACGTCGGAGCCCCATTGGGGCTCGTAGGTGCAGAGGGATCCCGGGGCATGGAGGATGCTTGGGCCGACGAGCCAGCCGGTGCCGGGCTTGAGGCGATAGGCTGGGGCGAGGTCGAGGATGCCGTTGTCGCCGCTGTTCCAGTTTTCGAGGCATTTTCGGACCTGGGCCTTGGTGACGCCCGGGAAGAGGCCGAAGAAGGTGTAGGGGAAGTTATTGCCGACGTTATTGTGTTGGGGCGGGAAGTAATAGGATTCGGGTTTTCCTTCGCGGCCGACGAGGGCTGCTTCTTCTTTGCTCTGGTGCATGTGATGGGGTATGGGTCCCATGTTGTCGAAGAACTTGGAGTAGACGGGCCATTTTTTGTACTTATCCCAGATGCGTTTACCGACGAGGGCGGGGCCTGCTTCTTCGACGGCGTCCTTGAGGGTGAAACGTTCGTTGCCGCTGACGACGTAGCTGAGTCCTTCGTCGGGGGTGCGGTTTTCGTTGGCAGCGGGTGTGGTGGAGGCGAACCACCGCTCGTCGATGCCGCCACGGTTGAGGCCGAAAGCGTAGAGGTCTTCGGGCTTGAGTTTGAGGCGTTGGCCGGGTTGCAGGAATGAGCGAGGCACCCAGCAGGGGGCGAGTTTGAGGAGGCCGCCGCTTTTTTCCAAGGCGGCTTCGACGCCCTTCTTAACGTTTTTGGTATTGGTCTTGAGGTCTTTGACTGATTTGGCTGCCATAGTCGCCCTTTCCTAGAAATAGCCACCACAGTTGATCCACAAATGCGTGGGTGAGATTCTACTCGACGACGGTGCCGCAGCGAAATGCGCCGGGGGGGCAAATTCGTCGGCGATTGCCTGCGGGCACGGTCATGGATTGGGTTTGGGGAGGCGCTTGAGGTACTCATTTTCCCAGGCATCGGTTGACTGGGCTTCACGGATCTGTCCGATGCCGAATTTGCGCACATCGGCCATGAAACTGGTGAATTCGGGTCCTCCGGTGGGTTTCTGGGCGAGTTTAGTATAGCGGAGCCAGAGTCTGGACTTGGCGACGTACTCGCTGGCGATGGGGTTGTGGGCCGCCAGTTTCTCGGCTTCGTCGAAGAGTTTGTCGCCTTGGGCGAGGATATCGGGGGAGAGGTAATGCACGTTTGCGGGGCCGAAGATGAAGATGTGATGGTTAGGATCGCGTGCCTTGTCATGAAGGAGGTCGAACCACTTTCGGAGGGGCTCCTTTGCCGGTCCGTAGACACCGGTCATCCACTCATGGACGAGGGCATCGCTGTCGCGGGAGGGGTTCCAGAGGAGTTTAGCCATGACATAGGATCGCAATTCGGCATCGGAGCCTCCTCCGCCCGGCCCGTAGGCTCCCTGGAAGAAGATGCCTTTGACGCCGGACCGCTGATAGAGGCGTGTATCGGCGGGGAATTCGTCAAAGTCAGGAAACGGGAGGAGATAGTTAGAGAAATTGGTGTTGTAGTGCCAGATGTAGAGGGAGTCGGTGATTTTCGCCCAAGCGGCGAGGTTTTTGACGAATGCCACGTTGGCGCGGAAGGAGCATTTCTCGTAGGGATGGGCCTCGCAAACGGAGATGGGGCAGAGCCTGACGCGGACGTTTTTTCGCGGGACGATTCCTGTGGGGGGTTCCTCGGTGAACTGATAGGCGAGGGTGTCGATGAGTTTGCCTGGGTATTCGTTTTCGATGGCCTGCGCCACCTGATTGACGAACCACAGATAGAGGCCCGAGTGGACACCGCCGTACCGAGCTTCGATGGCCTTGCAGGCATCGCATTGGCAGGGGTCGTAGCAGTCGTTTTGCGAGACGGAGTAGATGGTGGCGTCGGGGCGTTCCCGCATCCATTGACGGACCTTCTCGATGGTTAGTTTCAGGACGTCGGGATTTGACAGGCATCGTTGGACGTATCCGTCCTTGCGTTTTCCCTGGATGAGGGGGAAATACTCGGGATGGGTTGGATAGAGTGATCGGGGGACGAGCGTATCGAAGGAATGAACAAAGGGGTGGTACTGGATTTTACCGCCGGTGGATTCGTCGAGGTTTGCGGAGTTGCCGTTGAATCGCATTCTGGCGGCCCAGTCGCGGTTGAACGCTTCGGTGAAGAACGCTTCGCGATACTCGAACGCCGGGGACTGTTTTTCGTCGATCGCGTCGATGGTGATGGTCTGTTGCTTTGGGGTGAAAGTGACCTTTGGGGTGTACCAGCGTACGCCGATTTTTTCGAGGAGTTCGGTGCAGCCGTACAGGGTTCCGCGTGTGCGGCTGCCGACGATCGCGACATATTGGCCGGTGGTTTTAATGGCAAACGCATCGGGACCGGAGGCCTGGTCGAAGATGACGTTGAGCTGGTCGGTGAATCGGGATCGGCCGACGAGGATTGCGGAGGGTGGGAGGGGATGGGCGTCGGTGGAGATCGTGATGTCCGCGCCGCTGATGAGTTTGAGGTGTGCGCGGATTTCCTCGGCGCCGCGTTTTTCCGATGGGGAGGCGTCTTTGGACACCACGAGGGTGCATGCCGGGGTTCCATCGCGCACCAGAGTAACGCCCGGGGGGTTGGCCGCGAGGGCGAGTTGAACCGAGAGAAGAACGGCGGCCGCACAGAAGGGGAGCATCTTGGGCATGATCAACCCATGATACCTTCTGGCGGTCGGCGCGTTTATTTTTCGGTCGGCTCGTTTTCTCCGGGCGCGGGTCGGGGCTTGCCGTTTTTCTTCCACCGGAGGAAGCCCTCGATGGCTTCGTACTCCGCAAGGCCAAGTCGGTCGTAGAGGGCGGCGGTGCCGCGGTTGCGGTCCTCGGCACGTTGCCAGAATTCTCGCGGGTCATTGGGGCCCGGGAAGAGCGCGCGGTCCTTCTGCGATTCGTGTTTGAAGATAGCCATTCGTTTTCGGGACAGCTCATCGGGGCTGAGGGGGACGGCCATTTCGATTTCGTCGATGCCCCACTCCTGCCAGGCTCCGCGATAGAGCCAGAGGTCGCACTGTTTGGCCCAAGGCCGATCTTTCAGTCGTTCCATGGCGGCGAAGACGCCGGCGAGGCAGACGCGGTGGGTGCCATGGGGGTCGGAGAGGTCGCCGGCGGCGTAGACCTGGTGTGGTTGGACGTGTTCGAGCAGTGTCACGATAATTTGGATATCGGCCTCGCCGATGGGTTTTTTTCGGACGCGGCCGGTCTCGTAGAAGGGCATTTCGAGGAAGTGGATATTCTGTTCCTTGACGCCGGAGTAGCGGGCGGCCGCCCGCGCCTCGGTGCGTCGAATAGCCGACTTGATTTGCTGGAGTTCGGGGCTATCGACTTCGCCGGGTTTTTTGGCGCGCACGAAGTTTTCGACGTGCTGTTCGAGGCGTTCGGCCATTTCGGCGGGCATTTTGAACATTTGCATGAATTCGACGACGAAATCGGTATGTCGGACGGCGGCGGCGTCCCACACGGCGATGTTGCCGGAGGTTTGGTAGGCGACGTGGACATCGTGGCCCTGTTCGCAGAGGCGGATGAGGGTTCCGCCCATGGAGATGACATCGTCGTCGGGGTGAGGGCTGAAGACGACGACGCGTTTTGGGAAGACGATGGGTTTTCCGTGCTCGTCGGTTTGGCCCGGTTTGCCGCCCGGCCAGCCGGTGATGGTGTTTTGCAGTGACCGGAAGACTTCGATATTGATGTCGTAGGCTCCGCCGCGGGCGGAGAGCAGATCCTGGAGGCCGTGTTCGTTGTAATCTTCTTCGGTCAGTTTCAGGACGGGTTTTTTGAGGCTTTGGGCGAGCCAGCAACTGGCCTTGCGGGTCATTTTGGCGTCCCAGGAGAGGCCGAACTCCTCGATATTTCCGAGGAGCCAGGGAGTTTTGCATCGGGTGAGGTCGGCGGCGGCGGCCTGGTCGAGGACGATGAGGGCGTTGGGGTGTTGCTGGAGGTAGGAGGCGGCGACGGACGGTGAGACGTCGCCTTCGATGGCCCGTTTCAGGACTGCGGACTTGTGTTCGCCCCAAGCCATCATGACGATGCGTTTGGCCGACAGGATGGATTCGACGCCCATGGTGAGCGCTTTGCGTGGGACGTTCCATTCGCCGAAGAAGTCGCTGGCGGCGTCCATGCGCGTGACCATATCGAGGGTGATGAGTCGGGTGCGGCTGTCGCGTGGGCTGCCGGGCTCGTTGAACCCGATATGGCCGGTTCGGCCGATGCCGAGGATCTGGAGGTCGATGCCACCGGCGTCCTTGATCCACTGCTCATATTGCTGGCAGTACTCCGCGACTTTCTCCCGCGGCACGGTGCCGTCGGGGATGTGGATGTTTTTCTTCTCGATGTCGATGTGGTCGAACAGATGCTCGCGCATGAAGCGGTTGTAGCTCTGGAGGTCGTCCGGGCCCATCGGATAGTATTCGTCGAGGTTGAAGGTGATGACTGTTTTGAAAGACAGCCCTTCCTCTTTATGGAGTCGGATCAGCTCATCGTACATGCTGGTGGGGGTGGATCCCGTGGCCAGGCCCAGCACGGTGTGCTTGCCTTGTTTGGCGCGGGTGCGGATGAGTTCGGCGATTTCGCGTGCGACGGCCTTGCTGGCGTCCTGGCTTGAGGCAAAGATCGTGACCGGGACTCGCTCGAGCACGGTGGCGGCGTTTCGTGCGGCGTTGCCTGATTTGTTGGAAGTAATTGGTACGTTCATGGCCTGCAGACTACCCGGTTTTGTCGCCGGTTCAACCTTTGTCGCATGTCGCGGGATTGGGCATTGGTGGTGAGGACTGATATGATCGGGAGGGTGGACGTGTACGGTCGATCGTTGCGGACCGCGCGGATTTGTGAACGTAAGCCATGAAGCACCTTGGCGTTGACATTGGCGGCACATCCGTAAAGGTTGTGGCCATGGAGGGGGATCAGGTGGTCTGGTCGGGCCAGAGCGCGGCTTACAGGCAACCGGGTCTTTCGGAGCTTATCGAGGCAATTCGCGAGGCGGCGGGCGGGCGGGCGTGGAGGGCGGATGGGTTAGGTCTTTGCCTGCCGGGCATTCTCGACGATTCAGGATTAGCGGTCGCGAGGTCGGTGAACGTGCCGGGTTTGAATGGGATGCGGCTGGAGGCCCTCGTGTCGTCATCGCTCGGGTGGGATCTTGGGGCGATAACGGTGGTACACGACTCGGTCGCGACGGCCCACGACATCTGGTGTCAGCGTCGACTTGCCGGGCGGATGCTGGTTCTGGCGATTGGGACGGGGATTGGGGCGGCGGTTCTTGACGACGGCAAGCCGCTTCGGGTGGACGGGGAATCACCCGGACACTTGGGCCAGATAGACGTTTCTCTGGCCGGCGAGGAGACGATAGGCCCGGATGGCGGCGCGGGATCGCTGGAAGGGTACTTTGGCGCGTGGGCGCTTTCGAAACGGTTCGGCGGGGAGCTTGGATCTGTATTGCCGACGTTGCTGGGGGACGAGATTCCCTTTCAGGCGCTGGCGAGGGCGATTCGGATTGCGCACGCGATTTACCGGCCTCATCATGTCATTTTGGCGGGAGGCGTTGGGATTCGGCTGGGCCATGCGCTTCCGCGACTGCGAGGCCTGATCGAGTCGAGGCTGACGAACATTTCGAGGGAAGGCTGGACGCTGTCTGTGGGCGATTCGGATTTTCATGCGGCGGCCGGCGCCGCGCGTCTGGCTGCGGGGGGTCGATAACGGTTGGATGGGGGCGCATGTTCAGGGCATGGGCTGGCCGCGGGCGGCGATGAGCAGGCGGTACCAGTCCTCGCGGTTGAGGTCGAGTTGGTCGGCGCGGGTTGCATCGCGGATGCGGTCGGGGTTGACGGAGCCGACGATCGGGATGATGCCGCTGGGGTGTTTGAGGATCCAGGCCAGAGCGATGACGGATCGGCCGACGCCGTAGGTTGCCGCCGTTTTATCGAGCACTTTGAGGAGATTGCGCATCAGATTTCGGCGGGGATGGTTTTTGGGAACGGTAGCGCCGGTTACCAGGGCGCCGCCGCCGAGGGGGCTCCAAGCGAGGGGGGTGATTTTGCGTTCGAGGCACTGGTCGAGCGTTCCATCCTCGAAGGGGGCGAGGCGACCGAGGTGGATTTCCACCTGGTTGACGATGAGTTTCATGGGGCAGGCGCTCTGCAGGGCAGCGAGTTGTGACGGGAGGAAATTGCTGACGCCGAATTCCCGCACCTTGCCCTGGCGTTTGAGCTTGTCGAAGGCAGCGGCGACTTCGTGAGGCTGCATGAGGAGATCGGGGCGATGCAACTGGAACAGGTCGATTCGCTCGATGCCGAGGCGTTTAAGCGATGCTTCGCATGAGCGGAGGATGTGGTTGGCAGAGAAGTCATATCGTCCGGGCGAATCGGCGTTGGGCTCGCCCGCGAAGCGGATCCCGCATTTGGTGGCGATCAGTATGCGATCGCGCATCTGGCGCACCTCTTTCAGAACGGCGCCATGAATGGTCTCGCACTGTCCTGCGCAATAGATATCCGCGTGGTCAAAGAGGGTATATCCCAGTTCATAGGCGGCGAGGATCGCGCGTTTGCCCGCCTGGATTTTTGCGGCGGTGACCTCGGTGGGATTCCACGTACCGGCGAGTCTCCAGCAGCCATAGGCGAGGCGAGTCGAAACGAGTCTGCTCGTACCGATTTTCTGAGTCTTCATAATGGGGGATCATACCTTGCTCGAATTCCCATTTGAATCGGGCTTTCGGCTTGCTCTTGTCGGCGTACAATCCTGAAATGCCAAGCAGGAGCGAGCCCACTTGAACATCTGCATTCTGGCCGCCGGCGCCGCCGGCATGTATTGCGGTTCCTGTCTCCGCGACAACGCGTTGGCGGTGGCGTTGTTGCGTGCCGGTCACCAAGTCACGCTCGTCCCGCTCTACACGCCGCTGCGGACGGACGTTGCCAATGTCACCATTCCACGGGTGTTTTTCGGCGGGGTAAACACCTGGCTGCAATACGCCAGCCCGTTATTTCGCCACACGCCGCGTCTGTTCGACTGGCTTTTCGACCGTCCGTGGCTGCTCAAATGGGCCGGTTCGCTTGGCGCCCAGACTCCCCCGTCGAAGCTGGGCCCGTTCACGCTGTCGGTTCTGGCCGGGGAAGAGGGCCCGGCGATCAAGGAGCTTCGCCGGCTGGTGCGATTTGTCGCCGATGAACTTCGTCCGGATGTGATCAGCCTGCCCAATCTGATGTTCATCGGGATGGCGAAGCTGCTTCGTCAGGAGACTGGGGCGCCGATCGTATGCGAACTGACGGGCGAGGACATTTTTCTGGACGCGATGGCGGAGCCCTATCGGGGGAAGGCCCGCGAAGTTATCCGGCAGCGAGCGGAGGATGTGGCGAGTTTCGTGGCGACGAGTTCGTACTACGCGGACCGAATGGTTGACTACCTGGGCATCGCGCGCGAGCGGATCCGCGTGGTATACCCGGGTGTATCGCGCGATCACCTGAGTTCGAGCGAGGCCGAGAAAGCGATTGGCAACCGCGAGCCGACGGTTGGGTATTTTGCGCGGATTTGTCCTGAGAAGGGTCTGGACCGTCTCGTGGACGCGCTGCCCCACCTGCGCCGGATATCTGGCATGGCACAGGCCCGCATTCGCGCCGCCGGTTACCTGGGTTCGGCCAACCGGGCGTGGTACGAAGCGTTGCGGAAGCGCATCGTGCGGCAGGGTCTTGCCGATGCGTTCACCTACATTGGCGAGGTGGATCTGGCGGGGAAGCTGGCGTTTCTGGATTCGGTTGATGTGTTGTCGGTTCCGACGCCTTACCCTGAGCCCAAAGGGATCTACGTTCTGGAGTCGTTTGCCCGCGGCGTGCCGGTGGTGGTTCCGAGCCACGGGGCGTTTCCGGAACTGGGTTCGATGTCGAGGGCCGGGCTGCTGGTTCCGCCTGGGGACGCGAAAGCGCTGGCCGAGTCGCTTGGAAGCCTGCTGAGCGACCCCGGGCGGCGTCGGCAGCTTGGCGCGAATGGCCGAGAAGCCGTTGTCGCCTCCTTTACCGACGATCACATGGCTGCCAAGATGCTACAGGTGTACGAGGAGTTGCAGCGATGACCGCCACACCAAGGCCCACGTCGCATCGCGTCGAGGCGATCGACGTATGCAAAGAGTATTCGACGCCTGCCGATCCACTGGTGGTTCTTCGGAACGTGAATCTGGATCTTGTTTCGGGCCAGTCGGTGGCGATCCTCGGGCCGAGCGGCTCGGGCAAATCGACGCTCCTGAACATTTTGGGCACACTGGATCATCCGACGAGCGGGTCGGTTCGGCTGGATGGCGTGGAGACGGGTTCGCTGGGGGGCAACGAGCTGGCGGGGTTCCGCAGCCGGCACATTGGTTTTGTGTTTCAGGAGCATCACCTGCTGCCGCAGTGCACGGCACTGGAGAACGTGCTGATGGCGCGGCTGGCCGTTGCACGGGTTCAGGACGAAGACGTTGCCCGCGCTGAAGCGTTGCTTGGCCAAGTCGGTCTTTCGGACCGGCTGGCGCATCTGCCGGGGGAGCTTTCCGGGGGCGAGCGACAGCGTGTTGCGATTGCGCGTGCCTTGATGAACCGGCCATCCCTGCTTCTGTGTGACGAGCCGACCGGCAACCTTGATTCGAAGACTTCGGGCGCTATTGGCGAACTGCTCACCAGACTGACGGCCGACAGCTTGACGATTCTGGTCACGGTGACTCACAGCGCCGCCTTGGCGGAGCTATTTGCGAAGAAGATGAAGATGGACGAAGGACGGTTGATGGATGCGTGAGGTGATACCCCATTCCCCCGGCCAGCCCGGTCCCAGCGGGTCGCGACGCCAGCCAAGCTGGTCGGGCGTGCGTGGGTATGTTCGCAGGGCGTTTCCGATCCGCTCCAGGTTGCGGCTGATCCTTCGGAACGTGTTTCATTTCCGCGCCGCCAGTTTGGCGGTTATCGTTGGCATGGCGGTTGCGACGGCGGTCCTCACCGGAGCACTGCTGGTGGGCGATTCGGTGCGTGGTTCGCTGCGGGCCCTTGTTTTGGAGCGTCTTGGTCCGATCGACTATGTGCTGGTTTCGCGTCAGTTTTTTCCGGAGCATTTGGCGGGGCGGATTGCCTCTGACAAGCGATTTGCCGGTCGTTTTCGGTCGTGCATTCCCGCGGTTTCGGTGCGGGGGGGCGCCGGGGGCGAATCGGGTGTTCGTACGGCGGGGGTGCAGATTATGGGAGTCGCGGACTGCGACTGGGTGAAGGTTTTGCCGGGGCAGGCAATCGTCAATGGCGCGCTGGCGGATGCTTTGTCTGTGAGCGGCGTGGGCGGGACAGTCACTTTCAGTCTGCCGACGGCCGACGACGTTCCGCGTGAGGCGGCATTTGCCCATCGCAGCCGAACCGAGGTCACGACCGGGTTGCGGGCGCAGATTCGGCAGATTGCGCGGGATCGTGGGGTGCTTTCGCTTTTTGCGCTCGCGGGGGCGCAGCGTCCGCCGCTCAATGCCTGGGCCAACCTGAAGGATCTGCAGGGCACCATCAACCAAGAGGGGCGGGTGAATCTGCTGATGGTGCAGGGCGGATCTCAGGCGACGGACGGGGGCGGTGACGTGGCGGTGCTGGACGAGATTCTGCGCAGCTGCATCGGCCTGGAGGACCTGGGACTGGGACTGAGCAAATCCGCGGACGGCACGGAAGCGATCCTGACGTCTCGCAGCACGTATCTGGCCCCCGGGGTGGAACAGGCGGCGACCGCGGCGGCAGCAGGTTTGATGCCGCTTCGCCGGGTCAGTATCTATCTTGCCAACAGCGTGGTGAGGAAGGAAGGGGAAGCCGTCTTGACGAGTGGTCCCGCGGTCCACAGGTCGGACCGTCTGCATTATTGCATTGTCGCCGGCATTGACCGTCTCGATGGGCAGGCGCTTGCGGAAGACGAGATCGCGTTGAACGCGTGGACCGCGGACCGGCTGCGCGCCAAAGTCGGGGACGAGATCGAAATGACGTATTACCAGCGTCAGGCGAATGGCGAGATGAAGGAGGTTCGTTCGCCGGTGACGTTCCGCGTTGTCCGGATCCTGCCGATGTCGGGACTCGGCGCCGATCCGACGCTGACGCCGGCATACAAGGGCCTGACAGACGCTGACACGATTGGCGACTGGAATCCGCCTGAAGGGGTGGAGATCGACAAGAAGCTGGTGACGGAGGAGGATGAAGCGTACTGGGCCAAACACAAAGCCGCGCCGAAGCTGTTCATAAACCTGGATACCGCCCGCCGACTCTGGGGCAATGTATTCGGGGACCTGACCAGCATGCGCGTACCGGCCGCCGATGCGGAGGAGTTTTCGCGCAGGCTGAGGGAGCGTCTGGACACGGCATCGCTGGGTTTTTCGTTCATGCCGATCAAAGCGCGGCAACTGGAAGCGGCTTCGGGGAGTACGGATTTTGCGGGTTTGTTTATCGGCTTCAGTTTCTTCCTCATCGTTGCCGCTGCGCTTCTGGTCGCGATGCTATTTCGTCTGGCGATCGAGCAGCGAGCCCGCCAGTTTGGCCTGTTGTCGGCGATCGGTTTTGCGCCCCGGGCGATGCTGCGTCTGGCGTTCACGGAAGGCGTGATTCTGTCATTGATTGGCGCCGGGCTCGGTTTGGCACTTGCTCTGGGGTACACGAATCTGATGATCGCGGGTTTGCGAACGTGGTGGCAGGGCGCGGTCGGGATGACGTCGCTGCGGTCCCACGTTGAGCCGGCGACGATCGTGATCGGGTTTGTCGCCAGCGTGATGATCGCGATGACGGCAATCTATTGGGCGGTCCGGCGAATCAGCCGCTCGACGGCGGTCAGTCTGCTGTGCGGGTCGTGGTCGGGATCGACGTCGACCAGCCGCGCCGGCCACTTGTCGGGAGTTGTGACGGCTTCGCGTCTGGCGGGCATGGGATTTCTGGGGGCGGTTTCGTTGCTGATCGTCAGCCTGGTGCGGCCGAGTTTCGCGCAAGGGGCATTCCTGACGGCGGGGACGCTGCTGCTTGTATCCGGGTTGTTCTTTGTCTCCGCGCGGCTGCGTGTGACACGTCGGGGCAGGGCGTCGCGGTCGCTGACGCTCCTGGCGTTGCGTAATGCCGGGCGCAATCGGGCGCGCAGCATTGCGGCGATCTCGCTGATCGCGTTTGCGAGTTTCACGCTCGTGACGGTGGCATCGATGGTGCAGGCGCCGCCCGCCGACACGCACGCCAGGGATTCCGGGACCGGGGGGTATCAGCTCATTCTGACGGCCGACGTGCCGTTGCTGGGTGATTTGAACACTCGAAAAGGCCGGGAGATGCTTGGCGTGCGCGACATGGATTCGCCGCTGCTGGAGCGAGCGCGTTTCACTTCGCTTCGCACGTGGGCCGGCCAGGATGCCAGTTGTCTGAACCTCACTCGTCCCACGTCTCCGACGATCCTGGGAGTACCTCGATCGATGATGGACGCGCGGCCGTTCACTCCCAAGGGCAGCGGAGCATGGGACAGGTTTGCCCGGAGTGCGCCGTTCAAGAGCACGAACCCGAGGATTTCGATGATGGCCGACAGCGAATCGGCCACCTACATACTCAAGCTCTCGCCGGGGGACGCACTGCGAATAACGGATCAGCTTGGTCGTCCGCGTGAGCTAGTGCTTGCGGCGACGTTGCCTCACACGATTTTCCAGAGCGAACTGCTGATCCATGAGGAGGACTTCCTGCGTCTGTTTCCGACGGAGGCGGGTTACGGGACGGTACTGGTGGAATGCCCCGGCTCCGACGTCGCCGCGTTGCAGAAGCTTCTGGCCGCCGAGCTTGAGGACTATGCGGTCACGGTGGAGCCGACCTCGCAGCGGCTTGCGCGTTATCTGGAGGTGGCGAACACTTATCTCTCGACCTTTCAGGTTCTGGGGTCTTTGGGTCTGATGCTGGGCACGATCGGGCTGGGGGTGATCCTGGTGCGCAATCTCGTGGAACGGCGGGCCGAGTTGGCACTGTTGGCGGCGCTGGGTTTCCGCCGGGGTGCCCGGCTGCGGCTGGTGCTTTTCGAGAACGCCTTTCTGCTGGTCGTCGGGCTGTTGATCGGCGCGGTGGCGGCGTTGATCGCCGTGCTTCCCGCGCGGCGCATGTTGAATTTCGGCGAGTTGTCGCTGACTCTCGGGCTGACTGTGCTGTTAGGCCTGGTGGCGCTGACGGTTGCGACGCTGCTGGCCGCCCGCCGCATCAGTCCGGCGGATTTGCGTGCCGAATAGGGGTATGATTTTGAAACGTCGGCCCGAATATGGCGGTATTGCAATATGAAGGCATGGCCCTGAGAATGCCGCGGCCGCCGGACTGAAGATGCAGGCTCTGACCCAAGACGAGGGATTCATTGATGCGACGGTACACGACAATCATTGCGGTTTTTGTGTTGTTGGGATTTGGCCGGGCGCTTGCCGAGGATTGGCCGGCCTACCGTGGTCCGCGCGGTGACGGCATCTCCAAAGAGACGGGTCTGCTTGAGTCGTTCCCGGCCGCGGGCTTGAAGAAGCTCTGGTCCGACACGGTGGGGATCGGTTACTCCAGCCCCGTCGCCGTCGATGGCAAGGTCTACCTGTTCTCGACGATCGAAGACAAGGACGGCATTCAGAAAGACACCTTGAGAGCGTATGATGCCGACAGCGGGAAGGTGCTCTGGACGGCGGCATACAACAATGCCTGGACGGGGGCATATCCTGGGACGCGTTGTTCGCCGGTGATAGAAGGCGACCGCATCTACACCTACGGCGGAGCCGGCGACTTGGCCGGCTGGGAACTGGGGACGGGCAAGCCCCTTTGGCAGGTGAATGTTCTGAAGCAGACGAACTCCACGCCTTGCGAATGGGGACAGGGTTCCAATCCGCTGATCGTCGGCGATTTGATTTACGTTCAATGCGGCAAGAACGGCCCCGTTGCGGTGGCCGTCAACAAGTCTTCCGGCAAGATTGTCTGGCAGTCGGAGAAGGGCCTGGGAGGTTATACCCAGCCTGTACTGGTGGATGTGCAGGGAACCAAGCAGTTGATCATATTTGGGGGGGACGCGATCTGGGCAATGAACCCCCAGAGCGGCAAGACGATCTGGACGTACCCCTGGAAGACCCGATATGACGTGAACTCGGCCACGCCGATCTATCGGGACGGCCACCTGTTTGTCACCAGCGATTACAATCACGGCTGCATCATGCTCAAGCTTACGGCGGATTCGGCGACGAAGCTGTGGGAGAACAAGGAAGTGATGTGCCGATTCCAGAGCCCGATCCTGGAAGGCAACGCCCTCTACGCGAACTCGGAAGGGACGCTGAAATGCCTGTCCTGGCCTGACGGCGCGGTGAAATGGTCGTCGAAGGATTTTCGGATCGGCATGGGCGGGTCGCTGGTCCGCGTCGGCGACAAATTCGTTTTGCTGGCCGAGAACGGGAAGGTTGCGCTGGCGGCGGGCGGCGCCGACAGCTTCAAGCTCATCAGCGAGCTCCAATTGGTCCAGGGCAAAGAGGTCTGGTCTTCGCCGCTGATCTACCGGGGGAAGCTTTATGCCAAAGGCAAAGATGATTTTGTTTGCGTGGAATTCTCCGCCAAGTGATTCGCCATGTTGTCGCGATTGGCCGGCATTTTCTGTGTCGTTCTGCTGCCGCTGACCGGGGCGGCAAGTCCGACGACCTTGCCGGCATTTCATGGCGGGGGTCCCTTGCTCGGGACAGCCGAGGGGATCGGTTCTCCGCCGATGACGGTTCGCTGGACCTACAAGGCCGACGAGGTGGAGCGCACGGCGATCACCGGCTCTCCGATCATCGCTGGCAACACGGTGTATGTGGCTGACGGGAAGGGCACGCTGCACGCCCTGGATTTGCAGACGGGCAAGCCACGGTGGAAATACCATACGGGGGACTCGTTTGCGGCAACTCCCCTGGTATACCAGGGCAAGGTATTGATTGGCGACCTTTCGGGGGTCTTTCACGCTGTGTCGGTTGAGACCGGCCAGAAGGTGTGGACGCTGGACACGGAGAGCCCGATCAACGCGTCAGCCAATGCCATTGAGTCGCGGGTGCTCTTTGCCAACGACGGGGCGATGATGTTCTGCGTCAGCGATCTTGACGGCAAGGTTCTATGGAAGGTAGCCGGCGGGGATCGAGTGAATTCGGCACCTGCGATTGGTCCTGCCCCGGCGGCTGGGCAAATCGCCGCCCGCCCGGAGCCAACGGGTCAGAGGCGGGGGCAGATCGCCTACTTTGGGGGATGCGACGGAGCGGTGCGGGCGATCGAAGTGGAGACGGGGAAGGAATTGTTTGCCGTTGAGCTTAATGTGCCTGTCCCGAGTTCGTCGGCACTTCTGGGGAATCTGCTGGTCGTTGGCGCTGATCTGGGGAGGGTCGTTGGCGTGGACGTAGTCAGCCGGAAGGTTGCGTGGACATGGCAGAATGCCGAGAGCGAAATGCTGGTATACGGCGCGCCGGCGATAGCGGAGGGTTTGGCGGTTGTGGGCGCCCGAGATCGGCACGTGCATGCGATAGACGTGAAGACGGGGTCGCGGAGGTGGACTTTCAGGACGCGGGGCGATGTGGATGCCGCGCCGGTCATCAGCTCCGGGCGGGTTTATGCCCCCAGCAAGGATAAGAACCTGTATGTGCTGGACCTGAAGACGGGGCGGTTGCTTTGGCAATTCAATGCGGCCAGGGCGATCGAGGCGTCGGTGGCAATTTCCGGGAACCGATTGATCCTGGCGGACACCGGCGGGACCGTGTTCTGCCTGGAACCCAAATAGCCGCCTTGTGTGCGACCGGGGTTGAGCTTGCGAATGTGTCGCGCGCGGACTAGTGTATCGTGACGACTGGCGCGGCCCGTTGCGTTGTTGAGGTTCGCGGTCAGTGTCGAAGGACCACGCGGGACGTTGTGGGTGAGCGTTCATTCAGGTGTCGCGTTGCCTTTCGTATTCGATCCTTCAGTGTTGGTCGCCGTGATCGACAGTTTCGTCGGCAAGTGACGGGTCTGCGGGCAGCGAGGCAAGTGGGGACGGACCTTGCAGCGACGAGGCTTTTCCGGGCGTTTGCCGGCGTGCCAGCGTGATTTTGGGAGGAGATTCATGAGCGAGGAACCCTGTCCGCAACTGCCTGAGTATTCGGCTTCGAGTTCGCTGTTGGACAACCTGCCATTTGCGGCGATGCTGCTGATGGGGGCAGCCATACTGAAGCTCTCGATTGGCGCGTCGCCGGCGGGGTGGTTGGTGGCGGTGGGCTATGTGGTGGTAGGCCTGCTCGGGGTCCTTGGGATCATGGTGTTGTTGTGCCCGTTTTGTCCGAGCTATGGCAAGCGATCGTGCCCGTGTGGATACGGGGTGATAGCGGCCCGGCTGCGGAAAGCGGGGGATCCGACGCTGTTCACGCGCAAGTTTCCGAGAGTGATCCTGCTGGTGGTGCCGTTGTGGTTCATACCGCCGGCGTTTGCGGTGCCGGCGTTGGTGAGATCGTTGCATTGGCCGCTGGTGAGTTTGCTGGCGGGTTTTGTGGTTGTGGGTTTCGTGATCATCCCGCTGCTTTCGCACCAGCACGGGTGCAAGCTGTGTCCGCAGCGTGAGGCATGTCCCTGGGCGAGGGGAAAGTGATTGTTGCGGCAATGCGGTTGTCTTTGGCCGGAGAGGCGGATCATGCAGGTGTTTGAGACGGCGATTCCAGGGGTGAAGATCCTGGAGCCCCGGCAGTATTCTGATTCACGGGGGGTTTTCTGTGAGACCTACAGCAGGCGGGCGTTGTCGGCGATCGGGATCGACGTGGAGTTTGTGCAGGACAACCACTCGATCTCGCGAGAGCGCAATACCGTTCGCGGTTTGCATTTTCAGATTCCACCGTTTGCGCAGGACAAGCTGATTCGCGTGTCTCGCGGGAGCATATTCGACGTGGTGGTCGACTTGCGGCGGGAATCCGCGACTTTCGGGAAGCATGTGGCAACGATTCTCAGCGCGGACAATTGGAGACAGTTGTTTGTCCCGGCTGGTTTTGCACATGGTTTGTGCACACTGGAGCCGGGAACCAGCGTCTTGTACAAGGTGTCGCAGTTCTACTCGCCTGAGCACGATCGGGGCGTGCTCTGGAACGATCCGGAGCTGGGGATTGAGTGGCCCACTGAGGCCAGCGATGCTTTGTTGTCAGAGAAGGATTCGCGTTTTCCGAAATTGAAGGACTTGCCTGGGTATTTCTGATGCTGTTGGAACGAAGAATGGCGATGGCGGCGGTTGGGGAAGCGGTGAAGGTCTGTCAGCGGGTTCGGGGTGGGATCGTGGGGGAGGTTCAGAAGCGAGACAAGAGCCCGGTGACGGTGGCGGACTATGCGTCGCAAGCGGTGATATGCAAAATGGTCCGGGAGGCGTTCCCGACGGATGCGATTGTGGCCGAGGAGGACTCGACGGAGTTGCCTGACGAGGTGCGTGAGATCGTGTTGGAGCAGGTGGGAGCGAGTCTGGGAAGATCGGTTGGCGAGAACGAGGTGATGGGGTGGATTGATGCCGGCCGGTGGCAGGAGGCAGTGAGGAAACGAAGCGGTCGCTTCTGGACGCTCGATCCGATCGACGGAACGAAGGGGTTTCTGCGTGGGGGGCAATATGCGGTGGCGTTGGCGTTGGCGGAGGAGGGGCGAGTGGTTCTGGGCGTTTTGGGGTGTCCGAATCTGGGCGGCGAGGGGGGGGTGATGCTTGTGGCGGAGCGAGGGAAGGGTGCGGCGGAGTGCGCGATTTCGCGGGTCGGATCGACAGTGGAAACGCCCCTGAGAATGCCGGAGATCGGATCGAACGAATCGCGATGGCAGGAGAAGGCCCGGTTCTGCGAGTCGGTGGAGGGCGGGCATACGGATCAGGGACGGTCGGTGCG
Organism: uncultured Tepidisphaeraceae bacterium; assembly: GCA_964451955.1. Lineage (GTDB taxonomy): Bacteria > Planctomycetota > Phycisphaerae > Tepidisphaerales > Tepidisphaeraceae > JAPLNB01. Next base: position 25,254 of record CAYVKG010000039.1, read on the forward strand.
GATCGCGGAGAAGCTGGGAATTCGAGCCGAGCCGGTTCGGATGGACAGCCAGGCGAAATACGCGGCGGTGGCGAGGGGGGACGCGGAGATTTACCTGAGGTTGCCGACGAGCGGGGAGTATCGGGAGAAGATCTGGGACCACGCGGCGGGGGCGATCATTGTGGAGGAGGCGGGAGGGCGAGTGACGGACATTTTGGGGCGCGAACTGGATTTTGGTGAGCCGCCGGTGCTACGGGCGGGAGGTGGGGTGGTGGCGACGCGCGGTGTGGATCATGGTCGTGTGGTGTGGGCGGTGAGCTGTTGATCCGGCGGGCGCTACCGTGCTCATTGCCCGAAATCCTTTCGTCCGGGTATTGTACCTCAAGGTCGGGGCCAAAACCGGTGCGCGGCGGCGTCTTGCGAAATCGAGGAAGTTGCGAGGTTTTGAAACCCGCCTGGGAACACCTCGTTAGGCCTCGCAGGGTAGCGACGGCAACGGCAACCGGCCCGCCTCGTCAGGGAGACGGCAACGTCGGGCAGCGATTTCACAGGGACCTGGCCAGGTCGTCGAGCAGACGATCGGCGATGATGTCAAGGACCCAGTCGGAGATGGCAACTCCGGGCTGCAGCGACCGACTCGCGTGAGACCCGCTCAGGCGATGGGAGGCACTGGCGGGCAAGCGGCGGCGGGCAGCTGATGCGACACGACACTCACAGAGCAGGCCTGACGGGATGGCAGCGCTCTGGGCAACTGCGCGATTGGGGGCAACAACGCTCATGGATGCTCCTTGCCTACCGGCACGGCGATGCCCTGCTGTTGCAACGCCCGTGCCACGCGGGGAACCAGGCGATGGCCCGATAATGTGGCAAGTGACAGCGTTATCGGAGCGAGAGGCAGAATAGCGTACGGGTTTGATGCGACTTTGCGACGCATCGGAGTGACACAACGGCAGGGTTGTGACGCTGTGCCGGTCAGGGCGGCGTGGTGGGATTGCGGTTTGGGGGTCGGGGAACCACAATAGGCGGGGTGGAGCGATGATGGTCTTAACTTACAGGGAGATGCCCATGAAATGCCGGTCGATTGCCTGGCTGCTATTGGCGGTGTTGGTCGCGTCGTTTGCGCGCGCGGAATTGGCGCTGAAGCCAAACGACATCGTAGCGGTGTGCGGCGACTCGATCACGGAGCAGAAGGAGTATTCCGTATTCATCGAGGACTACCTGCTGATGTGCCAGCCTGCAGCCAACATCCGCACGGCGCAGTTCGGGTGGGGAGGGGAGACGGCTCCCGGTTTTCTGGGGCGAATGGCCAACGACGTGTTGTGGTTGCGGCCAACGGTGGCGACCACGAATTACGGAATGAACGACGGCGGGTATTCGCCGATGGATGAGGCGAAGGGGAATCGGTACCGGAACGCGCAACGGGGCATTGTGGAGGGGTTCAAGAAGGCCAACACGCGCGTGATCATTGTCGGCTCGCCCGGCTGCGTGGATTTTGACACGTTCCGGAACAATCCGGAGGCGGCCGCCATGTACAACAAGACGCTGGCATCACTTCGCGACATTTCGAAGGAGGTGGCGCAGGAAGAGGGGGTGCTTTTTGCCAACGTTTACGATGCGATGATGGGGGCGATGACGAAGGCGAAGGCGAAGTACGGCAAGCGGTATCATCTGGCGGGTCCGGATGGGTTTCACCCCGCGAAAAACGGACATTTGGTGATGGCGTATGCTTATCTGAAGGCCATGGGATGCGACGGGAACGTCGGCACGTTCACGGTCGATCTGAAGGGAACTGCAACGGCGACGGACGGGCACAAGGTACTGTCGGCCAACGGCGGCACCGTGGAGATCGAATCGACGCGGTATCCGTTCTGCTTTTTCGGGAACCCGTCGGATCCGGGCGCGACGGCGGGCGTGATCGAGTTTTTCCCGTTCAATGAGGAGTTGAACCGGCTGACGCTGGTGGTGAAGAATGTCGGGGCGGAGCGGGCGAAGGTGACGTGGGGCGGAGCGAGCAAGGAGTTTTCGGCGGTGGCGTTGGAGAAGGGGATCAATCTGGCGGCGGAGTTCCTTGAGAATCCGTTTTGTGAGCCGTTCCGGAGGGTCGAGCGGGCCGTACGGGAGAAGCAGAACTACGAGACCCACCTTCACAAGCAACTTCTGCACAACCTGCCTGTGTACGCGAATGCGGTGCCCGAAGAGTCGGAGGCGTTGGGTCGTATTGCCGCGGTGGTGCAGAGAAAGGATGCCAGCCTGGCGGCGGCGGCAGCGGCAGAGGTGAAACCGGTGAAGCACACGATTAAGGTGGAGGCGGTGAAGTAGGGTAAGGAGAACATCGGGTAGGACTTTGGGACAGGTGTCGCCAAGCGCGCCACCTGTCCTGCTGTTTGGCGGGGCAGAGGTCGGCGGGGGCGGGTCGGCGGGGGTGCGTGCAACCACTTGGCTGGTTGGCGCGTATACAGGTTGAGGGCGTGGCCGTCGGGCGCTCGGTGGATTTGAGGGATTGGGTCATGGTTTCTTGGTCTTGGCGCAAGTGGTTGCAGTGTGTCTTGGCGGTTCTGGGCGGGTTGTTTTGTGTCGCCGCGACGACGCAACCTGCCGGAAGGCCCTATAGCATCGCGACAAATGCACCGCTGGATGCCACGGAGAAGGCGGTTGCGAAGAACGACACCTTTACGCAGTTGCGTGTGGAGTTCAATGGCATCGACGGCAAGTCGCGCGTGCCTGGTTTTCTCTATATTCCTGCGGACGGACTGGCCAAGCACCCGGCCGTTCTCCTGCAATACGGTTCGGGAGGCAGCAAATCGACGAATTACATTGTCATTCTGGCGCGTCAATTCGCGGAGAAGGGGTATGTCGTGTTGACGATCGACATTCCCGGCAAGGGCGAGCGAAAAGACGCCGGCGCGTCGAAAGCGCTGATTCCGTTGCAGACGAACTTCATCGAAACGCTGGGCGACTACTCCCGGGCGACGGACTATCTGTTGACGCGGTCCGAGGTCGATTCGAAGCGGCTGGCGTACGTGGGCATTTCGTGGGGGGCGATCACCGGAATCGTGTATGTGGCTCACGACCCGCGGATCCGGGTGATGGCGTCGATTGTGGGCGGGGGTAATTTCACGGGCTGGTTCACGGGCGATCTGCCACCCGAGACTCGCGAGGCCGCACGGGCGACTGATCCGGTGTACCACGTAGCCCAGATCGCGCCGCGTCCGCTGCTTCTGCTGAATGTCACGAAGGATCAGCTGGTTCCGCGTTTTTTTTCGGAGTCGCTGCACAGAGCGGCTCCGCCGAACGCGAAGAAAATCTGGTTGGAAACCGATCATCTGTTTTCGACGATCGACCGTCGGGAGTTGGGGCAGACGGTGATCGAGTTTGTAACGGAGAACCTGCCGCGGGACTGAGGCGTGAGGCGGGCAATTTCGCGGACGGTATGCCTGAGCTACCGCCAAAGACCGCGGTCGATTACACTGGTCGTCATGCCTCTATATTCACTCGAGACTCAGGGACAGCTTCATCCCTTTTTGACATACGAGTGGCTGCTGACCAACGGTTGCGGCGCGTTCGCGTCGTCGTCGGTGGTGGGGTGCAACCGGCGGCGCTACCACGGCCTGCTGTGCGCCGCCACGAAGCCGCCGTTGGGGCGGATGATGACTTTGAACCGGATTGGCGAGCTGCTGTATGTGGATGGCCGGTTGGATGAGTTTCACGAGTTGTCGATCTCGCAGTTTCGGTCGGCGTTCCACCCGCGCGGGGACCATTTTCTGCGTCGCTTCGAGCTGGACCGGGTCGCGCGGTGGGAATACCTGGTGGCGGGGGTTCGTGTCACCAAGGAGCTTCAGATCGTCTGGCGGGAGAACAAGATTGGGGTGCGTTACACGGTGCAACCGGAAGGCGATCGTCAGATTGAGTTTCACTTGCTGCCGTTCGTGTCGATGCGTGACTTTCACTCGCTTCGGCGCGCGCCGGGGGAGAAGTTGAGCGTTTCTCAGGAGGCGGCGTGGAGTCTGGCGGTGAACCAAGGGGAGCACACGCTTCATTTTCGCGCGGACGCCGGGCAATTCGTGCCGCGTTCGGACTGGTGGTACAGCCACACGTACGCGATGGAGAGTGAGCGGGGGCTGGACGACACGGAAGACTTGTTTGTGCCCGGCGAGCTGATTCACAAGACGCATGGTGCGTTTCGGCTGGTGGTTTGGGCGAGCCTGTCGCCGATCGGCAGTCCGTTGGACTTTGACGCGGAGTTGGCGAAGCGTCCGGAACCGCCCATTCCCGCGCCGCTGGAATTGCCGACGACTCCACCGCCTTCGCCATCGCTGACGATCATGCGTTTGGCGCGTGCGGCTGCGGATTTTGTGGTATCGAGGTCGGAGCCGGACGGGCAGGTGGGGACGACGATCATTGCGGGGTATCCCTGGTTTGCGGATTGGGGCCGGGACACGATGATTGCGTTGCCGGGGCTCCTGCTGACAACCGGGCGATATACCGAGGCCGCCCAGGTGCTTTGTGTTTTTGCGAAGTACGTTTCGGAAGGGATGATCCCCAACCGTTTCGACGATTACACCAATGAGCCGTCGTACAACACGGTTGACGCCAGCCTGTGGTTCATTCACGCGTGTTTCGAGTATCTGCGTTGCTCAAAAGACAGCGCCACATTTGAGGGCAAGTTGTTGCCGGCATGCCGGGCGATTGTGCAAGGGTACCGGCAGGGGACCCGGTACAACATTCACATGGATCCGTCCGACGGTCTGATTGTGGCGGGGGACAAGGACACGCAACTGACGTGGATGGACGCCAAGTGCAACGGGATTGCGTTCACCCCGAGGCACGGGAAGGCCGTGGAGGTGAATGCGTTGTGGTACAACGCGCTGATGCTTCTGGGGGAAACGGATCTGGCGGACAAGGTGCGCAAGTCGTTCAAGGAAGCATTCTGGCTGAACGCGTTTCGCGGGCTGGCGGATGTGATTGCGCCGGATCACAGGGACACGTCGATCCGGCCAAACCAGATTTTCGCGGTTTCGCTCCCGCATTCGCCGCTCGATCACGATCAGCAGCACGCCGTGGTGGAGGTTTGCCGCCGGGAACTGCTGACGCCCTTTGGGCTGCGTACGCTGGCCAAGTCGGACCCGCAGTACCACGGTCGTTATTCGGGTCCGCCGATGCAGCGGGATCGCGCCTATCACAACGGCACGGTTTGGGTGTGGCTGATCGGTCATTTCCTGGATGCGCACCTTCGGGCGCACCGGGGAAGTCCGGACGCGGCCCGGCAGGCGCGGGTTTGGCTTCAGCCATTGATTGACAACATGAACCAGGGCTCGATCGGGCAGCTCTCGGAGTGTTTTGAGGGGGACGAGCCGCACCGCGCGGTTGGCGCGCCGGCGCAAGCGTGGAGCGTTGCCGAGGTGCTTCGGCTGGCGGTGAAGCTCGGTCTGTGAGTCGGAGTTATCTGGTTTTGTCCAATTCCCTCTCGATGGCATCAATGACGGCTTTGTCGTCGGGCCTGTCCTTTGGCTCGAACCTTGCGACGACTCTTGCATCGCGTGAGACGAGGAATTTCGTGAAATTCCATTTGATTTCTCCGCCGAAGTCGCGATTGGTTTGCCGGCTCGTCAGGAACGCATAGAGGGGATGGATGTTCTCGCCTTTGACGACGATTTTGGAGAACAGATCGAAGGTGACATCATACCGGGACGTGCAGAACTCCTTGATCTGGGCATTGGTGCCGGGTTCCTGGCCGCCGAACTCGTTGGCGGGAAACGCCGCAATGACCAGCCCTCTTTCTTTGTACTTGCGATAGAGTCTTTCGAGCTGCTCATACTGGGGCGTGTAGCCGCATTTGCTGGCCACGTTGACCAGCAAGACGACCTTGCCGCTGTACCGGGTCAGATCGACATTCTTGCCGTCAATGTCTTTGAGGCTGAAGTCAAGGACGGTCTTGGGGGAACTGTCAGCGGTCTCACCCCCGAGGGCGACGACTGCGACACAGAGCACGATCAATACGGGTAATGCCGGATAACCCATAGCTTCTCCTTGGCATATACGGAGCGTTCAGTCTCTTTGTAGGCATGCCGAGGGGGGCATTTCCACCTGGGGACAGGGAGATTTCGGCGCCAGACGGAATTGGGGTGAGGCTTTCCGGTAGTTGCTGGGCTAGAATGACAGGCACATGTCGTCGGACTATTTGGTTGTTGGCCCAACCCACGAGCTTCGATCCACCGCCGAGCCGGCGCGCGCTTTGGCCGGGAGTGTTCCGTTGTGCAGTTTCCGTTTGACACGGAACGGTCTGGATGTGGGGGAAGTTGCCGCGTATCTGAGCGCGTGGGGCGTGGAAATGGTCGTGGCAAGCGAGCGGCCGCTGCCCGAAGGCGTGCAGGCTGAGGCGATGCGTCTGCTGGCGCGCGTGTGCTCTCGGCAGACCCAGGCCGCGATACCGCTGTTCGTTGCGGCTCCTGCTGGGAAAGGCGAGTTGGCGCGGGGATTGGGTGCGGATGGTTTTGTTCCTGCCACCGCCACGCATTGGCAAAGGCCGGCTGGTCCCTTTGTGGTGGGGGAATCGGCCAAACTGCAATCCAGTCACGAGGTATACCGGGACGCTTATTGCGTTCCGTGGAATTTCGCGCCCCGGGAGTGGGACATCGTCGCCCGGCTGGTTGCTGATGCGAGGCAGTCCGCGTCGCCTTCGGACAGGCCGCTGAGGATCCTGGATCTGGGGTGCGGGTACGGCAAGAACGCGGTGGCTTTGGAGGAGCTGGGCTTTGCGGTTTTCGGGATCGACTGCTCATGGGCTGCAATTGCCCGCTGCCAGGAGTTGGTCAAGTTGCCCCATCGTTTTGTGGTGGCCTCGGCCATGGCAATCCCGTATGCCGACGGCCATTTTGACCGGATATTGGACGTCGGTTGTCTGCACTGCATTGAGCCCGACGAGCGAGAGGCGGCGGTTCGCGAGCTCGCGCGGGTGTTGGCGCCAACGGGGGTGTTGTACTCGCGCAGTTACACGCCCCGCCCCGCCGGCTGGTTGCAGCAACAACCCTTTCGAACAACGGCGTTTGGTTTGTCACCGGAGGCGGCTCTGGCGCTGCTGGCGCCGCATTTCACGGCGATGATCTGGCAGCCACACCCGGAGTACAACTATGTCATGGGCCGCCCAAAGGCGGAATAGGGTCTGGAATCCGTTCACGCCGTCGTTTTGACCAGGACTTTGTCGAGCCATCGGCACAGCGACTTGAAGATGAGGGGAGACGCGGCCTCCGGCTCCAGGAGGAACCGGATCAAGTCATAGGAATAGGAGTACGGATCATCCGCGCGTCCCTGGATCTTGAAGTGGCGGAACCCGAGATCATAGACGGCCTTCATTTCGGATCGGGCCAGATTGCAGCTGCGTTTGCGCTCGCTGAGGCGGTTGATGTGGAAAGGCGAATGGCAGTTGGCCGCGTAACGGTCGATTTCCTGCTGAGCGATCTGCTGGTCCGGCACGTTGGCGGCCGTCTGCCACCTGGCATAGGCCTGGTAATGGCCGACGCGACTGGGGCAGTCGACGGCGCAGTTCTCATTGACGATGATCTCGGCTTTTTCGCGGTCGAGCTGGTCGAGCAATTTCAGGTCGCGGCAATCGTCGGGATGGACCACATAGCGCCAGAAGCGATCTCCGAGGCTGCGGTAATAGTCAGGTCGTCCGCGGCCGTTTTCGAGCGTTACCTTGATGATGGAAGCGACCTGGCGCACTTTGGGATAGTGTTGCGCGATGTACTGGGAGAGCAGTTCGCTGTTGACGATGACCGCGTTCAGATCGGGTCGCTGGTTGAGGTGGTCCAGAATGTTGTTCCCGACGGGATCGGCCAGGTCTTGGGGGACGACGAGGTGGTTTGTGAAGGTTGGGAAACACCCGATGTCTCTGGAGTAGAGGACTGGCAGCGTCTTTTCGAATTCGGGAACATTGTAGGGCACTCGCGATGCCCGGCCGGCGTTCCACTTCAGGGAAGGAGCGCCATGAACCGCCTCGATGGGCAGCCGGCAGTCAAACCCGAGTTCAACCATGCCCATCAGTTGCACGATGATGGGATGGAAGACAAACATGCCCGAGACATTGAAGCGAGCCTCCGGCCAATCCGGATGCAATGCCGCCGCCCGGAAGGGAAGTTCCTGGTTCATCTGGCCAAAATCTCCTTGTCGGCAGCGCGGGAATGGTCCGCGCGCACGATTCACAAAGCCTGCAGACGTGAAACGGCGACCGCAGTCGCCACCGCGGGACGTGCTCAATTCACTGATTCATCGGCCAACACACACACGACGTGATTCACAATGCGAAAGATCCCTCCGAATTCGAATTGTGCAACCTCGGCAAATATACCCCGGGTTTCGTGGTGTGCAACCGTGGCAGGCGCGTGGGGCGATGTTGGTTGCGGATTCATCGGTCTGCGTCGCTTACCCCTAACCACAGGGTGCGTCCACACAACCATAAGCGTCAGTGCGTTCCGAGCGTGGCTTTGGGGAATTGGGCCGACGTGGAGGCGGCAGGTTGGGTCCCTTGGGATCGTTGTCGGGGGGTCGCGTGTCCATCAGCACGGGGTCTTGCGGGTTGATTCCCAGCTGTCCTTGAACACGTCCATGCGATTGCCCGGAGACATTGGTCGCCACGAGTGTTGAGGTCCAGCCGGGAGTTTGCTCGCGGAACCTCGTGCTTACACGACAGTTGCGATGCTATCGCATGGGAAGCGGCTTGCCATTGCCCGAGCAATATTCCGATCGGCCAAGGCCTGTGTTTTGGCAACCAGGAAAACCGGAGGCATAATGTACTGGTGCTTGCTGGACGAACCGGCCACCCGGGTATTGGGCGGGCAATATCCATGGGGGCTGATGGTGGTGAGGCGCGGGGGCATATGTCGGCGTGAAGGAGGCTGAATGTACAAGCGATTTGTTTTCGGCATGGCCCTGATGGGGTTTGTTCTTGTTTTGGCCACCTCCAGCCGGGGGGGAGTGACAATCTACACTGCCAAGGCTCAATGGGAGGCTGCCGTGGCCGGACAGTTCCTGACCGAGGATTTCTCTGACGATCAACTGAATCTCGGAGTCAGTTTCACCTCCTCCGAATCCGGCCATGTCAATCCCGCTGGAGAGTACTATCAGGATGTGCTGGCTTCGACGAGCCAGAATGAACCCATGACGATCTGGAACTTCACGCCCCAGATAACCGCCTATGGCGGGAATTGGACGTTGGGTGGCCCAGGCGGCTCGGGAAACAGCTTGTTGGTCTACCTGAATGATTCGACCTATTTGGGGTTCATTGGCAACAGCTACGGTGGCGAATTCTGGGGATTCACTTCAGATGCTCCGTTCACCTCGGTCAAGTTGGTGGGAGGGACGGGCAACCATCAACAGAACTACCGGCTGGACGACATGGTGTATTCGCCGGTTCCGGAACCGGCTTCGCTGTTGCTGCTGGCTGCGGGACTGGGCGGCCTGCTGATTCACCGCAGGCGGATCTGAGGTTGGCAGGAACGCGCGGCGGCGTGCTGAGTGCCAAAAAGAGGGGAGTCGTCCAGGCTGGAGCCCGGAAGCTGATGCCGATCGGAACACCGCATCATGGGGTCAGCGTGTTGGGTTCGTCTGGCCATCCGTGTCCTCCTGTGTCGTTGGCGCTCTCGTAAATCCGGGCCTTGATCTCCCTCCACTGGCGATCTATGTATTTATAGTGAGCGACGTAGCTCTCCCTCGCGATGATGTGAAATTCGGCCTTGATGTCGGAATAGAGAGATGGGGTTCTCATGGTGTCCTCAATAGTGGGCTACTCTTCGGGATACTCGACGCCTGGTTTCACCGGCGTCCATTGGACCCCGTTGTCTCCTGGGAACGGTTTCCTGTGGTCGTGATCTCCTGAAGCGATCTCATCCGGAATCCCATCTGGAAATGCCCGACAGGACTCTCTGTGAGTTCCAGAAACGCTTGAATCGGTCTGCATCGGAGTGAATGCTGATTGAAGCCAACGACACCTCAAACACTGAGCCGATGGAATCCTAACGCCCATTACTTGCCTCCTACTCCAAGCATGATGTCGATCACTGATTCAATCTCTTTAGGCAACGAACCACGTTGGTAGTCCGGCATGGTCATCAGCGTGAACGTCTCCGCGATCTCCTCGTAGACAGTTTTCGGCGCGTACTCACTGATGTTCTTTCTGAACCAGTCGGGTGTCTTATCCTCCGTTGCCGACCGCCACCGCGTCAGCACCTCTGAAGTTGTGATGTTATGCGCAGG